>NZ_JCAHMZ010000004.1:0-629430 GCF_059414925.1 Cedecea sp. B1(4) | reverse complement strand
CCATCACCCTGACTAGTCTTTCAGGCGATTGGTGCTGGGAGACGAAAAGATCTTCCAGTGGTGCGTGAACGCGAGAAAAAGCCCCCGGAAGATATCTTCCGGGGGCTTTTTTATTGGGCGTCAGACAGGAATTGATAAGGGGTAACTACCGATGACCGACAACAACCGTTTACGCATAGCTATGCAGAAATCTGGCCGTCTTAGCGATGATTCACGCGAATTACTCGCCCGCTGCGGCATAAAAATTAACCTGCACACCCAACGCCTGATCGCGCTGGCCGAAAACATGCCCATCGACATCCTGCGCGTGCGTGACGACGACATTCCAGGGCTGGTGATGGACGGCGTCGTGGACCTCGGTATCATCGGTGAAAACGTGCTCGAAGAAGAGCTGCTGACGCGCCGCGCCCAGGGAGAAGATCCGCGTTATTACACGCTGCGTCGCCTGGACTTTGGCGGCTGCCGCCTGTCGTTGGCCACCGCCGTGGACGAGCCGTGGGATGGTCCGGCCAGCCTCAACAACAAACGCATTGCGACCTCGTACCCGCACCTGCTGAAGCGCTACCTCGACCAGAAAGGCGTGCAGTTTAAATCCTGCCTGCTGAACGGCTCGGTGGAAGTGGCCCCACGCGCCGGTCTGGCCGATGCTATCTGCGACCTGGTGTCTACCGGCGCAACCCTTGAAGCCAACGGCCTGCGTGAAGTCGAAGTTATCTACCGCTCCAAAGCCTGCCTGATCCAGCGTGACGGCGAAATGCCGGCAGCCAAGCAGCAGCTGATCGACAAACTGCTGACCCGTATCCAGGGCGTGATTCAGGCTCGCGAGTCCAAATACATCATGATGCACGCGCCAACCGAGCGCCTTGATGAAGTGATTGCCCTGCTGCCGGGCGCCGAGCGTCCGACCATTCTGCCGCTGGCCGGCGATCAGCAGCGCGTGGCGATGCACATGGTGAGCAGCGAAACGCTGTTCTGGGAAACCATGGAAAAACTGAAGGCGCTGGGTGCCAGCTCCATTCTGGTGCTGCCGATTGAGAAGATGATGGAGTGATGTGATGAGCAACTTCAACACGCTGATTAACTGGAACGACTGCGACGAAGCCGCGCGACGCGCGCTGCTAATGCGCCCGGCTATCTCCGCTTCGGACAGCATCACTCGCACCGTGGCGGAAATCCTGAACAACGTTAAAAGCAATGGCGATGCCGCCCTGCGTGAATACAGCGCGAAGTTCGATAAAGCTGAAGTAAAGCAGCTGCAGGTCACTCAGCAGCAAATCGATGAAGCCGTCGCGAGACTCGGCAGCGAGATTAAAGAGGCGATGGCCGTGGCCGTCGCTAACATCGAAAAATTCCACCTCGCGCAGCAGCTTGCCCCGGTGGATGTGGAAACCATGCCCGGCGTGCGCTGCCAGCAGGTGACTCGCCCTGTAGCCTCCGTGGGCCTGTACATTCCAGGTGGATCCGCCCCGCTGTTCTCCACCGTGCTAATGCTGGCCACGCCTGCCCGCATCGCGGGCTGCAAGAAAGTGGTGCTTTGCTCCCCGCCACCGATTGCCGATGAGATCCTTTACGCGGCCCACCTCTGCGGCGTGCAGGAAGTGTTTCAGGTCGGTGGTGCCCAGGCTATCGCAGCTTTGGCGCTCGGTACGGAAAGCATTCCTAAAGTGGACAAGATTTTTGGGCCTGGCAACGCCTTCGTTACCGAAGCAAAGCGCCAGGTCAGCCAGCGTCTCGACGGCGCGGCCATTGATATGCCTGCTGGCCCATCGGAAGTGCTGGTGATCGCCGACAGCGGCGCCACGCCTGACTTTGTCGCCTCCGACCTGCTTTCTCAGGCGGAACACGGCCCGGATTCTCAGGTGGTTCTGCTGACCCCGGACAGCACCATGGCCCAGGCCGTTGCCGATGCCGTTGAGCGCCAGCTTGCTGCCCTGCCGCGCGCAGAAACCGCGCGCAAAGCACTGGAAAGCAGCCGCTTAATTGTTGCCCGTGATTTAGCGCAGTGCATTGAGATTTCCAACCAATACGGCCCTGAGCATCTGATCATTCAGACCCGCAACGCCCGTGAACTGGTGGACGATATTACCAGCGCAGGCTCGGTATTTCTGGGCGACTGGTCGCCGGAATCCGCCGGGGATTATGCCTCCGGGACAAACCACGTCCTGCCGACCTACGGTTACACCTCCACCTGCTCAAGCCTCGGGCTGGCGGACTTCCAGAAGCGCATGACCGTGCAGGAACTGTCTTCGCAGGGTTTTGCTGCTCTGGCAAAAACCATTGAAACCCTGGCCGCCGCCGAGCAGCTGACCGCCCACAAAAACGCCGTTACCCTCCGCGTCGCCGCCCTGAAGGAGCAAGCATGAGCCTCGAAGAGTTAGCCCGCGCCAACGTTCGCGCCCTGACCCCATATCAGTCTGCCCGCCGCCTCGGTGGGAACGGCGACGTCTGGTTGAACGCCAACGAATACCCGACGCCGGTAGAGTTCCAGTTAACCGCGCAGACGCTGAACCGCTACCCGGAGTGCCAGCCAAAGCAGGTAATCGCCAACTATGCCAGCTACGCAGGCGTGAAGCCTGAGCAGGTTTTGGTGAGCCGCGGCGCGGATGAAGGTATCGAGCTGCTGATTCGCGCGTTCTGCGAACCGGGCAAAGACGCGATTCTCTATTGCCCGCCGACCTACGGCATGTACACCGTCAGTGCCGAAACCTTTGGCGTAGAGTGTCGCACCGTGGCCACGCTGGATAACTGGCAACTGGATCTTCCGGCGATTGCAGAGAACCTCGACGGCGTAAAAGTTGTTTATGTTTGCAGCCCAAACAACCCAACCGGCCAGTTGATTAATCCGCAGGATCTGCGCGCGCTGCTGGAAATGACCCGCGATAAAGCGCTGGTCGTTGCCGATGAAGCCTATATCGAGTTTTGCCCCCAGGCGACGCTGGCAGGCTGGCTTCAGGAATATCCCAACCTGGTCGTGCTGCGGACGCTCTCCAAAGCATTTGCGCTTGCAGGCCTGCGCTGCGGATTTACGCTGGCGAATGAGGAAGTGATTAACCTGCTGCTAAAAGTCATCGCCCCTTACCCGCTTTCAACACCGGTAGCTGACATCGCCGCCCAGGCGCTAAGCCCGCAGGGCATCAACGCGATGCGTGAGCGCGTGGCCGAAGTGCTACTTAATCGCCAGTATCTGATCAATGAGCTGAAAAGCGTACCTTGCGTTGAGCAGGTTTTCGACAGCGAAACCAACTACGTCATCGCCAGAATGACCGCCTCCAGCGCAGTCTTTAAATCGCTGTGGGATCAGGGCATTATCTTACGTGACCAGAATAAACAACCGACGTTAAGCGGCTGCCTGCGCATCAGCATCGGCACGCGAGAAGAGTGCCAGCGCGCCATTGAGGCGCTGCGTCAGCAACCCGGCCTGCAGGCCACGGAGAGCAAATGAGCCAGAAAGTACTTTTTATTGACCGCGACGGGACCCTGATTTCCGAGCCACCGAGCGATTACCAGGTCGACCGCATGGAGAAACTCGCCTTCGAGCCTGCGGTGATCCCGGCTCTGCTGCAGCTGCAAAAGGCGGGTTACCGCCTGGTGATGATAACCAACCAGGACGGCCTGGGTACCGCCAGCTTCCCTCAGGCCGATTTCGACGGCCCACACAACCTGATGATGCAGGTGCTGACCTCGCAGGACATCATTTTTGATGAGGTGCTGATTTGCCCTCACCTGCCGGCGGACAACTGCGACTGCCGCAAGCCAAAGCTGGCGCTGGTCACTGGCTACCTGCAGGACGGCGTGCTGGATAAAGCCAATAGTTACGTGATTGGCGACCGCGCCACGGACATTGAGCTGGCCGAAAACATGGGCATTCAGGGGCTGCGCTACAACAGCGATGGTCTGGACTGGAAGCAAATCGCCGAGAAACTCACTAAGCGCGATCGCTACGCCCACGTGGAGCGCAACACCAAAGAAACGCAGATTGACGTGAAAGTGTGGCTGGATCGTGAAGGCGGCAGCAAGATCGCCACCGGCGTCGGTTTCTTTGATCACATGCTGGACCAGATCTGCACCCACGGCGGCTTCCGCATGGAGATCGCGGTGAAAGGCGATTTATACATCGACGATCACCACACCGTGGAAGATACCGGCCTGGCGCTGGGCGAAGCGCTGAAGCTGGCGCTGGGCGACAAACGTGGCATCACCCGCTTTGGCTTTGTGCTTCCGATGGACGAATGCCTCGCCCGCTGCGCGCTGGATATCTCCGGCCGCCCGCACCTCGAATATAAAGCCGAGTTCAACTACCAGCGCGTGGGCGATCTCAGCACCGAAATGGTGGAACACTTCTTCCGCTCGCTCTCTTACACCATGGGCGTGACGCTGCACCTGAAGACCAAAGGCAAGAACGATCACCACCGCGTGGAGAGCCTGTTTAAAGTCTTTGGCCGCACCCTGCGCCAGGCGATTCGCGTAGAGGGCGATACGCTCCCTTCCTCGAAAGGAGTGCTCTGATGAACGTGGTGATCCTCGACACGGGCTGCGCCAACCTGCATTCGGTGAAATCGGCCATTCAGCGCCACGGCTATGAGCCGCTGGTCAGCCGTGACCCAGACGTGGTGCTGCGCGCCGATAAGCTTTTTCTGCCGGGCGTAGGTACTGCACAGGCGGCCATGAACCAAATCATCGAGCGCGATTTGGTGGAGTTGATTAAAGCCTGTACTCAGCCCGTGCTGGGTATTTGCCTGGGAATGCAGCTTCTCGGCAGCCGCAGCGACGAAAGCCACGGCGTGGATATGCTGGGCATCATTGACCAGCCGGCGCTGCAGATGAAAGATTTCGGCCTGCCGCTGCCACACATGGGCTGGAATCGCGTTTACCCCAAAGCGGGCGATCGCCTGTTCCGCGGCATTGAAGACGGGGCGTACTTCTACTTCGTACACAGCTACGCAATGCCGGTCTGTGAAAATACCATCGCCCAGGCAAACTACGGTGAAGCCTTCACCGCGGCGGTGCAAAAAGATAATTTCTGGGGCGTTCAGTTCCACCCCGAACGTTCCGGTGCGGCTGGGGCTCAGCTGCTGAAAAACTTTCTGGAGATGTAGACGATGATCATTCCGGCTCTTGATTTAATTGACGGCAACGTGGTGCGTCTCCATCAGGGAGATTACGGCCAGCAGCGTGACTACGGCAGCGATCCGCTTCCGCGTTTACAGGATTATCAGGCTCAGGGTGCGGAAGTGCTGCACCTCGTTGACCTGACCGGGGCTAAAGATCCAGCGGCCCGCCAAATTCCTCTGCTACAAAAACTGCTGGCTGGCGTGAGCGTGCCGGTTCAGATTGGCGGCGGTGTGCGTACCGAGCAGGACGTTGAGGCCCTGCTGGATGCGGGTGCCGCTCGCGTGGTGGTTGGCTCCACCGCGGTGAAATCTCCGGCGCTGGTCCAACGCTGGTTTAAACGCTTTGGCGCCGATGCTCTGGTGCTGGCGCTGGACGTGCGCATTGATGCCGAAGGTAACAAACAGGTCGCGGTGAGCGGCTGGCAGGAAACCTCCGGCACCACGCTGGAACAGCTTGTCGATGAGTTCCTGCCGTTTGGCCTGAAACATGTGCTGTGCACCGACATCTCTCGCGATGGCACGCTGGCAGGCTCAAACGTCGAGCTTTATCAGGAAGTATGTGCGCGCTTCCCGCAGGTCGCCTTTCAGGCTTCAGGCGGTATTGGCGGGCTGGATGATATTACCGCCCTGCGCGGCAGCGGCGTGAAAGGCGTGATTGTTGGGCGTGCGCTTCTGGAAGGTAAATTTAACGTGAAGGAGGCGATTTCATGCTGGCAAAACGGATAATCCCTTGCCTGGACGTGCGTGACGGCCAGGTGGTCAAAGGCGTGCAATTCCGTAATCACGAAATCATCGGCGACATCGTGCCGCTGGCGCAGCGCTATGCTCAGGAAGGCGCAGACGAACTGGTGTTTTATGATATCACCGCCTCGAGCGATGGCCGCGTGGTAGACAAAAGCTGGGTGACCCGCGTGGCGGAAGTGATCGATATTCCTTTCTGCGTGGCGGGCGGGATTAAATCCGTGGAGGATGCCGCGCAGATCCTGTCTTTCGGGGCGGATAAGATTTCCATTAACTCCCCTGCTCTGGCCGATCCTGAGCTTATCACTCGCCTGGCGGATCGCTTCGGCGTGCAGTGCATCGTGGTCGGCATTGATACCTGGTTTGACGCTGAAACAGGCAAATACCACGTGAATCAGTACACCGGCGATGAAAGCCGTACCCGCGTAACAAAGTGGGAAACGCTGGATTGGGTGCAGGAAGTGCAGAAGCGCGGCGCCGGGGAAATCGTCCTGAATATGATGAACCAGGATGGCGTGCGTAACGGCTATGATCTGACGCAACTGAAGAAAGTGCGTGAAGTGTGCCACGTGCCGCTTATCGCCTCCGGTGGCGCAGGCACCATGGAACACTTCCATGAGGCCTTCCGCGATGCGGACGTTGACGGCGCTCTGGCAGCTTCCGTGTTCCATAAGCAAATTATCAATATTGGTGAACTGAAGGCGTTTCTGGTTCAGCAAGGCGTGGAGATTCGAGTGTGTTAACAGAACAACAGCTAGCCCAGCTGGACTGGGAAAAAACCGATGGCCTGATGCCGGTTATCGTTCAGCACGCGGTGTCCGGTGAAGTCCTGATGCTCGGCTATATGAACCAGGACGCGCTGGCAAAAACCCAGGAAAGCGGCAAAGTGACCTTCTTCTCGCGCACCAAACAGCGCCTGTGGACTAAAGGTGAAACGTCAGGCCATTTCCTGAACGTGGTGCGTATTGCGCCAGACTGCGATAACGACACGCTGCTGGTGCTGGTGAACCCCATCGGCCCAACTTGCCACCTCGGCACCTCAAGCTGCTTTGGGGATACTCACCACGACTGGCTTTTCCTGTTTGAACTTGAACAGTTGCTGGCCTCGCGGAAAACTGCCGATCCCGCCAGTTCCTATACCGCCAAACTGTACGCCAGCGGCACCAAGCGTATTGCGCAAAAAGTGGGCGAAGAAGGCGTGGAAACCGCGCTGGCAGCAACCGTGAACGATCGTCACGAACTGACCAACGAAGCTTCTGATTTGATGTATCACCTGCTGGTGTTGCTGCAGGATCAGGATTTGGACTTGAGTACGGTGATTGAGAATTTACGGGCCCGGCATAAATAAGCCCGGGAACAGATGTAAAAAAGGCCGCTAACGCGGCCTTTTTGATTACTGTGGGCTGGCTATTAATCAAGCCATTCGGTGTGGAACACACCTTCTTTATCGGTACGCTTATAGGTATGCGCCCCGAAGTAGTCACGCTGAGCCTGGATCAGGTTAGCCGGCAGAACCGCTGCGCGGTAGCTGTCGTAGTAGGCAATCGCCGCGGAGAAGGTCGGCGTTGGGATACCGTTCTGCACAGCGTAAGAGATCACATCACGCAGGGCCTGCTGGTAATCGTCGGCAATCTTCTTGAAGTAAGGGGCCAACAGCAGGTTCGCAATAGCTGGGGTTTCAGCATAGGCATCGGTGATTTTCTGCAGGAACTGTGCACGAATGATGCAGCCCGCACGGAAAATCTTCGCGATTTCACCGTAGTTCAGATCCCAGTTATTCTCTTCAGATGCAGCACGCAGCTGGGAGAAGCCCTGAGCATAAGATACGATTTTACCCAGGTACAGTGCGCGACGAACTTTCTCGCTGAACTCCGCTTTGTCACCGGTGAATGGCTTGGCCTGCGGGCCACTCAGCACTTTAGACGCCGCCACACGCTGCTCTTTCAGAGAAGAGATATAGCGCGCGAATACGGATTCAGTGATCAGGGACAGCGGCTCACCGAGATCCAGGGAGCTCTGGCTGGTCCATTTGCCGGTACCTTTGTTGGCAGCTTCGTCCAGAATCACATCAACCAGGTATTTCCCTTCTTCATCTTTCTTGGTGAAGATATCTTTGGTGATGTCGATCAGGTAGCTGCTCAGCTCACCTTTGTTCCACTCGGTGAAGGTTTCAGCCAACTCTTCGTTAGACAGATCCAGACCGTGCTTCAGCAGAGAATAAGCTTCTGCAATCAGCTGCATATCGCCGTATTCGATCCCGTTGTGCACCATCTTCACGTAGTGACCGGCACCATCAGGCCCGATATACGTTACGCAAGGCTCGCCGTCTTCAGCAACCGCAGCGATCTTAGTTAAAATTGGAGCAACCAGCTCGTACGCGTCTTTCTGGCCGCCAGGCATGATAGATGGGCCTTTCAGGGCGCCCTCTTCACCGCCGGAAACACCGGTCCCGATGAAGTTAAAGCCTTCAGCCGACAGATCGCGGTTACGACGAATGGTGTCCTGGAAGAAGGTGTTACCGCCATCGATGATGATGTCGCCTTTGTCGAGATAAGGCTTTAGGGAGTCGATAGCAGCATCAGTGCCAGCGCCCGCTTGCACCATTAACAGGATGCGACGTGGTGTTTCGAGAGACTCAACGAACTCTTTCACGGTGTAGTATGGAACCAGCTTCTTGCCTGGGTTCTCTGCGACGACTTCTTCAGTCTTCTCACGGGAGCGGTTGAATACGGAAACGGTATAGCCACGGCTTTCGATGTTCAGCGCCAGGTTGCGCCCCATCACGGCCATACCAACAACGCCGATCTGCTGTTTGGACATTACATACTCCTGTCAGGTGTGTGCCACCACGGCCACTGCGCCATGGTTTCAAAAATTATTCATGGTATGAAATAGAGCAATGGCTGACATTCAAAACAAAAAAAAACATCATTGCAACAACTAAAGTGTTAGGAAGCACACTTAACCCAATTTTAGCTTTCTGCTCATCGCCCCACTCACCTTTTTAATCAAAGGGTCGGTCAAATAAGCGGCAACAAGGCTCAGTCCAACGATGATGACGTAGAAGAACAATGTTTCACCAAAATTGAGTTTTTTGAAATCAATAATTTTAAACAAGAAATATAAAATCTGGTGGTGGTACAGAAAAGCAACAAACGAATATTTGGCTGTAAAATCTATTGGGACACGTAATGAAGCAATATTTTTCAATCCATCTGGCAACATAGTCAGCAGGCAAAATATAGAGCAACCGAATAACAACATATACAGTTGTGAATAGATTTTATTTTGCAATAACAAAATCAACATGCACAGTATAATTATACCGGTCAGGAATAATATTCTCCGGGCATTTTGTGATTTAACAAAATAGAATCCGTATAGCATGCCAAAGAAAAAATCTGGCAATCGCATTATAGGGTTACAATTTATATAAACTGAAAATAGCGATGTATAGTTTACAGACAGTCCCAACATTATGAGAACTAACAGTGTCATCGTAATTTTAGGCCAGTTTAATAGACCTTTAAAAAGTATCGGGAAGAACAGATAAGTAAGAATCATGTAGCCCGTATACCATTCACCTACCAAGTAATAGTTGGCCATACGATACAAGAAGAAACCATCGAGGCCAAGAAATGATAGAATAAACTTCCAGTGTTTACCGTCACCCACAAACCCGCTGTTGGAAATAAAAATAAAGACAGCGACTACACAATATACGACCCAAAAAGCGGGATAAATCGCGACAATTCTTTTCTTGAAAAAGCGAACAACATCTAATTTTCCGCCAGTGCTTACAACCAACGAAAAACCAGAGACGATAATAAACAGCGAGATAGCCATGTCGCCAACGGTCTGGCCACCGTAAACTAAACTGCCAATCATATTCTGGCCCGCATAGTTCATAGATATTTCCATATTAAAATGGAAAAGCACTACGGCGAGAAATGATATTGCACGAATAAAATCAATAAAAAAGAAGCGCTGCATATGCATTACTGTCCATATTTTATTTAAGTTAGTATTTTATTAGCACGGAATCTACCACATGCCCGCTTCCAATATATGTAACCAATACTTTTCAGATGCCACATAAAGTTTTTACTGACAAGCTTTCTATTTTCACTCTGGCAAAAATGAACGGCTTTAATCCCTGGCAAATAGTAAAGATTAAACCCTAGTGCCTTCGCACGTATGCAAAGATCTAAATCTTCACAATACATAAAGAAGTTTTCATCAAATCCCTTGAGTTTCTTAAATACATCAGCTTTAACACCCAAGAATGAACCAGCACACCAGTCTACATGCTGTGGCTGGTAAATGTTTGAGCGATCAATAATACTATCATTGAAACCCAGAATATATGACGTCAGAAAATTGAATATTGTTGGGAATTTTCTAACCGACGGATCTCGTACTGACATATCTAAATTTTTGTAGAGATCGATTGTAAACATATCATAGTGATGAATTCCTACTTCTTTATTGATATCCTCGATGACACATGGCTCAATAAGCACATCGGGATTGACAAATAAGAAATAGTCGTCATCGTCAACTTTTCTATTATTATGTATATACTCAACAGCTAAGTTATTATTTTGGGCAAAACCTGCCCTTATATCTGAACGTAGATATATAACATTGCTATCAGCACAAAATTTGTTTAACCGTTCGCTATTAACATTATCTTTTACATAAATAAGAAAGCTCTCCCCTTGCTGTCTATGTAACTTATTGACCAGGGGAATAACATAGTCATCATGATTATGACTTACGATTATGATATGTAGCATAAATATTTTTTAAACCATCGCGAACAGATTTTAAATAGTATTTCAAATATCCCATATCTCTTTTAGCAACTAAAAGAATTGCCTGATGGATAAATGAAAAAACAATTTCCCTGCACGATATTAACTTGGGAACATGTGGCATTAAAAGAAGATAGAATCCATTTCTAACGCGATAATAACGGCGCCAGGGGGAATGGACCGGAATGACAAATCGAAATAGGGATATATGCATATCACCTATTTCATGCTGCATTATCACATTGGGCGTAACAAAGATTTTATACCCACGTTCAATTATCCTCAAACACCACTCTGTATCAACATAATCAATAAACAGTGACTCATCCATCAAGTTATCTTCGATGAGTACTGTATTATCGATTAAACAGCCAGAGGCAATAATGCAAGATACCTCGAGAGGTTGAGTTGTCTGTGGGTCTGGGATGATTTTCGTTCGCAAACCATGTTTAGACAAACGAATAACTGGGTAGATTTTCTTATAGCGACTGTCCTGTAAAGTAGGCCCGAGTGCACCTATATTATTTTTTTGCTTAATGGAAAGAAAATCTTTGACCATTTTCACAACAAAATCATCCGTTACAGTACTGTCTTGATCAAAGAAAAGCGTAAAGTCATCACCATTGCTCAGGCCTTGGCGAATACCAATATTTTGCGCAGCGGCAATGCCAACATTATTCGGAAGTAATAAAAGATGAATGCCCGGCAGCTCTTCTTTAATTATGGCAATTTCATTAGCATTATTACTTCCATTGTCGACAATGATCGTATTGCTTACTTGCCGTTGTAATGCTGATATCAGGGATGAAAGGTTAGAAATTACAGGGTTGTAGGTTACAATGACAGCCGTTACCTTAAACTCCTGCGAATTATCGTTGTTTATCATCGCTGTGGCCATTTGCCATTATTTCTTCAATTTTACTGCTATTACCCCAGATAGCTGGAGAATCATATGCCCGTGCAGGAAAAACGTTATACTCAGGCTTAATTTTCATTTTATGCTGAGCAATGAAACCTTCTACCATGGTGCGCAAGCTTCTTGGTTTGCCGCTGCTACAGTTAATAATTCCACAAATATCAGTTTGAACAGTCGCGGCAGCAATTTGTTGAGCCAGGCACTCAATATCAATAAAATCGTAGAGCATTTCACCGCTATTAAGGGGGAAGGTTTCTTTCCCAGCGTCTTCGGCTGCAATAATTTTAGAAAAAATAGAGTTACTATTTCTATCATCACCAAGAATGTAATACATCCGTAACCATTTAAGTGGTACGTTGGCTTTTCCCATTTCATAGGTACATGCCTGGCGTAAAAAATTCTTTGCAATACCATACGGATTACTAGGGTTACATGTCGTATTTTCAGTGATCTCGCCGACATGGTAGCCAATTTCATGCATGGTACCAGCAACAGAAATATTGTTTACGCCAGCACCAATAAGTGCCTTCAGGAAGCGATAGTGCCCCATGACATTAGCAATATGCCCTTGATCGTGGTGATTGAAGCCTGCGCTCCAGGCTAAATGAAGCACAGCATCAAATCCGCTGAATACTTCATTAATCTCATCATCAGTTGCAGATAAAATATCCATCGCAATAATATTCCCTGTCAGGGTATTATTAGAATTTGGATATGTTATAGCAATAACATCATGGCCCATTGAAGATAAGGCTTTTACAACATGTTTTCCGATGTAACCACCGGCACCAGTAACAGCAATTTTCATAATCAGTTTTTCTTCTTAAATTTAGCGAGTTTATAGATTTTTTTTGTCAGACGATAAGGTCCATACATCAATTTCGAGACATGGGGATATTTTTCCCACAAGGTACGTCGAAATGAGCTAAACAGGAGTTTCATGCACCCACTGAGTACAGCATTAAACTCTGGCCTGCCCGTTTTAGCGTCTATAAATAAGTCACGCAAACTTGTGTATTGCCAATTCACGTCACCATTTGGAAGTGTTGACATGATTTTTTGATGCTTAAATTCCAACTTCGTATAATTCTTTTCCGCCTGCTTCGGTGTCATGACGCTATATACGCTGAAACCTTCATTTTTTGATACATAACTGATTATCCGTTCCAGGACATGCGACAAACCACCATCGACGTGAGCAGGTTCTGCATTGAACTCTGTCCACTTCCAGTTGTGCTCAAATAGAGGACGCAAGGCAGCAGGCCTAAACCAGAACATTGTACCGAAGGCTGCGACGGGAGTATCGTCATCTAAAGGGACCTCGATACCCAATTTTTTACATAGCGCAGCTGTTGGTTCGTAGTTAGCAAACCAGGCATGGCCCATCGTTGGGTAACCAATATGAACCAATGGAGGGAAAACTAGCCCAATATCACTATTTTTATTCATCAAGCCGATAAGGTTGCTGATGTATTCCGGTGACCCAAGAAGGTTTTGGTAGAGATGTTTTTTAAATGAATCTGCACGCGAGAAACCATTTTGTGGTGACTTTTTAGAATGAACACGGCAGACATAATCATATTTGTCACTAACTCCAATATCTTTGAAGGTAATGAACAGTGAAGACATATCGCGGCCACGGTTCTCTTCAACAACACGAATATCAACAGGCGAGCCAATACTCTCTGTTTTTTCCTTGAGGATATCCGCATCTTCATCGCTTGAAGTTGAAATATACAGGTCGTACTTATAAGGTATGTTTTTTAGGTAATCATAAATTTCTTCCCACATATCAGAATAAAAAACATGGGCAATTACAGCAATCTTAGGTTCATTGCTGATAACGTCAGTATATTCTGGGGAAAGATAATTATCTGGAACGATTCTTAATTGTTCCAGGTTAGTATAAAGAACTCTTGGTTTAACCGTACGGTTGATGTTTTGATTGATAAGGGCGAGATCGTAATCGCTAGTCTTTTCAATTGTTTCTATCGTTCCACGCAAGTCAACACAGTTAATGTCAAGCCACATTGGATCGTGGAAGAAAAGACGACGCTTAAGAATCGGAGATCTATTTTCAATAGTCTTCCTAACATCAATAAATGTCGGATATGCTGATGGGTAATCATCGTTATTGATATAAACAGATGATACAAAGCCCATAGATTCAAAATGATTTGTAAAACGTGATTCGTGACGAAGAACTGAATCAGTGTAACTTTTAATCATTGGCATATCTTGCCAATACTTCTTAAATTCAAGCGAGCCTAACATTTTCTTGCGTACGGCAATAAAATGAGACTGAATATGACGCGGTAATATGCCTACCCCAGTGAACGGGTTAGGGACCATTTCATCATGTTCACTGATGCCCCAAAAGTCACATTCCCTTTCAGACATCTCATCAAATAATTCAGAAAACGGGAAAATTGGTGCGAAAAAGGTATAATTAAGGAGGATTGCTTCATCATAATCCTTGGCCAGACGATCATAGCCAACCGATTCAATACCTTCTTTATAACCCCAGACGTCAAAGCCGACATTTTCACGACAAATAACTTTAGCGCCAATGCCTTCAAGTTTAGCACGCCCGGCAGCTGTCATTTTAGAATTCGAAATAACAATGATATCTTTAACGAATTCTTGCAACGCACTAAGCTTTACAGGGATGTAATCATCGACTTCACCGTTTTCATCATAGAAAAGATAAAAAGCAATTCTACGCATCAATATTAACTCTCATTTTTTAAGTATTGATTTATGATTTCATCAGGCTTACCATCGGCAATTATCTTTCCATGATCAACCCAAATAACCCTGTTGCAAAGCTCTTCTAATAGTTCCATTTGGTGAGAAACGAAAACCATTATATTGGAATCTTCTATTAGACCTTTCATTCTAGCTTGTGCTTTTTTGATAAAATCAGCATCACCGCCGGCGAAAAGTTCATCAAGAATCAAAATATCAGGTTTAGTTGCAGTGGCGATAGAAAAAGCCAATTTCATATACATGCCAGTAGAATAATACTTTACAGGCATATCAATAAACTTCTCAAGCTCTGAAAATTCAATTATCTCAGACTCGATCTCTTTCAGCTTTTTGAAGCTGTAGCCAAGAATAGTACCATTAAGGTATATGTTTTCTCGTCCACTTAGTTCAGGATTAAAACCCGCACCAATTTCAAGCAAAGGTGCAACCTTACCATGAATAGAAATACTACCAGTTGTTGGCGTGTAAATTTTGCACAGTATCTTTAACAGAGAACTTTTACCGGCACCATTATGGCCAATGATGCCTAACCTGTCGCCGTGATTAATTGTTAAATTGATATTGCTTAACGCCGCGAAGGTTTCTGTTTTATTTCTAACAGAGTTAGTGAATAAATCAGCAAATAACTCTTTTACGCTTGAGCTTTTATTGTTGTAAAGCGTAAACTGTAGTCCGACTTTTTCAAGAGTGATTCCAGAATTCATAATTACAACCTAAATATAACTTTTGAATCATTGCGTCTAAAGAATAGCACACCGCATACAACACTCATTATGGACAAAATTGAGCATATAGTTAATGAACTAACCTCCGGCAAAACACCGGAATAGATAGGCGCACGGAAAAGATCGATATAATACACCAAAGGATTCCAAACAAATATTGAATGGAACTTCTCTGGTATCGCTGTAATAGGATAAATAATCGGCGTGGCAAAATACAATGCCTGCAGAATAACGCCAATTAAGTACTGAACATCTCTATAATAAACCGTCAAAACTGAGAGTATCAGAGCAATGCCAAGGGAAAACGAGGCTAACAGCAGAAAAGCAACGGGTAAGAAGAAGAGTGCGAAAGATATTTTAGCACCCAAGAACACAGCAATGATGAACAGGCATGCCGTGCTCAGCAATGAGTCAATCATCGTAGAAATAACGACCGAGACAACAAACAACTGTTTGGGCAAGTAGATCTTTTTAAACAATGACTCGTTTGCCAGTAATGCCCCGCCCCCTTGATTGAGGGAGTTAGAAAATATTGACCACGGAATCATTGCTGCAAATAAGAATATCGCATATTCATTGACCTGAAACTTCATTACCAGGGAAAATACAGCAGCAATGATTGCCATATTTAGCAATGGATTCAGTAAGGTCCAGAAAAACCCAAAAAACGTTCTTCTGTATCTCATCGTAATTTGTTGATGTATCAGTTGTTGTAAAACCTGTCGATACTCAACTATTTCACTAATAAACGGAATCATAATTATTTACTTTCATCAATAAGTGCGCTAATAGATTGGTTAAAACCAATTGAAAAATTTGAGCGTTTATAACCAAACTTTTCTAGTTTATCGCAATTTAAAACACTATATGAAGGTCTCTTTGCTGCAGATGTATATTCTGACGAGCTGATACCCTCTACTTTTGAATTTGAGACAGTTACGGATTCAGCAATTTTATGAGCAAAATCATACCAACTCATTACCTGATCGCCGCTAAAATGATACAACCCAGGCTGTAATTTGTCATCCCTGATAATATCAACGATCAACTTTGCTATATCTGGTGCATACGTAGGCGCGCCTATCTGATCGGATACAACTTTAATATCTTTATCGTTTTCAATTAATTTGAAAATAGTCTTTAAAAAATTCTTACCGTATTCACTATAGACCCACGATGTTCTTATAATGATTGCTTCGGCATGGTTTTCTAATACTGCAATTTCTCCATGTCGCTTGCTTTTGCCATAAACATTAAGCGGCTCGGTTATATCTTGCTCGGTATATGGATTTACAGACTTTCCATCAAAAACGTAATCAGTGGAAACATGGATTAGCTTGATTCCATTATTTTTGGCTGCTTCAGCAATATATTTTGCACCAAAAAAATTCACTTGCTCCGCGAGATCGATACTTACCTCTGCCTCATCAACAGAGGTAAATGCTGCCGCATTGATTATGACATCAGGTTTAAAAGATGAAATAACGCGATTTACATTGCTTTGATTTGTGATATCAAGGAATAGCTTATCCGCAGGCAGCACAACCCAGTCTGTCGGAATATATTGACGTAGACTTTGTCCTAACTGCCCGTTTGCTCCAGTTAGTAATACTCTCATTTATAAAGATTCACCAATGTTAGGCCTTTTTTATCCTTGTCCGACAGCTTAGGATTTACAACAGGCCATTCAATAGCGACATCTTTATCATTCCATAACAGACACCCTTCATGCTCTGGATAATAATAATCAGTGCATTTATATTCAAAATCTGCCGTATCTGTCAGCACACAAAAACCATGGGCCAGACCAGGCGGAATCCAGAGTTGTTTTTTGTTTTCAGCAGAAAGCTCAACGCCAACCCAGCAGCCATAGGTTTCTGATTCAGGGCGAATATCTACCGCAACGTCAAACACCGCACCGCTAACAACTCGTACCAATTTACCCTGCGGGTTAATTTTTTGAAAATGCAGACCACGGAGAACGTCTTTTGTCGAGCGAGAGTGGTTGTCCTGCACAAAATCAAGGTCAATATTCAGCATTTCCTGATAACGTTTCTTCTCAAAAGTTTCCAGAAAAAAACCACGCTCATCGCCAAATACTCTCGGCTCAATAATTTTCACATCATGGATTTTAGTATCAACAACTTTCACTGAACTGCCCCTTGACTATATATTTTTTTTAAAAACGACTTGTTGGTTTTTAGACAACCTTATCGTCTCTGTATTGCATTTCCTTAGTTTTTTCTTTTACTATTTTTAATTTATCAAAACCTAACTAAGGGTAAGCAACTATGAATAGACGATAAATAATGCTCTGCAGCGGTAATTTTACCTCTCCAAAATTACAGAGAATAATGTCAATAAATATGGAGAGGTACACGCTATTATTCGTTAATCAGCATTTTCAGGTAGCGACCGTAGTCTGTTTTAGCAAGCAGCGCAGCTTGCTCTTCAACCTTTTCTTTACTCATCCAGCCTTTACGGTATGAAATTTCTTCAAGGCAGGCAACTTTCATACCCTGGCGTTTTTCTATGGTATGAATAAACTGTGATGCTTCTACCAGACTGTCGTGCGTACCGGTATCCAACCAGGCAAAACCACGACCCAGCAGCTCAACCTGAAGATTACCCTGTTCCAGATACATCTGGTTTAGAGTGGTAATTTCAAGTTCTCCGCGAGCAGAAGGTTTGACCTGCTTTGCCATTTCAACAACATTTTTGTCGTAGAAATAAAGTCCGGTCACCGCCCAGTTTGATTTTGGTTTTAGTGGCTTCTCTTCGATTGACAGAGCTTTAAAGTTATCGTCAAACTCCACAACGCCGAAACGCTCCGGATCTTGTACCTGATAACCAAATACGGTTGCTCCGTCACTCATCTGGGCTGCTGCTTCCAGCTTCTTACCAAAACTCTGACCGAAGTAGATGTTATCACCCAGCACCAGTGCACAGGGTTCATTGTTAATGAACTCTTCACCAATGATAAATGCCTGAGCGAGACCGTCCGGAGAAGGCTGAACGGCGTAAGACAAATTAATACCAAACTGCGAACCGTCACCCAACAAACGCTTGAACGCCGGCATATCGTCTGGAGTAGTGATCACCAAAATATCACGGATTCCAGCCAGCATAAGCACAGAAATAGGGTAAAAAATCATGGGCTTATCATAAACAGGCAACAACTGCTTTGACACGCCTTGAGTGATTGGATAAAGACGAGTTCCTGAACCACCCGCAAGTACAATACCTTTCATCATTCTTTCCTTATTATTCTGCCAGTCCTAAACGTTCACCAGTGTACGAACCATCCATCACTCGCTGCCACCACTGCTCATTAGCTAAATACCATTCAACCGTTTTGCGAATACCTGACTCAAATGTTTCCTGCGGTACCCAATCCAACTCGTCTTTGATTTTGCTGGCATCAATGGCATAACGAAGGTCGTGTCCTGGGCGATCGGCAACATAGGTAATGAGATCGGCGAAATGTTTTACGCCAGCCGGCTTGTCCGTAATAACGTCATCCAGAATGCTGCAAATGGTCTTCACAACATCAAGGTTTTGCCGCTCATTGTGACCACCAATATTATAGGTTTCGCCAATTACCCCTTCCGTCACGACTTTATACAGCGCACGAGCATGGTCTTCGACAAACAGCCAATCACGGATCTGCTGGCCATTGCCATAGACCGGCAGTGGTTTACCTGCCAGAGCACTCAAAATGATGAGTGGAATCAGTTTTTCAGGGAAATGATACGGACCATAGTTGTTAGAGCAGTTAGTCACCAGCGTTGGCAAACCATAGGTACGCTTCCAGGCGCGAACTAAATGATCGCTTGAGGCTTTTGAGGAAGAATAAGGACTGCTTGGAGAATATGGCGTTGTTTCAGTAAATAACGGCAATACGCTGCCAGCCGGCATCTCATCAGGATGAGGCAAATCGCCGTATACTTCATCAGTCGAGATATGATGGAAACGAAATGCATCTTTGCGTTTTTCATCAAGTTGTGACCAGTATTGACGAGCAGCCTCAAGCAGAACATAAGTACCGATGATATTCGTTTCAATAAACGCCGCAGGCCCAGTGATTGAGCGGTCAACATGGCTTTCTGCCGCCAGGTGCATCACTGCATCTGGTTGATGTTCCGCAAAAATCCGCGCCATAGCGCCAGCATCACAAATGTCGGCTCGCTCGAATGCGTAACGCGCATCATCAGCAATTTCACTCAACGACTCGAGGTTGCCTGCGTAGGTCAACTTATCTACGTTTACGACAGAATCTTCAGTATTCTGAATAATGTGACGAACAACAGCAGAGCCAATAAAGCCCGCCCCGCCAGTAACAAGGATTTTCACAATAATTTTCCCGCGATTTATTTTGCTTGAACTGTGTTTTAACGACGTAAAGCCAGGATATGTTTCTTATGGGTTGCAATGAGTTACGGGCATGCTACCGCCCCTGGCTCAACAGCTACCAGTGCACTGTACAACAATAGGCGATAGTGCATTTTCGGTGCACTCACAAAGATCGCGCCACGATTTTATCTTTCATACTGCGATTCTCAAGGAAGATCTTCGGTCTGTACAATCCGACAAAAAGATGGTAATGCCTTGAAAAACATAATCATTAATAAAGCAAAACGGCGGCTCAACGTTCAATGCCTACCTCAGACTGAACGCTATGCCACCGTTTATCGCGCTCTCCTCCATGACAGCGACTTAAAACAGAACTTATGCCTTAGCTAGCAGCTTCTGAATGCTTTCGCGAAACTTCTGGCCTTCCTTGTGGTTGCGCAGCCCGTACTGGACGAACGCCTGCATATAGCCCATTTTCTTACCACAGTCGTAGCTCTCGCCGGTCATCTGCATCACTTCAACTGGCTGAGTTTCGTTCAGCACTGCAATAGCATCAGTTAACTGGATGCGGCCCCATGCGCCAGGTTCTGTTTTTTCCAGCAGTGGCCAGATATCCGCAGACAATACATAACGCCCAACGGCTGCAAGATCGGAGTCCAGCGTTTGCGGCTGGTCAGGTTTTTCAACAAACTCGACCATACGGCTCACCTGCCCTTCATTCTGCAGCGGTTCTTTCGTGGTGATTACAGAATATGCCGCCAGATCTTCATTTGGCATGTGCTTAGCAAGAACCTGAGTTCGCCCCGTTTCATTGAAGCGAGCCACCATTGCAGCCAGGTTATAGCGCAGCGGGTCAGCAGTAGCACCATCAAGCACAACATCCGGCAGTACCACAACAAAAGGATTGTTACCCACGATAGGCTGCGCGCAAAGTATAGAGTGCCCCAGCCCAAGCGGTTGGGCCTGACGAACGTTCATGATGGTGACGCCTGGCGGGCAAATAGACTGGACTTCGGCCAGCAGCTGACGCTTAACGCGCTGCTCAAGCAGTGCTTCCAGCTCGTATGAGGTGTCGAAGTGGTTTTCAACAGCATTCTTGGAAGAGTGGGTTACCAGCACGATTTCTTTGATACCAGCGGCAACAATTTCGTCGACGATATACTGGATCATCGGCTTATCAACGATAGGCAGCATCTCTTTAGGGATAGCCTTAGTGGCAGGCAGCATATGCATGCCCAAACCGGCTACCGGGATAACTGCTTTTAAATTAGTCATTCTTAGTCCCACCTCTAAATGGTTGGAAGATTATAGTCTTTTCGTGCTCTGATGCCAGCATGAATTTATTAAACGAATGATTCATGCTAACGCCATAGAAGTGTCAACGAAATATGTAAACGCCGCTATTTCAGCCTCTGTTGACTCAGAATTGTCGTAAAAGGGGTTGCATTATTATTTACTTACTTTTGAGAGCGTAAAATTAAGATTCTCACCGTTGACGTGAAGCTGATCGATCCGGTCTATGTCTACCGAGCTTTGCCCCCTTTCATTCACCGCGTGAATATTCGCCAGCGACAGCAGCGTGCCGTCTTTGGCCATGAACTTGCCGCGCACGTCCTTACGAAGGTCGAAGTTCAGCTTCAGGGCTGGTCCTGCCGTAGAAAGCTGCATTACGTTGATATTTCGCATGAAAAGGTGCTGAGGTTTATTGTGAAACTCAAGCGAGGCGCGCTTGAGTGTGACGTTATTCAGTGCCACAAAGGAGGTTGCGTTCCCGGATGAGATCTGAATGCCGCGCAGAGGGCTACTCAGTTCGCTATTATCGAGTTTAATATCGCTTAACTTAAAGTTTTGCGGAATAGACAGGTAATTTCCCTTAATCACGCCATAACCAATCAGCATCCCGGCGCTGTTAACCATATCCACATCGTCAATCACAAAGTTATCGCAGCCATATATTGCCACGGTTGCGTTATCAATCCCTGCCGTGCGGCTAAAGCTCGGATTAATATTGCGTGCCTTTACGTTACGAATAAGGAAATGCTTCCCATTCTCAACATGGACTAATTGCCGGCAGTTGCTGCCGGTAATGTTGGCCACGACGAAGTTTTTTACCGCCTGATCTTCGGGATAATTATTGTCATATGTGCTGCCCGCCAGCCCAATCCCTATTCCCCAGTTAATCTTTCCATTAGTACAGTTAATGTTGTCAATAACGTGGTCAGAAATCAGCAGGTCGTGGTCGTTGATCGCCACATTCCACTCAATGGCATCCCCCTGCAGATGGCTGAAGTGGCCGTTGGTGATACGCACATTCTCCATCCGGTTGTGAAACCCCTGCCGCAGGATGGCGTAGTTGGCATCATGTACCGTGATGTTGTCGATGGTCAGATTTCGCATAGTCCGGTTATCTTTCCCGCCAATGTAAATCTGCGCCACATTGACAAACCCGCTCATATCTATGCCCTTGATCGCACAGTCGGATCCCCTCACATCCAGCGTGATGTTATTAAATCGCCCTTTTCCCTCCCCGACTATCTGGCAGCTATCCTGCAGTACAAATCGCCCTTTGCCATTCCCTTTCAGCCCACCAGCCACATGAAGCGTTTTCCCCTGCGGCATAAAAATGGCGGTATTAATGCTGTCACAGACAACGTCTGCCGGGACTTCAACCACATCCGCTGCGGCAAACGCCTTGTTAAACGCGGCGATCCAATCGGCTTGGTAGAAATCTTTGATGTTGACCGGTGTTCCCCGGCCAATGGCGTTTACCGTGCCGGGAATAAGGGATGCCGCCGCTAACGCAGAGCCTGCGGCGAGCAGTTTGCGGCGAGATGCAGAGAAAGGAAGATGCTTCAGTGAATTGCTTTTCGACATAAGTCCTCAGCATAAGATTCGGTGATTTATAGCGTCTGAAGCTGACGGGCAAGCTGCTGGTAGATAACCTGCTGATTGAACTGGCCGGCGACTTTCTCTCTTGCCCGAGCCAGAATTAACTGCAGGTCACTTTCTGGCACAGAAGCCGCAACCTGTAGCTTATCGGCAAGCGCAAAAGCATCCTTTTCCGGCACCAGCCAGCCCGATTCATCGGCGTCGATAAGCTCAGGAATACCGCTATGAACGGTAGACACGACCGGAATGCCAACGGCCATCGCCTCCATCAGCGCCACGGGGATGCCTTCCATATCCCCGTCCTCGCCGGTCACCGAAGGAAGCAAGAACAGGTCGGCCTGGTCCAGCATCGCCTTCACTTCATGGCTCGGCTTAAAACCGGGCATAAAGACCACGTCCTCCAGCTGCAATTGCTCAATCAGCGTCTTCAGACGACGCTCCCAGGGGCCAATGCCTAAAATGTTGTAGCGAAATGCCACGCCGCGCGCCTTCAGCAGGCGGCAGGCTTCAATGGCAAAATGTAACCCTTTTTTTTCCGTCAGCCGCGCCACCGAGATAATCTCCAGCGTCGCCCCCGGCGTTTTCATGGGTCTTAAAGAAAACTTGTCCATATCCACGCCCATCCTTGAGACCGCAATTTTGCTCTCCGGGCAGCCCATGTTCTTCAGGCGGCTGGCCCAGAGATTGCTGATGGGTAGCATTAAGTCCCCGCGCTCAAACAGCTGCCTGTATTCCGGCGTATAGTGAGCCAGCGCATCCCGGTGCGAGATATCAATCCCGTGAAACACGGTGGCAATTTTGCCGTTGAGCACGCCAAGCTCCTTCAGCTTGGCGGCCGTAACGCCCGCCGGGCCAAAGTGAGCAATAAAAACGTCGGCCTCAAGCGGCTGTTTCTGCCGGCCACAAATCGAGGACAGGATCATATTGCGGGCTTCATCGCCATAGCGCGTGCGGTTAAGCGCTCGCCATGTGCTGCCTCGCAAAGCCCCCCGCAGCGTATTCCACGCCCGGTTTTTAAGCTTCGCGACTTTACCTTCTGGTTCATCGAGCAGCCAGACGGTTTTTTCCGAAAGCCCATAGCTTTTAAACGCCGCGTGGGTATTGGTCATGTCGCCCTTTTGCAGGGCAACAATCTCAACCTCGTGGCCCATGTCGATAAAAGCGGTTATCTGATTCAGCACAAAAGTTTCCGACGCCAGGGGAAACTTCAGCAGGAAGAAACCGACCTTCATTTATCCTCCTTAACTCGCTCAAGCACCGAGCGCACCATGTTCATGCCGTTAGCACGCTCAGCGCTCACTGCCGCCGTAAGACGTTGGTTAATCGCGGGCAATTGCCCAAAAACATCCGCCACTACGCCCTGCAAAGAGCCGTCCAGCAACTGGCGAATATCAATAGCCATTTCTGGCATCCCCAGTTGCTGCATGATGCCCGCAGATTTGTGCTCGTAGTTGATGGCGATAGCCGGCGTGCCGAAGTTCATCGAAATAATGGCCGAGTGGAGACGCGTGCCCACCGTGAGCTCGCAGGCTGCAAAAATTTTGCCCATTTCCAGGTCGTTCAGCTCGTCCATCACGACGTGGTAGTCATCGGGCTGGTTGATGTACTGCCGGATATTGAGCGCCACCATGCGGTCGTCTTTGTTATAGCTGTCGATGCCGGTGCAGGTGGAAAGCGCCAGGACCTGATAGCCCTGTTCAATCGTGCGATTTACCACTTCGGCAAAGGCCTTCTCGTAGGCTTCCTGGGTGGTGCCGAGGCGTTTATCAAACGGCGCCAGTTCGCGGAGCGTAATCGCCACGGTTTTCTTTCTTTCGACCACGCCCAGCCAGTGCTTAACCGCATAACCCGGCACAAAATCCTCTTCATGCTGCGCCACCAGCCACGCCGTATCGACGCCCTGTTCCACCTTGCTGGTGTCGATTTGACTTTGCTTCATCAACGCCAGACTTACGGTTTCGCGCAGAATCAGGGATTTAGCGTGCCCAAAGACGTAGTTCGCCAGTTGGTTAAACTGCGGCTCCTGGAACGGGCCCACGCTGTGGCCAACCATATAAACCGGCTTGCGGGCCATAAAGCTGCACAGCGCGTGCTCAAACTGCGTGACGCCATAAAGATCGACAAAGAAAGAGCCGCCCACCTGAATAATCGCGTCGTATTCCTGCAGCGATTTCACAAAATCAATAAACCCCTGTGGGATGGCGATGTTACGCAGCCGCCCGGTGTTGCTTGCTTTCGCCACCAGCACATGGTGCTGATATTTACGGCGCAGGACTTTTTTGACCCGCCCGACCAGCCCAGCGGCGTTGTTATACCGCTTCATCTGCTTGTAAAGCCCGTCACCCAGCACCGGGCGCCCCAGCAGCCAGGCAGAACTGACCGGGTAGCGGCTCATCACATCCACATGAATGCTGTCATCAAGCGTCGTGATGGCGTCAATCAACCCGCGCAAAATGGCGCTATCACCGCGGTTGCCGCAAGTATGGTTGCCAAGAATAAGTAATTTCATATCGACCTCTAACTTTATGACAAAGGGGAAAATGTGGTTTCCCCTCTTTATTGTTCTTAGCCAGCGCGGAGCAGCGCTTTCAGGCGTTCGCTGCGGCAAAACTGCCGCTTCAGTTCAACGACCAGCGCATTGCGGGACAAAATAATCATCACGATAAACGCCGCCGCTCCCGCGACGACCTGTGCCGCCAGCAACATCGCCAGAGGCAAATGCCCGGTCAGCGCGATGCCTAGCCCGGCGCTGACAATCAGCGTTGGGAGTGAGAGATAAAAAGGCAGCCAGATACTGAGGATGTAGTCCCGATAGCTGGAGCCCAGCACGGGTTTAATCATGATGAAATAGCTGAGCACGGTGTTCACAACCTGAACCAGCAGGAAACCGAGCGTCACGCCGAGCGCGCCGCCGAGCTGGCCGCCGACAATAATCGCTGGAATAAACAGGCAGGTTTTAAACACGTTGAATTTGAAGCTGATGTCCACGCGCGCTTTGGCCATCAGCAGCGAACCGATGGGATTCCCGATGGAACGCAGCAGGCCAACAACGCACAACAGCTGCAGGATGGGCGTGATGAACTGCCACTTTTCGCCAAACACCAGCGGGACGAAGTTATTGGAGACCACCATCAGCCCCAGCAGCGCCGGAAAATTAATGATGCCCACAATCGACAGCAGCTTGTAAAAATTAACCCGGAGCTTCGCCGTGTCGTCCTGAATTTTGGCAAACGCTGGAAACAGCACGCGGGTGATGATCGGGTTCAGCTTCATCGGAGGCACGACGGCCACGTTATAAGCCAGATTATAGCCGCCGGCGACCCCAGCCCCGAGAATACGCGCCAGTACCAGCGTGGAAAGGTTGGTATTGACGTAGTTGATCACGCTGTCGGCAGTCAGCCAGGCGCCAAACTTCAGGTTGGAATTCACCGATTTCAGGGAGAAGTGGAAGCCAGGGCGGTAAATCTTGCGGCCAAAGAAGCCAAACAGTGAGGTACGAACGACGGTATTCACCAGGTAACCGATGATTGCCGTGATGGCGAACGGGTAGTACATCGCCGCCGTCACGGTGACGCTGAACCCCACCAGCACGGACACCGTCTCAATCGAGCCGATTTTTGAAAACTCCAGCTCCTTTTGCATCAGGGCGCGAAACTGCTGCCCGTGAGGGATGACAATAAAAGCAAAGGCCAGCGTTTTAATCAGCGGCGACAGGTCCGGGTTATGCAGCACGCCGGCAATCACATCACTCAGTAAAAACACCGCGATGCACACCAGCACGCCCAGCCCGACATTCAGCCAGTAGAGCGTGGTCAACTCCAGCTGGCTTATCTCTTTGCGCTGAATTATCGAGTTGGCGATACCAAAATCAGACAGCGTATCGGCCAGGGCGATGATCACCAGCGACACCGTCAGCAGGCCAAACTGGTGGTTATCAATAGTTCTGGCCAGAATCGTCATCTGCGCCAGCCCTAAACCAATAATGATCACCGTTGCAATCGCGGACCACTTCGCCCCGCTGATGGTTTTTTCTCTCAGGCTCATTTTGGATTCCGGTCAGTATGCCGCTTTGTGAACAAAGCCTTTGAAAACGGTCAGGAAGACAATCTTGATGTCGAACCACAGGCTCCACTCGCGAATGTATTCCAGGTCGAACTCCACGCGCTTTTCCATCTTGTCGAGCGTGTCCGTTTCCCCGCGCCAGCCGTTAATTTGCGCCCAGCCGGTAATGCCCGGTTTGACCTTGTGGCGCAGCATGTAGCCTTCTATTAACGCGCGATATTGCTCGTTATGGGCCACGGCATGGGGACGAGGGCCGACGATGGACATACCGCCCAGCAGCACGTTGATAAACTGCGGCAGTTCGTCGAGGGAGGTGCGGCGCAGAAAGCTGCCTACCGGCGTGATGCGCGAATCCCCTTTCGTGGCCTGTACAACCACCGCGTCGTTTTCCATCACCTTCATAGAGCGGAATTTCCACACTTTGATTGGCTTGCCGTCCATGCCGTAGCGCGTCTGGCGGAAAATCACCGGCCCGGGGGAAGTCAGCTTCACCGCGAGGCTAATGCAAAGCAGAACCGGGGAAATCAGCAGCAGAATAAAAGAGGAGAGCACGATATCTTCCAGCCGTTTGAGTACGCTGTTAAAGCCACTCAAAGGCGTTTCAAACAGCGGCACAACCGGCACGCCGTTGACCTCTTCGGTGCGCGCATTAAGGATATTGAAAGTGAAAACATCGGGGATCAGGAGTACCGAACAGGTGGTATCCGCCAGCTCGCTCACCAGCTTTTTAATGCGCGACTCGTGGCTCATTTCCATCGCGATATAGACTTTATCAATTTGGCCGCTGCGGGCGTCCGCCACCAGCGTATTGAAGTTGCCAATATAGCTAACCAGGGCGCCTGCAGGCGGCTCATCGTCATACACTCCAAGCACGTTGAAGCCGAGCCACGGTTCATTCTTGAAGCTCTGCGCCAGCACCTGTCCGACCGGCAAAGAGCCCGCAATGGCAACGCGTCGCGTATTAAAACCTTTGTTACGCAGCCAGCCTGCAGCAAAACGGATCCACGACCGGCAGATAACCATCCCCACACCGGTCAAGGTATACCAGGCCAGATAAACCCAAAAAGAGCCATCAAAATCGCTGTTAAACGCCAGCAGCCCGGCGCTGAAAACCACGCTCAGCGTCCAGTTTTGCAGCAACAGGAATAGCTCGCTGGAAATTTTCACCCCGCGCCATGAACGGTAAAAATCCGTCATCCCACCGATCATCTGGAACACAACGAGGGTTAACAAAGCCATCAGCAAATGCATATAGAGAAAAGGCAAAGCGTTAGCCTTGCAAACCATCCATAGCCCGGCAAACATGATGCTGATGTCAGAAAAACGTTGCACCATAGAGATCAACGATGCGTTGGTTTTTGGCAGCTCGCGCTTTTTTAGATTTGTCATCGTTTTACCTTTGAAAGTTGTCGCATTGGTGTTTTAACCCTCACCCTGGTCCTCTCCCTGAAAGGGAGAGAAACTGTCCGGATCTCCGCTATCGAAAGGAAACGGTCTGAGCTTTCCTTTTCACTTTTGGGGAAAGGCGTTACCGGACTTCCCCCTCCCCCCTTTGGAGAGAGGGTTGGGGTAAGGGACCAAAACCGCTGAATGCGCCAGATTATTGGTTCAGCAGAGCCATAATTTCCTGCGTTCGCGCCTGCATCAGCGCCTCGTTTCCGCGAGACTCCACGTTCAGGCGCACCACCGGCTCAGTGTTAGAGCTGCGCAGGTTGAATCGCCAGTCGCCAAACGCCATGCTGATGCCGTCCGTGTGGTCAATCTCTGCCGCGTGCGGGCCGAAATGCGCGCGAACACGTTCAATCGCCTCTGCCGGGGTTGCCAGCTTGCTGTTGATTTCACCACTTGCTGGCCACGCCGCCATGCGATCCCCGACCAGTTCGCCCAGCGTTTTGCCCTTCAGGCACAGCAATTCGGTCACCAGCAGCCAGGGGATCATCCCGCTGTCGCAATAGGCAAAATCGCGGAAATAGTGATGGGCACTCATCTCCCCGCCGTAAATGGCATCCTCTTCACGCATACGCTCCTTGATAAACGCATGCCCGGTTTTCGACATCACCGGCTGGCCGCCCGCACGTTCGACGATATCGACCGTGTTCCAGGACAGGCGCGGATCGTGAATGATTTTTGCTCCGGGCTGTTTTTCGAGGAACGCCGCCGCCAGAAGGCCCACGATGTAGTACCCCTCGATAAACTGCCCTTTCTCGTCGAACAGGAAGCAGCGGTCAAAATCCCCGTCGAAGGCGATGCCCATATCTGCCCCGTGCGCAATCACCGCGTCGCGGGTATCGGCGCGGCACTCCGGCAACAGCGGGTTAGGGATCCCGTTCGGGAAATTGCCGTCCGGCGTGTTGTGCACCTTCACAAACGTCAGCGGGACATTAAGTGCCTTAAAGCGGGCTTCGATGGCGTCCACAATCGGGCCAGCCGCGCCGTTACCGGAGTTCACCACCAGCTTCAGCGGCTTGATGTGGCTGACGTTGATGTAGGAGAAAAGATGGTCGAGATAAGCGTCTACCACCGACACTTTCTGATAGCTGCCGCGCGCCGCCTCATCCACCGGCGGGAAGTCGTTGGCTTCCGCCAGGCGCTGTACGTCACGCAGGCCGGTGTCACCGCTGATAGGGCGAGCCCCCTGGCGCACCAGCTTCATGCCGTTGTAGTCCATCGGGTTGTGGCTGGCGGTCACTTCGATGCCGCCGTCCACGTCCAGGTGCCAGGTGGCAAAGTAAATCTCTTCGGTACCGGACAGGCCGATATCCAGCACGTCCACGCCCGCATCCTGCAGGCCACGCGCCAGCGCCTGTTTCAGCGATTCGCTGGTCAAACGTACGTCGCCCCCGAGGACGATGGTTTTCGGCTTCAGGTACTCGCCGTAGGCGCGGCCAATGCGCCAGGCGATGTCTTCATTTAGCTCGTCGCCCAGGCGACCGCGGATGTCGTAGGCTTTAAAACAGGTCAGTTGCTGCATGATTTCGCTCCTTCGGGCAACAGTTACCCAACCCACGGGTTCTTGGCCCGTGGAGCTTGTTTTTTAGTCAGGGATTAAATACGTCCGTAGCGATCCTGGAAGCGGACGATGTCGTCTTCTTCCAGATAGGTACCGGAGCGAACCTCAATCAGGTCGAGGGGAATTTTGCCGGGATTTTCCAGGCAGTGGGTCATGCCGAGCGGAATGTAGATAGACTCGTTTTCACCCAGCAGCTTAATCTCATCCCCCAGCGTGACTTTGGCGGTGCCCGCCACCACAATCCAGTGTTCGGCGCGGTGGTGGTGCATTTGCAGCGAGAGCCCTTCGCCAGGCTTAACGGTGATACGCTTTACCTGGTAACGCTCCCCGGCGTCGATGGAGTCGTATTTCCCCCACGGGCGGTAAACTTCCCGGTGGTTATGGTGCTCGTGGCGGCCATCACCTTTGATGCGCTCCACCACTTTCTTCACGTTCTGTACGTGGTCACGGTCGGCAATCAGCACCGCATCTTTGGTTTGCACCACGACCAGGTCTTTCACCCCCACGGTAGTGACCAGGCCGGATTCGGCATAGATGTAGCTGTTTTCGGTTTCGTGACTGATGACATCGCCGTGATGTACGTTCCCTTCCGGGCTCTTGGCGCTGATTTCCCACAGCGAGGACCACGAGCCTACATCGCTCCAGCCGGCGTCCATCGGCACCACCACCGCATCGGCGGTTTTTTCCATTACCGCATAGTCGATAGACTCATCCGGGCAGGCCAGGAACGCCTGCTCATCCACGCGAACGAAATCCAGATCCGGGTCAACGCCCGCCATGGCTTTTTCGCAGGCGGCCAGAATATCGGGGCGGAACTTCGCCAGCTCTTCCAGATAGCGGCCCGCGCGGAACAGGAACATGCCGCTGTTCCAGTAGTATTCGCCGCAGGCGACATAGGCCTGGGCGGTGGAGAGATCGGGTTTTTCGACAAACTGCGCGACGCTGAACGCCACGGCATCGGCGCCGTTTTCCGGCGTCGCCACTGCGCCACGGCGAATATAGCCGTAGCCCGTTTCCGGCAGGTCGGGGACGATCCCGAAGGTCACCAGCTTGCCTGCTTCCGCATAAGGCATCGCACAGCGCACCGCCTCGCGGAAAGCTTCTTCATTCTGGATGACGTGATCGGCAGCGAGGATCAGCATAAGCGGGTCCTTCTGCGGCTGGTTACGCAGCGCGGCCAGGGCGGCCAGCGCAATGGCTGGCGCGGTGTTGCGCCCGGCCGGTTCCAGCACGATATTTTCGGTCAGTTTACTTAGCTGGCGCAGCTGCTCGGCGACAATAAAGCGGTGTTCCTCATTGCAAATCACCACCGGGCTTTCGCACTCTACCCCGTTCAGGCGATTGATGGTGGTTTGCAGCATGGTCAGATCCCCTTTCAGGCAGAGGAACTGCTTGGGGTACAGCACGCGGGACAGCGGCCAGAGACGGCTCCCGTTTCCGCCCGCCATGATCACCGGATAGAGTTGTGACTGACTCATCATTTATCCCCGAATGTCAGCAATAAATTGGCTTAACACGTTCTCTTTTTCGAGCGTGCGTTCGGCATATTCACGTGCCGTCGTGTTGTGTTGTGGCAACTGCAGACAGCGTTCAATGCCCGCCGCCAGCGCATCGGCGGATTCAGGCATCACGCAAACCGCAATGCCCGGATGCGCTTCGCAAAGCTGGCCCAGCTCTGTTTCAGGCTCGGCGGTAATCACCGCATTGCCGCCGACGGCCAGGATATTGGTGAGTTTTGACGGCAGGACGGCGTCTGCCGCTCCCCGGCGCTGGATAACCAGATGACAATCGGCCAGGCAGAGCAGCGCGGGCAGCGCGTCGTAAGACTGAAGCGGGTGGAACACCACGTTACTCAGCCCGTGAACGTGCACCAGTTTTTCGAGCCTCTCTTTACCGCCGCCCTGGCCCACAATCACGAACAGATACGGGCTCTCAGAGAAGCGGCTCGCCACTTCAATCACCGTTTCCAGTCCCTGTTTTTCGCCGATGTTGCCGGAGTACAGAATGATTTTTTTATCTTCCGGCAGGTTGAGCGCCTGGCGCACGGCCTGGATTTGCGCCGGATCAACATCACGGAAACGCGCCACTTCCGACCAGTTAGGGAAAAAAATCACCCGCTGTGGGTCGACGCCTTTCTCGGTAGCCTTGTTCATCATCGAGCGAGAAATGGTGGAGACGTTATCAACGTTGTGCAGTCCGCTTTTTTCAAAGCGCTGGGCCAGGCGAGCAATTTTTCCCGGTGTCTTTCCGGCCATACCGAGGCCGAGCATTGCGTCCACCTCGTAGTCCTGAATGTGCAGCAGCGTGCGCGCCCCGCTCAGTTTTGCCAGCAGACGCATCCCCGGCACGCAAAACAGCGTCGGCACCACGCCAATGACCCGGTCTGGCTTCCAGCTGCGTTGCGCCAGAAGCGGGAAAAATGAACTCAGCGCAAAGCTGCCCAGGTGAATCAGGCGTTTCAGCGTCGAAGGCTGCTTCGGCACATACAGCGGGCAGCGCCAGACGGTCGCTTTCCCCTGCTCTTTTTTGTATTTCCACGCCGAGTAGTCCGGGTGCACGCGCCAGACCGGATAATAAGGCGGCGCGGTGATCACCCGCACCTCATGGCCCCGGCTGGTCATCCACTCCACCATTTCACCGGTGTACTTGCCGATGCCGGTCAGCTCCGGGGAATAGTTAATGCCGTAGACCAGAATTTTCATAAGCCCGGAACCTTCCCTTTGCCCTGAGTGATGAAGTAAGCGCGGCTGTTGTCGTGCACGTCTTCGCGCTTGAGCAGCGCTTCCGGCGTCAGCCAGCAGTAGGCTTTGTGCTGCTCAGCAGGCAGGTTCAGCCGTTTGTCGTCCACCCGCAGGCGGAAACCCAGCACCACGTAATGGGTCGAGAAATCCTTCCCGGAGAAGTTATCACCGTAGAAATGCTGCCAGACGCCGTAAAACTCCCCGTCCAGCAGAGTGAACGATTTGCCCAGCTCAGCCTCGGTAAGACGAATAAAAGCATTCGCCAGCGTTTCGTTCTTCAGCACCCTTCCCCCCGGCACAAACCAAAAGCCCTTCGCAGGGCGATTGGTCCGTAAACCCAGCAGGAATTCGCCCGCCTGGTTTTCGATGATAAGGTCGATGGAGATCAGCGGCGTGGCGCTCACTACGGTGGCAAAATCTTCCGCGCTCAAAAACATGCTTACCCCCGGAACCGTTGCTGATTTTCGAGGAACCACTGGTAAGTGCTGGCGAGGCCCGCCTCCAGGGAAATCTCGTGATACCAGCCGAGGCGATGCAGGCGGGATACATCCAGCAGCTTGCGCGGCGTGCCGTCAGGTTTGGTGGCGTCAAACACCACGCGCCCCCGGTAGCCGGTCACTTTGGCCAGCGTCTGCGCCAGTTCACGAATGGTGCAGTCCACGCCGGTGCCGACGTTAATGTGCGACAGCATCGGATCGGTATTCTCCTGCCACACTTCCTGATCCAGCTCCATCACGTGAATACTGGCCGCAGCCATGTCGTCCACGTGCAAGAACTCACGCATTGGCGTGCCGCTGCCCCATACCACCACGTCCGGGGCATTCTCTTGGGTGGCTTCATGGAAGCGGCGCAGCAGGGCCGGAATGACGTGGGAGTTGCTCGGGTGGAAGTTGTCGTTCGGCCCGTACAGATTGGTCGGCATCACCGAGCGGTAATCCCGCCCGTACTGGCGGTTGTAGGACTCGCACAGCTTGATACCGGCAATCTTGGCAATCGCATACGGCTCGTTCGTGGCTTCAAGCGTGCCCTGCAGCAGCTCGCTTTCGGCCATCGGCTGCTTCGCCATCTTCGGGTAAATACAGGATGAGCCAAGGAACAACAGTTTGTTCACGCCGTGCGTGTGCGCGGCATGAATAATGTTGCTTTCGATCATCATGTTCTCGTAGATGAACTCTGCCGGGAACGTGTTATTGGCGACGATGCCGCCCACTTTTGCCGCCGCCAGGTAAACCTGGTCGATTTTCTCGCTGGCGAAGAAGGCATTAACGTCCTCAGCGTCCAGCAGATTCAGCTCATCCCGCCCGCGCAGCACCAGCTCAACGTCATCGCGCTGCCCGAGCTGGCGGACAATGGCCGAGCCGACCATCCCACGGTGACCGGCAACAAAGATACGTTTCTTATTCATGCTCAGGACTCCAGCGCGATGGCGACCTCATAACCATGGGACTTCAGCAGGGAGTGTTTCTTCGCCGCTTCCAGATCTTTGGCTACCATTTCACCGACCATCTCCTGCAGGGTAATTTCCGGCTTCCAGCCCAGCGTTTCGTGCGCTTTGGTTGGGTCGCCCAGCAGGGTTTCTACTTCCGCAGGACGGAAGTAACGAGGATCAACGGAGACGATAACGTCGCCTGGCTTCACGCCCGGTGCGTCGTGACCCGTGACGGAAACCACAATGCCTTTCTCTTCCACGCCCTGACCCTCAAAGCGCAGTTTGATGCCGAGCTGAGCCGCCGCCATTTCTACGAACTGACGCACGGAGTACTGCACGCCGGTGGCGATCACGAAGTCTTCCGGTTTTTCCTGCTGCAGCATCATCCACTGCATTTTCACGTAGTCTTTGGCGTGGCCCCAGTCGCGCAGGGAATCCATGTTGCCGAGGTACAGGCACTTCTCCAGGCCCTGAGCGATGTTGGCAATCGCGCGGGTAATTTTGCGAGTGACGAAGGTTTCGCCGCGACGCGGAGATTCGTGGTTGAACAGAATGCCGTTACAGGCATACATGCCGTAGGATTCACGGTAGTTGACGGTGATCCAGTAGGCGTAAAGCTTGGCGACTGCGTACGGGGAACGCGGGTAGAAAGGCGTGGTTTCTTTCTGTGGGATCTCCTGCACCAGGCCGTAAAGCTCTGAAGTGGATGCCTGGTAGAAGCGAGTTTTCTTTTCGAGGCCGAGGAAACGAATGGCTTCCAGCAGGCGCAGGGTGCCCATCGCATCCACGTCCGCGGTGTATTCCGGTGACTCAAAAGAAACCGCGACATGGCTCATCGCGCCCAGGTTGTAGACTTCATCCGGCTGCACTTCGGACAGAATACGGGTCAGGTTGGAGGTGTCGGTCAGGTCGCCATAGTGCAGATGGAATTTTGGGTTACCCGCGTGCGGATCCTGATAAATGTGGTCCACGCGTTCGGTGTTGAAAGAAGAGGCGCGACGCTTGATACCGTGAACTTCATAGCCTTTTTCCAGCAGGAATTCCGCCAGGTAAGAGCCGTCTTGTCCGGTGACACCCGTAATGAGAGCTACTTTAGTCATGATAATTTATCCTCTGTGAACATTTTTATTGGCCCTTACCCCTCACTCCCTGTCTCTCCGCAGAGGAGATAAACAGTCACAAACAGAGCAAGGGTGAAAGAATTACGCGCGGTCGCGTATTTTTACTGCCGGGTTTCCCCGGCAAACGGCATTCGCCGGTAATGATTTATAAACGCTGCTCCGGGCTCCCACGACACAGCCATCACCTATCGTGACGCCCGGGGAAACAAATACATCTGTTGCCAGCCAGCATTTTTCGCCGATAACAATCGGCGACTGGGTAATATCGAAATGCTGACTCATATAATCGTGACTGCCGGTGCACAAATAACATTTTTGCGACACCACTGAATTAGCACCGATACTAATTTCACCGAGGGTATAGAGCACGGCATCATCGCCAACCCAGGCATAATCTCCGAGCGTTAACTTCCATGGGTAGGTAATTTTCACCGAGGGGCGAATAACAACCTTCTTGCCTACCCTCGCCCCAAAAATACGTAATAAAAAGGCACGCCACGGATATAAAACTTGCGGAGACCAGGCAAATAAAGTGGCCTGAACCGCCCACCACAACTGCACTTTAATGCCGCTCGCGCCGCGAAATCCCCTCGGTACACTGAAGCCGCTTAAATCCTGCATAATATTTCCTGTAAGCTTTAAGTTTTGTTATAAAGCGCTTTTGCTTTGCCGGTTGTTTTTAACCTGAGTCGGAAAGAGAGTTCGGCAATGAAGCCCGGCACGCGTAATATTTTTCGCTGAACATTTCTCGCATCACGGCACAATTCAATATTGTTAGAGGTAGACACGCCGCCCATTGAAAATTCAGACACCAGCCCTTTGATACGCTTAAAGGCATAGCCGTTTTTATACATTTTTGCCGCCAGCGCGTAATCGGATGAGACTTTATATTGCAGATCGTAGGGATATTTACGCAGTCCAGAGAGCGGGAAAAAGATAGCCTGATGGCTGGCCGGCAGGCTGTGGTATATATACCAGCCCCGCTTGGCGCTGCGGCGAATTTTATTGCCATCGCCGAAGTCCAGCAGCGCGTCACCAATCACCATCGCGTCATCGCGCTCGCCTGAGGCTGCCAGCTGATAAATCACCTCGGCAATCTCAGGGTGGAAAGCATCGCCGGAGTTCAGAAAGAGCGCATAGCGCCCCTGCGCCATGGCGATGCCTTTGTTCATCGCGTCGTAAATGCCGCTGTCTTTCTCACTGACAAAACGCAGGTTGTACTGGCCCTGCAGGCCTGCCAGAAACTCAGCCGTGCCGTCTGGAGAGTTGCCATCCACCACAATCCATTCGAACTTGATGCCTTTGGCCTGTGCCAGGTGCGCCAGCGATTGCCAGGTCTTCACGACCCCGGCATGGTTACGCCATGCCACTGTAATAACACTTAATAACATTATTGCGCACCTCCTGGCAGCGAATGCTTAATTGCTTTACGCAAAATAAATGGGCAAACAATTAAAAATGCATATTCCGGGCTAAAAATAGAACCGGTAAAGAACAAAGATACAGGCATAAACAACCAAAGCTGAACACGATAATTCTCATTATTTCCAAAGGCATTGCGCATCATTTTCATGACTCGCCACATATAGCCAGCGGTCATTAATACTGCAAACCATGAGAAATAAATAATCAGCAGATACAGTCCATTGTCCACGGTTTTCCCTACATCCGCACCGTTAAATATTCCGAATGATGCTACATATTCATAGAGAGAACCAAACCGTACTACGCCATCAACATTTGCCAGAGAGTAGCCAACCATCGCTAATGGACCAATAATACGGTAATACGATGACGATCCTTCTGTTCCCAAATCACCAACACGGGTTGCGATATAAGGGAAAGCGAATACCAAACCGATTAAAAAAACAGCCAGTGAAATAATTGCTAATGGCAACTTCTTTTTAATGGCGCTTTTATTAAGGTATTGAAACGCCCACTCCAGCAGATAAAACAAAATAAACGTCATTACCCCAGAGAAAGATCCTGACAGGATTATCCCTAAAAGAATCATAACATCAGTTTTCGGCGTTTTGATACCAAACTGTTTGATGCTGAGCCAAATTGAGATTAATGCCAGGGCGAAGAAAGCGGGCTCGAAATAGAGCGCCGTAGTACGCCGCCCACCAAAGCTAATAAAGTTGAGCACGTAACTGTTGCTGTAGATGAGAAACTTTGAAATTTTCTCAATCAGGCTACTGCCGCCGGTCAGAATAATCTGAGCCATTTCCGCCGCCGCCAGCGCCACAATAATGCCCACCACGGCATAGAAAAACCGTAATATCTTGCGGTGATTGCGCTGAGAAATAGTTTTGAATCGGCAGCTCCATGTCATGCCCAATATCAGCACAATATAGACAAACAGCATCATCGAGGTGACGTACTTGGCCGGATCGAGCGACTGGCCAAAAATGTAGTTAAACGCCGTCAATCCCGCCCCCACACCCAACGCAATCATCAGTTTTTTAAGGTTGATGCGCTCGATATACAGAAACAAAATCGCCGGCAGGAAGGTCACGATGGTTATCGGGAAGCTCTCCCCCAGAGAGGCGAGCTTAATGTTCACCACCAGATAGATGAACGGCAGCAGCAGATAGCTACAGACCCTGATAGAACGAGACATATTCCTCCAGCATCTGCTTGCCGCTATAGGCCGTGCGGCTGGCTGCACGGAAGGTCGCTAAATCAGTCGCGAAAACCTGCTCTGCCAGCTGCGTTTTTTTAAGCTGCACCAGCGCCAGAACATGTTCCGGGGTGAAGGTTTTGCCCCCCACTTTACGCAGAACTTCATCCGCGGCCTCGCTGCTCGTCGCCACCACCGGCACGCCGATAGACAGCGCCTCGCACAGGATCAGCGGATAGTTATCCACGCGAGAACTGAACACCAGGCTGTCCATCGTGTTCAGCTCGCTCATCAGCGCGCGCTTGTCGGTCATATAGCCGTGGTTCACCACGTTAGCGCCTTCAAACGGCGAGAATTTGCCAAAGGTATGCAGCTCGATTTTGTCGCCCAGCGCCATCATTGCCTGTACCAGTTTCTGGTTGGTTTTGCCGTCATAGCGCAGGTCGTGGGCCACAATAGCCACGCGGGGTTTCACCGTCGCGACGCCGCATTCAGGCAGCTCCGCCAGAATCGCCTCGGTGGCGACGTCAATACCGTTATTAATGATGCTGCAGCGCCCGGCACCATAAAGCTGATTAAAAGCCTCTGCGACGTGCTGGCTGGGGGAGATAAACTTGCAGCCCAGCGCCAGCATCTCGCGAAACAGCTGGCGCTTGCCCGCCACCTGCTGGTGCGCCTTATCCACTTTGACCGGTGGATAGTTGTTCAGCGTCGGGCATTTAACACAGCCGGTTTTCCAGCCTTCACAGCCGTCCAGAAAAGCGCAGCGCCCGGTAATGCTCCAGTGATCGTGCAGCGTCCAGACGAAGGTAACATCCGGCTTGTGCGCCTTCACCCGCTGGCAAAACGACACCATTTCGTCCAGGTTCAGCCAATAGCTGTGCACCACATGGAAGTGCAGCACAACCGGCTGTGGGCTGCGAGTGACCCGACGGTAAAGCTTATTCAGATTGCCGAATGGATCGCGGTTCAGAAAACGGAACAGCGCGATATTGGCAACCGACACCAGGCGAGGCGTGTGTTTCTCAACGTCGGGATAAATGTCGTGGCTGGCGCTTTTCTTACCGCCTTTGCCATAGCCATAGATAAAACGTGAAGACAGCCCGGCCAAACGTGCACGCTGGTGCAGATCGAGCGCCACGCCCGCCGCACCACCTTCGGCCAGGCGGACATTAAATTGCATGATGTTCATTGGATCACCTTCACCCGAGCTTTTTCGCCGACCACCAGCGCATTGTCCGGCACGCTGTCCAGCACCACGCTGCCCGCGCCTACAGTCACATTATTACCAAGGGTGATATCGCCCACGACGATCGCGTTAGCGCCCAGTTCAACGCCGTTGCCTATCACCGGGCAGGCGAGACTGCTCCCCCGGTTACCAATGGTGACGCCGTGGCGGATGGTGAAATCATCCCCGACGACGACGAACTTATTGATAACCACCGCGTAGCCGTGATGAATAGTGAACCGACGGCCAATGGTGGCTCCCGCCTGAATTTCATAGCCAAACAGGCATTCAGTAATGAATCGATAGGCCAGCAGCACGGGCGCGGCCCATAGGTTGTTGATGACGTTTTTCTTGCGCCACACCGAGCAAAAGTGGGCTACGCGATAGGCCAGCACCATGCAGCACGGGCGCAGGCTCCAGCTATTGGCACGAATATCCTCCAGCACGCTTACCTCCCCCGCAGACTGTCGGCCAGGCGCTTGCCGTTGCGCACCGTCAGCAGAGCTAACAGGGTGCGCCACGACATGCGCTTATTGCGGATTTGGTAGAGCGTATACAGCTGATATTTCTTGCTGGCCCGGTCGAACTTGGCTTTGTGTTTGCGGTAAAAGTGGAAATAACCGGCAAATTTCCTGGGGGATTTGGTTATCTGCATTTCGCCGTGATTAACGTGCAGAATTTGGGTCGCCTCTTCCACCTTCCACGGCTGGCCGAACGCCACCACCATGCGCAGGAAGATGTCGTAATCCTGCGCCGCCTTCAGCTCGGTATCAAACAGGCTGCTTTTAAAGCGTTCGGCGTAGGTAAAGACCTGATTGCCTATGATATTGCGCTTGTAGAAAAGCTTCAGGGAATACGGCGACTTCGGGTACAGCGGCAGGCTGGTCGGCTGCGAGTAGACCTGCCCTTCACACAAATAGTCGTTGGCATATAAAAACGCGTGGGTGACCAACTGATGCTGGTGGGACAGAAACACCGACAGCCGGTTCGGCGTCCATTCGTCATCATCATCAATGCCGGTGATAAAACGCCCTTGCGCCAGCCCAATGGCCTGGTTACGTACCGCGCAGGCACCGCTGTTCACGTCGTTGTGAATGTAACGCACCCGGGGATCGCCGAGGTCTGCAACAAACTGCTGCAGCTGCTGGAAGCTGGCGGAGCAGTCATCGACGATGATCATTTCCCAGTGGTCATAATCCTGCCGCAGCACCGAGTTGATGGCGCGAATAGCCAACTGCTGGCGGTTCCACGTCGGCATATATATAGAGATAAGCGGGCGAGTTGCGCTGCTGTTCATGGCTATCACCTTATTTAGCATCCGACTTATATTCGTATTCGTAATACCCGTAATCCTGGTAGCCCGTGGCCCGGCGGAAAATCGAGTTAAGGATCACGCCGCGCACGGCAATCCCGTTCTGCTCAAAGCGGCTCAGGCTGGTTTCCACTTCTTTCAGCGTGTTCACCGCGTAGCGAGCCACCATCAGCGTGGTGCCTGCATGGCGCCCCACAATTGCCGCATCGGTGACGGCCAGAATCGGCGGGGTATCTATCAGCACCAGGTCATAATTTTCACTGGCCCACTTCATCAACTGAGAGAAGCGCTCGTTCATCAACAGTTCGGACGGGTTAGCCGGGACCTGCCCGCGTGGGATAAGATCAAAGTTCGGCACTGAGGTTTTCTGCGCGCAGCGGGTAATGTCCCCCTGCCCTGACAGCACATCGGACAGCCCGTTAACGTTGGTGGTCCCCAGCAGTTCGTGGGTATAGCCTTTGCGCATGTCGCAGTCCATCAGCAGCACGCGCTTGTTGGTCTGGCTAATCACCGCCGCGAGGTTGGCGCACACAAAGGTTTTACCGATAGACGGACTAACGCCGGTGAGCATCAGGACGTTGTTGGGGGCCTGCATCATGGCGAAATGCAGGCTGGTGCGCAGGCTGCGAATGGCTTCAATGGCCAGGTCGGTCGGGTTACCCACCGCCAGCAACTGGCTCTGTTTGAAGCGCTTAGTGCCTTTGACGTTGCGCAGGTTGGCCTGGTCGCGGGTTTTCTGCCATTCGGAGAGCGGAATGCTCGCATACACGCTGAGCCCCGCCTCTTCCAGCACGGTCGGGCTTTCAATGCCGCCGTTAAACAGCGAGCGCAGCAGCACCCCGATCACAGACACAATCAGGCCCAGAATGATGCTGCCCAGCACCACCAGCACGCGCTGAGGTTTAACCATGCCAGGCTGCGTAATCGCCGGGTCGACGATACGCACGTCACCCACCGTACTGGCTTCGGTGATTTTCAGCTCTTGCTGCTTGTTCAACAGCTGCATATAAACCTGCTGCCCGGACTCCACATCGCGGGTCAGGCGCACAATTTCCTGCTGGGTTTTGGGCATCGCGGCGATGCTGTTGGTCAGGCGAGCTTTCTGATCTTCCAGCGTTCGGCGCTGCTCCAGCAACGTGCGGTAGGACGGGTGGGCTTTGGTATACAGCTTGGAGATTTCAGCTTCTTTGAAGGTCAGCTGATTCAGCTGAGCGTCGATGTTGACCACGGAATCCAGTAGCGATTTCGCCTCCAGAGAAAGATCCACCGAATCCTGGCGCTGACGATAGGCATTCAGTTTGTTCTCTGCGGCATCCAGATTGCGACGCACTTCAGGCAACTGCTCGGCCAGGAACTTCAGGCTTTTGGCGGCCTCTTCAGATTTACGCTGCACGTTCTGCGCCAGGTAGTTGCGGGTGATACTGTCCAGAATGGTGCGGATCTGATCTTTATCTTCCCCGGTGTAGGACAAACTAAGCACGCCGGTATCTTTGCCGTTTTCAGTCACCGTCAGATTGCCCAGCAGTTGGTTGATCATCCCCAGCGTGGAATATTTCACCACCGTGAAATTGTCACCAGGCTGCGCCTGGATGCCATCCACCTGCATCGTGACGCCCGATTTACTCAGCAGCTTGCCCACTTCCCCTTTGGCGCTAAAGCCATTGTCGCTGGTCAGCTGATACTGCTTATCGTTCAGCACTTCCACGGTAAAGGTGTCTTTGTTCATCGCTGCCGGCAGCGTAAACGTGGTGACATTCACCGTGTCGTTCTGGTGCCCCTGCAGGCGGTCCCAACCAGCGCCTAACAGCCAGAAGGTGTTCTTAGTCACCGAGATGTCCAGATTCAGGTCATCAACGGTTTTCCCCAGTACCATGCGGGACTGGATCAGCTGAATTTCTGCGGCAGACGCCGGTGGCTTATTGCTGAGCGCGGAGCTGATGTCGTTCACCAGCGTATTACCGGCATTTTGTTCGATTTGCACCAGCGCGTCGGCCTTGTAGACCGGCGTGGCAAACAGGGCATAAACTGCTGCCAGCACGGCAAACAGCCCCGTAATGCCGATAACCCACCAGCGAGCCTCCAGCACGGTGCCAAACAAACGGCCAATATCAATTTCGTCATTGCCCTCGGTCGGGGCGCTCGAACGGCGTACTTTCTCTGTCATTGTTATCCCTGATGAGCGTTGAGTGCGTTAGCCCACTTTTGGGCAGAAAGGTCGAGCATGCTGTAGACCGCTTCGAAGGCGTCGCGGCTTTTACGATAGGGGTCAGGAATTTCTCTGCCGGCATCCCAGTGGCCAAACAGCATCACTTTGCCGCGCATTTCGGGTGCCATTTCGCACAGCGTGGTGATGTGGCGTTTTTCCATCGCCAGAATCAGATCGTGCTCCCGGCATAGACGCCCCGAAACCTGGCGGGCCAAATGCCCTTCGAGCGAAAGGTTATGCCGCCCAGCGACGTCGACGGCACCGGCATCCGCGCCCTTGCCTACCAGCGCCCCCAGCCCAGCTGAGCTGACGCTAAGCTCCGGGTGGTAACGTTTGAGCAGCCGTTCAGCCGTGGGGGAACGGCAGATGTTCCCCACGCAAACCACAAGTATTTTGTTGAACATAGCGCGTTACCAGGTGTGAATATCTTTGGCGGTATCGGTCATGTAACGCACGCCGCTGATGGTTGGCAGGAGCTGGTTGATCAGGCGATTCCAGCGAGAAACCGGTGCCGTGGTCACGTACACCACGTCATACGGCTGGAGCTGGAACTCGGTGCCCATCACCAGCGAAGTCGCATCGGACATATCGAGCTGATAAATGTTGGCAATCTTGCCGTTTTGCTGCGTCTGGCCTTTGAGCGGACGGATCACGAAGATGCCGCTGGCGTTGGACGAGGTGAGATCGATACCTTCGGCCTGGCCAAGCGCCTCGGTAAGCGTCATGCCGCTGAAGTCCATTTTGAGGGTGGTTTGCTTCTTCACTTCCCCCATCACGAACACTTTCAGATCGTCATTACGCGGCACAAACAGAATGTCGCCGGGGTAGAGCAAATGGTTTTGGCTGAGGTCGCCGTTTTGCATCAGCGCCTGCAGAGAAATGCGTTTTTCCTGCCCGTTATGGGTCAGAACGACGTTACGCCAGTCGGCTACTTCGGTTAAACCGCCTGCGGCATTGATCGCGTCGAGGATAGTCAGCGGTACGTTAGTGATGGGCTGCTGGCCGGATTTATTTACCTGCCCGGAGATATAGGCTTTTTGCGAGCGGAAGGCAGCGATATTAACGTCCACCTGCGGCTGGGCAATGTACTGCGCGAGACGGCTGGTAATATCGCTGCGAATTTCTGCCAGCGTTTTGCCGGTCACGCTGATTTTGCCCACATACGGATAGAACATGGTGCCATCGGGCTGTACCCAGTTACCGGTGTCGCTTGAGCTGCGATATTGCCCCGCAGGCGTGGTGAGTTCCGGGTGATCCCAGACCGTGACGTTTAATACATCCCCCGGCCCGACGCGATACTGGTAATTGGCAATATCTTTATCCAGCCCGGCATTCGGCTGGGCAACCACTGGACGAGGCCTTAGTTGCTCTACCAGTCGCGGCGTTAAAGGATAAACGTTGACCATTCGGTCAAGGTCGAAATCAGCATCCTGTTGTTTGATGACGTCTTTTCCCGACGTAGACATATTGCTGCCAGGAAATATCGTGCAGCCGCTCATCAGGGTGACTGACACCAATAATGGCATCAACTTCAGTTTGTATTTTATCATTGAATATTTATCACTATGGCAGAGTAATTATCCTGAGCGAATAAAACAGGCAAGCAATTAACCGTGAGAACGAAGTGCAGAATTGAACATATTCAGAGAATGAGAAAACTGGCATTATTCCTAAAATAAGCTTATTCCCCGACATTCTGATGACGCCATCACTTGCTGTTATCTGGCCGCATCCGGGCACGCTACCGCCCCTGGCTCACAGTCACCAACCCACTGAAAAAGGTAAATAATCCTAATACCCTGAGATTCTCTAATATCCGAAAAATATTAAAAAAAATGAATCAGGTCTTATGACAATGCTGGGAAAAACTATTACTAAACGAGTAATCACACATTCATTGCTAATCATCGCCAAAGATTGTTGCAGCTTAAAACTCAGCAGGCAAGGAGACAAAAGGCTGGAGGCGGACTTTTAAGAATAATATGAACCACGCAATAATAACATTTTAGGATTTTCTTTATATTGACAATAAAAATAATAAGACAATGTCTGGGGAAATATGCAGAACTATCTCATGGTGATGCATTCATATATAAAATATATAACTCAAATACTTCTTTAAATATTATCCGCAATAACTTACTGGATATTCATTTAATGCTGGAAATTCTATAAGTCATTACGGATTATTCTCAGACAAACATTGCTTTTTGTCCGACAATTACCCATCATTTCCGTGTGGCATTTGCCCGTAAGTTAAAGGCTATAAACCCCGTATGGAATGGATTGCCGACCCCTCAGTCTGGGCCGGGTTAGTTACCCTGGTCGTTTTAGAACTGGTTCTGGGCATTGATAACCTCGTTTTTATTGCCATCCTCGCCGAAAAGCTGCCTCCTAAACTTCGCGATCGCGCCCGCGTCACGGGCTTATTGCTGGCGATGGTTATGCGCCTGCTGCTGCTGGCCTCCATTTCGTGGCTGGTGACGCTTACCCGACCGCTATTCACCCTTCACGACCTTAGCTTCAGCGCCAGGGATCTGATCATGCTGTTGGGCGGTATGTTCCTGTTGTTTAAGGCCACGATGGAGCTGAATGAGCGGCTGGAGGGCAAAGACAGCGAGCATCACACGCAAAAACGGGGGGCAAAATTCTGGCCCGTTGTGGCGCAAATCGTCATTCTTGACGCCGTGTTTTCCCTTGATTCGGTGGTCACCGCCGTTGGAATGGTCGACCACCTGGCGGTCATGATGGTCGCGGTTATCATCGCCATCGGGCTGATGGTGCTGGCCAGCAAGTCGCTGACTCGGTTTGTGAACAGCCACCCGACCATCGTGATTTTGTGCCTGAGTTTCCTGCTGATGATTGGCTTTAGTCTGGTGGCCGACGGCTTTGGCTATCAAATCCCGAAAGGCTATCTCTATGCCGCCATCGGATTCTCGGTGATGATTGAATCACTCAATCAGCTGGCGATTTTTAACCGCCGACGTTTTCTTTCCGCAAATCAGTCGCTGCGGGAGCGCACCGCCGAAGCCGTGCTGCGGCTGTTGAACGGCAAGAAAGAAGAAGCGGAACTGGATGCCCAGACCGCCTCACTGATTGCCGACAGCGGCATTAACAGCGATGTTTTTAACCCGCAGGAAACGCGGATGATCGAGCGCGTGCTGCACCTGAACCAGCGCAGCGTCAGCAGTATCATGACCTCCCGCCACGACGTCGAGCATCTGGACATTACCGCCCCGGAAGCCGAGGTTCGCAAACTTCTAAATAAAAACCAGCACACGCGCATCGTGGTCACGGACAGTGACGATGACATCCTCGGCGTGGTGCACGTTATCGATTTATTGCAGCAGTCGCTGCACGGCGAAGCGCTGAATATTGCGCCGTTGATTCGTCAGCCGCTGGTTTTCCCGGAGGCATTGCCGCTGCTGCAGGCGTTAGAACAGTTCCGTAACGCGCGCACCCATTTTGCTTTTGTCGTCGATGAGTTTGGCTCGGTGGAAGGCATTGTCACCCTGAGCGACGTGATGGAAACCATCGCCGGTAATCTGCCGAACGAAGTGGAAGAGATAGATGCCCGTCACGATATCCAGAAAAATCAGGACGGCAGCTGGACGGCTAACGGCCATATGCCGCTGGACGACTTGGTACAGTACATCGCCCTTCCCCTGGATGAGAAACGGGAATACCACACCATTGCCGGGTTGCTGATGGAGCATTTGCAGCATATTCCAGCCGAAGGCGAGAGCGTTGAAGTGGGGAATTATTTGCTCAAAACGCTGGAGGTGGTGAATCACAGGGTCAACAAAGTGCAAATCATCCCACTCGAACAAGACGATAATCTGCTGGATTATGAGGTATAAAAAAACCGGATTTCGCCGGTTTGAGTTGCTGACAAAGAGGGAAAAAGCGTGGTTTTTCCCTCTTTGTGATTATTAGCCGAAAATCAAGGAATTGATTTTCCTGTTTTTCTAATGAGCTGGCTGGTATTTCTTCTCTCGCCAGAGGCCAGTTATCAGTCTGAACTGGCTTCTGCCGTTTTTTTAGTCGTTACAGTTTATTCAGTAACTGCTGAACGTCTTTCGCCTTGTCGCTCTCTTTATGCTTATCCAGCCAGTCATTGAGCCGACGCTTAGTTTCATCCTGCAGTTGCTTGCGTAGCACTTGATCAACCTGCAGCGTGTAATTCAGCTGCTGCCACGGGCCATAAACCCGGAGCGGAACGGCCGTGTTTTTTAGCACTTCAATCAGTTTACTGTCGCTGCCCTGCCAGCCGCCGCTGACTTTAATTGCAAAGCTGGTGTCACAGACCTCTTTCACCAGATCCATCGTGCCTTCGCCGGTCAGGGACAATACGTTGGACTCACCGACCATCTTCGTCATCGTCAGAAGCCCGTTATTCAGTGACGCGGACGTGGAGAAGTGATCAAGCTCGGTGACGTTCTGAACATTCTGCTGCGCATCCACGCCCTCATTGTTCCGACTGGCCGCCTGCTGAATCAGCTGCTGGAAGTTCATCCCCTCGAGGCGGGAATGGGCCAGCTCAAGCTGAGCGTCTCCCTGCCAGTTACTGCGGAAATCCTCCGCATCCAGGCGTTCACCGCTGAAATCACCCATCATAGAAAACTGCCCGGTTAACGCAATCGGGTAATCAAACGCGGTCAGAATTTTGCCTATCTCAATATTTTTCACCTGCGGCTGGAAGGCAAGCTCTGGCGTCTTGCCGCTGGCATCCAGGAAGCCCGGCAGCGAGAGCGTGCCCTGCCCCAGCTTGCCGTTGAGCTGGTTAATACTGAGTTTACCCTCCTGATTCACCAGCGCGGTCTGCACATCACTGAACGCCAGGCCGCGCCAGCGCACTTCACCGGCTTTGATATTCAGTACGGCATTAAAATTACGCAGGCTGTGGTAGTTGGTTTCACCCTGTTGTTCGGCAATCACCGGGCCCGGGCGGGACTGTTGCTGAGCCTGCTGGGCCTGTTGGTTAATCAGGGAATCCGCAACGGGCGCATTGGCCACCAGTTTGTCGAGATTGAGCAGGCGAGATTGCAGATCCACCGTCCACTGCGGTTTATCCTGCATCGCCACGCTGACATTGCCCTGTAAATCACTGTCGTTGGCCGTGAGCTGCATATTTGTCAGCGAAAGCTGGCTGACCGTGTTTTTCCAGCCCAATTGAAGCGATCCCGAGCCGCCGATGCCGCCAGCCGGAAGGTCGGCGCCCTGCAGCTGGTAGTCAATTTGGCTTAACGTGGCGTTGATTTGCTGCGGATAGTCATGAAGATCGACATCTGCGGTGACCGAAAGCGTTAAATCCCGCTGGTCACGGTTGATTTGGCTGCTGAGTTCAATATGCGCCTGGCGCTTATCATCCTGCGTCATTTGCAGGTTAATATTGCGGACGGTGACCTGCTCGTCATTGATATGCTGGAAGACCAGCACGCTGTCGACGACCTTAAGCTTCGCAACATCAAAGGACCAGCCACGCCCGGTATCCGGTTCACTAATGGTGTCTTTTGGCCCTACCGGCGCGTTAGCCGAAAGCTTCGCTTCAGCCTGCGGCGTCATCTGAATCACCGCGCTTTTCAGCATTACCTGGCGAACCTGAAGCTGGTGAGAAAGCAGCGGAATCAGCGCTACATCCAGACGCATATTTTCCGCGCTAACCATTGGCAAACTGGCACCCGGCGCAGTCAGCGACATGCGGCCAGACAAAATACTCAGCTGCGGCCAGACATGCCACCGCAGCGGCCCTTCCAGCTCAAGGTGATAGCCGCTGCGGGCCTCAACCTGACGAACCATATAACCACGGAAGTCGTTAGGGTTAACCAACAACACGAGTGAGGTCAGGCCGGCTATCAGCACAACCAGCAGAATCATCAACGTGGTTAATAGTCGTCTCATAACATTCTCCATATCATTCGCCAGAGGGCGAACAACTCACTGCAATTCAGTCTTTATCGATACGGCTTGCTACCGCACCCTGCTGGTCGCGGTATTTGGCATCCTGACGGCGATTATAAGGGCGCGCGGCTGGCCCGGAGAGGGGTTCAAAGCTCAGCGCGCCAATCATCATGCCTGGACGCAGCGCCAGCGGCAACTTCCCTGAATTGTAGAACTCAAGCACGATACAGCCATGCCAGCCCGGATCGATGCGGTGGGCAGTGACGTGTACCATCAGGCCCAGGCGCGCTAACGAGGAACGCCCATCCAGCCAGCCCACAAGGTCGTCCGGCAGCGTGACAGATTCCAGCGTTACCGCCAGCGCTAGTTCACCGGGGTGTAGAAAGAAAGCTTCACCCTCTTCCAACACAATCTCATCACTCATCACGCGTTCTAACGCTTCGGTGACTTCATCTTTAGGGCCGCTGAGATCGATAAAAGGTGCGGTATGCCCGCTAAACGTGCGGAATTTATTGCCTAGGCGCACATCCACGGTGGCACCGTTAATGCGTTCAACCGGAGGACGGGGGGTAATCGCTAAACGGCCATCATCCAGCCAGGCTTCGATATCACGATCGCAAAGGCGCATCGCAGATTCTCCTTATCAATCTCAGTTTTACACACACTGCCACAGAGCGTCGACGATAGCCAATTGGCAATGGATGAGGGATTCAACGTAAAAGCGAGCGGCTTACGCGCGCTCGCAAAGGTCTTTATTCAAAGAACTGACTGATTTTGGCTTTCAGAATATCGATTGCGATGCGGTTCTTGCCCCCGCGCGGCACGATAATATCGGCGTATTGTTTGGAAGGCTCAATAAATTGCAGGAACATTGGGCGTACCGTTTTTTGATACTGCGCCATCACGGAATCCATTGAACGGCCGCGCTCGTTAACGTCGCGCTTCATACGGCGCATCAGGCAGATATCCAGCGGTGTATCAACAAAAATAGAGAAGTTCATTTCCTGGCGCAGGCGCGCATCGGTCAGCAGCAGGATGCCTTCCAGAATGATCACCTTCTTCGGGACCAAATGCACGGTCTGGTCGGTGCGGGTGTGCTCCACGTAGCTATAAACCGGCAGTTCGATAGCTTTGCCGGACTTCAGCGTCTGCAAATGCTGGAAAAGCAGGTTGTGGTCCATTGCGCTGGGGTGATCGTAGTTGGTTTTAACACGCTCTTCCATCGACAGATGGCTTTGATCTTTGTAGTAACTGTCTTCTGGAATGACACCAATGTGTTCATCGCCGACTTGCTCGCGCAGTTCACGATACAACGTGCTGGCAATGAGGCTTTTCCCTGAAGCCGATGCGCCGGCTATCCCGATGATGACGCATTGATGAGACTGATCGGTCATATTATTTACGGCCTGAATACGAAAAGTGTTGGAAGGACGACGCGGAGGCGTCAAACGCCGCAATTATAGGGACAACCGCCTTTTGATACCAGTCTCTTACCCCCTGCAATCGTGAAATTACGCGGCAAAGGGCCAACAAAGTGACAAAGGCATGACAGCGCGCCATCGCCAGGCAACGGGTAAAGTGGAATTATTTAATTACGTGATTTGACTACGCAATTTCTGACACTCTGTAGGTAAATTCTGACAACCGAGCATAGGAATTGTAAATTGTTTGTACTAGCATAAACCGATTCTTTATTTATATGCATCCGGGCATGGCTCCTGGCGGCAGTGTCCAAGCGGATTTGCGGTAATGATTAAAAAAAACAGACAAACAGAAGCCGCCGTCCATTCACTGATACTGCTGGCTGGCTTGGGGTTACTCAGCTTTGTTTTCACCCTCTATTCCCTTGAGCTGACGTTAAAAGGCACCGATCTGGTGCCTATCTGGTTTACCACCTCGGTGATGATGGCGGCATTCTTCCGTTCTCCTCTCCGTCAATGGCCGTTCATTGCCGCCGTCTGTGCACTGGGCAGCATGGCAGCCAGCGCCGCCGTTTTTTCATTTAGCGGTCTGAATATCTCGTTAACCGCGATAAACCTGGTTGAGGCGCTGCTGGGCGCGCTTTTGTTACGCCGCTTCTTGCCGCGGAAAAACCCCTTACAAAACCTCAATAACTGGTCACGACTTGCCGTGTGCAGTGCGGTAATCCCTCCGCTGGTCGGCGGCCTGCTGGTGATGCTATTGCCGATACCGGTTGACTCCTCGTCGCTGAAAACCTTCTTTATATGGGTGCTGTCTGAATCCATCGGGGCGCTGGCGCTGATGCCGGCCGGGCTGCTGTTTAAACCTTATTATTTGCTTCGTCATCGTAAAGCGGCCCTGCTGTTCGAAACCGTGGCAACCTTCGCCGTCACGCTGGCGCTCAGCTATTTTTCATTAATTTATCTGCCCTGGCCGTTCACTTTTATCATCGTCATTCTGATGTGGAGCGCCATTCGGCTGCCGCGTCTGGAAGCCTTTATTATTTTCCTTGCCACGCTGATGATGGTCTCGGCGATGATAGCCATCGGCAAGTTCCCGATGTTAACGCCCCACCCGCGCGTGCTGGAATATGCGCCGTGGCTGCCGTTTCTGCTGATTCTGCTGCCGGCAAACGTCATCACAATGGTGATGTACTCCTCCCGCACAGAGCGTAAACACATCACCGAAAGCGAAACGCGCTTTCGTAACGCCATGGAGTACTCGGCTATTGGCATGGCGCTGGTCTCTACCGAGGGCAAATGGCTGCAGGTCAATAAGTCATTATGTAAGTTCCTCGGCTATTCCAGCGAAGAGTTGAGGGATCTCACCTTCCAGCAAATTACCTGGCCCGAAGATTTGAATATCGATCTTCAGCACCTGAGCAAGCTCGAGGCCGGGCACATCAATAGCTATTCAATGGAAAAGCGCTATTACACCAGCGCGGGCAATGTCGTGTGGGCCATGCTCACGGCGTCCGTTGTGCGTCATACCGACGGCACGCCGCTCTACTACATCGCCCAGATTGAAGACATCAACGACCTGAAGCATACCGAGTGGATCAACAAGCGGCTGATGGAGCGGATTACGCTTGCCAATGAAGCCGGCGGCATCGGCATCTGGGAGTGGGATCTGACCAACGATGTCATCAGCTGGGATAAGCGGATGTTTGAGCTTTACGACGTGCCGCCGCATACCAAACCCACCTACCAGCTCTGGCTGAACAGGCTGGTGAAAGAAGATCTCGCCCACTCGGAAACCGTTATTCGCGAGTCGTTAAAAAACCGCCTGCCGTTTAAGCTTGAATTTCGTATCCATGTCAAAGACGGTATCCGCCATATCCGCTCTCTCGCTAACCGCGTGCTGAATAAGAACGGCGACGTGGAACGGCTGCTGGGCATCAATATGGACATGACCGAAGTTAAGCAGCTCAACGAAGCGCTGTACCAGGAAAAAGAGCGGCTGCACATCACGCTGGACTCGATCGGCGAAGCGGTAATTTGCACCGACGTCGACATGAATGTCTCCTTTATGAACCCGATTGCCGAGAAGCTCAGCGGCTGGGCGCAGGAGGCGGCCATCGGCCAGCACATTCTGGCGATTCTGCGCATCACCTTCGGCGATAACGGCCCGGTGATGGAAAACATACACAGCGGCGATTTTTCCCGGAGCGCTATAGAGCAGGATGTCGTGCTGCATTGCCGCAACGGCGGTAGCTACGACATTCACTACACCATTACGCCGCTGACTACGCTGGACGGCCAAAGCATTGGCTCCGTGCTGGTTATCCAGGATGTGACTGAGTCCCGGAAAATGCTCAAACAGCTGAGCTACAGCGCTTCGCACGATAGCCTGACGCACCTGGCCAACCGGGTAAGCTTTGAGAATCACCTGAAGCGCTTACTGCAGGGTGCGATTGAACAACGCCAGCGCCATGCACTGGTGTTCATTGACCTCGACCGTTTTAAAGCGGTAAACGACTCCGCGGGCCATGCCGCAGGTGATGCTTTGCTGCGGGAGCTGGCGGCGATGATGCTGAGTATGCTGCGCACGGGGGATTTCCTTGCTCGCCTCGGCGGCGACGAATTTGGTTTGCTGCTGCCAGATTGTTCCACTGAAAACGCACGTTACATTTCTGAGCGCATCATTCGCAGTATCAACGACTACCACTTTATGTGGGACGGCCGTCTGCACCGCATCGGCGCCAGCGCCGGGATCACGCACATTGACGGCGATAATGCTATCGCGTCTGAAGTGCTCTCCCAGGCCGATATCGCCTGCTACGCCTCGAAGAACAACGGCCGCGGCCAGGTCACGGTTTATGAACCGCACCGCCACTACATGGAGCAAGGGCGAGACACCATGCCCCTCGACGAGCAGTGGCAGGTGATCAAAGACAATCCCATGCTGATGATAGCGATGGCGATTGCGCCGCCGCGCATCCCGGAATCCACCTGTTTCTATCTCCTGACCCTGCGCTTCTGGGGTAACGAAGGGGACGTTATCAACGAACCCGCATTCCGCTCAGGCCTCGCCGACCCGGCACTTCACCATGCGCTGGATCGCCGCGTATTTAGCGAATTTTTTGACAAGTACGCCGCTCAGGTCGCAAGGAAAGGGTTTGGCGTCGCGCTGCCCGTTTCCGGTGCGGGCCTGGTCAGCGACACCTTCGTCAATGAGCTGCTGGAACAGCTTTCCTCCCGCAGAATGCCGGCCCGTCTGCTGCACCTGACGATTCAAAGCAGCGACTTGCTCGCCGATCCACAGCGCGCTTATGCCAGCCTGAAACGGCTGCGCAAAGCCGGTTGCCGCATGGTGCTGAGCCACGTTGGGCGCGATCTGGAACTGTTTAATACCCTGAGCCATCATCTGTTCGACTACGTGATGTTAGACCCGGACCTGATCCTCAACGTGCACTGTAATCTGATGGACGAAATGATGGTGACGATTGTGCATGGTCACGCTCAACGCATGGCGCTGCAAACTATCGCCGGTCCGGCGGATATGCCTCTGGTAATGGATACGCTGTCGGGCATTGGCATTGATTTAATCTATGGGGAAACCATCGCCCAGCCGCAGCCGCTGGAGCTGCTGCTGACGAATAGTTATTTTGGCATTAACTGACCGGCGTCCAGCCGTCGCTATACCAGATGTGTAACAGCGCGTAGGAGCGCCAGGGCTGCCAGCGCTCGGCGTAGCGGCGGATTTGTGCAGGCGTCATATCAGGAAAGCGCTGTTTAATCAGGTAATCGTCCGGCAGGAAAACGTCGCTGGCCTGCCAGCCGCGCAGGGCGAAATAGTTGGCTGTCCAGCGCCCGATACCGGGCAGTGCTATCAGGGTTTTTATTCCCTGCTCCAAATCATCGGGTAGCTGCAGCGGAAACTGCCCTTTCACCACCTCTCCAGCAAGATGCACAATAGCCTCTGCACGCTTAAGCGACATGCCTAAAGATTTCAGCTGTTGAATATCGCAGTTTGCCAGCGTCCTGGCATCCGGAAACAGATACCAGCCATCGTTACCTTCAAGCATCCTTCCGAAGGTCTTTGCCACTTTGCCGGTCAATTTTGCCGCCATCGCCACGCTAACCAGTTGCCCAAGAATGGCCCGAATGGCCTGTTCGAACGGGTCCATACATCCCGGCAGACGCAGGCCGGGCCGGGCTGCCGCCAACGTGCCCAGGCTGCTTAAAACCTGCTGCGGATCCTTGTCCAAATCCAGTAAGTTCTTCACGCGCTGTAAAACTTCGCCAGCCACAGGCTGCAGGCCGTCGCTTAGCGTCACATTGAGGCAAAGATTTTTCTCGTCTGGTTCAAGCGTCACCAGCCCGGCATATTCTCCCAGCGCGAAGCTGCGCTGATAGCGACTGGCGGTAACAACTTCCACGCCCTCCACGGCACGTCCCCGTAAAAAGCCGAGGATCCAGGACCAGTCATAGGGCGGTTGATAGCTAAGGGTGTACATAAATAATCCTGAAGAGAATGAGGGCATTAGGCAGACAACACTGCTTATTTAGCATACCGCCAAATGCCGATTTCTGCCTTGCTTTCATATTCAGTTGCCCACGGACCGGCATTCCGCTAAAGTCGCCCCCCTTCTCACTGGCATGGGGATAATCAACGAAAATGAAAATCGGTTTTGACTACGGGACGGCGAACTGCTCGGTCGCCATTATGCGCGACGGAAAACCACAGCTGCTGGAGATGGAGAACGGCTCATCGCTGCTGCCTTCCATGCTCTGTGCACCGACGCGTGAAGCGGTGAGCGAGTGGCTCTTCCGTCACCACGAAGTTCCGGCTACGGGAAGCGAGACCCAGGCGCTGCTGCGCCGTGCGGTGAGCTACAACCGCGAAGAAGACATTGATGTGCTGCCCGGCAGCGTAAAATTTGGCTTAAGTTCTCTTGGCCAGTACATGGAAGATCCGGAAGAGGTTTACTTCGTTAAATCGCCGAAGTCCTTCCTCGGCGCCACCGGCCTGAAACCGCAGCAGGTCGCGCTGTTTGAAGATCTGGTCTGCGCGATGATGCTGCACATCCGTAAACAGGCGGAAAACCAGCTGGAAGGGACCATCGACCAGGCCGTGATTGGCAGGCCGATTAACTTCCAGGGACTGGGCGGGGAAGATGCCAACCAGCAGGCTCAGGGGATTCTGGAACGCGCCGCGCACCGCGCTGGCTTCCGCGACGTGGTGTTTCAGTTTGAACCCGTAGCCGCAGGGCTGGATTTTGAAGCCACGCTGCAGGAAGAAAAGCAGGTGCTGGTGGTCGACATTGGCGGCGGCACCACTGACTGTTCGGTACTGCTGATGGGGCCTGACTGGCACCAGCGCCGCGACCGTGAACAAAGCCTTCTGGGCCACAGCGGCTGCCGCGTGGGCGGTAACGATCTGGATATTATGCTGGCATTTAAACAGCTGGCTCCGCTGCTTGGCATGGGCGGCCAGACGGAAAAAGGCATCGCGCTGCCGGTATTACCCTGGTGGAACGCCGTCGCGATTAACGATGTCCCGGCTCAGAATGACTTCTACAGCGCGGCTAACGGTCGCTCGCTCAACGAGCTGGTGCGGGACGCGCGCGAGCCGGAAAAGGTGGCGTTTCTGCAGAAAGTCTGGCGTCAGCGCCTGAGCTATCGCCTTGTCAGGGCGGCAGAAGAGAGCAAGATTGCGCTCTCCAACAGCCAGCAGGTTTCAGCATTACTGCCGTTTATTGCCAAAGACGTAGGCTGCGACATCAGCCAGCAAGCGCTGGAAACCGCTATCAGCCAGCCGCTACAGCGCATCATGGAACAGGTCACGCTGGCGATGGACAACAGCCAGGCTAAACCTGAGGTTATCTACCTGACCGGCGGCAGCGCTCGTTCTCCGCTGCTGCGCCATGCGCTCGCCCAGCAGTTGCCTGATATTCCGATTGCCGGAGGGGATGACTTTGGCTCGGTGACGCAGGGGCTTGCCCGTTGGTCAGACGTGGTTTTCAGATAATCACGTTCAAACATACCGCTCAAACCGCAGGCCTCCTGCGGTTTTTTTATATCTGGAAACGCCGATCGCTTTCTGGAAACTCCAGATGCAGCGAAAGTTTACCCCCCAGCGCCTCAACGTAGCGCTTCAGCGTGAGCACTTTGAGATCGTTACCGCGTTGTTCAATCGCGGCGATTGCCGGCTGGGAAATCCCCATTTTTTGCGCCACTTGTTTTTGAGAAAGCCCCTGCTGCTCACGCACCAGCTGCAATCCCGTTTTCAGAATTAAGACTTCGGTCATGGCGCGGATCTCGGCCTGCTCTTCCGCCGAAAACTCCGCCATCACTTCAGTTAACGTTTTCATTTTCATCCTCCAGTTCTGCCAGGTGATGCGCAAACTGCCTATCGGCCACTTTTATCTGCGCCTGATAAAAACGCTTATCGTTTGATTTGTCTCCACCACACAGCACAACGGCTCTGCGATGCAGGTCAAAAGCAAAAAGGATCCGAGATGGCTTGCCGCACCATAGCAAACTTAATGCCTTCATATTGGGATAGCGAGATCCCTATACCGTGTCCGTCTGCGGGCGGCTTAAAGCCGGCCCCCAGAACTCAATATTGCCGAAGGCCGCCACCAGTCGTTTGCGGAGCTCTACGGACTGGGCCTGATACCAAAAGTAGAAATAGTCGGTAAATATCACGCGCCAGATCATCACTCACCTCATAAGCTATAGGTTATATTTGAAATATAAACCACAGCTTATTTCTCGCTTCGTGATATGACTACTCCTGGGACTGAAGCTTGCGTGACACCTCGGAAAACGTTTTGGGAAAACAGTTTTATTTGGCCACGAAAACATCACTTACTTACTATATGTTGCTAATCTGACAGTACTTCATATTTCCTCCATCATTACGGGGCTATTGATTACTAAACTAGTCACATTAAGCCTAATCGTTTCAGGAAGAGAACACGTCATCTATGAAAGGCACGCAGACTTCTCGCTGGTTGTGGATTACAGCCTTTATTCTGGTGGTGATTGCCGTCGTCTGGTTCTGGCGCAGCCACAATACATCTTCGGGGACTCAGCCCCAGGCTAAATCAGGCCAGACATCCGCCCAGGGCGGCCGACGCGGCATGCGCGGCGGTGCGCTGGCCCCGGTTCAGGCCGCAACGGCAACCAGTGAAGCCGTGCCGTATTACTTAACCGGCTTGGGCACTATCACCGCGGCCAATACCGTGACGGTGCGCAGCCGCGTTGGCGGGCAACTTCTGGCCATTCATTTCCAGGAAGGCCAGCAGGTAAAAGCCGGTGATTTACTGGCAGAAATTGACCCAAACCAGTTCAAAGTCGCCCTGGCTCAGGCCCAGGGGCAGTTGGCTAAAGATCAGGCCACCCTGGCAAATGCTCGCCGCGACCTCGCCCGCTACCAACAGCTGGTAAAAACCAACTTAGTCTCCCGCCAGGACCTCGATACTCAGCTATCGCTTGTGGAATCCACACTCGGCACGGTTAAGGCCGATGAAGCCAGCGTTGCCAGCGCTCAGTTGCAGCTTAACTGGAGTCGCGTCACCGCCCCTATCGACGGCCGGGTTGGCCTGAAGCAGGTCGATATTGGCAACCAGATTTCCACCAGCGACACCAACGGTATTGTCGTGTTGACGCAAACGCACCCGATTGACCTGGTGTTCACCCTGCCGGAAAACGACATCGCCACGGTGATTAAAGCGCAGAAAGCCGGCGAAACGCTGAGCGTTGAAGCCTGGGACCGCACCAACAGCGCAAAACTCAGCAGCGGTAAACTGCTGAGCATTGATAACCAAATCGATACCACCACCGGTACCATCAAGCTGAAAGCGCGCTTTGATAATCTGGATGACGCTCTGTTCCCAAATCAGTTTGTGAACGCCCGTATGCTGGTGGACACCCAGCAAAATGCCGTGGTGATCCCAGCCGGTGCGTTGCAAATGGGCAATGAAGGCCACTTCGTCTGGGTACTGAACGGCGATAACAAAGTCAGTAAACACCTGGTTACACCGGGAATTCAGGACAGTCAGAAAGTCGTGATTAGCGCCGGCGTTTCCGCAGGCGATCGCGTGGTGACCGACGGTATTGACCGCCTGACGGAAGGCGCGCAGGTTGAGGTTGTCGAACCGCACAGCGCGGCCGACGATAACGCCAAACCTGCCGCCCAGGCAAAATCCGGCCACAAACACAACGGAGCACGCTCCTGATGCAGGTGTTACCTCCAGGCTCCACTGGCGGCCCTTCCCGCCTGTTTATTCTTCGTCCAGTTGCCACCACGCTATTGATGGTGGCTATCCTGCTGGCGGGGATTATTGGCTATCGCTTTCTCCCGGTATCAGCGCTACCGGAGGTGGACTACCCTACCATTCAGGTGGTCACGCTCTATCCCGGCGCCAGCCCGGATGTAATTACTTCGGCGATCACTGCCCCACTCGAGCGCCAGTTTGGGCAGATGTCCGGCCTGAAGCAGATGTCATCGCAAAGCGCCGGAGGGGCGTCGGTTATCACCCTTCAGTTCCAGCTGACGCTGGCGCTTGACGTTGCCGAGCAGGAAGTGCAGGCGGCCATCAACGCCGCGACAAACCTCCTGCCCACTGACCTGCCAAACCCGCCGGTTTACAGCAAGGTCAACCCGGCGGATCCGCCTATCATGACGCTTGCCGTGACCTCTACCGCCTTGCCGATGACGCAGGTGGAAGATATGGTGGAAACCCGCGTAGCCCAGAAAATCTCCCAGGTTTCTGGCGTCGGTTTGGTCACGCTGGCGGGCGGCCAGCGCCCCGCCGTTCGCGTTAAATTGAACGCCCCGGCGATTGCCGCACTCGGCCTGACCAGCGAAACCATTCGCACCGCCATCACCAATGCCAACGTCAACTCCGCCAAAGGCAGCCTTGACGGCCCGGAGCGAGCCGTCACGCTCTCCGCCAACGACCAGATGAAGTCGGCCCAGGAATACCGGGATTTAATCATCGCTTATCAGAACGGCGCGCCAATCCGCCTCGGGGATATTGCCACCGTTGAGCAACGGGCAGAGAACAGCTGGCTCGGCGCCTGGGCGAACAAGCAGCAGGCCATCGTGATGAACGTCCAGCGCCAGCCTGGGGCCAACATCATTGAAACGGCAGACAGCATCCGCCAGATGCTGCCGACGCTGACCCAAAGCCTGCCGAAGTCGGTTGAAGTAAAACTGCTCAGCGACCGTACCACCAACATTCGCGCCTCCGTGACCGACACCCAGCACGAGCTGATGCTGGCCATTGCGCTGGTGGTGATGATCATTTACCTGTTCCTGCGCAACGTCCCGGCCACCATCATTCCTGCCGTTGCCGTGCCGCTGTCGCTGGTCGGCACATTTGCGGTGATGGTATTCCTTGATTTCTCCATCAATAATCTGACGCTGATGGCGCTGACCATCGCCACCGGCTTCGTGGTGGATGATGCCATCGTGGTGATAGAGAACATTTCTCGCTACATCGAAAAAGGCGAGAAGCCGCTGGCCGCCGCGCTAAAAGGTGCCGGAGAAATCGGCTTTACCATTATTTCCCTGACCTTCTCGCTGATTGCGGTGCTCATCCCCCTGCTGTTTATGGGTGATATCGTGGGCCGTCTGTTCCGCGAGTTTGCCGTGACGCTGGCAATTTCTATTTTAATCTCCGCCGTGGTTTCGCTGACGCTTACCCCGATGATGTGCGCCAGAATGCTGAGCCACGAATCATTGCGTAAGCAGAACCGTTTCTCCCGCGCCAGCGAGAAGATGTTTGATAACATCATTGCCGCCTATGGCCGCCTGCTAAGCAAAGTGCTGAATCATCCGTGGATGACGCTGAGCGTTGCTTTTGGCACGCTGGCGTTGACCATTGTGCTGTGGATTTTTATTCCCAAAGGCTTCTTCCCGATTCAGGATAACGGCATTATCCAGGGCACACTGCAGGCTCCGCAGTCGGTCTCCTTCGCCAGCATGGCCCAGCGACAGCAGCAGGTCGCGGACGTGATACTGAAAGACCCGGCGGTGGAGAGTCTGACGTCGTTTGTCGGCGTAGACGGCACCAACCCTTCGTTAAACAGCGCCCGCCTGCAAATTAACCTTAAGCCGCTCAGCGACCGTGATGATCGCATCCCGACTGTTATTGACAGATTGCAGCAAAATGTCGCCAGCGTCCCGGGCGTGCAGCTTTATCTGCAGCCGATCCAGGATCTGACCATCGACACCACGGTGAGCCGCACCCAGTACCAGTTCACCCTGCAGGCGACCTCGCTGGACGAGCTGAGCACCTGGGTGCCGCAGCTGGAAGACAAGCTTAAAACGCTGCCTCAGCTCGCGGATATCAGCAGTGACTGGCAGGATCAGGGGCTGATGGCCTACGTCAACGTTGACCGCGACAGCGCCAGCCGCCTCGGCATCAACATGTCATCGGTGACCAGCGCCCTGTATAACGCCTTCGGCCAGCGCCTTATTTCAACCATTTACACCCAGGCCAACCAGTATCGCGTGGTACTCGAACATGACACCAGCACCACGCCAGGGCTGAGCGCGCTCGACAACATTCGCCTCACCAGCAGCACCGGCGGCAGCATTCCTTTAAGCGCGATTGCGAAGGTGGAGCAGCGCTTTGCCCCGCTGTCGATCAATCACCTCGACCAGTTCCCGTCCACCACGTTCTCCTTTAACGTGCCGGAAGGGCAATCGCTGGGCGACGCAGTGAACGCCATCACCTCGGCGGAAAAAGAGCTGGCGATGCCGTCCGATATCACGACGCAGTTCCAGGGCAGCACCCTCGCCTTCCAGGCCGCGCTGGGCAGCACTATCTGGCTGATTATTGCTTCGGTCGTGGCGATGTACATCGTGCTTGGCGTGCTGTATGAAAGCTTTATCCACCCGATCACTATCCTGTCGACGCTGCCCACGGCGGGCGTTGGCGCGCTGCTTGCATTGATGCTGGCGGGGGCCGAACTGGACGTTATCGCTATTATCGGCATCATTCTGCTCATTGGTATCGTGAAGAAGAACGCGATCATGATGATCGACTTTGCGCTGGCCGCCGAGCGTGAACAGGGCATGGCCCCGTACGAAGCAATTTACCAGGCCTGTTTGCTGCGTTTCCGTCCGATTCTGATGACCACGCTCGCCGCGCTGCTGGGTGCACTCCCGCTGATGCTTTCAACCGGCGTTGGCGCAGAACTTCGCCGCCCGCTGGGTATTGGCATGGTGGGCGGCCTGCTGCTCAGCCAGGTGCTGACGCTGTTTACCACGCCGGTAATTTACCTGCTGTTCGACCGCCTGTCGCACTACACGCGCCGTCGCTTCGGTCGACAGCATGAGGAGGCGTAAGTGAAGTTTTTTGCCCTCTTCATTTACCGCCCGGTGGCGACGATTTTATTGACCATCGCCATTACGCTATGCGGCGTGCTGGGCTTCCGCCTGCTGCCGGTTGCCCCGCTGCCGCAGGTCGATTTTCCGGTGATCATGGTCAGCGCCTCACTGCCGGGCGCATCGCCGGAAACCATGGCGTCGTCCGTGGCCACGCCGCTGGAGCGTTCCCTGAGCCGCATCGCCGGGGTCAACGAAATGACCTCGTCCAGTTCGCTGGGCAGCACCCGCATCATTCTGGAATTTAATTTCGATCGTGACATCAACGGTGCCGCGCGGGACGTGCAGGCGGCGATTAACGCTGCCCAAAGCCTGCTGCCAAGCGGGATGCCGGGGCGGCCAACTTACCGCAAGGCCAACCCGTCCGATGCACCGATCATGATCCTGACGCTCACTTCGGACACACTATCGCAGGGTGAGCTGTATGATTTTGCCTCCACACAGCTCGCGCAAACCGTCTCACAAATCGACGGCGTGGGCGACGTGGACGTCGGCGGAAGCTCTCTGCCCGCGGTGCGCGTGGACCTCAACCCACAGGCGCTGTTTAACCAGGGCGTGTCGCTGGATGCCGTCCGGACTGCAATAAGCAATGCCAACGTTCGCCGTCCCCTTGGTTCGGTAGAAGACAGTACAAGCCGCTGGCAAATTCAGACCAACGACGAGCTAAAAAAAGCGGCAAACTATATGCCGCTTATCGTGCATTACAATAACGGTTCGGCCGTACGGCTTCAGGATGTCGCCAACGTCACCGACAGCGTACAGGACGTGCGTAACGCCGGGATGACCAACGCCAAACCAGCCATTTTGCTGATGATTCGCAAGTCGCAGGAAGCGAACATCATCGAAACCGTGGACCGCATCCGCGCCAAAATACCCGAACTACGAGAAACCATTCCGGCTTCCATCGATCTGCAGGTAGCCCAGGACCGATCGCCAACCATTCGCGCCTCGCTGGCCGAGGTAGAACAATCGCTGGTGATCTCCGTGTCGCTGGTGATTCTGGTGGTGTTTCTGTTTCTTCGCTCAGGGCGCGCGACCTTTATTCCGGCGGTGGCCGTGCCGGTGTCGCTGATCGGGACTTTTGCCGCCATGTATCTGTGCGGCTTCAGCCTCAATAACCTGTCGCTGATGGCGCTGACCATCGCCACAGGTTTTGTGGTCGATGACGCCATCGTGGTACTGGAAAACATTTCCCGTCATTTGGAAGCGGGCGTGAAGCCCATGCAAGCGGCGCTCCAGGGCGTGCGGGAAGTGGGCTTTACCGTGCTTTCAATGAGTCTGTCGCTGGTGGCGGTATTCCTGCCGCTGCTGCTGATGGGCGGGCTGCCGGGGCGCTTATTCCGCGAGTTTGCGGTTACGCTTTCGGTCGCTATCGGGATTTCGCTGGTGGTGTCGCTCACGCTCACGCCAATGATGTGCGGCTGGCTCCTGAAAAACCGACCTTCTGAAAAGAGAAACAAAAATCGTGGATTTGGTCGCCTGCTGATTGCCATGCAGGGCGGCTACGCGCGCTCGTTGAAATGGGTGCTAAATCATACGCGGCTGGTGGGAGTGGTACTTCTGGGTACGATAGCCCTGAGCGTCTGGCTCTACATCGCTATCCCGAAAACCTTCTTCCCTGAACAGGACACCGGCAGGCTGATGGGCAATATTCAGGCCGATCAGAGCATCTCTTTCCAGGCCATGCGCGGTAAGCTGCAGGACTTTATGAAGATCATTCGTGAAGATCCGGCGGTGGATAACGTCACCGGCTTTACCGGCGGCTCTCGGGTTAACAGCGGCATGATGTTTATCTCACTTAAGCCATTGAGCGAACGCCAGGAAACCGCCCAGCAGGTGATTGACCGACTGCGCGGCAAGCTTGCAAAAGAGCCCGGCGCCAACCTCTATTTAATGGCGGTGCAGGATATTCGCGTTGGTGGCCGTCAGGCGAACGCCAGCTACCAGTACACGCTGCTTTCCGATGAGTTAAGCGCCCTGCGAGAGTGGGAGCCGAAAATCCGTAAAGCGCTGGCGGCGCTGCCGGAACTGGCTGACGTTAACTCCGACCAGCAGGATAACGGCTCGGAGATGGACCTGATTTACGACCGTGAAACCATGTCGCGTCTGGGGATCAGCGTCTCGGATGCCAACAATTTGCTCAACAATGCCTTTGGTCAGCGCCAGATTTCCACCATCTACCAGCCGTTGAACCAGTATAAGGTGGTAATGGAGGTCGACCCGCGCTACACCCAGGACATCAGCTCGCTCAACCAGATGTTTGTGATTAACAGCGAAGGGAAGTCGATCCCCCTCTCCTACTTTGCCAAATGGCAGCCAGCGAACGCCCCGCTGTCGGTTAACCATCAGGGGCTGTCCGCCGCATCAACCATCTCGTTCAACCTGCCTGACGGGGTATCGCTTTCTGAAGCCAGCGACGCCATCGACAGAACCATGACCTCGCTGGGCGTACCGACCACCGTGCGCGGCAGCTACGCCGGGACGGCACAGGTGTTCCAGCAGACGATGAATTCGCAGGTGATTCTGATTCTGGCAGCCATTGCCACGGTGTATATCGTGCTGGGTATATTGTACGAAAGCTACGTTCACCCGCTGACCATCCTCTCGACGCTACCTTCTGCGGGCGTCGGGGCGCTGCTGGCGCTGGAACTTTTCGGCGCCCCCTTCAGCCTGATTGCGCTAATCGGTATCATGCTGCTGATAGGTATAGTGAAAAAGAACGCCATTATGATGGTGGACTTCGCAATAGAGGCGCAGCGTAAGGGCGATTTAACGCCGGAAGAGGCGATTTTCCAGGCCTGCCTGCTGCGCTTCCGCCCTATTATGATGACCACGCTGGCCGCGCTGTTTGGCGCGCTACCGCTGGTGCTAACCAGCGGGGATGGCGCAGAACTTCGTCAGCCGCTGGGGATCACCATCGTAGGCGGGCTGGTGATGAGCCAGCTGTTGACGCTTTACACCACGCCGGTGGTTTACCTGTTCTTTGACCGACTGAGATTGCGCTTTAGCCGCAAACCCCGTGAAAGTAAGGCTCTGTCCGTATGACTGATTTGCCCACCGCCGTTCGCTGGCAGTTATGGATTGTCGCTTTTGGCTTTTTTATGCAGGCGCTGGACACCACGATTGTGAACACCGCTCTTCCCTCCATGGCGCATAGTCTGGGCGTAAGCCCGCTGCACATGCACTCGGTGGTGGTGGCCTACGTGTTAACGGTTGCGGTCATGCTCCCGGCAAGCGGCTGGCTGGCGGACAGAGTGGGCGTTCGCAATATCTTCTTCACGGCGATAATTCTTTTTACCCTCGGGTCCCTGTTTTGCTCCAATGCCTCAACGCTCAACGAGCTTGTTCTCGCCCGCGTCGTGCAGGGCATTGGCGGGGCCATGATGGTACCGGTGGGGCGCCTCACGGTGATGAAAATCGTGCCGCGGGCGCAATATATGGCGGCGATGACCTTCGTGACGATCCCAGGCCAGGTAGGCCCCCTGCTCGGCCCTGCGCTGGGCGGCGTGCTGGTGGAGTACGCCTCCTGGCACTGGATTTTCCTGATAAACATTCCTGTCGGCATTGTCGGGGCCATCGCTACCCTGTGGCTGATGCCCAACTACACAATGCAAACCCGTCGCTTTGATATTTCCGGCTTCCTGCTGCTGGCGTTTGGGATGGCGGCGCTGACCATTGCGCTGGACGGACAAAAAGGCCTGGGCATTTCCAGTGAAACGCTCGGGTTGCTGATCCTCGGCGGGGTTATCGCCATTCTGCTTTACCTGTGGCATGCCCGCGATAACGAAAACGCGCTGTTCAATCTCAATCTGTTCAACACGAAAACCTTTTCGCTTGGCCTGCTGGGCAGCCTGTGCGGGCGCATCGGCAGCGGCATGTTGCCGTTTATGACGCCGGTGTTTCTGCAGATTGGTATGGGTTTCTCGCCATTCCATGCCGGGCTGATGATGGTCCCAATGGTGCTTGGCAGCATGGGCATGAAGCGTATCGTTGTGCAGGTCGTCAACCGCTTCGGCTACCGCAACGTGCTGGTCGTCGCCACGCTCGGCCTGGCGCTGATCACGCTGATGTTTATGGCTACGGCCCTGATGGGTTGGTTCTGGCTGTTGCCGGTCGTCCTGTTTGTACAGGGCATGGTCAACTCCATGCGCTTCTCTTCCATGAATACGCTGACGCTAAAAGATCTGCCGGATGACCTCGCCAGCGGCGGCAACAGTATGCTCTCAATGGTCATGCAGCTTTCCATGAGTATCGGCGTGACCGTCGCGGGCCTGCTACTGGGCATGTTTGGCCACCAGCAGCTTCCGGTGGGCGGGGAACAGGCTCACAGCATCTTTATGTACACCTATTTCTGCATGGCGCTGGTCATTGCCCTTCCGGCATTACTGTTTGCCCGCGTCCCAAATGACCGTTCAGAAAACACGGTAATCAGCCGCCGTAAAAGGAGCGAAACATGAAACTTTACCGCTCCGGGATCACCGGGAAATTATTCCTCGCCATATTCTCCACCTGCCTGCTGGTGCTGGCCATCATGCACTGGGGCGTGAGGTTAAGCTTTGAGCGCGGCTTTATCGACTACATCAAACGCGGCAATACTCAGCGCATTGAGATGCTGAGTGATGCCCTGGGTGAACAGTATGCGCTGCACGGCAACTGGCGCTTCCTGCGGCACAACGACAGGTTTGTGTTTCAGATTTTACGTTCGTTTGAGCGCGAAGGGGATGAAGCTCACGGCATGCCGCCGCAGGGCTGGCGCACTAAGTTTTGGGTGGTCGATCAAAACTATCAGGTTCTGGTTGGCCCGCGAGAGAAGCTCCCTCCAGACGGGATGCGCAAACCGATTAACGTCAATGGTCAGGACGTTGGCTGGGTGATCGCCTCCCCCATTGAGCGTCTGACCCGCAATACCGACATTAACTTCGATCGCCAGCAGCGGCGCACAAGTTGGATCATCGTCGCCCTGTCCAGTTTGCTGGCGGCAGCGGCCACCTTCCTGCTTGCCCGTGGCCTTCTGGCCCCGGTGAAACGCCTGGTTGAAGGTACGCACAAGCTGGCCGCCGGAGATTTTTCCACCCGGGTCACGGTCGGCAGCCAGGATGAGCTGGGGCGGCTGGCACAGGACTTTAACCAGCTTGCCAGCACCCTGGAAAAAAACCATAAAATGCGCCGGGCTTACATGGCGGATATTTCTCACGAGCTGCGCACCCCGCTTGCCGTTTTGCGCGGTGAGTTAGAGGCAATTCAGGACGGCGTGCGTCAGTTTACGCCGGAGTCCGTCACGTCACTGCAGATGGAAGTCGCCACCCTGACCAAGCTCGTTGACGACCTGCACCAGCTTTCCATGTCCGATGAAGGCGCGCTGGCCTACCAGAAAAAATCACTGGATATCATTGCGCTGCTGGAAGTGGTTGCCGGGGCATTTCGATCCCGTTTTGAGTCACGCGGGCTGACAATACGCCTCGCGCTACCGGAAACCGCGACTATTTTCGGTGACGGAGACCGCCTGATGCAGCTGTTCAACAATCTTCTGGAAAATAGCCTCCGCTACACCGACAGCGGTGGGCAACTGGTGATCGGCGGTAAAATGGTGAATCAGCAGTTTGTGATGAGCTTTGACGACAGCGAACCCGGCGTCTCGGACGAGCAGCTAGGCCAGCTTTTTGACCGTTTCTACCGCGCGGAAGGTTCCCGCAACCGCGCCAGCGGCGGTTCAGGGCTGGGCCTGTCTATCTGCCAGAATATTGTGACCGCCCATGGCGGAACGATCACCGCCTCCCATTCACGCTTTGGCGGCGTTAGTATTACCGTTGAACTTCCTCTGGAAACAGAAACGTCGAGGACACTATGACCGAGCTACCGATTGACGACAGTACGCCCCGTATTTTGATCGTAGAAGATGAACCTAAGCTTGGGCAGTTGCTCATCGACTACCTCCGCGCGGCAAGCTATGCCCCTACTCTGCTGAACCACGGCGACCAAGTGCTGCCGTATGTTCGCCACACGCCGCCGGATCTCATTCTGCTGGATTTGATGCTGCCCGGCACAGACGGCCTGACGCTGTGCAAAGAGATTAGACGTTTCTCCGAAGTCCCCATTGTCATGGTGACCGCAAAAATAGAAGAAATTGACCGTCTGCTGGGGCTGGAAATTGGCGCTGACGACTATATTTGCAAGCCTTACAGCCCGCGTGAAGTCGTCGCCCGCGTGAAAACAATCCTCCGCCGCTGCAAGCGTCAGCTTGCCATTTCCGCCGGGTCGGAAGAAAGCCCGCTGGTGATTGATGAAGGCCGTTTCCAGGCTATCTGGCGCGGTAAACTGCTGGATCTCACCCCCGCCGAGTTCCGCCTGCTAAAAACCCTGTCCCACGAGCCGGGGAAGGTGTTCTCCCGCGAAATGCTGCTGAACCATCTGTATGACGACTACCGCGTGGTCACCGATCGCACCATCGACAGTCACATAAAAAACCTGCGCCGTAAGCTTGAAGCGCTGGATACCGATCAGTCGTTTATTCGCGCCGTTTACGGGGTGGGTTATCGCTGGGAAGCGGACGCCGGGCGAGTAATTTAAACTCATATCCGGGACTACTACTTTTAGTAGACTGCTCAGAGAACCCAAAAAACTCTACGATAGAACGCAGGCCGGTCAACATTGACCGGCGTCTTCCCTGCAAGGAGATTGTCGTGGAAAAGTATGTTTTCTATAGCCGGGATATTGCTTTCAATATCTACCCGAAGGCATCTCTTGGTGCGGAAGAGAAAAAACAGTTGGCCGCTGATGGATTTAAAAAAATTGGCTTCGAGATACTGGCGACGGATGAAGCCGCCGCGCTCGACAAGTTCATCGCGCATTTCAAAGAAAATACCGAAGCGCTGAAAGAGTACACGGAGAATATTGCCTTCGCGTCGCTCCTTTTTGTCGGTATCCCGCTTATCGCCTGAATCCGCAAGATGGTTTACTCCCCAGCTTCACGGCGCTACAATTCCCGCCCTTAAATTGTGGTAATCCACTCGACTTTAGCCGCTTCACAAGGTGGAGCGGTTCTGACCTGATATCAGAACGAGAACTTCATGTTTAAACCGGAACTCCTCTCCCCGGCGGGAACGCTTAAAAACATGCGTTACGCTTTCGCCTACGGCGCAGACGCCGTCTACGCTGGCCAGCCGCGCTATTCGCTGCGCGTGCGCAATAACGAATTCAACCACGAAAACCTCCAGCTCGGGATCAACGAAGCCCATGCTCTGGGTAAAAAATTCTACGTGGTGGTGAACATTGCCCCGCATAACGCCAAGCTCAAAACCTTTATTCGCGACCTTAAGCCGGTTATCGACATGGGCCCGGATGCGCTGATCATGTCCGATCCAGGGCTAATCATGATGGTGCGCGAGGCGTTCCCGGAAATGGACGTTCACCTCTCCGTGCAGGCTAATGCCGTTAACTGGGCGACAGTGAAGTTCTGGAAGCAAATGGGGCTGACGCGCGTGATTCTTTCCCGCGAGCTGTCGCTGGAAGAAATCGCCGAAATTCGCGAACAGGTTCCAGAAATGGAGCTGGAGATATTCGTCCACGGTGCACTGTGCATGGCGTATTCAGGCCGCTGCCTGCTCTCCGGCTATATCAACAAGCGAGATCCTAACCAGGGAACCTGCACCAACGCCTGCCGCTGGGAATATAAGGTTCAGGAAGGCAAAGAAGACGACATCGGCAATATCGTCCACGTGCACGAGCCGATTCCGGTGCAAAACGTTGAGCCTACGCTTGGCGTCGGCGCCCCAACGGACAAAGTGTTTATGGTGGAAGAAGCCAAACGTCCAGGCGAATACATGACCGCTTTTGAGGACGAACACGGCACCTACATCATGAACTCGAAAGATCTGCGCGCCATTGAGCACGTGGAGCGCCTAACCAAAATGGGCGTGCACTCGCTGAAAATCGAAGGCCGCACTAAGTCCTACTACTACTGCGCACGTACCGCACAGGTGTATCGTCGCGCCATTGACGACGCCGCAGCGGGCAAGCCGTTCGACCCTACGCTGCTGCAAACGCTGGAAGGCCTGGCCCACCGTGGCTATACCGAAGGTTTCTTGCGTCGCCATACCCACGACAGCCATCAAAATTACGAGTACGGACACTCCATTTCAGAGAGCCAGCAGTTTGTGGGCGAGTTTACCGGCGAACGCCGAGGTGACCTGGCGGCGGTGGCGGTTAAAAACAAATTCCTGCTGGGCGACAGCCTTGAAATGATGACCCCACAGGGGAACATCACCTTTACGCTGGAAACGCTGGAAAATGGCAAATCCCAGCCGATTGAGGTGGCTCCGGGCGATGGTCATACCGTATGGATGCCTGTACCTCAGGAGATAGCGCTGGATTATGCTCTGCTAATGCGCAATCTCTCTGGTCAGACAACCCGTAAACCGCACGCAAACTAGTGAATTAGGGTTATTTTTCCCGCTAAGGCCATTCTTAGAAACCGATCACATACGGTTACACAAGATAACGTTATTATCCGCAAGCTGAAAAACATAACCCATAAATGCTAGCTGTACCAGGAACCACCTCCTTGGCCTGCGCAATCTCCCTTGCGCAGGCTTATTTTTATGCAACGCCCACCGCCAGATGCTCACTTTTCATCCATCGATAATAAATATTGTTCAAGCCATTAACCTCACTCAGAAAAAAACACTGATTTTGAAAAAAGAAATTCATGTGCTCCCATAAGGAAAATTAGTTATTATTGCCGATAAATCTATTGAGGTAGTCTATGGATAAGAAACTTGAATCGCTCCAGGCTCTGCGCGGCATCGCTGCATTTTTAGTCATTTTTTTTCACTATCGTTTTTTCCTCAAGGAGCAGGGCGAAACGGGTCAGAATATTTGGGATGCGTTGTTTGGCTGGGGAATTATCGGCGTTGATATTTTCTTTGTCATTAGCGGATTTATTATGATCTACACAACCCAACATTACGCTGCCAAAATATCTTCAGCAAAGCGGTTTCTGATAAACAGAGCAATACGCATTATTCCTTTATACTACATAGGTCTCCTTATTGCATTTTTTCTATCTGGTGCAATGAGTACCTTTCATTACCCTGACAAAGTACAAAACTTATTTAGCGCACTCACATTCACCGTTTACAAGACATCTATAACACCACACTACATTGATGATGGTGGCATGTATAACGTCCGTTGGACACTTAATTATGAAGTTTATTTTTATATCGCATTTGCCTTATGCCTACTGGTTAAACATCGCTTATTAGCACTCATTGGCTTCGGGATTGTAATGGTTGGTATTATTCCCTTTATGGCAGGCTTTCAACCTACCGTAGGTATAGAAGGTTACCCTTTCTCGTCGCCAGCCCTGGGACTGTTGACTAATCCTCTTTTTCTTGAATTTATTATTGGCGCAGCGGCCGGATATCTCTACATTAAGCTAAAGAATAAATTTCTGTCTAATAATATGCCTATCGTTGCGGGGTTGATCGCTTTATTTTTATTCATCTACATCGCATTTGGAATAAAAAGTGGAGAAATTCGAGCTTTTAACATTGAAAGTACAATATTAATCGCTTTATTTGTTTTATTTTTAACGCTTGGCGAGCCTGTCATTAAAAAAATCATCCCACGTGTATTAGTTTATCTCGGCGAGATTTCATTCTCACTCTACTTGCTTCATGGTGCAATTGGAATTGCCGTAGTGAAAAGAATGTCGTCATTTGAACCGGCTGAATACAGAGGTGCAGCCACTGTATTGATCGCAATTTCATTATCTATATTCGTTGCTCATTTAACACATAAAAATATTGAGGTTCGATTAACCCGGGTGTTAAAAAACAAATTCCTGCCAAAGTCAGAGTCGCGGCAGATTACGGAGAATCCGGCTGGCTAACTGCCGACCTGCGGTCCAAATTCCACCCGTTTTGCCGGGCGATACTCCGGGTGGAAAGCGATCGCAGGGTTATCTCTATGTTCTTTCTTTTCCGCTGATTCAGCCAGTTCTTACTCCCTCGTGCCCGCTTTGCTCTACACTTTGATAATGCTCACTTTTCTGAGGTAAGTCATGGAGAGATCCCCGCATTCATTTTTGATTCTGAACGGTAAAGGCGCCGGTAACCCACAGCTGCGCGAGGCCGTGCATACGCTTCGTGAGGAAGGTTACACCTTGCATATCAGGGTGACCTGGGAAAAAGGTGATGCCGAACGTTACATTGACGAAGCCCTGAGCCTCGGCGTAGACACCGTGGTTGCCGGCGGCGGTGACGGCACAATCAATGAAATTGCCACCTGCCTCGCGAAGCTTTCTGCGGGCAGCCGCCCGGCATTGGGCATTCTCCCGCTGGGGACGGCCAACGACTTTGCCACCAGCGTCGGTATTCCTGAGGACTTTGAAAAAGCGCTGCGCCTCGCACTGTTTGGCAAAGCCGCCAACATCGACCTGGTGCAGGTCAACGAAGAAGCCTTCTTCATCAACATGGCGACCGGCGGATTTGGCACACGCATCACCACCGAAACGCCGGAAAAACTCAAAGCAGCGCTTGGCGGTGTCTCTTATTTTATTCACGGTTTAATGCGCATGGACATGCTCAAGCCGGATCGCTGCGACATTCGCGGAGAAGGCTTTAGCTGGCAGGGCGACGCATTAGTGATCGGCATCGGTAACGGTTGCCAGGCCGGCGGCGGGCAACAGCTTTGCCCGGAGGCGTTGATCAACGACGGGCTGCTTGATCTACGGATTTTCACCGGTGAAGACCTGCTTCCTGCGCTGTTGACTACGCTCACGCGCCCGGATGAAAACCCAAACATTATTGAAGGGAAATCGGCCTGGTTTGAGATTTCGGCCCCGCACGATATTACCTTTAACCTGGACGGGGAACCGCTAAGCGGACGGCATTTTCGCATTGAAGTGCATCCGAATGCGCTGGCCTGTCGTTTACCGCCTAATTGCCCGCTATTGGGGTAAGCCAGCACGGTGAAGCCTTTTCCCCCTCTCCCTTCCAGGGAGAGGGTAATAATGCCGCAGTATAAAAACCCGCATAAAAAAGCCCTCATAAAAGAGGGCCTTATAACCTTACTCAACAGAGCTTAAGCGATAGTCACTTTCTCATTCAGGTAAACATCCTGCACGGCGTTGATCAGCTTCACGCCGTCGACCATTGATTTCTTAAACGCTTTACGCCCCAGAATCAGCCCCATACCGCCCGCACGTTTGTTGATCACCGCCGTACGCACCGCATCTGCCAGGTCAGTTTCGCCGCCTGCGGCACCACCAGAGTTGATAAGGCCGGCGCGGCCCATGTAGCAGTTAGCCAGCTGGTAGCGCACCAGGTCGATAGGGTTGTCGGTGGTCAGCTTGCTGTAAACTTTTTCGTCGGTGTAGCCAAAGTTTACCGCTTTATAGCCGCCGTTATTCTCCGCCATTTTTTGCTTCACGATATCGGCCCCGATAGTCGCCGCCAGGTGGTTAGCCTGCCCGGTTAAGTCGGCGCTGACGTGATAATCCACCCCGTCTTTTTTAAACGCGGAGTTACGCAGATAGGCCCACAGCACGGTGACCAGGCCAAGTTCATGCGCACGCTCAAATGCGGCGGAGATCTCTTCAATCTGGCGGCGGGATTCCGGTGAACCAAAGTAAATCGTGGCCCCGACAGCAACGGCACCCATGTTGAAGGCCTGCTCTACGCTGGCGTACAGCGTTTGATCGTAGGTGGTCGGGTAGCTCAACGTCTCATTGTGATTAAGCTTCACCAGGAACGGAATGCGGTGGGCATAGCGGCGTGAAACCGAGGCCAGTACGCCATAGGTAGAAGCTACGCAGTTACAGCCTGCCTCGATGGCCAGTTCAACGATGTTTTTCGGATCGAAGTAGAGCGGGTTCGCGGCGAAAGAAGCCCCCGCCGAGTGTTCAACGCCCTGGTCGACGGGAAGAATAGAGAGGTAACCAGTCCCTGCCAGACGCCCGGTGTTGTACAGCGTCTGCATGTTTCGCAGCACCGCAGGCGGGCGATTGTTGTCCACCATCACCCTGTCAACGTAGTCCGAGCCGGGCAGATAAAGCTGGTCTGCCGGAATAGTCATACAACGATGCTGTAACAAGCCGTCGGCATCTTTGCCAAGCAACTGCGCAATATCAGTCATAATACGCTCCCGTAAGGGCAGCGAGCCCCCTGCCCGCTGCGCATGAAGAATCCTGTTCTGCCGGGTCGAAAAAACCGGCCGCACTAATCCTGGTACCGACAGCGGGGATTTGCCAGTTCAAGCGCACTTTTGCCTCCTTTCCAGGAGTAAAGCCAGGTGGCCACCCCGGCTAATTTTGCAAGGGCGATCATAGAATCGACACAAAGGTATTTAAAAGGTATTATTCATTGGTATGGTTAAGGCACACCCTACACCTGTCATGAAGGTCCTGAGCATGAAACGTACAACGATTAGCCTTTCGTTCATGATGTTTATGGAATGGTTTATCTGGGGCGCCTGGTTTGTGCCCCTGTGGCTGTTCCTCAACAAAAGTGGTTTTACCGCCGGTGAAATCGGCTGGTCCTACGCCTGCACCGCCATCGCTGCTATTCTGTCTCCTATTCTGGTCGGCTCGCTGACCGACCGCTTCTTTGCCGCACAAAAAGTACTGGCGCTGCTGATGTTTGTCGGCGCCGGGCTGATGTATCTGGCCGCCCAGCAAACGGAGTTTGTCTATTTCTTCCCGCTGCTTCTGGCTTACTCGCTCACCTATATGCCGACCATCGCGCTGACCAACAGCATCGCGTTTTCCAACGTCGACGACGTGGAGCGTGATTTCCCGCGTATTCGCGTGATGGGCACCATCGGCTGGATTGCCTCCGGGATCGTGTGTGGCTTCCTACCGCAGATAATGGGCTTTAGCGATATCTCGCCAACCAACGTGCCGCTGCTGATCACCGCCATCAGCTCGGTTATGTTAGGCGTATTCGCGTTGTTCCTGCCGAACACGCCGCCGAAAAGCACCGGCAAGCTCAGCCTGAAAGTGATGCTGGGCCTGGACGCGCTGGTGCTGCTGAAGGATAAAAACTTCCTGGTCTTCTTCTTCTGTTCCTTCCTGTTTGCGATGCCGCTGGCGTTCTACTACATCTTCGCCAACGGCTATCTAACCGAAGTCGGGATGCACAACGCCACGGGCTGGATGACGCTTGGCCAGTTCTCGGAAATCTTCTTTATGCTGGCGCTGCCTTTCTTCACTAAGCGCTTTGGTATTAAAAAGGTTCTGCTGCTGGGCCTGATCACCGCCGCCATCCGCTACGGCTTCTTTGTGTACGGCGACGCGTCGCACCTGTTCACTTACGGCCTGCTGTTCCTCGGCATTTTGCTGCACGGCGTGAGCTACGACTTCTACTACGTCACCGCCTACATTTACGTAGACAAGAAATCCCCGGTGTACATGCGCACCGCGGCGCAGGGGCTGATCACCCTTTGCTGCCAGGGCTTCGGCAGCCTGCTGGGCTACAGCCTCGGCGGCAAAATGATGGAAAAAATGTTTGCTTACTCCTCACCGGTGAACGGTCAGACCTTTAACTGGGCGGGGATGTGGGGCTTTGGCGCAATAATGATTGCCGTCATCGCCGTGCTGTTCATGGTCTTCTTCCGCGAGTCGGACAAAGAGATTGCTGCCATCGCCGTTGCCGGTGATGAATCTGAAAAAGTATTTAAGGAAGCGTAACAATGGAAAATCGTATTCTGGGAGCCTTTTACGGCCAGATGTTAGGTGATGCGATGGGGATGCCGTCCGAACTGTGGCCGCGCTCGCGGGTGAAGGCCCACTTCGGCTGGATAGACAAGTTCCTGCCGGGTCCGGCAGAAAACAACGCCGCCTGTTATTTTACCCGCGCTAAGTTTACCGATGACACCTCAATGGCGCTGGCGCTGGCGGACGCCATCATCGAGCACCACGGGGCTATCAACCCGGACGCCATTGGCCGCCATATTCTGGCGTGGGCAGAAGGGTTCGACGCGTTTAACAAAAACGTGCTCGGCCCGACGTCGAAAATAGCCCTGAATGCGATTAAACAAGGCACGCCAGTAAGCGAGCTGGAAAACAACGGCGTAACCAACGGGGCCGCGATGCGTGCCTCCCCGCTTGGCTGCCTGCTGCCCACGGCCAGTCTAGATGAGTTTGTGGATGAGGTCGCGTTAGCTTCGAGCCCGACGCACAAATCAGATCTGGCCATTGCCGGGGCGGTCGTTATTGCCTGGGCCATTTCCCGTGCTATTGACGGTACAAGCTGGGCCACAATTTGCGATGAGCTGCCATCCATCGCCCGCCACGCGCAGGAAAAACGCATCACGACATTTAGCGCGTCCCTCGCGGCACGTCTGGAATTAGCGCTGAGCGTGGCAAGAAAAGCGCGCGGCACCGAATCCGCCATGGAAGAGATTTACCAGTTGGTCGGCACCGGTACCAGCACCGTTGAGTCAGTACCGGCGGCGATTGCGATGGTCGAACTGGCAAAAACCGACCCTAACCGCTGCGCCATCCTGTGCGCCAATCTCGGCGGAGATACCGACACCATCGGCGCCATGGCTACCGCTATCTGCGGCGCGCTGAACGGCGTGGAAAGCATCGCCCCGGCGCTGAAACAGGAGCTGGATGAAGAGAACCAGCTCGACTTCACGCGCTACAGCCGCATCTTTATGACCTATCGCCAGCAAAGAGAGGCCAGCCATGAAGCCAAATGAACTGCTGAGCAAACTGCCCCAGCTGCAGGCTCAGCGCCCGGTTTGCGTGCTCGGTTCGGCGGTGATTGACGTCATCGCCGACGCCTACGCCCTACCGTGGCGCGGCTGCGATATCGAACTGCATCAGCAGGGCGTGAACATTGGCGGCTGCGCGCTGAACATCGCCATCACGCTTTCGCGCCTCGGCATTGACTCGCAGAACGCGCTGCCAATTGGCCAGGGCACCTGGGCCGACATTATTCGCAACAGCCTGGAAAAACAGCACATCCGCAGCGAGATCCACACCGATACGGGAGATAACGGCTGGTGCCTGGCGCTGGTCGAACCCGACGGCGAACGCACCTTTATGTCGTTTCGCGGCGTCGAGCATCAGTGGAATCAGGCCTGGCTTGACGGCCTGACCATCCCGCCAGATAGCCTGCTGTCGCTCTCTGGCTACCAGCTTGCCGGGCCGTGTGCGGAACTGCTCGTTAGCTGGCTGGAGTCGCTGCGGGCAATTACCCCATTCATCGACTTTGGCCCGCGTATCGCGGATATCCCGAAGCCGCTGCTGGCGCGGATTATGGCCTGCAAACCGATTGTTTCGCTCAACCGTCAGGAAGCGGCGATTGTTGCCGAATGGCTTGGCGTGGAAGCGGAAAATATTGAAGCGATTTGCCGTGCATGGCTCACCCGCTACGGCAGCCCGCTGATCGTTCGTTTAGATAAGGACGGCGCGTGGTTTGCGGCCGACGATAACATGGGGATCGCTGCGCCCTTCCCGACTACCGTCGTGGATACCATTGGCGCGGGCGACAGCCACGCGGGCGGCACAATTGCGGGCCTGGCGGCAGGCTGGAGCCTGGAAGAAGCAGTCAGCCTCGGGAATGCGGTAGCCAGCTACGTGGTCGGCCACCGGGGCGGGGACTGCGCGCCAAAACTCGCGCAGCTCGAGCAAACCTTACTCCTCGCAGACGAAAACGTATAAGTCGCTGCGGCAATGGCTGATGCTGTACTCGATGGGCCGGTTGTGCGGGTCGAACGCTACCTGTTTGATGACCAAAACCGGCACCGGCGTTTCCAGTTTGATGTGTGACTGGAATTCACTGTCCGGCATTCTGGCGCTGACCCGGCTGCGGGTGCGCTGCGGAATAATGTTCTGGCTGCGGAAGTAGTCGTACAGCGAAACGCCAATCTCATCCGGGTCGGCAATCAGCCCGGTCGGCACGTAAGACTCTTCGATAGACACCGCATCTTCATCCACGTAGCGAATGCGCTTGAGCAGAAAAACCTCGCTTTCAGCCGGGATCGCGAGCTGTTCAGCCACGTCTGCCGGGCATTTCACCACGCGTTTGTTCACCCACAGCGTATTTGGCTTTTTACCCCGGAGCACAACCTGCTGCGAAAAGCCCCTGGCCTCTTTCAGCGAATACTCAAACGTCGCATTAATTTGCGTTCCGTAGCCGCGCGAACGCGTCACCACGCCGTCATCTTCCAGCGCCTGCATCGCCTTGCGCACGGTAATGCGTGACACTCCCGTAAGCTGACTGAGATCGCGTTCCCCCGGCAGGATATTGCCCTGCGGCAACAGGCCCGCGCGCACGGCGTTTTTCACCGTTTCGACAAACTTGAGGTATAGAGGAGCGTTATCCGGGGCGGCAAAGCGCTGTTTGAGCTGTTCAACTAACTGGTGATGAGCCTGTTCCATGGTACGCAATTGTCCGGCAGGGAAGATGAAGCCAGTATAGTACCACTGGTATTACGCTGGCTAAAAACTTCTCTCTTAACCGACAGTTACCACCATTCGTGAAAATGATGTACCGGGCCGATACCGTGCCCGACCTCTAGCGAATCCGCCTGAGCCAGCGCCTTCGACAACCAGATTTTTGCGGCAGCCACGGTTTGCGCCCAGTCGTCATGGCGGGGGCGGAGCGCAGCCAGCGCGGCAGATAAAGTACAGCCAGTGCCGTGGGTGTTTTTTGTTTGCACGCGCGGCGCGGTAAAGCGCTGGACATCGTGGCGAGTAAATAGCCAGTCCGGGCTTTCTGCGTCGTCGAGGTGCCCGCCTTTCATCAGCACAGCCTCGCAGCCCATTGCCAGCAGCGCTTCACCCTGTTCGCGCATCTCTTTTTCACTGCGCGCGTGGGGCGCATCCAGCAACGCTGCCGCTTCCGGGAGATTGGGGGTGATCAGCGCGACATGCGGCAATAGCTTCCGACGTAAGCTTTCCACCGCCGACGGGGCCAGCAGCGGATCGCCGCTTTTCGCCAGCATCACCGTATCCAGCACCACGTTTGGTGCCTTATAGAACGCCAGTCGCTCTGCGACGGCTTCAACGATATCGGCCTCTGCCAGCATGCCAATTTTTGTGGTGTCTATTCGCACGTCGCTCAAGACAGAATCTAACTGCGCCGCCACAAACTCAGGCTCAATACGGTAAACGGACTGCACGCCACGGGTATTCTGCGCCACCAGCGCAGTGATCACGCTTGTGCCGTAAGCGCCGAGCGCGGAGAAAGTTTTCAGATCGGCCTGGATCCCCGCCCCACCGCTTGGATCGGTTCCGGCAATAGTTAATGCGTTGATGCGTTTCATGCCAGCCCCTCCGCATTCAGCAGATAAAGGGCGTCGAGGAAGGCTGGGGTAAAACTGCCCGGCCCACGGCTGGCGGCGATGGCCTGCTCGCCGGCAAGCGACATAAAGCGGCAGGCGCTGGCGACATTGTCCAGCCTGTCTCCCGGTAAAGCACAGCACGCAGCAACCACGGCGGAAAGCGCGCAGCCGGTGCCGACCACACGCGTCATGAGTTCTCCCCCGCCGGTCACGGCAAACGTTCGTTCGCCATCGGTGACGTAATCAGTTTCTCCGGTTACGGCAACCACTGCACCGGTTTCGCGCGCCAGCTTTTGCGCCGCCGGGATCGCCGAAAGTGCATCATCGGTGCTGTCTACGCCACGGCCTCCGGCCTGCTCCCCTGCCAACGCCATGATTTCAGACGCATTACCGCGAATGGCGGCTGGTTTCAGTTGAATAATTTCGCGAGCGAAGCGCGTGCGGAAAGCCAAACCACCCACGGCGACCGGGTCTAGTGCCCACGGCGTTTCGGCGCTATTGGCGGCGTGAATAGCAGCCAGCATCGCCGTCGCGCGTTCTGAAGTCAGGGTGCCAATGTTGATCAGCAGCGCGCTGGCAAGCCCGCTAAATTGTGCCGCTTCTTCGGCTTCAATCACCATCGCCGGGGCAGCCCCAAGCGCCAGCAGCACGTTAGCGGTAAAGGTTTGCACTACGTCATTGGTCATGCAGTGAACCAGCGGCGAATGCTGACGGAGGTGGTGTAAAACAGAGGCGGCGGTTGCGCCGGGTAGCAGGTCAGGTTGCATAACGGTAAGGCTCCTGTCCGGCGTGAAAGAAGGGACGCCGGACAGGCATCTGACTTCCCTACGCTGGCATTATCCAGATCAGGTGGTACGGGTATTTCTCAGCCTTCACAAAGAAGGGCACCCCGAGTCATTTACAGCAATATGTTGCGATTAATGCAGGTCATTAATCCATGCAGAGGATGGTAATGCCAGCGGGAAGTCTTGTAAACGGCAAAAGCGGTGCTTTGCGGATTGCAGGTGGCGGCTGGGTTGACACTGACTTCATTTAGGGCGACTTAGTGAAGAAATTCTCTCGTCGAATTTAACTGCCCTTTTCTATTTTTTCATTACACGACACCACACATAACTGGACTTTCAAACGTAAGCCTTCCGCCCCGATTGTAACAGCCGTGTGAGCGACCTGGCACCAGCACAAAGGGGGAATGTGAACGGCCTGTTTTATCGCTTTCAAACGCTCTCAACTAAGAATTTTCTTATGATTTAGATCAAAGACCGAATGATCACATTTCGGGATAGTTCATCGCCGTTATCAGTGCGCTAAATAACGTACTGCCGCGTTTAGATTAATTATTTATGGCGAGAGAAAAATGAAATTCGTTAACGTTAGTCAATCATTAGCTGTAGTGTTAGGTGTTTTAGTGCTTTCGGCTTCTGCCAGAGCTGATACGGTGAGTGACTTCTATAACAATATGGTGAAAAAATCCATTACGTGGGAAGAAGCTAACGTCAGTTTTGAAAATATGGATGCCACACAACAGCAGGCTATACGAGATTATGACCACGCCCATAATACAAATTACACAAGCGATTTTGTAGGTAAGATTACCACTACGCCACATCTGGATGGCGGCCATTCAGAGCCAGTTACTCCACATCTCGATGCCCCTCACACTATCGTCGCCAGCACGCTTACCCCATCAACGACAACGACTACCTCTCCGGTAGTATCGCCCGCAATAGACAAGAGTTCACACCTGGACAGCACGGCGACGGATGCCGACCGCCAGGCAGCCAAAGATAAAGCGATGATCGAATATGTCCAGTCTCAGGTAAAAAACGGTGTGGATGGTAAAAATGGGACCAACGGTATTAGTGGCACAAATGTCCTGACGACCACCGAAACGAAACTTGATACGGTAACGCAGGCACGCGTATCCACTAACGCTAACAATATTTCTTTAAATACGGAACATGCAGAAAATAATACCCGCCTGATTCAGGCCAACAGCCAATCGATAGACAAATTAAATAATGCATTTTCTGCATTAAAAGACGAAGTTAACAATAATCAAAAAGAGGCCAACGCGGGTATCTCTGGCGCGATGGCAATGAGCAATATACCGCAGGTGATGAATAATCAAACCGTGGCTATAGGGGCAGGGATTGGCGGCTATGAAGGTGAAAATGCTTTAGCCGTGGGCGCCTCTACACGTATCGGAAATGCTGTTGTTGTGAAAGCCACCGTCAGTGACGATACAGAAAACAACGTGGGTTACGGCGCGGGGTTATCTGTAGGCTGGTAAGTTTTCCCAGGCAACATTTACTTCGCTAAAACCACTGCTAAGCTCTATTTCAGCGTCTTTTCAAAGGCGCATTTTTGGCAGTCGGGGCTTTGGCCCGGCAGGGAATGAGCAAAAAAAACACAGTGGTCAGATAACAATATGAAATATATTATTTTACTCATCATTATTATTTCAGTGGTCTATGTACATTACCGCGGCAAGATTCGCTTTCGTTTCTGGCGGCAGCTGTCGGACCATTCCACGTTTACCGCCCCGCTTAACGGTTTTATGTATCTTTTCTCCAGGGTGCCAAATACGCCCTATTTGACGCCGGAAACCTTTCCCGAGCTGACAACGCTGCGGGAAAACTGGGAAGTGATTCGCGACGAAGGTATGCATCTGCAACAAATGGAGCAGATAAAAGCCGCGGATAAATTTAACGACGCCGGTTTCAACTCCTTCTTTAAAACAGGCTGGAAGCGCTTTTACCTGAAATGGTATGAAAACGCCCACCCGTCGGCCAGCATACTGTGCCCGAAAACCACCGAACTACTGCGCACCATTCCTTCCATCAAAGCTGCGATGTTCGCCACCCTGCCCGACGGCAGCCGCCTGCCGAGGCACCGGGATCCCTACGCCGGTTCGCTGCGTTTTCACCTGGGGCTTGCGACCCCGAATGACGATCGCTGCTTTATTGAAGTGGACGGGAAGCGCTATAGCTGGCGGGACGGTGAAGGCGTGCTGTTCGATGAAACCTATATTCACTACGCGGAAAATACCAGCGGCGAAAATCGCCTGATTCTGTTCTGCGACGTGGAAAGACCGATGCGCTACCGCTGGGCTCAGGCGGTTAACCACTGGCTGGGGCGCAACCTGATGAGCGCCGCGTCGGCACCTAACGATGAAAACGACCGCATCGGTGGGATCAACCGCGCTTTCCGCTACATCTATCAGATTCGTATCGTCGGCAAGAAGTTAAAAAGCTGGAATAAAACGGTGTATTACATCGTGAAATGGATCCTGTTTGGCGGGATTGCCGTGCTTATCTGGCGGGCGTTTTAGTTCACCTCCGCGAAATAAACGAGCCTTTGCAGTAATAGCCAGGGCTCGTTATCCGTTATCCGTAATCAGGCCAGTGACGCAATCTGGTTTTTCGCATCGGCGAGTGCGGCGCTTTTCGCTTCGTCGCCACGGCTCAGGTTTTCTGCGCGAATAATGGTCACATCGGTCAGGCCAATGAAGCCCAGTACCGCTTTCAAATAGGACTCCTGATGTTCCAGGAATGCCGCCGGGCTGTCGCCGGTGTACTGGCCGCCGCGAGAAGACGCGATAAACACTTTTTTGCCTTTTGGCAGCAGGCCTTCCGGGCCGTTGGCGCCGTACTGGAAGGTGCGTCCAGCCACACAAACGCGGTCGATCCACGCCTTAAGCTGGGATGGAATAGAAAAGTTGTACATCGGCACGCCAATGACAATCACGTCTGCGGCGAACAGGTCGTCAATAAACGCCCCACCGGCCGCGAGATCTGCACCCAGCTCAGCGTCGGTCACTTCCGCGCCCTGGAAAGCGGCAATGTGCTTGTCGGACAGGTGCTGAGCCGGGGACTGCACCAGGTCGCGGTAAATCACGGTGGCACCGGGGTGCAGCGTTTTCTGGCGGGCAACAATCTCCGCCGAAAGCTGGCGGCTGACGGAATAACCGCCCAGAACACTGGTATCAATATGCAGGATAGTCGACATCGTTTTAGCCTCTGAAATGGAGCCTGGTTTAGTGGATAAGCGCGTTAAGAGTTTTTTTAGAGCCGTTAACATAGGTGTGCTCAATCTTTAAGATTCGCTGAACATGGCAGCCACTATGCCACCGCCTTTCTCACCCGAATAGCCGTTATATTTCGATGCAATCCATCGTCATTCCCGATACATCATCGCCAATGACAAACCCATGCCGAAGGGCTATATTGCGCTTCACCCCTTCACTGCCAGGCAGGAACCACAATGCTGGACGGTATTTCGCTGGACCAACTTCGCACGTTTATTGCCGCCGTCGACGAAGGCAGCTTCTCTGCGGCCGCCCGCAAGATGTACCGCGCCCAGTCGGTGATCAGCGATTTGATTAAAGGGCTGGAAGCCCAGATTGGCGTACAGCTGTTCGACCGCTCAGGCCGCTATCCGAAGCTCACGCCCGAGGGAGAAGTGCTGCTGGCCGATGCCCGCGGCATTGTCTCTGGTGTTGATTTTATGAAGGCGCGAGCACGCGGTATGTCGTCGGGGCTGGAATCTGAACTCTCGGTGGTGGTGGACGTTTTCTTCCCGCTGGAGGCGATGACTTCGGCGGCCAAAGCCTTCCGCGAACAGTTCCCCGGCACACCTCTGCGCCTGTTTGTTGAAGCGCTGGGCGGTGGCTACAAACCGGTGCTTAACGGCAGCGCGGGGATTGGTATTCTTGGCTCACTGCCGGATATGCCGGCCTCGCTGACCGGGGAGCGTCTGACCGGCGTTTCGCTGGTAATGGTAGCCGCGCCCGATCACCCACTGGCGCAGTTCGAAGGCATGGTGCCCAAAGCTGAGCTGACCAAACACGTTCAGCTGGTACTGACCGACCGCTCGGAGCTTTCCAAAGGGAAAGAGTTTGGCGTGATGTCGCCTTCCACCTGGCGGCTGGGCGATCTGCTGGCCAAACACGCCTTTTTGCTCGATGGCCTCGGCTGGGGCAGTATGCCGTCACACGTTGTCGAACGAGATATTCGCGAGGGGCGGCTGGTGCGGCTGGACATTGAGGATGTTCCGCCGGGCGGGCTCGCGCTGCCGATGTTTGGCGTCTACCCGATTGCCTCCCCGCCCGGCCCGGCCGGACGCTGGCTGATTGAACGGCTTAAAAACCTCTGCCCGGCCAAACTGGCCGCCGGCTTACCTAAATCTGGCAGCGAATAAACAACCGGTGAGTCACCCTCTCCTCACCGGAAACGGCCTGAAACCCGGCGGCCTCATAAAAACGAAACGCGTGTTCGGGGGCATGAGTATTGTAAAAATCGAACCACCCATGCCCGCCAGAAAGTAAGGCCTGCAGCAGTTGCTGCCCTATCCCTTTCCCCCGCCAGGCCGGGCTAAGGTACAGGTGTCGAATGCGTCCCGCGCGCTTATCCTCTGAAAACGGGTCGCGATTAAGCCCGCCAATGCCGACCAGTTCTTCGTCGGCAAAGATACCCAGCAGTTTTTCTCCGGGGGCGTTAAAACGGTTATCTCCGCTAAGCCAGTTGGCTTCGAGCCGGCGAAGCATATTGAAGTGTTCCCCGAGGCTTTGCGCTTTGAGCGCAGCAAAGCCTTCATGCCCTGGCGTCACCAGCATTACTCGTAGCACGGCTATCCCTCCCATTAATCCCACTGCTAGTCGCTATCAATATCCAGCAGGTTATTTAAAGCATGAGCCCGCAGCTCGTTGACTTTACTGATGCTTTTCTCCGGCGAGGAGCGAATCACATCGCGCGGATCGTTAATCAGCACGCGGCCATGGCTGTCGACTAAGAATTGCAGATCGTCGATGTGCAATTCATGATTTTTCAGCTTGTTAATAATGGCGTTACAGTCGGCCAGGACATTTTGATTGAATTTCTTATCATCCGGCAGGCTTTTCTTATTATTTACGATATCTTCGGAATCAAAAGCGTTGTGGATATAGTCTTTCTCCACGCCGACGCTGCCGCCATGTTTGACCAGGGCATGGGCATCCACCACGGGGAAGCCGAGATGCTTGAGCTGTTTGGTGGTTTCAAGCTCTTTCAAAGCGTACTGTTCCGCCGAAATTGTGCCGGTGGTGCCGGGTCTGAACAGGCATACGCACTTGCGCGGATCCTGCCGTGAATGAAAGACATCTTTTTGACTCCCCGCGCCGATTTTCTGCCCCAGCGATGGCACATCCTGAAACGCCGTAGCCGGTGTCTGTACATTAGACGTATGCAAGTGCCGCCCCTGAGCTGCATTGTTTGAAACGGTATACACGATGGACTCTCCTCTGCGGTACAACGCCGCGCTATAGCCAAACCCTTGAGTGACTCTGGTAGCCCGTAGGTTCCCGTCAGCCTTGCCCTGGCACCTTTCGTAACCAGAAAAATTCCGGCGTCCCCATTCCAAACGCTATGAGATCGATTATCATTCCCTTCCAAAATTTTCCCGTTCTGAAGGTCATCCATGTTCACAGTGTTAACCGCCAAAGCTCGCTGGCTGCTTGCCGCCGTTGCCTTGTTGAGCTTCGCAGCCCAGGCCGCACCGATTGTTGTTACCGACGTAGCAGGCCGGGAAGTGACGCTGCCCCATCCGGCAAAGCGCGTGATGCTGGCCGATGCGCGAGCCCTGCTGGCGCTGAATATTATTCACCCGAAGGATCCGCTGGAAAACATCATTGCCTGGGATGACTCGCTGAAGACCAAAGCGCCCGATCTGGCAGACGCCTATGCGCGAAAATTCCCGCAGGTAAGCAAAATCACGATGTTTGAAAACCCGTACTACACGGATTTCAGCGTCGAAAAAGCGGTTACCTTACAGCCGGATCTGATCATTTTTGACATCGGCGTGCTGGCCAAGCTGAAAAACAGCGGCGTGCTGAGCCAGCTGGAAAAAGTAGGCATTCCGGTGCTGATTATCGACTTCCGCCAGCAGCCGCTGACCAACACTCTGCCTAGTATCGAACTGCTGGGTAAAGTATTTGATGAACAGCAAAACGCCGACGCCTTTATTCAGCACTACCAGCAGCGGATGAACCTGGTGCGCGAGCGCGTAGCTACGCTGAAACCTGAGCAGCGCCCGAGCGTGTTTATTGAACGCGCGGCGGGCATTCGCGGCGACGAATGTTGCCAGACTTTCGGCAAGGGCAGCTACGGCCAGTTTATTGATACCGCCGGTGGCAACAATATTGGCAGCAAGCTGTTCCCGGAAATGAGCGGCCAGGTGAATACCGAGCAGGTGATCACCAGCAACCCGGACTTTTACCTGATGACCGGCGCCGACTGGAACCGCGGCAACCGTTCGCCAAAAGCCGTGCCGCTGGGCTATATGGCCGATAAAGCCGTGGCCGAACAGAAGCTCAAAGGGCTGATGAACAGGACCGGCATTAACGTGCTCACGGCGGTGAAAGAGAAGCGCGTGATGGCGATTTACCATCAATTCTACGACTCTCCGCTGAACTATATTGCGGTGGAAACCATCGCTAAGTTCCTGCACCCGGATTTGTTCAAAGACATCGATCCACAGGCCGACATCGAGCAAGCTCACAAGCAGTTCACCGCGCTGGATTACAGCGGCGTGTTCTGGGTTACCCCATAAAGTAAAAACGGGCCGGGCTAACGCAATAGCCCGGTCATTTATATCGCCGAGCGCTAAATCCATTGCTCGGCTTTTTTTTGCTTACTTTTCGCCTTATCCCGAATTATTCCGCAACAAAACTATTTACTTGAAAATAATTATCATTAAGATTGTCATTTCCAAAAAAACTCATAACGACAAACCCATAATTCTATAGGAATGATGATGCGCCCCCTTTTTCGTGTCTCTCTCCTGGCAAGCGCTATAGCATTTGCGCTGCCAGCGCTCGCCGCAGATAACACTCAAACAGATAAAACTCCCGCAGATAAAAAAGCTGACGATATTACCGTCGTCGGCAACTGGCTGGATAATCCGGACACCAGCACCGTGCTGCTTAACCACCCTGGCGCGCGCTCGATCGTGACCGATCAGCAGCTTCGTGAGCAAGGTTCAGAGACACTAGCCGATGCGCTAAAAGGCATTCCGGGCGTGCAGGTGCGTGACAGCAACGGCACCGGCGGCAGCGACATTTCCCTTAACGTTGGCGTGCGCGGCCTGACTTCTCGCCTGTCCCCACGTTCAACCATCCTGATGGACGGCGTGCCGCTCGCGGTTGCCCCTTACGGCCAGCCACAGCTTTCCATGGCGCCGCTGGGCATGGGCAACATTCAGTCCGTGGACGTGGTTCGAGGCGGCGGCGCAGTGCGTTATGGGCCGCAAAACGTTGGCGGCGTGATTAACTTTGTTACTCGCGACATTCCGAAAGAGTTTGGCGGCACCGTCAGCGCCCAGACCCAGGGCGCCAGCCACGGTGGCCTGAAAACGCTGACCAGCGCGTCCGTGGGCGGCACGGCGGATAACGGCTTTGGTGCAGAACTGCTCTACTCCGGCCTGCACGGCCAGGGCTACCGTGAAAGCAACGACAATACCGACATCGACGATTTCATGCTGAAGACCAAGTACAACTTCACCGATCGCGATGAGCTGCAGGCTAACTTCCACTATTACGAAGCCCAGTCAGGTATGCCAGGCGGCCTGACGACCGCACAGTATGCAAAAGATCCGTTCCAGTCGGACCGCCGCTGGGACAGCTTTGAAGGCCGCCGCAAGGACATGTCCTTCAAATATAAGCACACAGAAGACGATAAAAAGCTGGAAGTCCTGACCTACTTCACCGACAGCTACCGCAGCAGCGATCTGGAGTATTTCAAGGGCAACAAACGTACCCTGAACTCAGCGCCTCGCAACTACTCCACCTGGGCGATTGAGCCAACCTATTCTCAGCTGTTCCGCTTCTGGGATATGTCTCATGAAGTCACCCTGGGCTACCGCTACCTGAACGAAACGTCGGACGAGAAAGGTTACCGCACGCCAAAAGCGTATGATCCTGCGACAACCTTCACCAAACCGGACATGACCGAGTACTACCAGCACAGCTCGGGCGGTACTGCAGCGAACGCTTTCTATATTGATGATGCCATCAACGTCAGCGACTGGACGATTACGCCGGGTCTACGCTATGAAAGCATCAAAACGCACACCAGCGACTCCTTCCAGAACATCGATCGCGAGAAGACCTACAGCCAGCCGCTGCCTTCTATCAGCGTGATGTACCATATGTCTGATGCCTGGAAACTGTTCGCCAACGCCAGCACCTCCTTCGGCAGTATGCAGTACTTCCAGCTCACCCGCGGCGGCAGCGGCAATCAGCCGGCAGCCGGCCTGACCCCGGAAAAAGCGCATACCTATGAGTTCGGTACCCGTTATGACGACACCGCGCTGAAGGCTGAAGCGACGCTGTTCTACATCGACTTCGACGATCAGCTGCAGTACATCAACAACATTGTGGGCTGGACGAACCTCGGTGCAACCAAACACCAGGGCCTTGAACTGGCGCTAAATTACGATCTAAGCGAAGTCGACCGCGCACTGGACGGCGTGAGCGTTTACACCACGTACACCTACACCAAAGCCACCAGTGACAAAGGGGACTTCGCCGGGAAAGATCTGCCGTTCTACTCTCGCCAGGTGTACACCATGGGCACCCGCTACGCGACCGGTAACTGGGTATGGAATCTGGACAGTTTTGCACAGTCTAAACAGAGCTCTCCGGGTACCGGGCCGAACTACATCACCGACGAAAGCGCGGATGGGCAGTTTGGTAATATCGCAGGCTATATGGTGTGGAATATGCGAGGCGAGTACGACTTTGGGCCGTCGCTGTCTCACCTGAAGCTGGGTGCCGGGATTAAAAACCTGTTCGATCAGCGTTATTACACGCGTTCGAATGACAATAACTCTGGGAAATACGTAGGTGAGCCGCGTACCTACTTCGTACAGGCTTCGATGGCGTTCTGATAACGACCCTCACCCTAACCCTCTCCCTAACAGGGAGAGGGAATAAAGCAGTGTTTTTCCCCTCATCTTCCGGGGAGTTTTTTCTCCCTCGCCCCTCTGGGGAGAGGGCCGGGGTGAGGGGAAAATTACGCCAGATCCCCGCCGTTACTGGCAATCACCTTCTTATACCAGTAGAACGACTTCTTCGGCGTGCGCGCCAGCGTTCCCTGCCCTTCATCATCACGATCGACATACACAAAGCCGTAGCGTTTGCTCATCTCCCCGGTTGACGCTGACACCAGGTCAATGCAGCCCCACGAGGTGTAGCCTATAACCGGAATACCGTCCTCAATCGCCTCGCCCATGGCTTTAATGTGTTCCCGCAGATAGCTGATACGGTAGTCATCGTTGATTTCCCCGTCGGCGTTCATTTCGTCCTTCGCGCCCAGCCCGTTCTCCACCAGGAACAGCGGTTTCTGATAGCGGTCGTACATCATGTTCATCGTGATGCGCAGCCCGAGCGGGTCGATGCCCCAGCCCCACTGGCTGAAAGTAATGTGCGGGTTCTTGAGCGATTTAATGATGTTAGCCGGGTTGGTATTCCCCCCGTTCATGTCTGCCGAAGCACAGCGCGAGGCGTAATAGCTGAAGGAGACAAAATCCACGGTGTTCTTCAGGATCTCGTCGTCGCCATGCTCGGTGACAATCTCAATCCCTTTCTCACGGAACATTCGTGCCGCGTAAGCGGGATAAGCGCCGCGCGCCTGCACGTCAATAAAGAACAGATTCTCGCGGTCTTTCTCGAGCGCCGCCCAAACGTCCTCCGGCTTGCAGCTGTATGGGTAGAAGTTCCCCCCCGCCAGCATGCAACCAACCTGATTTACCGGGTTAACCTGATGGGCGATTTTAGTGACCAGCGCGCTGGCCACCAGCTCGTGGTGCGCGGCCTGGTACATCACCTGCTCTTTATTATCTCCTGCTTCAAAGACCAGTCCCGCACCGGAGAAAGGGCTGTGCAGCATGATGTTAATTTCATTGAAGGTCAGCCAGTATTTCACCAGGCCGTCGAACGCCTCAAAGCAGGTGCGCGCGTAGCGGCTGAAAAACTCCACCATTTTACGGTTGCGCCATGAGCCGTATTCCTGCACCAGGTACATCGGCACATCGAAGTGACACAGCGTCACCAGCGGTTCGATGTTGTATTTCTTGCACTCGGCAAACAGGTCGCGGTAGAACGCGATCCCTTCCGGGTTCGGCGTCGTTTCATCCCCTTTGGGAAATAGTCGGCTCCACGCGATGGAGGTTCGGAACACGGTGAAGCCCATTTCTGCCAGCAGCGCGATGTCGTCTTTATAGCGATGGTAAAAATCTATGGCCTCGTGACTCGGATAAAATTCATCGTCGCGCAGCGCAAACCGCTTTTCCACCCCAAGCTTTACCCCAAGGCGGTTGTCGCCATGGGGGATCATATCGACGGTACTCAGCCCCTTACCGCCCGCCTCATACGCGCCTTCTGCCTGATTAGCCGCAATAGCGCCGCCCCACAAAAATCCTTTTGGAAAAACTGTCTCAGCCATGCTTACCTCTGCTTAAAGTGTTTTTACTGCATTATCTGGTCGTACAAATGCCGTGCTGCTGTCCTGCTCTTTGGCTTTCACTTCCTCCACTGGAATATCTTCAAAGCCGAGAATAAGCGTAGTAATAAACGACAGCACCACGGCCAGAATCATTACCGCCCCCACCCAAACGATACTCATCGGGTTGGCGGGATCGAAGAACTGCACGCTGGTGAATAGCCCCGGCGAGGCCATAGAATGGCTGGCCAGGCCGCCGATACCGGCGACGGCCCCGCAAATAAAACCGCTGATAAGGCAGGCAATCAGCGGGCGTTTCAGCCGCACCGCGACGCCGTAAAGCGCAGGCTCTGAAATGCCGGCCACGATTGCCGATGCCGCAGCAGCAAGCGCAGTCTGACGCAGTTCAGGGTTTTTCGTCCGCCAGGCTACGGCCAAAGACGACCCGCCGAGGGACAGGTTAGCGCCAATTTCAGACGGCATAACCATGCCTTCTTTGCCTGTTTCGGCAATGGTCTGGATAATCGTCGGCGTGAAGACGCGGTGCATGCCCGTCATCACCAGCAGCGGCCAGATAGCCCCCATGATGGCGACGGACAGCCAGCCCAGATAACCGTGAACGGTGTACACCAGCGAAGAGATCCCGCTGCCAATCCAGATCCCCATCGGTCCAATCAGCAAAATCGCTATCGGCGCGGAAATCAGCACGATCAGCATCGGCTTGAGGAAGTTTTTGGTCACCGCTGGCGTAATACGATCCACGCCTTTTTCGATGTACGACAGCAGCCAGGTCATCACCAGCGCGGGGATCACGGTATAGGTGTATTTCACGGCAGTGACGGGCACGCCCATAAAATCAACCGTCTGCCCCTGGGCCGCTTTGGCCATCAGGTCAATAAAGGCCGGATGCACCAGCACCCCGGCGATGGCAATCGCCAGCGACATGTTGGTTTTAAATTTCACGGCGGCAGAAGCCGCCACCATCACCGGCAGGAAGAAGAAAGCGCCGTCACCGATGAGGTTAAGAATAATCAGTGTCGAAGAGGTCGTTTCAAATAACCCGGTCATCGCGAGGATCATCGCCAGCAGCTTCACCATTGAGCCGCCGATAATCGCCGGGATAAGCGGCGACATGGTGCCAATCAGCGCATCCAGGATGCCCGCGCCGATGCGTTTCAGGGTCAGTTTTCCCTTTGCCGCCTGCGGCCTGTCGCCAGCTCCTTCGGGGAGATGTTTCAGCACTTCAGCGTAGGCCTGAGATACCGTGTTGCCGATGATGACCTGACATTGCTGGTCGTTTTTCACCACGCCCAGCACGCCGGAAATGGCCTTCAGCCGGGCGCTGTCCACCCTTGCATCGTCCTGTAATACAAAGCGCAGCCGCGTCATGCAATGGGTTACCGCCACCACGTTTTCCGCGCCGCCTAAAGCCTCAACAATCTGTCGGGATACTGCCTCGTACTTGTTAGCCATGAGGTGAAACTCTCTTGTTATGATTTTGTAGGTAACCGGTTCCACATAATCATGTGTAGTTGAAAATTAGATCACAATGATTATTTTTATTGAGATCGATTTTTGTGATTTACATCGAAATACAGGCTGCGCTGCGCCCTGGCCGCGAAAAGTGTAAAATGGTCAGAAATGACGAACTTACGAGAAGCCTTTATGTCGACGATGCAGGAAGTGGCGAAAAAAGCAGGCGTATCAAAGGCGACCGTTTCGCGCGTGTTGTCGGGCAAGGGCTACGTGAGCGAGGCCACTAAAACGCAGGTGTACCAGGCCATTCAGGAAACGGGATATCGCCCTAATCTGCTGGCACGCAATCTTGCGACCAGCAAATCAGGCTACATCGGCCTGGTGGTGACCAACACGTTGTACAGCGGGAACTATTTTAGCGAACTGCTTTCCCAGGCTGCGCTAAAGCTCGAAGCCAGCGGGCGTCAGCTGATTCTGGTCGACGGCAAACACAGCGCCCAGGAAGAGCAGGCTGCCGTGCAGTTTCTGCTCGATTTGCACTGCGACGCGGTGATCATTTACCCGCGTTTTTTAAGCGTGGATGAGATGGATGCGCTGATTGAGCAGCATAAGCAGCCGATCATGGTGATGAACCGCAAGCTGCGTAAACACCAGAGCCACTGCATTTGCTGCGATCACAAAGGCTCCAGCTTCAAGGCCACTCGCTACCTGATTGACCAGGGCCACCGGGATATCGCCTTTATCACCGGCGTCCTCGACTCCCCCACGGCGAGAGAGCGCCTGTCTGGCTACCGCGAAGCGCTGGAGCAGGCCGGATTGCCGGTCCGGGACGAGCTTATCGCCACCGGAAAATGGACGCCTGCCAGCGGGTCGGCGGCGGTAGAAACGCTGCTCTCAGCGAAACTAGATTTTAGCGCCCTGGTCGCCAGCAACGATGACATGGCTATCGGCGCTATCAGCAGGCTCGGCCTGTCGGGCCTGTCGGTGCCGCGCGATGTGTCGGTTATTGGCTTTGATAATGTCCCGACCGGGGCTTTTCTCACCCCGCCGCTGTCGAGCGTGAAAGAGCCGGTGAGCGAGATGATCCATGAAGTGATTAACCGCCTGACGGCGATGCTGGACGGCGGCTATTTCTCACGGGATAACTTGTACAGTTCTGAGATGATTGTGCGCGATTCTGTGACGAAAGGACCGTATTTTCAGCCAAAATAAGGTAAAAGAAAAAGGAGCGGAATTCGCTCCTTTTCTGTCATTAAGCTCGACTACCAAACACCGCTTCTACGGCAAAAGCAGCAATTTGCCCATCCTGCTCTTTCGTGGCCCCCGACACGCCAATCGCGCCAATAACCGCGCCCTCCGCGTTGCGCAGCGGGATACCGCCGTCAATGCCCACCAGCCCACCGTTGCTGTTTTCCAGCGAATACGCCGGGCCGTTCGGGTGCAAATTAGCGCCGACATCTTCGCTATTGGCCTGGAACAGCACCGCCGTACGCGCTTTGCGCGTAGCGATATCAATGGTGGCCAGGAATGTCCCGTCCATGCGGGCAAAGGCCGTTAGGTGGCCGCCGCTGTCCAGCACCACCACGGAAACCGGAGGAAAGCTGTGGGCCTCCACCGCCGTTTTGACGCCGGCTATCAGCGCTTCTGCAAGAACTAAACTGACTGTCACGATGAAAACCTCAATGTGCTAACGGCGGATGTTTTTTGGCGTCAATAACCGCCCAGGTGTGGATCAGCAGGCCGAAGACCGCCAGAATTGCCCCGACCCAGCCGGTGGACTCCCAGCCAAAGCCTGCGGAAATGGTCACCCCACCAAGCCAGGCGCCTAACGCGTTGGCAATGTTGAACGCCGAGTGATTCATCGCCGCCGCCATTGTTTGCGCGTCACCGGCCACGTCCATCAGGCGAATTTGCAGCACCGAAGAAAGCGACACCATTGTGCCAACCAACATCACGGTGACCGCGCCCAGCCACGGATAGTGCGAGGTGTAAACGTAAGCGCTGAGCACCAGAATCGCCCAAATCAGCAGCAGGCGAACGGTTTTCTCCAGCCCGCGATCCGCCAGGCGGCCGCCGACGATATTACCGACAATCATGCCCAGGCCGAACATCGACAGGATCACCGGGATCATGCCTACTGACTGGTGCGCCAGCTCCAGCATCGTTGGCTTAACGTAGCTGAAGACGGAGAACATTCCGCCGCTGCCAATCGCGCCGATAGCCAGCGTCAGCAGCACCTGCTTGCGGGTCAACGCGGTCAGCTCACGCAGCGGGCTGGCGTCTTTATCCCCGGCATGCCACGGCACCCAGATCCACACCAGAATCAGCGTCAGCACGGCAAGCCCGCCCACGATAGCAAACGCGCTGCGCCAGCCGAACAGCTGCCCAATGGCCGCCACGGCGGGCACGCCGAGTAAGTTGGCTATCGTCAGGCCGAGCAGCACCATCGACACCGCCTGCGCCCGCTTAGAACGCTCCACAAGGCTTGCCGCCAGCAAAGCCGCGACGCCAAAGAACGTGCCGTGCGGGAAACCGGCCAGGAAGCGCGCCAGCATCATGGAGTAGTAGCCTGGTGCAAAAGCGCTCAACAGGTTGCCAACGGCAAACATCGCCATCAGGGCAATCAGAAAGTCACGCCTCGCCATGCGGGCACCCAGCACCGCCAGCAGCGGAGCGCCAACCACCACGCCCAGCGCATAAATGCTGATCAGGTGGCCCGCAGAAGGAATAGAAACGTGCAGCCCGTTTGCGGCATCGGGTAGCAGTCCCATGATGACGAATTCGCCGGTACCGATGGCGAAGCCGCCCATGCCGAGCGCGAACAGCGCTTTTAGCAGCCCCGCTCGCGACAGGGAAACCGTCTCAGCCCCCTGTTCCAGGGTTTGTTCATTAAGTGATGACATAGTTTTTTGACTTGTGCAGGTGAACAACAAAATACGCCCCGGCGCGGTTCAGCGGGGCGCGAGAGAGAACTAAGGCGATGTTTTCCGGTGCGGAGGTGCCATAAATTCGGCCCCCAGCGGGGTGCTAATATGCTTGGCTAAAATGTGATCAATATCGCATTTGTCTTCGGCGGTCAACGTCCAGCCGGACACGTCTTCCACCCCGTTGAGCTGTTCAGGACGACGAGCGCCCCACAGCGCAATGGTTGGGCCGGCATCCAGCACCCAGCGCAGTGCCAGGGCCATCACGCTCTTGCCGTAGCGCTCTGCAGCAAACGCTTTCAATTCTTCGACTGCGGCCAGATACTGCGCAAAGCGCGGCGGCTGAAATTTCGGATCAAAGCTGCGCAGGTCGCCTTCGCCAAACGCGGTTTCCGGCGTCATGCGGCCGGATAGCAAGCCTCGGCAAATCGCGCCGTAGGCCAGCACCACCATCTGATGGTATTTCGCATAGGGCAGAAGATCCTTTTCTGTCGCGCCGCGTTCAAACAGATTGAGGGGTGGCTGCATGGTTGCCAGCGGCGCGGCGCTGCGGAATCTGTCCATTTGCGCTGGGGAATAGTTGCTGACGCCGAGGGCGCGGAATTTCCCCTGCTGATGCAGCGTTTCCAGCACGCGCGCGGTTTCGTCTATCGCCACTAAATCGTCCGGCCAGTGTACCTGATACAGGTCGATATAATCCGTTTGCAGGCGGCGAAGCGAGTCTTCAATTTCCTGACGAATGCGCTGCGGCGTGGAATTACGCGTCACCCGCCCGGCGTCGTCCCAGTCCAGCGCCACTTTGGTGGCAATAATCGCTTTGTCCCGACGGCCCACCAGCGCTTTGCCCACCACCTCTTCGGAATGCCCAAAGCCGTACACCGGCGCCGTATCAATAAGGTTGATGCCGCGCTCCAGCGCTTCATGCAGCGTCGCTATCGACTGCCCGTCGTTGCTGCCGCCCCACATGCTGCCGCCAATGGCCCACGTGCCCAGGCCGATACGGCTGACGGGCTCAGAGATGCCCGCGATGTGAATTGTTTCGATTGCCATGATTTGCCCCTGTCTGTTCTGTGAACCAATTGTAACTCATGTTAAGTTGAATTAATTTCAACGAACCCTTGATGACAGAGGCCCCTTTTATGCCGGTTCCGGTCCGTGGCGAACTCGCCGATCTCAACGTTTTTTTGACCATCTGCCGCCGGAAAAGCTTCCGTCTTGCCGCCTCTGAGCTGGGCGTGTCTACCTCTGCGCTAAGCCACACGATGCGCGGGCTGGAGGAGCGACTGGGGGTGCGCCTGCTCAACCGCACCAGCCGCTCCGTTGTACCTACCGACGCCGGTGAAGCGCTACTTGGGCATCTGGAAACCGGGTTTTCCCATATCCGTATGGCGCTTGATGAGCTGGATCATTACCGCGAATCCCCGGTCGGGCGGCTGAGGATCAATATCCCGCGAGACGCCGCCCAGCTGCTGTTTGCGCCCGTGCTGGCAAAATTTATGGCGATGTACCCCCGGCTGCAGATGGAGATTACCGTCGATAACACGCTGGTTGATATTATCGGCAGCGGCTACGACGCCGGGATTCGCTACGGGGAGAGCGTCCCTAGAGACATGATTGCAATGCCCGTGACGCGCAAGCTTAGGTGGATTGTGGTGGCCTCGCCGCAGTATTTAAACCATACCGCGCACCTCCCACTGAACCATCCGGACGATCTCTTTCAGCACCAGTGCATCCGGATGCGGCTCGGCAACGGCACGCTGTATAAATGGGAGCTTAACCGGAGCAAAGAGGCGCTGGCGCTGGATGTGCCCGGCTCGCTGATCCTCAATGAAAGCGAAATGATCATTGATACCGCCCTGAACGGCTTCGGGCTGGCTTATTGCCTGGATGTGCGAGTGCGGCCGCTGCTGGAGAGCGGGCAGCTGGTGCAGGTTATTCCGGAGTGGGTGTGTGAAGATGAACCGATGGTGATGTATTACCCCAGCCGCAGGCAGCTCCATCCCGGCCTACGCCGGCTTATCGAGATGATGCGAGAGGCCACGCTGTACTGACAGTACACAAAGAAATACTTCATCTTAAAAATCAATCAGTAAACACCACTCCATATTAATTCGCTATTAAATAGCTTGCAATAACATAGCGCACTATTTAAATTCACTACCGCCAACACTCAACAACGACAATCCACAACAAACTAAGTAGCACGCGATACAATCGCAAAGGAGATAACATGCCACGTTCACTACTGATCGCCATGACGTTAACCGCTTCCGGCCTGGCCCCTGTTTTTGCCGCCGACGCACCGACCCCGAGCGTCGGCGTGAGTAAGTTTCTCTCCGTTTTAAACAGCAGTGGGGGCAAACCCATCGAGCAACTCCCTCCCCAGGCTGCCCGCCAGGTCCTGATCGATGCCCAAAAAGGCGCCAAACTTCCCCCCGCTGATGTCTCTGAAAAGACAATTACCGTTGGCGGCAAGCCGCTAACGCTCACCCTTGTTAAGCCCCAAAATGCCAGCGGCAAACTGCCGGTATTTATGTTCTTCCACGGCGGTGGCTGGGTGCTGGGTGACTTCCAGACTCATGAACGCCTGGTGCGCGATTTAGTCTCTGAGTCGGGCGCTGCGGCGGTGTTTGTGAACTACACCCCATCCCCGGAAGCGCACTTCCCTGTGGCCATCAACCAGGCTTATGAAGCAACACGCTGGGTGGCCGAACACGGCAGCGAAATTGGTGTAGACGGCAGTCGCCTTGCGCTGGCCGGTAACAGCGTGGGCGGAAACATGGTTGCCGCCGTAGCCCTGCAGGCCAAAGCGCAGCAAACCCCGGCGATTCGCTACCAGGTTATGCTGTGGCCAGTAACCGACGCGCGCTTTGATACAGGCTCTTACAACCAGTTCTCAAACGGCTATTTCCTCAGTAAGAACATGATGAAATGGTTCTGGGACAACTACACCACAAAAGAGAGCGACCGCCACAATATTCTGGCTTCACCGCTGGAGGCCAGTCGTGAACAGTTGAAAGGCCTGCCACCTACTCTGATTCAAACAGCGGAGCTTGACGTCCTGCGTGATGAAGGCGAAGCCTTTGGCCGGAAGCTAGACGAAGCGGGTGTACCGGTGACCGTGACCCGCTATAACGGCATGATCCACGATTACGGTCTATTGAATGCCATCAGCGATGAGCCTGGAGTGCGTACCGCCATTTCACAGGCCGCAGGCGAGTTACGTGCCCATCTGAACTGATGTCGAGGTTGTATTGAGGGGGATAACAACGGTTATCCCTCTTTGTGTTTTTATCTCGCCTCATCGATCGTGCAAATAATTCGTCTGCCGACATTATCCAGGTTGATTTACGTCAACGTGATGCTCCCACGAAAGCGCATGATAGCCACCCGCAAATAATAGAATCCATATTATCCCGGTATAAAACGAATCATTAATAAGACAGATGAGTGAATGACTGATGAGCAAACTGAGAATGTTGATGCTGTCGCTGGGTCTGGTCAGTGGCATGGCAAACGCCGCCCTACCGCTGTTCAACGGACACGGTGCACCGGGGGATGTGCATATCGATAACGGAGGGCCGGTCTATTTGAACGGTAAGCAGATGGCGCTGAAAAAGGTCAACGATAATTTCTATGAGGCGCGTGGCCAGGGTGTGGTGTTATCGATTGCCGTGATGCCTGACGGCAGTCCTTCCGTCAGTTGGACCGGTAAACACCGGGCTCACGGGGAAATCATTCCGACAGAAAAGTAATAGCTAAAGGCTTATGCCCGGCGGGTGAGAGGCGCTCACCCGCACAACGTCTTATTCCGCTTTCGCAGGCTTCAGGCGCTGAGTCAGACCACGCAGGAAGTAGCGCAGGAACTGATCGCCACACTCGCGGTAGTTTTTATGATCCGGGTTACGCATCATGGCGGTAATTTCCGGCATAGAAATGCGGAACTGCTGGGCGGTCAGGATCTCCAGCACGTCGTCAGACTTCAGCTCAAAGGCGATACGCAGCTTTTTCAGAATAATGTTGTTGGTCATCCGACGCTCAAGCTTCGGCTCCGGCTTGCTTTCGTCTTTGCCGCGTTTAAAGTAGATCAAACCGTTAAGAAAGTTCGCCATGATCAGATCCGGACAGGCTTTAAAGCCTTCTTCGTCTTCTTTCTTTAACCACGGAACGATCTGTTCCGCAGGGACGTCGGTGCCGGTCAAGGCAAGGATCTTCACGATTCCATCGTTATTCAGGTTCAGCATGTAGCGAACGCTAAGCAGTACGTCATTATTCAACATGGGGCAATCTCAGGGCTCAAAAGCGGGCAGTATATAGAGAAGCGAACGCGTTGTAACAAAAACCGCGCGGATTTGTCCGCCGGAGCTAAATTTACCGGCGGTGAATTGGCACTCTTCAGGCTTAAGGGTAGACTCAATGGGCTAACTTTCATCCTAAAAGGCAATCATTTGATCCTACGACTTTGGCAAGAATCCGATCGTCCCTTCTTACGCACCCTTTACCTTCACGCCCGCCGCAAAGCCTGGCCCTGGCTCGACGGCAGCACCTGGCAGCTCGAAGACTTTGACAGCTCCACTCAGGATGAACGCATCTGGGTAGCCGAAGATAACGGCCACCGCATCGGCTTCGCTTCCGTCTGGGTGCAGGATAACTTTTTGCATAACCTGTTCGTCAGCCCGGAACATCAGGGAACGGGCGCGGGAAAGGCGCTTCTGGAGAAAGTGCAGAGTGAATTTACCGCCACGGGTTCGCTAAAGTGCCTAGCGAGAAATGAACACGCGATTGAGTTTTATCGACGTAACGGCTGGCATATTGAGGCTCCGGGAGAGGGGCCAGACGGTGAATACTATTTGATGCATTTTGTGTTGAGGTAGTCCCCCCACCGGCAGTAACTGAATAGAGAATAAAGGAAAAGGGTAGCGTAGATAATTTTGCTTACGCTACGCCATTATTGCCATGACGCCGAAAGGCCGGGCGCTGGTTCAGTGCGGTATACCAGCGCTCAATTTCCGCCATCTGAGGATGAGCGAACGGCGTCATCTTCCAGCGATTAACCGACAGGCCAAGGACAATATCCGCGAGGGTAAACTGACTGCCGGTTACCCATGCTCCGGTTTTCTGAAGTTGCTCATTGAGAATTTGCACACAACCTGTCCAGGCAGTAATGCTTTCCTGAATCTGATTCGCATCCTGAAAACGTGGATCCTTACGTACCAGAGCCATGAACGCATAGCGCCAGGCCGTGTTAAACTCCGTTGCCTGCCAGTCCATCCAGCGCTCGACGTCCGCCGCCCCTTGCGGTGTGGAAGGTAGCAGATCTTCCCGCCCCGCTTTGCGCGCCAGATAACGGCAGATGCTGTTCGACTCCCACAGTACAAAATCGTCATCCAGCAGTACCGGCACCAGGCTATTGGGATTGAGGGCAAGGAAATCCGCAGACTGAATCGACCGGAACCCGCTCCCATAATCTTCCTGCTGGTATTCCAGCCCCGACTCTTCGCAGGTCCACAGCGCTTTGCGTACGTTAATTGATGAGCGTTTGCCCAGTATTCTTATCATCGCCTGCAAACCTCAATCACAACAGCGTGGTGTTTCACTTTTGCAAACAAAAACGCCTCTCCATGACGGGAGAGGCGTCTCGTTTTACACGGCTCTAAAGGCGATCTCGCTAGGGATCACGTCTCCGTTCCAGTAAAGCTGAGCCGCCACGCGCCCCGCCAGTTCGCGGTACAGCGTAGTGATGTCGCTTTCCGGGCGATTAATGACCGTCGGCTTACCGGCGTCGAGGTCTTCACGCAGGGTAATGTGCAGCGGCAACTGCCCCAGCAGCGTAGTGTGATACTGCTGCGCCAGCTTCTCCGCGCCGCCGGTGCCGAAAATCGGCTCCTGGTGGCCGCAGTTGCTACAGATATGAATACTCATATTCTCGACAATACCTACCACCGGCACCTCAACTTTCTCGAACATCACGATCCCTTTACGGGCGTCAATCAGCGCGATGTCCTGCGGCGTGGTCACGACCATCGCCCCGGTAACCGGAATGTTTTGCGCCAGCGTCAGCTGGATGTCACCGGTACCCGGCGGCATATCGATAACCAGGTAGTCCAGATCCGGCCACAGGGTTTCCTGCAGCATTTGCATCAGCGCTTTGCTGGCCATCGGGCCGCGCCACACCATGGCGTTTTCGTCGGTAACGAGGTAACCGATCGAGTTAGTTGCCAGGCCGTGCGCCACGATCGGTGCCATGTGCTTGCCGTCCGGGGAGGTTGGACGCTCGTGTTCGGCCCCCAGCATGGTTGGGATCGACGGGCCGTAAATATCGGCATCCAGAATGCCGACTTTGGCCCCTTCGGCCGCCAGCGCCAGCGCCATGTTTACCGCAGTGGTTGATTTCCCTACCCCGCCTTTGCCGGAGCTGACGGCAATAATATTTTTAACGCCGTTAATGCCGGGCTGGTTTTTCACTCGCTTCAGCGTGGCGATGTGATGGCTTAGCTTCCAGTCTACTGCTTTCGCGCCGGTGATCCGCAGCAGGTCTGAACTGCAGCTCTCTTTCAGGGCGTCAAATCCGCTTTGCCAGGCGAACGGCATCTGCAGTTCAACGTGCAGCGTGTCGTCAAGCATGGCGACATGGTGCAGCGCTTTCAGCGCGGTAAGGTTGTGTTTCAAGGTAGGGTGCTGAAAATTAGCCAGGGTCCCGGCAACCATCGCGCGTAGCTGTTCCGGGGACTTGCTGGACGGGGATTGCGAATTCATCCCGACTCCTTATGTTTTTATCGGACATTGCAATCCGCTAAGCATACCAGAAACCACGCCGCCTATTCATGTGCGGTTATTGCGGGCTTTGGGGTTACTAAACAATTGCCAATCCGGTAATATCAAGTCCCCTTTTTTAAAATCAGAAGATGCAATTCCCACTATGACTCAACCCGCGAAGAAAATATTGGTAACGTGCGCCCTGCCGTACGCAAACGGCTCAATCCACCTCGGTCACATGCTGGAGCATATTCAGGCTGATGTCTGGGTCCGTTACCAACGAATGCGCGGCAACGAGGTTAACTTCATCTGCGCAGACGACGCCCACGGCACGCCTATCATGCTGAAAGCACAGCAGCTGGATATCACCCCAGAGCAGATGATTGCCGAAATGAGTCAGGAGCATCAGACTGATTTTGCAGGTTTTAATATCAGCTATGATAACTATCACTCCACCCACAGCGACGAAAACCGCGAGCTGTCGGAGCTGATTTATGGCCGCCTGAAAGAGAACGGTTTTATTAAAAACCGCACTATCTCTCAGCTCTACGATCCGGAAAAAGGCATGTTCCTGCCGGACCGTTTTGTCAAAGGCACCTGCCCGAAATGTAAAGCCCCGGATCAGTACGGCGATAACTGCGAAGTGTGCGGCTCCACCTACAGCCCAACTGAGCTTATCGATCCAAAATCCGTGGTGTCCGGCGCGACGCCTGAAATGCGTGATTCCGAGCACTTCTTCTTTGACCTGCCGTCCTTCAGCGAAATGCTGCAGGCGTGGACCCGCAGCGGCGCGCTGCAGGAGCAGGTGGCGAACAAGATGCAGGAGTGGTTCGAATCCGGTCTGCAGCAGTGGGATATCTCCCGCGATGCACCTTACTTCGGCTTCGAAATCCCGAACGCTCCGGGCAAATATTTCTACGTCTGGCTGGATGCGCCAATCGGCTACATGGGCTCCTTTAAGAACCTGTGCGACAAGCGCGGCGACACCACCAGCTTCGACGAATACTGGAAGAAAGATTCTACGACCGAGCTGTATCACTTCATCGGTAAAGACATCGTTTACTTCCACAGCCTGTTCTGGCCTGCCATGCTGGAAGGCAGTAACTTCCGCAAGCCAACCAACCTGTTTGTTCACGGCTATGTGACGGTTAACGGCGCGAAGATGTCCAAGTCTCGCGGCACCTTTATCAAAGCCAGCACCTGGCTGAAGCACTTTGACGCCGACAGCCTGCGCTACTACTACACCGCGAAGCTCTCTTCCCGCATCGACGATATCGACCTGAACCTGGAAGACTTCGTGCAGCGCGTGAACAGCGACATCGTCAACAAAGTGGTTAACCTGGCGTCACGTAACGCCGGCTTTATCGCCAAGCGTTTTGACGGCGTGCTGGCCGCAGAGATTGCCGATGCCGAGCTGTATAAAACCTTCACCGACGCGTCAGAAAGCATCGGCGAAGCCTGGGACAGCCGCGAATTTGGCCGTGCTATTCGCGAAATCATGGCGCTGGCGGACATTGCTAACCGCTACGTGGACGAGCAGGCTCCGTGGGTTGTGGCTAAGCAGGAAGGCCGCGATGCCGATCTGCAGGCCATTTGCTCCATGGGCATCAACCTGTTCCGCGTGCTGATGACCTACCTGAAGCCGGTTCTGCCATCGCTCACCGAGCGTACAGAAGCCTTCCTGAATGCTGAACTGAGCTGGGACAGCATCGCTACGCCGCTGCTGAGCCACAAGGTAAACAGCTTCAAGGCGCTGTATAACCGCATTGAAACCAAACAGGTGGAAGCCCTGGTGGAAGCGTCTAAAGAAGAAGTGAAAGCGCTGAATGCGGCACCGGTAACCGGCCCGCTGGCGGACGATCCGATTCAGGAGACCATCACCTTTGATGACTTCGCGAAAGTGGATATGCGCATTGCGCTGATTGAGAAAGCAGAATTCGTGGACGGCTCCGACAAGCTGCTGCGCCTGACGCTGGATCTCGGCGGCGAAAAACGCAACGTCTTCTCCGGCATTCGTACCGCTTACCCGGATCCGTTTAAGCTGGAAGGTCGCCTGACCGTGATGGTGGCCAACCTCGCTCCTCGTAAGATGCGCTTTGGCGTGTCTGAGGGGATGGTGATGGCCGCAGGCCCTGGCGGGAAAGACATCTTCCTGCTGAGCCCGGACAGCGGCGCTCAGCCCGGCATGGCGGTTAAGTAATTCCCCACCCAGCCCTCTCCCCTCCGGGGAGAGGGTGAAAAAACGGATTTATCCCGCTTTATCCCCACTCCCGTTCAGGGATGGGGCTGCAAAATAATCGAACTACCTTATCTTTAGCCCCTCTCCCTTCTAGAAAGGGGAATACCCTGCTTTTGTCCCCTCTCCCTTATTAGGGAGAGGGTTAGGGTGAGGGTAAAATCAGGCGTCTCTTGCCTGCCCAACAGTTTTATCCTTCAGGAACAACACCATCAGGCCAAGCCAAACCACTCCGCCCAGCAGGTTAAACAGGCTGAACAGACCGTTGCCGCCGAACTGGTAGGCGTGCTTGCTCAGCTCAATACCGACGGTAAAGATCAGCATTTGCAGCATGCCCATCGCCGCCGACACCGTGCCTTTACTCATCTCGCTGGCAAACAACGTCAGACGCACCAGACCCGCATTCGCAAGGCCGATACCAAAGGCGTAAAGACTCAGGCCAGCGGTCATCCACAAATAAGCATGAGAAGAAACCACCGTAGCCACTGCCGCAGCAATCAGCCCCGGCACAATCCACCAGCCGCCCATGATGATCAGGCTTCGTACGCTACGACGGGACGTCAGTTTGGCCAGGACCAGGTTACCGAGGATCAGCGCGCCAAAGATGGGCACCTGCAGCAGACCGTATTCATAAGTGCTGAGATTCTCCCCGCTGATGATGATCACCGGCGACTGGGCAATCCACGCCAGCAGCGGCAGGCTTACAAAGCCGGTAGCCAGCGCGCCCGAGACAAAACGCAGGTTTTTCAGCACCAGCTTGTAGTCATGTCCAAGTTCTTTCAGCGAAAGCTTTTCGCCAAGACGCGTCGCGGTTTCCGGCATCGCCTTGTGCAGCCCAAAGAAAGAGATAGCGGCCAACAGCGCAAACAGCACGAACATCGTTTCCCACGGAGCGACGTGGATCCACGCCGCGCCCACCAGCGGCCCAAGCAGCGGCGCGATGAGCGCCACGTTAGCCATCAGCGCGGTTATCTTGATGCAAACCGACTCTTCGAACGATTCCTGAATCGCGGCGTAGCCCACCGCGCCAATAAAGCACAGGCTGACGCCCTGCAGGAAACGCAGGAAGGTGAACTGCTGAATATCCTGGGCCAGCAGCGTTGCAAGGCAGGTGACAATAAACCAGACCACGCCGGTCAACATCACCGGGCGGCGGCCAATACGGTCAGACAGCGGCCCGAGCAGCCACTGCAGGAACATCCCGCCCGCCAGGTAAGCCGTCATGGAGGTCGGCACCCATTCCACGCCCGCCTGGAACTGATCCACCACGGCCAGCATACCCGGCTGGATCATGTCATTGCCGATATAAGTTGAGAATTCGTAGAGCACCAGGCAGAGCGGGAACAGCAGTGCCTGACGGCCTAACGTTTTGTTAGCTATCGTATTATGTTGCATTAGGAACTCAGAAGATAAAGAAACGCGCAGAGTGTATTCAATTGCCCGTACCAGCGGTAGTCAACGGCTGACAAATAGCACGGGGTGTAAAGCCGCGCACATCATACCTCAATTCTATTAAGGATTTCTTAATCTGTGATGAATATTCTGCTGCCATGCATTTAAGGTCAGTACGGTCTTCGCCAACTACAAGATGAAATGTTTTCCTAAACCAACGGTAAATAAGACAAAACTGCTTTACCGACTACCGTCCCGCTTCTATCTTTTCCAGCTTTGCATCCTGATAATACTGGCTGCCGTTTTTAGCTGGCTTTCCCGGAATGAAGGGCTGGATCGCTGGCTGACCGGGTTGTGGTTTGATGCCGCCAGCCACCGTTTTCCGCTGCAAAACGATCGGCTGCTGGATTTGCTCAACCACCGCCTGTTAAAGGACCAGGTGATTGCCGGCGGGGTTATCGCGCTGCTATGGGGACTCTGGCGTCGTCAGCCACGGCTGGTCGTAGTGGCGTTGCTCATCGGACTTGGGGCATTAACGGTCGGCGTCCTGAAAGGGTTTAGCCACCACTCCTGCCCGTGGAGCCTGGTGGAGTACGGCGGGAATGCCGCCTCGTACCCGCTTTTCAGCACCGCTCCGGCAGACAGCGGGCCAGGAAGATGTTTTCCCGGCGGTCATGCTTCCAGCGGTTTTGGCGTTATGGCGCTGTTTTTTTTGTTTTACCGTGAACGCCCGCGTCTGGCGTGGTTTTTCCTCGGCCTTGGCGTTTTTCTCGGCCTGGGAATGGGGTACGGCCAGGTGATGCGCGGCGCGCACTTTTTCAGCCACAACCTGTGGGCAGGTTGGTGGATATGGTTAACCCAGGTGGTGCTTTACGGCGCGATATCCACCTGGTCAGTTAAAGCACAGGACAAGTCATAATGGAAACGCTCAACCAGAATCTGTTTTTGCTCATAAATGCCACCCCGTCATCACCGGAGTGGATGATAAAACTGGCGATTTTCTTCGCCCGGGATCTGATCAGCATCGTCCCGCTGCTGATCGTCGCGCTCTGGCTGTGGGGCCAGCGTAAACAAATGCCGGCCCAGCGCCAGGTGGTGATCAAAACCGGCATGGCGCTGGTGATTAGCGTGGCGCTGTCGTGGATCATCGGCCATGTGTTCCCGCACCCTCGCCCTTTTGTGGTCGGGCTGGGCTACAACTTCCTGCATCATGCGCCGGATGATTCTTTCCCGAGCGACCACGGCACGGTAATCTTCACCTTCGCCCTGGCATTTTTGTGCTGGCACCGCATCTGGTCCGGCGTGATGCTGTTTGCGATCGGCTGCGCGATTGCCTGGTCCCGCGTCTATCTCGGCGTGCACTGGCCGCTGGACATGCTCGGCGGCCTGCTGGTCGGCATGAGCGCCTGTCTGCTGTCGCAGATCGTCTGGAACCTGCGCGGGCCACAAATCCACCAGCGCCTGCATCAGATTTACCGCTACTGTTTCGCGTTACCCATCCGTAAAGGCTGGGTGCGTGACTAAGCGGTGCGCCACAGGTAATATGCATTAACTAAAGCCCTGCCTTAGCGAGGCTTTTTAATGTTCAGAGGCCGCTATGGAAACCCGCCGTGAAGAGCGCATTAACCGCCTGCTACAGGCGCTGAAGCGCAGCGATAAAATTCATCTCAAAGAAGCCGCTCAGCTGTTGGGCGTCTCCGAAATGACCATCCGCCGCGACATTAACAACGAACCGGGTCAGGTTGTTCTGCTGGGAGGATACGTGGTTCTGGAGCCTCGCAGCGCCGGGTCCAGCTACTATCTGCTTAGCGATGAAAAAACGCGCCAGGTTGAAGAGAAACGCCACGCCGCAAGGCTCGCCGCGCAGCATGTTCGCCCGCGCCAGACCGTGTTCTTCGACTGTGGCACCACCACGCCTTACATTATTGACGCCCTTGACGACGATCTGCCTTTCACTGCCCTGTGCTATTCCCTCAACACTTTTCTGGCGCTGCAGGAGAAGCCGAACTGCCGGGTGATTTTAAGCGGCGGCGAGTTTCACTCCAGCAATGCAATTTTTAATCCGATTAGCTTCCAGGAGTGCCTGGGGAATATCTGCCCGGACATCGCCTTTTTATCCGCGGCAGGCGTCCACCTGCGCTACGGCGCAACCTGCTTTAATCTGAATGAGCTGGCGGTGAAGCATTGGGCGCTGAGCATGGCCCAGCGTAATGTTCTGGTGGTGGATGACACCAAGTTTGGCAAGGTTCGCGCCGCCTGCATGGGGCCACTGACGGCGTTTGATACGATTATTACCAATCGGCCTCCCGCCGCGGAGTTTATAGACTATGCCGCGGCGGAAAACCTAACGCTAACGTGGTAGGCGCTTAAGAGAACCAGCTCCCGAACCAGCCGTGGAGCTTCATCAGCACAAAGTCCCACATGCGGCTGAAGAAGCCGCCCTCTTCAACCGGCTCCATCACCAGCAGCGGACGCTGCTCAATGGATTTGCCGTTCAGCAGGAAGTCGATGGTACCGACTGCCTGGCCTTTCTTCAGCGGCGCGGTTAGCTGAGGTTCATTCAGCGTAAAGCTGGCTTTCAGGTTTTTCAGCTGGCCGCGGGGAATAGTCACCGAGCCGCCTTCTCCTGCCCCCAGATTGACTTCGCTCTTATCGCCAAACCAGACACGCTGGGTCACGAAAGTCGCATCAGGCTTGATTGGCGTTACGGTTTCGAAGAAGCGGAAGCCCCAGGTCAGCAGCTTTTCGCTCTCGTTGAAGCGAATGCGGTCAGTTTTTGTCCCCAGCACCACGGAAATCAGGCGCATATCGCCGGAGGTTGCCGACGCGACAAGATTATAGCCCGCGCCCACGGTGGTGCCGGTTTTCATGCCGTCAACGTTTAGGTTGGAGTTCCACAGCAGGCGGTTGCGGTTCGGCTGCTTGATATTGTTAAAGGTGAACTCTTTCTCTTTGTGTACCGCGTATTCGTCCGGCACGTCGTGGATCAGCGCCTGGCCCAGCAGCGCCATGTCGCGCGCGGTGCTGTACTGCCCCGGAGCATCCAGGCCATGAACAGTTTTAAAGGTAGTGTTGGTGAGCTTGAGCTTCTGCGCGTAGTTGTTCATTAGGCTGACAAACGAGTCCTGGCTGCCCGCCACATAGTCGGCAATCGCAATGCTGGCGTCGTTCCCGGACTGAATAATGACGCCTTTGTTCAGATCTTCCACCGAGACTTTATCGCCTGGTTTCAGGAACATCAGCGAAGAGCCGCGCAGCACCGGGTTACCGGTGGCCCAGGCATCTTTCCCGATAGTCACCATATCCGTCAGGTGAATCTTGCCTGCTTTCAGCGCCTGCCCTACCACGTAGCTGGTCATCAGCTTGGTCAGACTTGCCGGATCGAGCTTTTCGTCGGCATTTCCTTCCGCCAGCACCTTCCCGCTGGCGTAATCCATCAAAATCCAGGCTCTGCCATCGACCTGGGGCGCATCTGCGGTCTGCTCAGCGCTCAGCGCAGGAGCCGCCATCAGCAGCAGGGTTGTCCCTGCGACTAAACCACGTAGTGTTGCAGGCATTTGCAAGATCGTCATAAAACCACCTGAGTATCCATTCTTAAAAAATTCACGGTGCGCACCGCCACCCAAAAGTCAGGGTGTGAGTAATAACGCACGAATCCACTTAAAGAAACATAGAGTTGGTAAAGTTTTTAAAGTTTATTCGATATCTGCGCGAGTTGCCGCCGTCATGCCATTTTTTTTAGCTTCGGTTGAGAAACAGTGGTGTTTTCGTGACCGGAGCCTGGCATACTCGATGTCCACCTGCAAAAAAAGGAACCACCATGATTACCGTTTGGGGCAGAGATAACTCCACCAATGTGAAGAAAGTGCTGTGGTGTCTGGAAGAGCTGCAACTGCCGTACCGCTCCGTGCCCGCGGGCGGGAAATTTGGCCTGACGCACGACGCTGAATACCTGGCGATGAACCCGAATGGCCTGGTGCCGTGCGTTCACGACGACGCACACGGGCTGACGCTGTGGGAATCCAACACCATCGTGCGCTACCTGGCGGCTGAATATGGTCGCGATTCGCTGTGGGTAAATGCTCCGGCAGAACGTGCCAAAGGTGAAAAATGGATGGACTGGTCCGCTACGGCGGTCGCTGGCCCCTACCGCGGTGTGTACGCCAGCCTGGTCAGAACTCCGCCGGAAGAGCGCGATCGGAAGCTGATTGAGCAAAGCATTGTGGCCTGCAACAAGCTGTTTGCGATTGCAGATGCGGAACTGGCTAATCAGCCCTGGCTGGGTGGCGAAGCCTTTGGCCTGGGCGACCTCGCCTTTGGCCCGCAAATCTACAGCCTGCTCAACCTTGATATTCCGTGGGATGCGGTGCCAAATCTTCAACGCTGGTATCAGCAACTGACCCAGCGCCCGGCGTTCAAGAAAATTGTGATGATCCCGCTGACCTGATTTAGCTTTCGGCCGGGCTGATTTTTAGCAGCTCGCCGTCAGATTCGTCGGTCAGGACATACAGATAGCCGTCCGGGCCGACGCGCACATCGCGAATACGCTTTTTACGATCCCCCAGCAGCCGCTGTTCGGCCGTCGCCTTGTCGCCGTCCAGCGTTAGCTCAATCAGATTCTTTTCTTTGAGTGCGCCGATAAACAACTTGCCTTTCCACTGCGGGAAGGTGTCAGCCGAATAAAACGCCATGCCGCTTATGGCAGGAGAGACTTTCCAGTAATGAATCGGCTGCTCGGTGCCTTCAACTTCCCCTCCTTTGGCTTCGGGGATCTTAAGCCCGCTGTAATTTATGCCCCAGGTCGCCAGCGGCCAGCCGTAGTTTTTCCCGGCTGCCGGGATATTGATTTCATCGCCACCTTTCGGCCCGTGCTCGTTTAGCCACAGCTCGCCGTTGGCCGGATTAATGGCTAATCCCTGCGGGTTACGGTGCCCGTAAGACCAAATTTCAGGCCGGATGCCTGGTTTGCCTATAAACGGGTTATCCTGCGGGACGGAACCATCGGCATTAAGCCGCACCACTTTGCCCTGCAGCTTATCGAGATCCTGGGCCGTAGCGCGCTCGTTGTTTTCCCCCAGCGCGATAAACACATGGCCTTGCCCGTCAAACGCCATGCGTCCACCGAAATGGTTGCCGGTGGAGAGTTTTGGCGTCTGGCGGAACACAACCTTAAAGTTTTCCAGCCGCTTCAGATCCGGGCTTAACGTTCCATACCCGACGGCAGTACCGGCTTTATTGTCGCTGCCGCCTTCGGCAAAGCTAAGCCACACGCGGCGGCTGCTGGCAAAGTCCGGGGCCAGCACAACATCCAGCAAACCGCCCTGCCCGTGGGCCCAGACAACGGGCACGCCGCTAATCGGCGCGGACAGTCCTTTGCCCTACTGCCACAGATGCAGTTCCCCGCCACGCAGGGTAATCAACATGCCCTGGTTATCCGGTAAAAAGTCCAGCGCCCACGGGTGGGGCAGGTTGGTTTGCAGGACTTCAACGTTGGTTTTGGCAGCCAGGGCATAAGAGGCAGAGAAAAGTAGCGCGGCGGCAATAAGCGTGCGGGACGGGAACGGCGGCATGGCAATCTCCTGGTTTTGACTATCCGTTAAGGGTAGCCGCCGGAGATAATTGACTTCCCGGTTTTACATAACATTAAGAACGGGGAGCCTGGCAGACTCCCCGTGCTCGGGTCAGGCTTCAATGGCCTTTCCGCGCTCTGCCAGTGCATTCAGGCTACGGGTGAGCTGCATCAGGCTGGTTTCAAGCTTTGCCGCATCAACCGCGATGTATTGTGGGCAGTCTTTACGCCCGCTCATCAGGCAAAGTGCGGCGGATGAACACGCCTCAACGGCATGGCGAAAATCATCTTTTTCATCGTCGGCCAGACTCGCCTGCAGCACAAATGCAGCATCGCGGCTCCTGTGGCAAACATCCAGCAAGCGGGTCCGAAGCTGTTCGCTTTCGCTGACAGACATGTACCCTTTGGCCTTTCTCAACGCCAGGTAGGCGGCGATCTCCCCCTTCGCGACCTGCAGCTTTTGCATCAGGTCGTGTTTGAGCGTACGTCCGGACATAGCGCATCCTCCTCGTGGGCTACCCATTAACCCACAGATTAAGTATGGTCAAGGGGGTGGGGATTCGCAGCGAATATCTTTCGCATTTGATGCTATTTACCGGGCAAGCCGGAGTATGCGATGGGTAAAGTGAAGCGGAATAAATCACGTCTAACGCAAACTGCAATTCTCCAGTACAAATTCCCGCCCAACCTCTGTAGAATCCCTGCCCTAATCTTTCTAATAATTGAACACTTTTTAAGCTATGAGCAATGTGACCCAACAACCCCGTATCGGGTTTGTCTCCCTCGGCTGCCCGAAAAACCTCGTGGACTCCGAACGCATCCTGACTGAACTGCGCACCGAAGGCTATGACGTGGTGCCAAGCTATGACGACGCCGACATGGTCATCGTCAACACCTGCGGCTTCATCGACAGCGCCGTCCAGGAATCGTTGGAAGCCATCGGCGAAGCGCTGAACGAAAACGGAAAGGTGATTGTCACCGGTTGCCTGGGTGCAAAAGAAGATCAGATCCGCGAAGTGCATCCGAAGGTACTGGAAATCACCGGCCCACACAGCTACGAGCAGGTTCTGCAGCACGTTCACCATTACGTGCCCAAACCGCAGCACAACCCGTTTCTGAGCCTGGTGCCGGAACAGGGCGTGAAGCTGACACCGCGTCACTACGCGTATCTGAAAATTTCCGAAGGCTGCAACCATCGCTGCACCTTCTGCATTATCCCGTCCATGCGTGGCGATCTGGACAGCCGCCCAATAGGCGACGTGCTGGCAGAGGCAAAACGTTTGGTTGAAGCGGGCGTGAAAGAGCTGCTGGTGATCTCCCAGGATACTTCCGCTTACGGCGTGGACGTTAAGCACCGCACCGGGTTCTGGAACGGCGCTCCGGTCAAAACCAGCATGGTTAGCCTGTGTGAGCAGTTGGCTAAGCTGGGCGTCTGGACTCGCCTGCACTACGTTTACCCGTATCCACACGTTGATGATGTGATCCCGCTGATGGCGGAAGGCAAGATTCTGCCGTACCTCGATATCCCGCTGCAGCACGCCAGCCCGCGCATTCTGAAGCTGATGAAGCGCCCTGGTTCTGCGGATCGTCAGCTGCAGCGCATCAAGCAGTGGCGTGAAATCTGCCCGGATCTGACCCTACGCTCGACCTTTATCGTCGGCTTCCCGGGTGAAACCGAAGAAGACTTCGAGATGCTGCTCGACTTCCTGAAAGAAGCGCGTCTGGATCGCGTGGGCTGCTTCAAATACAGCCCGGTTGACGGCGCGACCGCCAACGAGCTGCCTGACCAGGTGCCGGAAGAAGTAAAAGAAGAGCGCTGGAACCGCTTTATGCAGCTGCAGCAGAAAATCTCTGCCGAGCGCCTGCAAGAGAAAGTGGGCCGCGAGATTCTGGTCATGGTGGATGAAGTGGACGAAGAAGGCGCCATCGGCCGCAGCATGGCGGATGCCCCTGAAATCGACGGCGCGGTTTACCTGAATGGCGAAACCAAGCTGAAACCAGGCGACGTTGTCCGTGTGAAAGTTGAAAACGCGGATGAGTACGACCTGTGGGGTTCAGTGGTTTAGTTTGCCCCTCACCCTAACCCTCTCCCCACAAGGGAGAGGGAATAATACCCCCCTCTATCCTTGTTTTCTCTCTCCCCCTTTGGGCTGAGGGGAGAAAATACTTAAAACGTATAACTCATTCCCACCGTTAACTCCCGCAGGTTATTTTTATTCACCATTGGGCTGTCGCTGATAGTACTCGGATAAAAACGCTGGGTGAACTGCGCCCAGGTGTTCCAGAGCGGCGTCCAGGCGTAGTTCATTGCCAGCTGCGCGTAAGGCACTATGCTGCCCTGTGGTCGCCATGCCGCAAGGCCTGTTTTTGCCGACTCTTTCTCTGAAACGCCATAGTAATAGCGCGTGTTTTGCGCATTCGAGAAGTCCATTCCCGCTTCCGGTACCAGCGTGAAATCGCCCCACTGCGCCATTGCAATATAGGCTGTATTCGCCGTTAGGCCGTTGCTGACGCCCAGCGTGTCGCCCGCAATTGTCGCGCTGAACGCGCCTATCGACGTGGTGTACTGCATCGTCATGCCGCCCATCATCGTGCTATGGCGATTATTCAGCCCCCGCAGCGCGGGCGTCTGCCCGGTATCTGCCTGATACAGGGTATCGTAGTAATAGACTTTAGCGCGCAGCAGCAGCGTGTCGGTATTGATGAAGTTATAGCCCGCTTCGGTGCCGTCGAGGTACCAGGTTTTGCCGTCGTAGCCGACGTAGGGCAGCGCCCAGCGAAGCTGGTGCCGGGTTTGGTAAGGGGTTTGATACAGGCCCCCCTGCGCGCCAAGCGACCAGTTGGCCGCCGGACAGGCAGTGGCAATCAGCAACGGGCTGAGCAGAAGTGCCCCGGTTATTTTTCTCATTTCTTCACTCCAGGGCAACGAATCTACTGCCTCAGCTTAACCTTTAATTTTCGGATCCAGCGCGTCCCGCAGTCCATCCCCAAGCAAGTTGAACGCCAGCACGGTCAAAAAGATGGCGAGACTCGGGAAAATAGCCACGTGCGGGGCAATCACCATATCCGCCCTCGCCTCGTTCAGCATAGCGCCCCACTCAGGCGTCGGTGGCTGAGCCCCGAGGCCGAGAAATGACAGGCTTGCGGCGGAGATAATCGAGGTCCCGATGCGCATCGTGAAATACACCACAATCGACGAAACGGTTCCCGGCAAAATATGCCGGAAGATGATAGTCGCATCCGGGGCACCAATGCTACGAGCAGACTCAATAAAAGTTTGCTGTTTCAGCACCAGCGTGTTGCCGCGCACCAGGCGGGCAAAGGCCGGAATACTGAAAATCGCCACCGCAATAATCACGTTGGTCATGCCGCTGCCCATCACCGCCACCACCGCGATTGCCAGCAAAATACCGGGGAAAGCGAACAGCACGTCGCAGACTCGCATGATAATGCGGTCCCACCAACCTTCGTAATAGCCCGCCAGCAGACCAAAGAAGGTGCCGATTAGCGCGCCGATAAGCACCGAAAAGACGCCAGCGGCCAGCGAGATTTGCGCCCCGACCAGCACACGACTAAAAATATCCCGCCCGAGAGAATCAACGCCAAACCAGTGCAGCATCGACGGCCCGTCGTTCAGCCTGTCGTAATCGAAATAGTTTTCCGCATCAAAGGGGGCAATCCATGGTGCTATGAGCGCAATCACTACCAGCAGAAGCACAAACAGCCCGGCAGTCATCGCCACGGGCTGCTGGCGAAAACGCCGCAGAAACTCGCTCCACGGGGTACGAATTTGCCCGGCACGTACCACGGGCATCGCGTTGACTATGGCCTGGCGTCGCCAGTTTAAAAGTCGCATCCTTATTTGTACCTGATGGCCGGGTTAATGGCGGCATACAGCAGATCCACCACTAAGTTGATCACAATAAACTCCAGCGAAAACAGCAGAACCTCGGCCTGAATAACCGGGTAATCACGCATCTCCACTGAATCCACCAGCAGGCGCCCTAATCCCGGCCAGTTAAACACTTTTTCCACCACAATAGACCCACCGAGCAGGAAGCCGAACTGCAACCCCATCATGGTGATCACCGGGATCATGGCGTTACGCAGGCCGTGTTTTACCACGATCAGCGTTTCGCTCACGCCTTTCGCCCTGGCGGTACGCATGTAATCTTCGTGCAGCACATCCACAAACGACGCGCGGGTGAATCTCGCCATGACCGCCGCCACCGCCGCCCCAAGGGTAATGGACGGCAGAATGTAGTGCTGCCAGCTGTCGGCCCCCACCGTGGGCAGCCAGCCCAGCTCAACCGAGAAAACCTGCATCAGCAGCATTCCCAGCGCGAAGGCCGGGAATGAAATGCCGGACACGGCAATCGTCATGCTCAGGCGATCCGGCCAGCGGTTGCGCCAGACGGCGGCCACAATGCCGGTCGCCAGGCCAAACAGCGTCGCCCATGCCATGCTGGTCAGCGTCAGCCACAGCGTGGGCATAAAGCGGCTGGCAATCTCTTCAGACACAGGGCGGCGTGAAACCAGCGAGGTGCCAAAGTCCCCCTGCACGACGTGCGTGATGTAATGCAGGAACTGCCGCCACAGCGGTTGATCCAATCCCAGCTGTTTGCGAACAAGTTCGATGACCGTGGCATCCGCTTCCGGCCCGGCAATCAGCCGCGCCGGGTCGCCGGGCAGCAGATGCACGAACAGGAATACCAGCACCGCCACGATGAACAGCGTCGGGATCAGGCCCAAAAGGCGTTTGAGGAAATAGTTAAACATCGCGGCCCCTCACCCTAACCCTCTCCCCAGAGGGGAGAGGGAATCAAGAGACAAGGCACCAACAGGCTTAGCTTTCCCCCTCTCCCTTTTAGGGAGAGGGCCGGGGTGAGGGTCATTATCACGCTACTTCAGATCCGCATTATCAAAACTAAACCCGGTATCCGGCATCACATAGAACCCGGTGAGATTTTTGCTGTGGGCAGAAACAAGTTTTTCCACCACCAGCGGCACCCACGGAGACTCTTTCCAGATCGTATCCTGCGCGTCTTTGTACAGCTTCGCCTTCTCTTCCGGTTTAGTGGTTTTCAGCGCATCGGTCAGGTCTTTGTCCACCTGCGGATTGCTGTAAAACGCGGTGTTAAACAGCGTTGGCGGCCAGTTCTGGGAAGCAAACAGCGGCGACAGCGCCCAGTCAGCCTCGCCGGTTGACGCCGACCAGCCGGTGTAGAACATTCTCACGCCGCTCTCTTTCTGCCCTTTTGCTTCCACTTCGGCAGCACGCTGCCCGGCGTCCATCGCCGTCACTTTCACCTTGATACCAACCTGCGCCAGCTGCTGCTGGGTAAACTGCAGCACTTTCTGCGCGGTACTGTGGTTGTGGGAGGACCAAAGTGTTGTTTCAAAGCCGTTCGGGAAGCCCGCTTCTTTCAGCAGCGCTTTGGCTTTGGCTGGATCATAAGGCCAGGGTTTGAATTTCTCGGCATAGGCAAGCGACGGCGGCACCACGCCTTCTGCTGGCGTAGCGAAGCCGGAGAACGCCACTTTCACCAGCGCCTGGCGGTTAATCGCATAGTTGATGGCTTCGCGGACTTTCGGATTATCAAACGGTTTTTGGGTGACGTTCATGCTGATGTAGCGCTGCATGATCGACGGCGAGGCAACCAGCTCAAGCTTGCTGTTTTTCTCCAGCACGCCCGCCTGCTCGTAAGGGATCGGGAACGCGAACTGCGCCTCGCCGGTTTGCAGCATCGCCGCACGGGTATTGTTATCCACGACCGGGCGCCAGGTAATGCTGTCCAGCTTCGGCAGGCCTTGCTGCCAGTAACCGGCGAATTTCTTCACCTTCACAAAATCGGTCTGGTTCCAGGTATCCAGCTGATACGGGCCGGTACCCACCGGATGGAAGCCGATATCTTTGCCGTATTTTTGCAGCGCAGCCGGGGAGATCATCGCCGTCGCCGGGTGGGCCAGAATATTGATGAACGCCGAGAACGGCTCTTTTAAGGTGATTTTCACCGTGGAAGGATCGACCACCTCCGTTTTGGCAATGGTTTTATACAGGTTGTAGCGCTTGAGGTGGTTGTCAGGGTTGCTGGCGCGATCGAGGTTCGCTTTTACCGCATCGGCATTGAAGTCAGTGCCGTCCTGGAACTTCACGCCAGTGCGCAGCTTGATGGTGTACACCAGGCCGTCGTCAGACACTTTGTAGCTTTCTGCCAGCACGTTCTGCAGTTTCATGTCTTTATCAAGCCCGAACAGCCCCTGATAGAACGATTTGGCCACCGCCTGGGACAGTGTGTCATTCGCGTCGTAAGGATCGAGCGTGGTGAAGTTTGAGGCCACCGCTACGACGACATCTTTAGCAGCGAAAGCGGGCGTGGCGATAACGGCGGAGGCAAGTCCCGCCGCCAGCAGCCATTTTTGCGTTGTGTTAGCTGTCATTATTGTTTTCCTTTATAGGCGATTTTCACTGCTGCCGATGGGGTGGCGGGCGACAAAATGCCCCGGCCCCACCGCAACCAGCGGTGCTACGTGCGGTTCATCCCCCAGGCTGCGCGTGGCGCTGGGGATCTCATCAGACACTAAAACAGGCTTGCGTCCCTTGCGGGTTGGATCAGCCACCGGTACCGCAGCCATGAGTTTGCGGGTGTATGGATGCTGCGGGTTTTCAAACACGGCGCGGCGGGGGCCAATTTCAACAATTTGGCCCAGATACATGACCGCCACGCGATGGCTGATGCGTTCCACGACGGCCATGTCGTGGGAAATAAACAGAAAAGCGATGCCAAATTCGCGCTGCAGGTCGAGCAGCAGGTTAACGATTTGCGCCCGAATCGACACATCCAGCGCCGAGACGGACTCGTCGGCAATCACCACCTTCGGGTTCAGCGCCAGCACGCGGGCAATACAAACCCTCTGCCGCTGGCCGCCGGAGAACTCATGCGGGTAACGCCACGCGTGCTCAGGCTGTAAACCGACTCGCTCAAGCAGCCAGGCGACGCGCTGCTGGGCCTCTTCTTTAGGCATCGCCTGGTGCACCAGCAGCGGCTCCATAATGGAGTAGCCGACGGTCTGGCGCGGATCCAGCGAGGCATACGGATCCTGGAAAATAAACTGAATGTCTTTGCGAACGTGCTGCAGCTCGCCGTTAGGCAAATTATCAATACGCTGACCGTTAAAGGTGATGGTGCCGCCCTGGGTTTCCACCAGCCGCAGCAGCGAGCGCCCGGTGGTCGATTTACCACAGCCGGACTCGCCCACCAGCGCCAGCGTTTCGCCGGGCAATAAATCAAAACTCACCTTTTCAACGGCATGCACCTGGCGCGTCACCCGGTTGAATATTCCGCTACGCAGTGGGAAGCGGGTCACCAGATCGCGAACTTCAAGTACCGGCTTCGCGCCGGGAGGAATCGTATCCTGCTCGGTTTCAGGCTCTTGCTGATTCGGTTGTCCTGGGACTATCAGCGGGAATTTGCGCGGTAAATCGCTGCCGTTCATGGCGCCAAGCCTTGGTACGGCAGCCAGCAAAGCCTGGGTGTAGGCGTGCTGCGGGTTCTGGAATATTTGCTCCACGGTGCCGGTTTCAACCGCTTCCCCCCGGTACATCACCAGCACCCTGTCGGCGATGTCCGCCACCACGCCCATATCGTGGGTGATGAAAATGACGCCCATCTGCATTTCATCCTGCAGAACGCGAATAAGCTGCAGAATTTGCGCCTGAATAGTCACGTCGAGGGCAGTTGTCGGCTCATCGGCGATCAGCACCGCCGGACGGCAGGAGAGCGCCATAGCAATCATCACTCGCTGGCGCATCCCGCCGGAGAGCTGGTGCGGATAGCGGTTCAGGATGGCCTGTGCCTCAGGAATACGCACGCGTTCTAACATGCGCTTTGCTTCCGCCAGCGCCGCACGTCCATCCAGCTGTTGATGTAAACGGATGGACTCGGCGATTTGTTCGCCCACGGTGAACACCGGATTAAGCGAGGTCATCGGCTCCTGGAAAATCATGGCCACATCCGCCCCGCGCACGCGACGCATCTGGGCGTTGCTCAGCTCGGGCAGGTTCAGCACCTCTTTATTACGCCGACGCAGCAGCAGCTTGTCGCAGCTAACCTGCCCGCCGCCCTGCTCCAGCAGGCGCATCAGCGCCATCGCCGTGACCGACTTCCCGGAACCAGACTCGCCCACGATAGCCAGCGTTTCGCCCCGGTTAAGGGTCAACGACAGGTGGCGTACCGCGTCGGTAACCTGCTGCTGTTGGCGAAAGCGAATATTGAGGTCGCTAACGGCAAGCACCTGCTCGTCCGGTAGCTCATGACTGTGCGGCATTAACTCTCCTGGTCACGATAAATTCCTACGTTCGGGGCATCGCCGACAAAGCCAAAGCCACGGTACATTCCTTCGCTGTTAAACGGCAGCGCCACGTTCCCCTGATTGTCGATGGCAATCATGCCGCCGCTCCCTCCCAGCGCGGGCAGTTTCTCCATCACCACGCGGTCAACGGCCTGCTGCAGACTTAGTCCGGCATACTCCATAAGGGCCGCAATATCGTAGGCCGCCAGCGTGCGGATAAAAACTTCGCCCGTGCCGGTGCAGGACACGGCCACGTTGGCGTTGTTGGCATAGCAGCCCGCACCGACTAAGGGAGAATCCCCTACCCGGCCCGGCAGTTTATTGGTCATTCCGCCGGTGGACGTTGCTGCCGCCAGATTCCCCAGTTTATCCAGCGCCACTGCGCCTACCGTGCCAAATTTTTTATCTGCATCAATCGGCTCAGCCCCGTCATGATCCAACCGCATTTGCTGACTTTCACGGGCGCGCAGCAGCTGCTGATAGCGTTCTTCGGTCGAAAAAAGCGTGGCCTCTACCGGCTCAAGCCCATTCTGCACGGCAAAACGCTCCGCCCCTTCGCCAATCATCAGCACGTGCGGGCTGTTTTCCAGCACTAATCTTGCCGCCAGGATCGGGTTGCGAATATGGCTCACACCCGCCACCGCCCCGGCATTCAGGCTGTTGCCGTCCATCACGCAGGCGTCCAGTTCGTGTGTACCAACGCTTGTGAACACCGACCCAACTCCGGCGTTAAACAGCGGGCACTCCTCCAGCAGTCGCACCGCCTCGGTCACCGCGTCCAGCGCGCTGCCGCCGCGTGCAAGGATCTGCTGCCCGGCTTCAACAATGTCGGAGAGCGCGCTAATAAATTGCAGCTCTTTTTCCGGCGTTAGGTGGGCGCGGGTCAGGGCCCCGGCCCCGCCATGAATAGCGATAACGGCTTTGGTCATTCGGCATTGCCTGTTGAAAGTGGTATTCGGCAGCGTTTTTTCTATAAATATCAGAATCGTTGCCAAACATTGATACGATTTTTGAATATAGAAAGACGTAAAAGTGTTGTAAAGAAAATTGACATTACTCAGTGAATCCCGGGCAGCCCCGGAAGAGAGAGAAGATGGCGACTTTTGAAACTAAAGTCGCCATTTTTAAGGTAATAACAAAATCTTAGAACTTCGCGCTGATCCCCACGTTGTAGCTGGTCTGGTTGCCGTCGCTTAAGCCTGCCGTTTGTGCCACAGCCGCGAATGCGGACACGGTATTCGACAGCGGCATATCTGCCCCGATGGCGATATCGGCCCAGTTTTTATCCAGCTGTTCACCGCTGCGGCTGAAAGTCAGCGCAGTGGATTTTAGGCCGCCGTTCGCCCGATAACTGTCATCGCCGAACTGATGGCGATAGCTTGCCTGCGCCCAGGGATTAATGACGCCCAGCTTCGTGTCCACGCGCCAGCCGGCGCTGCCGATTTGCGAATGGCCGTTCTGGTCGCCAAAGCGCATAGCCGTGCTGCTATTGCCGTTTTCACTGTAGCCGTTTACGTGGCTGTAATCCCAGGCGTATTGCAGCACCGGCCCCGTGGTTAGCCAGGCCGTGACGGGGATATCGTAGCCAGCCGTCAATCGCGCGCCATACAGCCTGCCGTCAGTGTCGCCTTTTTCCGTGCGCGTAAGTTGCCCCAGGGTGATATCGCGCTGAATATTAGTGAAGTCGGCAGAGAGATAATGCACGTCCCCGTTCAGCCAGGCCTGGCCCGCGCGAAGCTGGCCAAAGAGCGCCGCCTGAAAACCTCGGGTATCGTAGCGGTAGCCGTCGTCCGGGCGTTGATTGTCCAGCGAACCGGCGATCAGCCCGCCCAGCACCACGTTTTCGTTCAGCTGATAGTCGAGACCGACGGTCAGGTTATTGGTGTTACCTTTGCCGTCGCCGGTTTCGCTATTGCCGCTGTACCGCTGATACCCGCCGCTGTAGCCGCCAAACACACCCAGTGAACCTGCGGTGTTATCACCCTGGCGCAGCTGCTGATAGCGGCTGTCGAGCGTTGCCCGGCTGCCGCGCACCATCGCCTGCGTGCCCTGGTTCAGGCGAGTGACCTGCACAGGCGCGACGATAATCGACTCAATGTACTGGGCAATGATGCTGTGAACCTGCGGGCTCGGGTGGAAATGATCGGCAAACAGATAATCCTGCGCGGCGTTAAATCCCGGCGTGGAGCTGGTGCAGTCGGTCGCCGCCACGCCCGGCGGGCAGGCCATCCCGGCGGTGTTTGTCAGACCGAAGGCCTGAGGATTAGCCAGAATCTCCTGGAAGACGCCGTTGATATCCGCCCGGGCGATATTCCCCCCATGCTGCAGCAGGGCCTGATCTTCGGCGCTGTTGTAGAACGTGGTAAGTAAAGCGGCCTGCTGCACGGCCCGATCGTAGGCGGCTATCAGCTGCGCGGCTACCCCTTGCTGAACGAGCGGATTGGAACTGACAACGGAAGCCGCCGCCTGTAACGCCTGATGAATCGCCTGCTGACGACTCGCCAGGTCAGGCGTTTGTGCCGCATCCAAAGACGCATAGGCAGCCTGAATCGCAGGCGTGGCCGCCGCCCCAAGCCCGGCACTGAGTACCAGTTCCATTAGCGTTGGCGTGGCGCCGATATTCGGAACGTTCGGCACCACCACCAGCCCGGCGCCCGCATCAAGCAAAGCCCCCACCTGAGCGGCGGCGTTGGCCGCGCTGTTGGCCGCTATCCCCTGCGCCAGCGCAGGCTGAGTGGCGGCCGCGGCAAGATCGTTGCCACCGATCCAGTGAATATATAAGCCGTTGCCATCTGCCTGCCCACCGGTCTGGCTCAGGTAGCGCTGAACCTGGCTTTGCGTATTATCGGCCGGATTAAGCGCGGGCACAGCGGTGCCCCCGCCTGCGGCATAGTTGCTCCCCCCTTCGCGGGAGGGGGTCAGCGTCAGGCCATAATGTGCGGCGAGCTGCTCGTCATAGAGCTTGTTCTGGCTGCTGTTCCAGGTCCAGCGTCCGTTGTTGCCGGTATCGCTGAGGCTGTCGCCAAAAACGGTGAGAGAATCAAAGGCAAATGCAGATGAGGTGAAGCCCACCGCGGCGGCCAGCATACTGAATTTGAATGTTTTTTGTTTGCTTATCATCAGTTCTTCCTTGCAAGGTTTTTATTAGCCACAATGACTATAGCCAATGGCGATTGACACGCAGGCCGAGCGTAAAGAAGAAAGGTGACAACGTGATGTAACGCATGTCCGACCACTGGCGAAAGGTTTTTGCTGATCCCAGACATGCCGTCAGGCGGCGTTTTCTGCCATACTAAGGCCTTATTTTGCCCCTGCCCCAGGAGTCATGAATGGAATTTACCGCCGGGCTGATCCCGCTTGAAACCGCACTTGAACAGATGCTGTCCCGTATTCATCCGTTGTCTGAAACAGAAACCCTGCCGCTGCTGCTGGCCACGAGCCGCGTCACGGCAGCCCCGGTGGTCTCGCCGCTGGATGTCCCCGGTTTCGATAACTCAGCGATGGACGGCTACGCGGTGAGGCTGGCGGATATCAAAGCCGGGGGCGCACTGCCCGTTGCCGGGAAAGCCTTCGCCGGACAACCGTTTAGCGGTGAATGGCCTGCAGGCACCTGCGTGCGCATCATGACCGGCGCGCCGATCCCTGTCGGAGCTGAAGCCGTTGTGATGCAGGAAGAGACGGAAGTCACCGAAAGCGGCGTGCGTTTTAACGCTCCGGTGAAGAACGGCCAGAATATTCGCCGTCGCGGTGAGGATATCCATCAGGGCGCCAGCGTGCTGGCCGCAGGCGTGAAATTAACCGCCGCCGAACTGCCGCTGATTGCCTCTCTGGGCATCCCGGAAGTGAAGGCCTATCGCAAAGTGCGTGCGGCAGTGTTCTCCACCGGCGACGAACTCCAACTTCCGGGCCAGCCGCTGGCCGAAGGCCAAATCTACGATACCAACCGCCTGGCGGTGCACATCATGCTGGAGCAGTTGGGCTGTGAAGTGATTGACCTCGGCATCGTTCGGGATGACCAGGCCGCCCTTCGCGCGGTGTTTAACGAAGCGGACAGCCGGGCAGATGTGGTCATCAGCAGCGGCGGTGTTTCCGTGGGCGAAGCCGATTACACCAAACAAATCCTCGAAGAGCTGGGCGAAGTCGGCTTCTGGAAGCTGGCGATTAAACCGGGCAAACCGTTTGCCTTTGGACGCCTGAAAAACAGCTGGTTCTGCGGTCTACCGGGCAACCCGGTTTCCGCCGCTCTGACGTTCTACCAGCTAGTGCAGCCGCTGTTGGCGAAGCTGAGCGGGCAAATCGCCAGCCCTCTGCCGCCGCGCATGCGCGTTCGCACCGTCGGCAAGCTGAAGAAATCCCCTGGCCGCCTCGACTTCCAGCGCGGCATTCTTCGCCGCAATGAGCAAGGCGACCTTGAGGTGTTAAGCACCGGGCATCAGGGATCGCATATTTTCAGTTCCTTCAGCCAGGCCAACTGTTTTGTGGTGCTGGAACGCGAACGCGGCAACGTCGAGGCCGGGGAATGGGTTGAGGTCGAACCGTTTAATCCGCTGTTCGGAGGCTGAAATGGTCGAGCTTAGCGATGAGGAGATGCTGCGCTACAACCGCCAGATTGTGCTGCGCGGCTTTGACTTTGACGGCCAGGAAAAGCTTAAGGCTTCGCGAGTGCTCATCGTCGGGCTGGGTGGGCTGGGCTGCGCGGCGGCACAGTACCTGGCAGCCGCGGGCGTGGGCCAGCTCACGCTGCTCGATTTCGACACCGTTTCACTCTCAAACCTCCAGCGGCAAACGCTGCACAGTGATGCCACAATTGGCAAACCGAAGGTGGATTCCGCGCGGGATTCACTGGCAGCGATTAATCCGCATATCCAACTCGACACCGTCAATGCTCTGCTCGAATACCCTCAGCTTTCCGGGTTGATCGCCCGCCACGATGTCGTGCTGGACTGCACGGATAACGTGGCTATACGCAACCAGCTCAACCGCGGCTGCCATCAGCATAAGATCCCGCTAGTGTCCGGGGCGGCCATACGCATGGAGGGCCAGGTCAGCGTCTTCACGTATCAGGATAACGAGCCCTGCTACCGCTGCCTGAGCCGTCTGTTTGGCGAAAGTACGCTGAGCTGCGTCGAGGCTGGCGTTATGGCCCCGCTGGTCGGGATTATCGGCTCGCTGGAAGCCATGGAGACCATCAAGCTGCTGGCAAACTACGGCACTCCAGCGCGCGGGAAAATCGTGCTTTACGATGCGATGACCTGTCAGTTCAGAGAGATGAAGCTGGCACGTAACCCGCAGTGTGAAGTGTGCGGGTAAAAACGAAAACGGGGATATCATTATCCCCGTTATTTTTAGACCGCCAGATCGGTGAGCATCACCTTGGCGATTTCGAAGTAAATCAGCAGCCCGGTTCCGTCGATTAAGGTCGTGATAAACGGCGCCGACACCACGGCCGGATCGATGTTCACCTTACGAAGCAGCATCGGAATAATCGAAGAAACAATCGCGCTCCAGACGGTGATGGCGATGAGCGTCAGGCTCACCACCATCATCACTTCCATACCCACGCCCAGCATCCAGGCCCGAATAAACCCGGCGGTACCAATGGTTAAGGCAATGAGCACCGAGGCCGAGATCTCCTTGCGCAAAATAGCGCCCAAATCCTTTAGCCCCACTTCGCCGAGCGCCATCGCCCTGACCAGCGTCGAGGTAATTTGTGTGCCGGTATTGCCGCCGGTGCCAATCAGCAACGGGATAAAGAACGCCAGCGCAATCGCCGCTTCAAGCTGATCTTCAAACGATTTAATCACCGAGCTGGTGTAAGCCTCAGCCACAAACAGCAGCAGCAGCCAGACCGATCTTTTGCGCCACAGCGTAAAGACGCTGCTTTGCAGATAAGGCGTTTCCAGCGGCGACGACGCGCCCTGCAACTGGCTATCCAGCGTGTTTTCGTCCTCAAGCAGCTGAGCGATTTCCTGCGGGCCCAGCACGCCTTTCAGCTTGCCGTAGCTCAAAACAGGGATGTAGTTAGCGCCCGCCTTTTTAATATCCACGCAGGCTTCATGCCGCGTTTTTTCCGGCGTTAATGAGAACGCCACGGGCCGCATCAGGTCACTGAGTAGCGCCTCTTTGTCGGCCTGCAGCAGCGATTTTACCGGCACGAGGCCAAACAGATGAGCATCGTCGTCCACCACAAATATCTGCGACGGGATCTGCTCATTTTTAATGCCCGAGCAGAACAACGCCTGCGCATCCTGCACCGAAGTGCCCGGCGGTAAAGCGATGTAATCCTGGCTCAGGTAAGCCAGCACGGTGTTTTGTGAGTCTGAGGATGGCAGTTTGACGGACACGGCCAGTGAAGCGCGGGTGTGCGCTGAGGTATTAGTTGAAAAGGTCATGATTTTTCCCCGGTTACTGTTTTAAAAATAAACAGTCCTCATCCTGGGGCGAAGCAAGATATGAGAGTGCTGACGCTATCTCCATGTCTCGGTTTTAGCACTGCACAACGTATCCCCAAAAGCGGGGGAAGTTACCTGGGGTTATACCTTCGCTCGATATAACCTGTCCTAATCTTGGGCGTCTCTCGACGTCGTCAGATCAGCAACCTATGTTTGTACAGGAGCCTCGCCTAACGAGATACTGCAAGTCTTCCGCGGCCTATAGTAGGGATTTAAACTTCGGGCGCAAGGCAAAGAGCCTGCGCTGTTTAGGGTTTATTTATGCTTTTTTTCTGCTCAGTCGTAGAGTTTATCGCTGGTCACCGCCGGTCGACCTTTCCCCGCTCCCACTCGCCGCACTGACGCCTGCACCTTCAGCGTGCCGCCCAACAGAATATTCACCACCGGCGCTTCCGGGCGCATCAGGCGCTGCTGCAGCAGTTGAACCGCCTCCTCACCCAGTTCGTCCCTGGGAACATGAACCGAGGTTAAAGGCACGTCATGGATTTCGGCCAGGTTAAAGCCATCGATGCTCATTACCGACATATCCTGAGGCACGCGCAGCCCTGCTTTTTGCAGAGCACTAACGGCGCCTGCCGCCATAAAGTCGCCGCCGACTAACAGCGCGCTCGGCCAGGCCGGTCGCGGCGTAACGGCCAGATAGTCGCTGATTAAGGCCTCGCTCTCTTTGGCACCGAAGCTTTGGGCGACTAACAAATGCCGGGTCTCATCAAACGACAAATTACGGCTGTCCCACGCATCCCGAATCCCGGCCAGGCGCTGTTCCATGGTATAGCGACGCAGGCACATTAACGTCAGTACGCCTTTATGCCCCATGTCGAACAGATAATTTGCGGCAAAGCGGCCGGTCATCAGGTGATCCGGCGCCACGCCTGAAAGACGCATTTTGCGATCCTGGCAGTTGATCAGCACGCAGGGCTTGCCCAGATCCGCCGCCAGATCGTGGATGTGCGGATCATCAATCCCCAGCAGAATGGCCGCTTCGGTTTCCGGCTCGCTCATCTTGCTGAGAAACAGTCCGGTATCGCTGTCATTCTCTTCCAGCGCGCAGAAGCGCAGCCTGGCGTCGTGAGGCACCAGCGCCTTGCCGATACCCTGCATTACCCGGTAGTAGAAGACGTCCAGCCGCTCATCAAACGCCCGACGGGGCGCAAAAACCACCAGGCTGTTGACCAATAATCTGCCCGCGGCAATGCCCTGCAATACCCCCTTAGCTTTGGCGCAGGCCAGTACCCGCTGGCGGGCCGACTCGCTGGTATTCCCCTTGCCCGCCAGCACGCGGGAAACGGTGCTTATCGACAGCCCCGTTTGCGCGGCAATTTCGGTGATTTTTAGCGTTTTACTCATTTTGTGATCGACGCCCGTTTGTGAAATGAAAAAATTTTCATGACTGCGATTACGCCATAGTGCCGGAAATTTAGCGTTATTTCTTCGCGTCGGATCGAGGCAGTGAAAATATTTGCAAAAATTGCGCTATTGGTTGGCTGATAACTCAATTACGCTCCATTTTGTTAACCAATAAGGTTCTCACTAAAAACAAAAATAAAATTAACAATATAAAAATCAAATAATTAAATAACAACTATCGCCAAAAGTAGTGGCATACCAATTCTACTAATTACCCTACAAGGTGGAGTGAACTATGAGTCATGGCATCGACCAACCGATAACCGCCGTTAAGGCAGGACGCGTTTTCCGACATTTGCGCTGGTGGGTTCTGGTTCTGTTCTTACTTGGCGTCACCGTGAACTACATCACGCGTAATGCGCTGGGGATCCTGGCGCCTGAACTGAAAACCTCCCTCGGCATTACCACCGAACAATATTCCTGGATAGTCGGCGCTTTTCAGCTGGCCTATACGCTGTTCCAGCCCCTCTGCGGCTGGCTGATCGACGTGATTGGCCTGAAGATCGGTTTTCTGATCTGCGCCAGCATCTGGGCGGTGATGTGCATGCTGCATGCCGGCGCCGGGAGCTGGTTACAGCTGGCTATTTTGCGCTTCATGATGGGCGGCGCGGAGGCCGCAGCCACGCCCGCCAACGCCAAAACGCTGGGAGAATGGTTCCCGAAAAAAGAGCGCCCGATTGCCGCAGGCTGGGCCGGGGTGGGCTTTTCCATCGGCGCAATGCTGGCTCCGCCGATTATCTATTTTGCCCACAGTTTTTTTGGCTGGCAGGGTGCCTTTATGTTCAGCGGCGCGCTGGCGCTAGGGTGGGTTGTACTGTGGTGGCTGTTTTACCACAACCCGGAACAGCACCCGAACCTGAGCAAGGAAGAACTGGCGTTCATCAAGCAGGACAACGAGCCGCCCGCCGTGAAACTGCCGTTTTTCACCGCCCTGAAAACCGTCTCCAAAAATAAACGCTTTTACGGCATCGCCATTCCAGCTTTTATGGCAGAACCCGCCTGGGCGGTCCTGAGCTTTTGGGTTCCGCTTTACCTGGCCAACGAACGCGGAATGGATCTCAAACAGATTGCTATGTTCGCCTGGCTGCCGTTCCTCGCCGCCGATATCGGCAGCATTGCCAGCGGCTATCTGACCAAAGTTTACGTCCGTATTTTTGGCTGCTCGCGTACCAATTCCGTGGTGGCGAGTTCGGTAACCGGGGCGTTCCTGATGCTTTCTCTGGCGCTGGTCGCCGTCACCAAAGATCCCTGGGTTGCCATCCTGCTTATCTCCATCGGCGGCTTCGGGCACCAGATTATCTCCTGCATGCTCAGCGCGCTGGTGGTGGACTCGTTTGATAAAGGCCAGATGGCCACAGTCAACGGCATGCGCGGTTCGGCAGCCTGGATTGCCAGCTTTATCTTCTCTCTGATCATCGGCGTCACCGCCGACAAGATTGGCTTCAACCCGCTCTTTATCGCCATGGGCTTTTTTGATCTGATCGGCGCGGTGTTCCTGGTGGCATTTATCGCCGAACGCCGCGCAAAACGCACCTGAATGGATGGTCTCTCATGAAAACACTTAAGAACTGGACGCTCGTAAAACAAGATGACAGCCAGGTTATCCTGACCCTCGACGGCAAGCATTCGCTGCACCTGTATGTGCTGGAAGATAAGCTGTTTCGCGTGCTGATTAAGCGTCAACAGGGCCTGGCGCTGGACCGCACCTGGAGCATCGCCCCGCAGCAGGATGTTCCGTGGGAAGGACGCGACCGCGAAAGCCACGCCGGGTTTACCCTGCCCGGCTTCACGCTGGAACAGCAATCGGATGGGCTCATCATCAGTAGCGAAAGCCTGCGCGTGACCGTGCACCAGCCGCTTTATCTGGAATGGGAATACAAATCTGCCCAGGGCGAATGGCTGCCCCTCGCCTGCGATCGCCCTACCAGCGCCTACCAGCTTAACGCTCACGGCGATGGCGTGGCCCACTATCAGCGGCGCTTTGCCGGGGAGCGCTTTTACGGGCTGGGTGAAAAAGCCGGGCCGCTTAACCGCACCGGCAGGCGCTATGAGATGCGTAATCTGGACGCAATGGGCTATAACGCGGTATCGACCGACCCGCTTTACAAGCATATTCCCTTCACCATTACGCGCCGGGACGACGTCAGCTTTGGCCTGTTCTATGACAACCTGAGCAGTTGCTGGCTGGATCTGGGCAACGAGATAGACAACTATCATCTGGCCTATCGCCGCTGGCAGGCAGAAGCCGGCGATCTGGACTATTACCTGTTTCTCGGCCCGCGCGTGCTGGATGTCACCAAAGCCTTCGTGCGCCTGACCGGGAAAACCTTCTTCGGGCCAAAATGGAGCCTCGGCTACAGCGGCTCAACGATGCATTACACCGACGCGCCCGACGCCCAAAATCAGCTGATGAACTTTATCCGGCTGAGCCAGCAGCACGCGATTCCGTGCGACTCATTCCAGCTTTCGTCGGGCTACACCTCCATCAATAACAAACGCTACGTGTTTAACTGGAATTATGAAAAGGTGCCGCAGCCGAAGGTGATGAGCCAGGCGTTTATGGCGGCCGGGATCCGCCTTGCGGCCAACATCAAGCCTTGTCTGCTGCAGGATCATCCGCGTTATGAGGAGGTTGCCAAAGGCGGGCTGTTTATCAAAGATTCGGAATCCGATGCGCCGGAACACTCCAGCTTCTGGGACGATGAAGGCTCTCATCTGGACTTCACCAACCCGGCCACGGTGAAGTGGTGGCAGGCTGGCGTCACCACACAGCTGCTGGAAATGGGCATTGGCTCCACCTGGAACGACAACAACGAATACGAAGTGTGGGACGGGGAAGCTCGCTGTCACGGCTTTGGCCAGCCGATAGCCATCAAACATATTCGCCCAGTCATGCCGCTGCTGATGATGCGCGCTTCGATGGAGGCTCAGCAGAAATTTTCCCCGGAAAAACGCCCATATCTGATTTCCCGTTCCGGTTGCGCCGGGATGCAGCGCTACGTCCAGACGTGGAGCGGCGACAACCGCACCAGCTGGAATACGCTGCGTTACAACACGCGAATGGGCGTCGGCATGAGCCTGTCCGGCCTGTTTAACGTCGGGCATGACGTTGGCGGTTTTTCGGGCGACAAGCCTGACGCTGAGCTTTTCGTGCGCTGGGTTCAGAACGGCGTGATGCACCCGCGCTTCACCATCCATTCGTGGAATGATGACCACACCGTGAACGAACCCTGGATGTATCCGGCGGTGACGCCGGCCATCCGCAGCGCCATTGAGCTGCGTTATCGCCTGCTGCCCTATTTCTACACGTTGCTGTGGCAGGCACACGCGGATGATGAACCCATGCTGAGGCCGACTTTCCTCGACCATGAACATGACGTGAAGACATTTGATGAATGCGATGAATTCCTGCTGGGCCGGGATCTTCTGGTGGCAAGCGTGGTGGAACCAGGACAACGCGAACGTACTTTATGGCTGCCGGCCAATGAGCACGGCTGGTACGACTATTATTCCGGCCAGTGGTTTAGCGGCGGCCAGACCATCACCCTGCCCGCTCCGCTTGAGCGTTTACCATTGCTGGTTCGCGCCGGTGCGGCTCTGCCTCTCAGCGAACGCATCTGCTACGTTTCCCCGCAGGACGATACCGTTCGTGAGCTAAAAATTTACCCGCTGCAGGGCGCCGGGACGTCCCACGGCATGTTGTTTGAGGATGACGGAGAATCCTGGGGCTATAAAGAAGGCAACGCGCTCTGGCTTAGCTGGGAAATAACCTGCTCAGCCAACGAGATTAACGTGGCCTTTAGCCGCAAGGGGGATTATTTGCCCGCGTGGCGCGAGATTAAGCTGTCTTTGCCTGAGGGAGAAAGGCGTCGATTGCGGGTGAACGGCGTGGAATGCGAGGTATGGGGGCTGTAATTGCCCCTCACCCCGGCCCTCTCCCCTGAGGGGCGAGGGGGAAAGATAGGAGGTAGATTCCTCGATCTGTCCCCTCTCCCTTTTCGGGAGAGGGTGAGGGTGAGGGTGAGGGTGAGGGTGAGGGAAAATTACCCGTCGATCCCTTTGCTACGCAGGTAATCTTCATAGCCGCCGGTGAAGTCAATCACGCGCTCTGGGGTAATTTCCAGCACGCGGGTTGCCAGCGAGCTAACAAACTCACGGTCGTGGGAAACGAAGATCAGCGTCCCCTGGTACATTTCCAACGCCATGTTCAGCGACTCGATGGATTCCATATCCAGGTGGTTGGTCGGTTCATCCATGATCAGGATGTTTGGTTTTTCCATCATCAGCTTGCCAAACAGCATACGGCCTTTCTCGCCCCCGGAGAGTACTTTGGCCGGCTTCTTGATGTCGTCCTGGCTGAACAGTAGACGACCCAGGATGCTGCGCACCGCCTGTTCGTCGTCACCTTCCTGCTTCCACTGGCTCATCCAGTCAAAGACGGTCAGATCGTTTTCGAACTCGTATTCGTGATCCTGGGCGTAGTAGCCAATCTGAGCATTTTCAGACCACTTCACGCTGCCGTTTTCCGGGGTCAGCTCGCCGACCAAGGTTTTCAGCATAGTAGATTTACCCACGCCGTTAGCACCCAAAATGGCAATCTTCTCGCCCACTTCCAGCAGCAGGTTGACGTTTTTAAACAGCGGGCCGTTCTCAAACCCTTTGGTCACGGCTTCAACTTCAAGGGCGTTACGGAACAGTTTCTTATCCTGCTCGAAGCGGATGAACGGGTTCTGACGGCTGGACGCCTTCACTTCATCCAGCTTGATTTTATCAATCTGACGGGCACGGGAGGTGGCCTGGCGAGATTTGGAGGCGTTGGCGCTAAAGCGGCTAACGAAGGATTGCAGGTCTGCAATCTGCGCTTTCTTCTTCGCGTTGTCCGCCAGCAGCCGCTCGCGAGCCTGAGTTGCCGCCGTCATGTACTCGTCGTAGTTGCCAGGGTAAACGCGCAGCTCGCCGTAGTCCAGGTCAGCCATATGGGTGCAGACCATATTCAGGAAGTGACGGTCGTGCGAGATAATGATCATGGTGCTGTCGCGTTCGTTCAGCGTCTGCTCCAGCCAGCGGATGGTGTCGATGTCCAGGTTGTTCGTTGGTTCGTCGAGCAGCAGGATGTCCGGGTTAGAGAACAGCGCCTGCGCCAGCAGCACGCGCAGCTTCCAGCCTGGAGCGACTTCGCTCATCGGGCCGTAGTGCTGCTCCAGCGGAATGCCCACGCCAAGCAGCAATTCACCGGCACGCGCCTCTGCGGTGTAGCCGTCCATCTCGCCGTATTTCACTTCGAGGTCGGCAACTTTGTAACCGTCTTCTTCGCTCATCTCCGGCAGAGCATAAATGCGGTCGCGTTCCTGCTTCACTTCCCACAGTTCGCCGTGGCCCATGATAACGGTGTCGAGTACGGTGAATTTTTCGAAGGCGAACTGATCCTGACGCAGCTTACCGATACGCTCGTTTGGGTCGAGAGAAACGTTGCCAAGCGTTGGCTCTAAGTCCCCGCCGAGGATTTTCATGAACGTGGATTTGCCGCTTCCGTTCGCGCCAATCAGGCCGTAACGGTTGCCACCGCCAAATTTAACGGAGATATTTTCGAACAGCGGTTTGCTGCCAAACTGCATGGTAACGTTGCTGGATACAAGCACTGGTATGTCCTGGAGAAATAAGTTGTCGAGATTTTGGAATGTGATTTCGGCCACATTATGCCATAACTATGATAAAGGGTCGCCCCGCATCTTCACCGTACAATAGTTAATCAGTGTGAAAAAATTGTGATTTCATCCACATCTGATTTCCCAGATGAATGTAATGCACATATAATGCGCGGCTGAATCGTCCATGAACACTCACTAGCTGGCCCGTCTGGCATAACACTCGCATAACATGAATATGAAATTACGCTCGCTTTTACTGGCTTTTGTGGCTGTCGCGTCTTTCTCTGCTTCCGCCGTGACTTATCCGTTACCGACTAACGGCAGCCGCCTGGTTGGTGAAAACCAGGTTATCACTATTCCTGAAGGCAGCACCGCGCCGCTGGAAGAGTATGCCGCACAGTACCAGATGGGTCTGTCTAACATGCTGGAAGCTAACCCAGGCATTGACCCGTACCTGCCAAAAGCCGGCACCATTCTGAACATCCCTCAGCAGCTGATCCTGCCGGACACCGTGCATGAAGGGATTGTGATCAACAGTGCCGAAATGCGCCTCTACTATTACCCGAAAGGCACCAACACGGTGATCGTGCTGCCAATCGGTATCGGCCAGCTGGGGAAAGATACCCCGATCAACTGGACCACCAAGGTAGAGCGTAAGAAAAATGGCCCAACCTGGACCCCGACGGCGAAAATGCACGCGGAATACGCCGCAGCCGGTACGCCGCTGCCAGCCGTTGTTCCCGCTGGCCCGGACAACCCAATGGGCCTGTACGCGCTGTACATCGGTAACCTGTATGCGATTCACGGCACCAACGCCAACTTCGGTATCGGCCTGCGCGTAAGCCACGGCTGTGTGCGTCTGCGTAACGAAGACATCAAGTTCCTGTTCGACAACGTGCCGGTTGGCACCCGCGTTCAGTTCATTGATGAGCCGGTAAAAGCCACTACCGAGCCAGACGGCAGCCGTTACATCGAAGTCCACAACCCGCTTTCCACCACTGAAGCGCAGTTCAACTCCGATGAAATCGTGCCGATTAAACTGACCAGCAGCGTTCAGAAAGTCACTGCCCAGTCTGATGTTGACACCACCGTTGTTGACCAGGCAATTCAGAACCGTTCCGGGATGCCGGTTCGTCTGAACTAAGCTCACGTTGATTAAAAAATAGCGGCCTCCGGGCCGCTTTTTTATTGCCCAAAATTCGCCCGACAACCTTCACACAGGGAATGTTTGTTATGCTGATATTTCATGATGTGATGGATAGCACAATTTTGCGTTTAATTGTATGATGAATGCGTTTCTTAAAGGGTAACCTCCATGCGCAACTCGTTCACGATAATCTGGCAGTATCTTCGCGCTTTTGTCTTAATTTACCTGTGTTTATACACCGGTATTTTTGTCGCCTCTTTACTGCCTATCGTCATTCCCGGCAGCATTATCGGCATGCTGATTTTGTTTGTGCTGCTGTCGCTGCAGATCCTGCCGGCGAAGTGGGTAAAACCCAGCTGCCATTTGCTGATTCGCTATATGGCCCTTCTGTTCGTCCCTATTGGCGTGGGCGTGATGCAGTATTACGACGTGCTGAAAGCCCAGTTTGGCCCGGTGGTGGTGTCCTGTTTGATCAGCACGCTGGTGGTGCTGGTTATCGTGAGCTGGAGCTCACATCTGGTACACGGTGAAAGAAAAGTGATTGGTGAAGGCGAGGCAGAGCAAAAATGATGCACTTTATATGGTGGTCTTTACCGTTAACGCTGGTGGTGTTTTTTGCCGCCCGCAAGCTGGCCGCTCGGTTGAAATCCCCGCTGCTGAACCCGCTGCTGGTTTGCATGGTGGTGATCATTCCTTTTTTGCTGCTGACCGGCATTCCTTACGACCACTATTTTAAAGGCAGCGAAGTGCTCAACGACCTGCTGCAGCCTGCCGTTGTAGCCTTGGCCTTCCCGCTCTATGAGCAAATACACCAGATTCGCGCCCGCTGGAAATCCATTATTACCATCTGCTTTATTGGCAGCATGGTGGCGATGTCCACCGGCACCTCTATTGCGATATTGATGGGGGCGTCCCCGGAAATTGCCGCTTCGGTCCTGCCAAAATCCGTCACCACGCCGATTGCAATGGCGGTTGGCGGCGGCATTGGTGGTATCCCGGCTATCAGCGCCGTCTGCGTTATCTTCGTCGGTATTCTTGGCGCGGTGTTTGGCCACACGCTGCTGAACATGATGCGCATCAATACCAAAGCCTCACGCGGGCTGGCAATGGGTACCGCTTCCCACGCGCTGGGCACCGCTCGCTGTGCGGAACTGGACTTCCAGGAAGGGGCTTTTAGCTCGCTGGCGCTGGTGATTTGCGGGGTCATGACGTCACTTATCGCTCCGTTTTTATTCCCGGTACTGCTGAAGCTTTTCGGCTAAAACTTGCGAGAGATCGCGCATTTTCAGATTTGTTTTCATAAGTTGCATAAACAATTAGAACTAGATCACATATTTGGCCGATACAGATCCGTAAACTACGTTTCCGTTACCTTTGATGAGGCTTTAACATGCGTTTACGTTTTGATGCCGCCGTTGTGCAACTCCCCGCCGCGCTGCAAACCGCTTTGCAACCCCTGCTTGCCGACGACCACTTCCCGGCTATGTTTACCGCAGCCGAAGTTGAAACGCTAAAACATCAAACCGGGCTGGGTGACCAAGACCTGGCTTTCGCTCTGTTGCCGCTGGCCGCAGCCTGTGCCCGCGCAGACCTCTCTCATTTTAACGTCGGCGCCGTCGCGCGAGGCGTCAGCGGGAATCTCTATTTTGGCGGCAACATGGAGTTTCTGGGTGCCACCATGCAGCAAACCGTGCACGCCGAACAAAGCGCCATTACCCACGCGTGGATGCGCGGTGAAAAAGGCCTGGTTGATATCACGGTCAACTACACTCCCTGCGGCCACTGCCGTCAGTTTATGAATGAACTGAACAGCGGCACCGCGCTGCGTATTCATCTGCCTGGCCGCAAGCCTTCCACTCTGGGTGAATATCTGCCGGATGCCTTTGGCCCGCGCGACCTGGACATCAAAACGCTGCTGCTGGATGAAGAGAATCACGGCTTCCCCCTGAAAGGGGATGCCCTGACCCAGGCGGCAATTACCGCGGCTAACCGCAGTCATGCGCCTTACAGTAAAGCCCCGGCAGGCGTTGCGCTGGAAATGGTCGACGGGAAAATATTCACCGGCTGCTACGCGGAAAACGCTGCATTCAACCCTTCCCTGCCGCCGCTGCAGGCTGCGTTAAACCTGCTTTCTCTGAATGGCTACGACTATCCGCAGATTAAACGCGCCGTGCTGGCAGAAAAAATCGATGCGCCGCTGCTGCAGTGGGATGCCACCTCCGCCACGCTGAAAGCGCTGGGCTGTGAAGCCGTTGAGCGCGTTAATATTGCTCAATAATTCTCCGTTGCGGGTGTACCCACACTCGCATTGTTGAAATTTGCCCCAACTGAACCCGCGTTTCTTGCTCTTGAGGGCCGGGTAAAGTAGCCTTGGATGAAATTTCACCCCGCGAATGAGTCTGCAAGTCCATGTTGAAGCGCGTGTTTTACAGCCTGCTTATTGTTATCGGCTTAACGCTGGCGGCTGCGCTCGGGCTCGACCGCTGGATCAGCTGGAAAACCGCCCCCTACGTCTACGATGAACTGCAGGATCTGCCCTATCGCCAGGTGGGTGTGGTGCTCGGCACCGCCAAGTATTACCGCACCGGCGTCATCAACCAGTATTACCTGTACCGTATTCAGGGCGCGCTGAACGCCTACAACAGCGGCAAGGTGAACTACCTGCTGCTCAGCGGCGATAACGCTCAGCAAAGCTACAACGAGCCGATGACCATGCGTAAAGACCTGATCGCCGGCGGCGTTGATCCGGCGGATATCGTGCTGGACTACGCGGGCTTCCGCACGCTGGACTCAATTGTCCGTACCCGTAAAGTCTTTGATACCAATGATTTCATCATTATCACCCAGCGCTTCCACTGCGAGCGTGCGCTGTTTATCGCCTTGCATATGGGGATTCAGGCGCAGTGCTACGCGGTACCTTCCCCAAAAAATATGCTGACCGTGCGTACCCGCGAATTTGCCGCTCGTCTCGGCGCATTAGCCGATCTCTACCTCTTCAAGCGTGAGCCGCGTTTCCTCGGCCCGTTAGTGCCTATTCCGTCGCAGCAGGAAGTCCCGGAAGACGCACAGGCCTATCCGGCCGTTACGCCGGAACAGCTGTTAGAGATACAGAGAAAAGAGAAAAAGTGATACGCCGTTATTGCTGAGCAAAAAAAAGCCCGCACATTACCTGGCGGGCTTTTTTGCAAAGTGCAGAAATTACTTCTTACGCGCGTACTTCAGGGAGTCCAGCGCCACGGCGAAAATGATAATGCCGCCCTTAATAATGTACTGCCAGTAAGGGTTCACGCCGATATAGGTCAGGCCGTAGTTAATAACCGTAAAGATAATTACCCCGGTCACCACGCCCAGCACCGTCCCTACCCCGCCGCTGAAGGACACGCCGCCCACCACGCAGGCCGCAATCGCATCCAGCTCATACATAAAGCCGAGGTTGTTGGTGGCCGAGCCGATACGGCCCGCTTCCAGCATCCCGCCAAAGGCATAGAACACGCCGGACAGGGCATAAATCATGATCAGGTTCAGCGCCACGTTAACGCCGGAGACTTTCGCCGCTTCCGGGTTGCCGCCGATCGCGAAGATGTTTTTCCCGAAGCGGGTTTTGTTCCACAACACCCACACAAACAGCACCGCAAACAAGGCGTAAAACGTAATGTACGACAGGCGGAAGCTACCCAGCGCGATAAAGCCCTGCGTGAAGGTAGAGAAGTGGGAGTCAAACCCGGAAATCGGCGACGCGCCCACGAAGTCGTAATACAGGGAGTTGATCCCGTACACGATGATCATGGTGCCCAGGGTGGTGATAAACGGCGTCACGTTCAGGTAAGCGATAATAATCCCGTTCACCAGGCCAATCACAGCGCCCACGGCGCAGACAATCAACAGCACCAGCGGAATCGGCATGGTGTGCATGTCCGGGAACACCTTGTTGACGTTATCCATTGATTGCAACAGCGTGGCCGCCACAACCGCCGCCAGCCCCACCTGGCGCCCTGCGGACAGGTCAGTCCCCTGGGTGACAATCAGCCCGGCCACACCGAGCGCGATGATAATACGCACCGAGGACTGGGTGAGGATGTTACTCAGGTTAAGCAGGCTTAAGAACGTCGGATCCTGGAAAATAATGATCGCCAGCAACACCAGCAGCACCACGTAGATGCCGCCCTCTTTTAGATAAGTTAGAAAACTCTTCTTATTTAACGCACTCATTTTTAATAGCCCCTAAATCATCACAGGTGCACAGACGCAAGACGTAAAATTTCGTTCTGCGTTGTTGTTTTGGTGTCTACAATTCCGGCCACGAGCCCATTGCTCATCACCAGAATACGGTCTGTAATCCCTAACAATTCCGGCATCTCGGACGAAATGATAATGATTCCTTTCCCTTTTTTGGCAAGCTCAGCAATCAGCTGGTAAATCTCAAACTTGGCGCCCACGTCAATGCCGCGTGTCGGTTCATCCAGCATCAGGATTTCCGGCTGGGTCAGCAGCCAGCGGCCAATGATCACCTTTTGCTGGTTACCGCCGGACAGCGAGCCGATGGAGGTGCGGTGCCCCGGGGTTTTCACGCGCATGGAGTCGATAACCCACTGGGTATCGCTTTTCATGCGGGAGTTATCCAGCAGGCCGACCTTATTTTTGTAGTTACGAATATTGGAAATGAGTGAGTTAAAGCCGATATCCAGGTAGGCGTAAATCCCGGTTGAGCGACGCTCTTCGGTCACCAGCGCAAAACCGTGATTAATCGCTTCGTTCGCACTGCTGTTGTTGATTTTTTTGCCGTGCAGCTTAATGGTACCGCCAGATTTCTCGCGGATACCAAACAGCGTTTCTACAATGTCGGTACGCTTCGCCCCGACAAGGCCAGCAATGCCGAGGATTTCACCTTTATGCAGATCAAAGGAGATATCACGAATCGACGGCTGGCGCAGCGAGGTCAGGTTGCGGACTTCGAGAATAACTTCCCCCGGGACGTTGGATTTGTCCGGGAAACGCTGGTTCAGGGAGCGGCCTACCATCATGGCGATGATTTTGTCCATATCCAGCCCTTCCAGCGGCTGGGTAGCAATCCACTGTCCATCGCGCAAAATCGTAATTTCATCGCACAGCTGGAATATTTCTTCCATTTTATGGGAGATATAAACAATCCCGCAGCCGCGATCTTTTAATTTGCGAATAATTTTAAAGAGATGATTAACTTCTTTTTCCGTCAGCGAAGACGTTGGCTCATCCATAATAACGATTTTGGCGTTATAGGAAAAAGCCTTGGCGATTTCAATCATCTGCATTTGAGAAACGGACAACGTACCGACGCGGGCTCGCGGGTCGATATCAATATCCAGCTCATCAAATATCTCTTTGGTGTCACGGTACATTTTATCCTGGTCGACAAACACGCCTTTGGTCGGGTAGCGCCCAAGCCACATGTTGTCCATCACGGTGCGCTGCAGAACCAAGTTAAGCTCCTGATGCACCATAGAAATACCGTTTTCCAGCGCCTCTTTCGTGCTGCTGAAATTCACCTCTTTTCCCTGGAAAAGGATACTGCCGGAATCTTTGCTGTAGATCCCAAAAAGGCATTTCAATAATGTCGATTTACCCGCACCGTTTTCACCCATCAGGGCGTGAATAGAGTGTGGCCGTACTTTTAAATTAACATTATCCAGTGCCTTAACGCCGGGGAAGGATTTATTAATGCCGGTCATTTCCAGCAAAAATTCCGTCGGCGTAGCTGAGTTATTGTCGACCATAATTATACCTGTGTCGCTGAGTAACTTGCCTAAAGCCGGGCGCAGGTATCCGCGCCCGTGTACAACAAGAAAACGTTATACCTTAAATAATTCGAGTTGCAGGCAGGCAACAAGCTCGAGAATCCCCAGAGGCTTACATCAAGTAAGCAACTGGGGTGAGCGAGTACAGTTCACGCCCCTGCGGCTCGAAGTATGACGGGTATTTATTTGCCGATGAACTGTGCGAGATTATCTTTATCCACGCCTACGTAAGGTACGCGTACGATTTTGTTCTCGATCTTCCAGTTGGTGCCTTCAGCGGCTGGCTTACCGTCGGCCAGGTTTTTCGCCAGATCGAAGGTGGCTTTAGCCTGGTTGTTGGCATCGTTCAGCACGGTCCCGGCCATCGCACCGGATTTGACCAGCGCCAGAGCTTCAGGCAGGGCATCTACGCCAAACACTGGAATAGACGATTTGTTGTGGGCTTTCAGCGCTTCTACCGCACCCATTGCCATTGCGTCGTTGTTAGCAATAACCACTTCGATTTTGTTAGCGTTCGGGCCAGAGAGCCACGCGTCCATTTTGTCTTTAGCCTGAGCGGTATCCCACATCGCGGTATCCAGCTGCAGCTGCTGAGTTTTCAGGCCTTTGTCGTTCAGCTCTTTGATAACGTAGGTGGTACGTGCTTCGGCATCCGGGTGACCTGGTTCGCCTTTCAGCAGCACGAACTGGATCTGGCCGTCTTTGTTCAGGTCCCAGGCCGGGTTAGCCGCCCAGTGTTTAGCAATCAGGTCGCCCTGGATGATACCTGACTCTTTAGAGTCGGTGCCGACGTAGTAAGCTTTGTCGTAGCTATCCAACGCTTTGCGGGAAGGTTCTTTGTTGAAGAACACCACCGGCACGTTTTGCGCGCGCGCTTTTTCGATAACGGTGCCCGCTGCGGCCGGGTCAACCAGGTTGATGGCCAGCGCTTTCACGCCTTTTGCCAGCAGAACGTCGATCTGGTCGTTCTGTTTGGACTGGTCGTTCTGGGAGTCGTTCATCAGCAGCTGCACGTCAGGTGACGCTTTCGCATCTTTCTCTATAGCTTTACGAACCACTGACATGAAGTTGTCGTCATATTTATAAATCGTCACGCCAATACGGTCAGCGGCGTTCGCTGCGGCACCAAACAACATGCAGGACATCACGGCGGACAGAGTCAAAACCTTCTTATTCATGGTATCTCCGGTTTTTATTTTGCAGGGTAGTTCGCGTTCGAAACCAGGCAGGACAGTAATGTTATAAAAAAGTTACTGAATGCCGAAGTTATCCTAAAAAATGTGCACTTCCGTGTTCGGTAACAATCCAATACTGCGTTTTTATGAGCGTTAATGGCCTTATCACGACGCTAAAAGTGAGCAGTCATCGTTACATCGTGTTTCAGCTGATAAAACGCTGACATAATAGTCAGCGCAATGTTAATTAACTGTGAATTTACTCACAGATTGAAACCGGTTACATCTAACTCTTTGGCAGCGGAGTGATCGACGCCACAGTTTGCCTGCTCGCCACCGAATGACGACGAACTAAAGTCGGCATAAAACAGTGCGTTACATCACGATCCAGCTGGCCTGCCGCGCCCTGTAACGCCAGTTCTGTCGCTAAACGCGCCATAGACACCACCGGATAGCGCACGGTCGTTAGCTGTGGGTCGGTGTAACGGGCAATGGGAATATCGTCGAAGCCGATGATAGATACATGCTGCGGCACGGCAATACCGTTGTCTTTCAGCGCCGTTAGCGCGCCAGCGGCCATGCTGTCGTTATAGGAAAAGACCGCGCTAAGCTGCAGATTGCGCCCAAGCAGCTCAACCATCGCCGCTTCCCCGCCCTGCATATCAGGCGTGCCCATGCCGACCCAGCCCTCCGGCGGCACGATCCCTTGCTCCGCCAACGCCTGCAGCCAGCCCTGATGCCGCTGGTCGTTATCCTCAATCTCATGGCTGGAAGCCAGGTACCCGATGCGCGAATGCCCCTGGTTCAGCAGCATCCGCGTAGCCATCACCGCGCCGCTGACGTTGTCCAGACAAACACAGCGGTGAGCGTAGCCGGGCACCAGGCGATTGATCAGCACCATGCCGGGAACCTGCTCCAGAAAAGTAGCCAGTTCCTCGTCGCTCAGTGCCTTGGCGTGCACAATCAGGGCGCTGCAGCGCTGGCGGATCAACACTTCAATGGCATGGCGCTCTTTGTCTTCCTGATGGTAGCTGTTGCCGATCAGCAAATATTTATTGTGCTGCTGAGCAACCACATCCACGGCTTTGACCAGCGCCCCGAAGAAGGGATCGGAGACGTCCATCACCACCACGCCGATGGTGTCGCTCACCTGAGTAGCCAGCGCTTGCGCGTTGGCATTTGGACGGTAGCCCAGCTCAGCAACCGCCTGCATGACGTTTTCGCGCGTTTCCGGGCTGACCAGCGCGCTGTTATTTAATACTCGGGATACTGTCGCTACTGAAACCCCGGCGATACGGGCAACGTCACGAATGGTAATCGGCGTTGGGGGAGTCGGTCTCATAGGTGCACCCTGTTTTAGGCAAGGTGGCTATTTTGCGGCGAGTGGGGGGCGGTTCGGCGTGAAGTTGATCACAGTGATGAAAGCGGTTACATACAATTCGTTAACCTTTGTGACGAATATCATTATCTCTGTGCTTTGCGTAAGGCGGTCCCTGAAGCACGGGCGGTTAGCTGCCGCCACAGCCATTCCACCGGCCCCTGGCGGAAATAGCGCAGCCAGAACACCGACAGCAGAATGTTTGCCGCCCACACCGCAGGCACAAAAGCCAGCAGCGACAGACGGTCAAATTTCATATATAAACCAAAGCGATAGAACAAGGTTGTGCAGAGAATGGTTTGCAGCAGGTAATTGGTCAGCGCCATGCGACCGACGCAGGCAATCCAGCCCACCAGCCGGAAACGGGACAGCTGCGGCCAGAAGCCCCAGGCCAGCGCTGCATAGCCAATCGCCTGAAACGGAGCGCTCAGCTCACGTGGGGCCTGTAACAGCAACGCACACCAGCGAAAATCCCACTTCAGGTGCCACTGGGCTAAAATTGCCGGCAGGTTAATGGCCATGCCGATGACGATCAAAATGGCACCGGTTCGCCGGTAATGCTTCAGGCTAAACTCCCCTTTCAGCCAGCCGCTGCGCATCAGTGCCACGCCAATCAGCATCATGCCCGCCAGCTGCCAGCCGTATTGCGCACCCAGCGCTACCAGGTTCGAAGAGAGCAAATCGGCGCGGTTGCTGATAGCTTCCACGCCGCCACCGAGCTTCCACCACTGCTCATATTGCAGGTTGGCCGCATCCGGTACCCAGGAGCGATTAATGCCGTCACCTGAAATGACGCCCAGCAGCAACAGCACGCCAATGCCGATGAGGTACAGCACGACGCCGGTATTAAACAGCTGCTTTTGCCCCGTCGCGTCACGAATCAGCCGCCAGCACACCAGCCCGGTCAGGCCGTATGCCAGCAAAATATCGCCGTCCCACAGCAGCAGCGCATGCATAAACCCCAGCAGCACCAGCAGCGTCAGCCGCGACTGGATCCAGCGTGAGCCGCGAGCCAGCAGCATTTGCAGGCCAGCCCCAAAGAGCAGCGCAAAAAGCGTGAGGAATTTAACTTCGGCAAACAGGTCCATCACCGCCCAGGTCCAGGCGTCGCGAGAGGTTATCTCGCCGTACCAGGCCGGGTTGAGATAAGCCGCCTTCGGCAGGCCAAAGGCGACAATATTGAGCAGCAGAATGCCCAGAATGGCGGTACCGCGGACGAAGTCCAGGGTGACATTTCTCTCCACGGATACCTGCCTGGGGGGATTAATTGTGGCGTACTGCGCGCAGGAACTCCTGACGCGTATTCTGGCTGGACTTAAACAGGCCGCCGAGCGAGGTGGTGGTGGTCGCGCTGGTGGCGTCTTTTACCCCACGCGCTTTCACGCAGTAATGCACCGCATCAATGGACACCGCCACGTTGTTGGTGCCCAGCAGCGTTTGCAGCGCAATCAGGATCTGCTGGGTCAGGCGTTCCTGAACCTGCGGGCGCTGAGCAAAGAACTGCACGATGCGGTTAATTTTAGACAAGCCGATGACGGTATCTTTCGGGATATACGCCACGGTGGCTTTCCCGTCGATGGTCACGAAATGGTGCTCACAGGTGCTGGTCAGGGTGATATCACGCACGGTGACCATTTCATCCACCTTCATTTTGTTTTCAATGACGGTGATTTTCGGGAAATTGGCGTAATCCAGGCCGGAGAAAATCTCATCGACATACATTTTGGCGATGCGATGCGGAGTTTCCATCAGGCTGTCGTCACTCAAATCGAGATTAAGCAGCTGCATAATTTCCGTCATATGGGCGGCAATCTGGCTTTTACGGGTTTCATTATTCAGTTCACGCAACGGCGGACGCAGCGGCGTTTCCAGACCGCGCGCAACCAGCGCCTCATGAACCAGGGCGGCTTCTTTCGAGAGTGATGACATGCTGTTTTCTCCTGCAGGTGTGGCTGACCTCTGCCCTTCATGGGGCAAAGTGTCCGCTTATTGTGCGGCAGCACGTGCTTAGAATCCAGTAGTGCCGGGCATAATTATTGAAATCGAAAATACCGTTCATTGCCTGAGCGGGCGAGAACAATACCGTTGCGGCCATAATGCGGGATGGCTAGACTCAGGTGAAGTGAAAGTTGTTCATAAGTCTTGAAAATAGATAAGGATCCTCTGGATGGAATTACTGGAAGAACACCGATGTTTCGAAGGCTGGCAGCAGCGCTGGCGCCACGCGTCCACCGTACTTAACTGCCCAATGACGTTCAGTATTTTTCTCCCACCTCCGGCAAGCGCCTCCCCGCCGCCGGTGGTTTACTGGCTTTCCGGGCTAACCTGTAACGACGAAAACTTCACGACCAAAGCGGGCGCGCAGCGCGTAGCGGCCGAGCTTGGTATTGTTCTGGTGATGCCGGACACCAGCCCCCGTGGTGAAGAAGTCCCTAACGACGCAGGCTATGACCTGGGCCAGGGCGCGGGCTTTTACCTCAACGCGACTCAGCAGCCGTGGGCCACGCACTTCCGCATGTACGATTATCTGCGTGACGAACTGCCGCAGCTGATTGCAGAGAACTTTAGCGTCAGCGAAAAAGCGTCGATCTTTGGCCATTCCATGGGCGGACACGGCGCGTTGGTCATGGCGCTGAAAAACCCCGGACGCTTCCGGTCGGTATCGGCTTTTGCACCGATTGTTAACCCAACCCGCGTGCCGTGGGGGCAAAAAGCCTTTCGAGCCTATTTGGGTGAGGATGAATCCTTGTGGCAAGAGTGGGACAGCTGCTGCCTGCTGGGTAAAGCCTCGCCATCGGCGCAGTTACCGACGCTCATCGATCAGGGAGATGACGATCAGTTCCTCGCCGATCAGCTAAGGCCGGAAGAGTTTGAGAAAGTTGCGCAGGAGAAAGGTTGGCCGCTGACGCTGCGCATTCAGCCGGGCTGCGACCACAGCTACTACTTCATCGCGACGTTTGTAGAGGATCATCTTCGTTTTCATGCGGAGTATTTGCGGGGATAGGGAGTGCCCTCTCCCCTTAATTTTAATGATGAGTAATCTGTTACTCCGCTATTTTCCGTTCACGCATAGATCGATTTTCCCTGCACGTTCAGAGCACGGTGAACGTGTCAGGGGGAATTACGCCATTCCCCCTGACAACCCCCGGCGCCCGGCGAGCTCATCGCCGCTGAAGCGGTAAACCCACCGGCTATCACCCAAACATTCGGGGTCGTTCGCGATTCGTTCCCGACGATCGCTCTCTTTCGCTGTTCCCGACAGCTCAACCCCGCCTGAGTTGGGTCATAACCGGGGGCGCTGAGAGCCGGGAACAATGGCGTGGCTGTGAGACCTGAAGCAACGTTAACGTCCCGTGTGGCTGCAGGTTAAAAGCGAGGCACGGTTCCGGCTTAAATCGCCTCCGTTTTCTCTCCGACTGGCCAGGGTCCGGCCGTCGGGAACGGCCGGAGGCTGAGAGCGTCGGGAACGCATCTCAGGCGACCCAGGACTGGGAGATAAAACGGAGGTTTGCCGCTCACGCGGTCGATTTATTTCGCCGGGAGTCCGGGGTCTCGGGGGAGCGACGGTGGCTCCCCCGAGTCGTTCACGGTCTCTGTGATAACATATAAAACAGAGCTGGAAGTGAACGGAACTTCGATCGGCTCTTTTGAAAGAGCAGACAAAGCTATCTCCCGCTTAGAAACTATAATCCAGCGCCATAAAGTAGCGGCGACCGTCTTCGTTATAGCTGTAGATATCACGATTCAGATCTTTGTCGCCCAGGTTCAGAACCCCTGCCCGCACCTTCACGTTCTTGGTCGCTTTCCAGGCTCCGCCGGTGTTCCACACGATGTAGCCGCCGGGCGTTTTATCCGTTGCAGAAACCGCACGCTGCTTGCCGGTGTAGTTCGCCGACACATAGAACGACCAGTCTTCCAGCGGCGCCCAGTCAACGGTGCCGTTTGCGGTGTGGAACGACTGCTGCTGCAGCGGCTTATTGCCGCCGTTGCTCAGGTCACGTCCGTCGTTATAGGTGTAGTTCAGCGACAACTTCCACTGGTCGTTAAACGGTATTTTCAGCTCGGTTTCTACGCCGCGGATGCGAGCTTTGTTCACGTTGTAATAGCGGAAGATCGGGTTACCGCTCTTATCAAAGCCCACAAAGTTTGAGTAAGACGGTGCCACGCTGCGGTTCGCGGTACGCTGAATATCAATCATATCCTCAACGTTGTTCTGGAAAGCGGTCACGCTTCCGCTCACGCCGTCCAGAATGCCTTCGTCCCCGGCGTAATACAGCCCCAGCTCAAAGCTTTCGCTGGTTTCCGGCTTCAGGTCAGGGCTGCCGACAATCTGGCAGGCACCACGGCAGGATTTACTGGTCCAGTCCGGGCTAAGCTGCAGCAGAGACGGCGCTTTGAAGGCCGTAGCCCAGCCGCCTTTGACAGTGACGGTATCCGTCGCGTTATAAACGAGATAGGCCCGCGGGCTCCAGTGGTCACCGTAGGTTTCATGGTCATCCATACGAATGCCGGTGGTCAGCGCCAGCGGCTCGAAGATGCGCCATTCGTCTTCAATAAACAGGGCGTACTGGCTGGCCGAGGTTTGCGAGCTATTACCGCCGGTAATATTCACCGGATCGCTCAGCTTGTCATGCCGCCACTCCCCGCCGAAGGTCAGGAACTGGTTGATGTCGCTGAGCGGCAGCACCAGCTTGCCGTCCAGGCTGTTGTTGCGTGAAGTGATTGCCCCGCTGTTGCCTGGATTCAGGTTATCGATTTTGTCGCCATAGAAACGCAGTTCGGTATTGCCGAAGCCCCAGCGGCCGTTATGCCCGAGGGAGTAATCCTGACGTTCGATGCGATTCTTATCCAGCGAGTCAGATTCCCTGTCCTGGCGGTCAAAGCCGTAGCCCACGGTGACATCCTGATTTTCAGCCGGCGTCCAGGCAAACTCGGTGCTGGCATTACGGGAAGTGAAGCCTTCAATCTGCGGCGTTAGGCCGCTGGCGTTGGTCGTTGACGCCTGTTGGCCGTCCTTCTGGCGCTTACCCAGGCTGCCATAGACTTTTACGCCCAGCACGTCGTCAATCAGCGGGCCGCTGGTGAAAAAGTTGCCGTTATAGGTGTCACCACGATCGCGGTGTTCTTGCACCGTGGAATCTACGGTGAAGGTGCCGTGCCAGGCTTTACCGACTTTACGGGTGATGATGTTCACTACGCCGCCGAGGGCATCGGAACCATACAGAGAGGACATCGGCCCGCGCACCACTTCGATGCGCTCGATGGCATCCGCCGGGATCCAGTTCAGATCGAAGTCGTTATGACGGAATACCGCATTACGGGAGTTGACACGTTTACCGTCCACCAGAATCAGGGTGTAGCTGCTGTCCAGGCCGCGCAGGCTGACGCCCCGGCGGTTATCCCCTTCGTTGGTCAGTTGGACGCCAGGCACATTCTGCAGCACATCCTTCAGATTATTAACCGGTTTTTTTTGCAGTTCGTCCCGGGTGATGACGCTGATACTGGCGGGCGCATCTTTGAGGTTTTGCTCGGTGGCAGACGCGGTGACAACCAAGGTTTCTTCGCGATCGTCGGCGATGACGGGGAAAGCCAGACCAAGTACAGACGCACAAAGTCCTCCCCGAACAATGGGATTCAACCTTAACATTTCTTTCTCTCCATGAGGTGAATTACAAACGAAACAACCGTTTAGCGCTCACATTGCACTATGCGCCAGCGGCTACATTGGCCGCCGGCTGCATACTGTGTTCCTTAGTATTTCTGAAATGCGTTGTTATACGGTGGGCGTTTCCACCAGGCCGTCGATCAGCACCTGGGCAACGCCCTGTGAGCAGCGTTCAATGCGCCCCTTCACGCCGTAAACCTGGGCCAGACTGCGCGGAGTAATCACTTCCTCCGGTTCGCCGCTGGCAACCAGTTTGCCGTCGCGCAGCATGAGAACGTGCTCGCTATGGCGTAAAGCAATATTGATGTCGTGCACCACCACAACGGTGACGATATTACGCTCGCGGGTTTCGCGGGCGACCAGATCCATGACGTGGAACTGGTAATTTAAATCCAGCGCGCTCAGCGGTTCGTCGAGCAGCAGCAGGGACGGACGACGAATCAAAGACTGCGCCAGGCCCACCAGCTGTTTTTGCCCGCCGGAAAGCTGGTCGAGGTAGCTCAGCGCCAGGTGCGAGATCCCCAGCTGTTTCAGCAGCTGCATGACCTGCGCTTCGCTTTCAGCGCTGTGGCGGCCACCGGACGCGCGCTGCGCCACGATAATGGACTCCAGCACGTGGAGATGGACGCCCTGCGGCAGCGACTGCGGCAGATAAACCACTTTTTCGGCGCGTTTAGCGAACGGCAAAGCCATTAAGTCTTCACCATCAAGATACAGCTGCCCTTCCGCGCGATTCAGCCCCGCCAGCGAACGCAGCAGTGTCGATTTCCCGCAGCCGTTCGGCCCCAGCAGCACGGTGATTTTGCCACGCGGCAGCGTTGGCACGCTCAGGTTTTCGATGATTTGACGCTTCGGGTAACCGGCGTTGAATGCATCAATCTTTAAGCCCTGCATCACACGTTCCCCTTATGGCGCAGAATAATACTCAGGAAGAACGGCACACCCACCAGCGAGGTGACAATCCCCACCGGAATAATGACGCCAGGGATAATGTTTTTAGAGGCAACCGACGCCAGCGACAGCACTAGAGCACCGACCAGCACGCTGCCCGGGAGATAGAAACGATGATCTTCGCCAAACAGCATACGGGCGATGTGCGGAGCCACCAAGCCGATAAAACCGATGGGGCCGACAAACGCCACGGACAGCGCGGACAAAATACTGATGCGCAGCAACGTGCCTAAACGCAGACGCTTTACGTCGATGCCAAAACTGACAGCGCGATCTTCGCCTAAGCGCAGCGCGGTCAGCTTCCAGGAACTCAGCATGGAAATAGGCATGATGATAGCGAAGGCCAGCAGCAGCACACCGAGCTTGTCCCAGGAGGCGCGCGCCAGGCTGCCCATCGTCCAGAACACCAGCCCCTGCAGCGTGTCTTCGCTGGCGATAAACTGCAGCATCGACACCAGGGCGTTAAAGGTGAACACCAGCGCGATCCCAAACAGCACCACCCCGGAACTTGCCACGCGGGTCCAGCGGGTAATGGCGTCCAGCATCAGCGCGGCAAACAGTGCAAAGACGAAGGCGTTGGCGGAGATAAACCACTGATCGGGCACCCCTGGAATACCGATGCCGAGGATAATCGCCAACGCGGCACCAAAGGCCGCGGCGGAGGAAACGCCGAGGGTAAACGGGCTGGCCAGCGGGTTATTGAGGATGGTTTGCATCTCTGCCCCCGCCAGGCCCAGCGCCATACCAACCAGCAGCGCCATCAGCGCATAAGGCAGACGAATGTCCCACACGATCACCCGCGTACCGGCGTTAGCGCTGGCCGGGTCAATCAGAGTCTGCCACAGCGTATCCAGCGGCAGCCCGGACGGACCAAGGGTAAAGTCCAGCAGCAGCGAGGCGAAAATCGCAATAACCAACGCCCCCATCAGCAAATAGCGGTGACGTAGCACCTGCTGGTATCGCCCCATTATGGTGGCAGGCTGCGCCTCGTTTGGCATTGGATCGGTGGTGGCACTCATTAAGTCTTACCTTCGCTACTTCTTAAGATCGGTCCAGTACGTTCCCGTTGGCTCGACCGCCAGGAACTGTTTATAAAGTTGCTGCATTGTCTGTTCCGGGTTCACCTCAGCAAACTGCTGTGGATGGAACCAGGTTGCCATCGCCTGAATCGCGAGGATGTTGTACGGCGAATTGTAGAAATTGTGCCATACGCCATAGGCGCGCCCTTCTTTGACCGCCGTTAACTGGTCAATGCCTTTACGCTCCAGCACGCTCTTCAGGCTGGCCTGCGCTTCGGCTTGAGTAGCCTGAGCACCAAGCACTACGCCCGGAGAGGTTGAGCCTGGTGCTTTACCGCCGCTGGCAATATAAACCTGCGGGTCAGCGGCAAGCACTTTTTCCAGGTTAACGGTGCCCAGCGCGCCCGGCAGCAGGTTTTTGGCAATGTTCATGCCGCCCGCCAGGTCGATGAAGTCGCCCATGTTACCCTTGCCCGCCGAACCACAGCACTCTTCCATGGCCGCCGCACGCAGTTCTATGAAAACGGATGGCTTGTCTTTTTCAGCCATCTTGCCGGTGACGTCGGTAATTTTTTTCAGGTTTGCTTCATAAAAGGCGATGTAATCATCGGCCTGTTTCTCGCGATGCAACACTTTGCCGAGCACGCGCATGCTCGGCAAGGTATTTTTCAGCGGCGAGGTACGAAAATCGACGAAGACCACCGGGACGCCCGCTTTTTCAAGCTGAGAGACCAGCTCGCTGTGGCGGCCAGGGCCGTGACCAGACAGGCCAAAAATCGCCACGTCTGGGTGTAAAGTCAGCACTTTTTCCGGGCTGACGCTGTCGGCGGTGGTACTGCCAATCAGCGGAATGTCATCAATTTTCGGGAATTTCGCTTTATATTCCGCGTAAGTCTGCGTATCTAACTTACGGAAATCGCCCTGCCAGCCGACGATACGGTCAATCGGTTTTTGCCCTTCCAGCAGCGCCAGAGCATAAAACAGCCGCCCTTCCCCCAGCAAAATACGGTCAACCTTCTGCGGGATGGTCACTTCACGCCCGACGATATCGGTCACCGTCGCGGCCAGTGCGGCAGGCAAACCAGCGGCGGTTAATGCCAGAGCCAGACAAATATTCTTGAATTTAATCATACGCTTCACGCTAACACTCCTTCGTTCCTTAAAGAATGGCGTTAACGATAAAGCAAATGATAATGGTTATCAATTTAATTGTTCTCTACTATAACCTGGCGGAATTATTGCTGGCGAGAGCGAAATAAAAAAGGGCGTGATGATCACGCCCTCTAAAGAGTAACTTATTGTTGCTAAGGCTTATTTCTCACGAAATTTCGGGAATTCCATTTCGCTATAGCGCACAAAGCGGCTGCCCTTCGTTATCTTGTAGCCAAACCAGATAGCCAGGAACAGTGGGATGCCGATATAGGTCGCCGCCACGCCGCCCCAGTCAATGGTATCCGACAGGAACGCTTCGTAGTTCTGGCCCAGCGTGATGATCAGGCACAGCACGAACGCAAAGATCGGCCCAATCGGGAAGAAGCCCGAGCGGTACGGCAGGTCGTTAATGTCGTTGCCTTGCAGCACGTAGCCGCGACGGAAGCGATAGTGGCTGATGGCAATCCCCAGCCAGGCGATAAAGCCGGTCATCCCCGACGTATTCAGCAGCCAGAGGTAAACGGTCTGGTTGCCAAACATAGAAGTCAGGAAGCACAGCGCGGCAATAACGGTGGTCGCATACAGCGCGTTACGCGGCACGCCACCTTTGGACAGCTTCGAGAAAATACGCGGCGCTTTGCCGTCGCAGGCCAGGGTGTAAAGCATGCGCGTGGAAGCGTACATCCCTGAGTTACCCGCAGACAGCACCGCCGTCAGGATAACGGCGTTCATCACCGCCGCCGCAGACAGCAGGCCCGCGTGCTGGAACACCAGAGTGAACGGACTGACGCTGATGTCTTTCACGTCATTGCGCAGCAGGCTTGGATCGGTATAAGGAATGATCAGGCTGACAATCAGAATCGCGAACACGTAGAACAGCAGGATACGCCAGAACACCTGGCGCACGGCGCGAGGAATGTTTTTCTCCGGGTCAGCGGATTCTCCGGCGGCAATCCCGATAAGCTCGGTGCCCTGGAAAGAGAAGCCGACGATCATCGCCACGCCGATCATTGCGGCAAAGCCCCCGGCAAACGGCGCGTCGCCGGTTGTCCAGTTGCTCCAGCCTACCGGCTGCGCCCCTTTGAAAATACCCACGATCATCATCACACCCACAATGATGAAGATGATGACGGTGGTCACTTTTATCAGCGAGAACCAGTATTCCGCTTCGCCAAAGCCCTTCACGGAGATCCAGTTCAGCAGGAACATAATGCCCAGGAACAGCGCGCTCCAGATCCAGCCTGGGGTGTCCGGGAACCAGTAATTCATCACCAGCTGTGCGGCCACGAGGTCAACGGCGATGGTCACCGCCCAGTTGTACCAATAGTTCCAGCCGAGCGCGAAGCCGAAGCCGTCTTCGACATATTTCTGGCCGTAGGTCGCGAAAGAACCGGACACCGGCATAAACGCCGCCAGCTCGCCGAGGCTGGTCATCAGGAAGTAAACCATCAGGCCAATCAGCATATAAGAGAGCAACGCCCCGCCCGGTCCTGCCTGAGAAATTGTTGCCCCAGAGGCAACGAAAAGCCCCGTGCCGATGGATCCGCCGATGGCGATCATCGTCAGGTGGCGCGCCTTTAATTCGCGGCGTAAGCCAGGCGCTTCTGTCGTTTTATCTTGTGAAACCATAGGAAATTGTTGCCTATCCAAAAAATGAGGCAAGATTGTAACAAAACGTCTTTGTTCAGATAGCAGAAATCCCGGGTTATAAGAGAGCTTCATGATCGCCCGGCGATTATTAGCAAGTCACTTATCAGGCCGATAAGTTGAGGGGAATTAAAAAACCGCCGGCGCGCTCAGCTGCCCGGCGGTCAAAGATTAACCCAGCCCGCGCACGGACGAAATAAACTGCTGCAGTTCCTGAGTCCGGGGATTGGCGAAGAACGACTTGCTTTCCCCCTGCTCCCACACTTTGCCCTGGTGCATAAACACCACGCGGTCGCCGACTTCCCGGGCAAAGTTCATTTCGTGAGTGACCAGAATCAGCGTCATACCTTCTGCCGCCAGCTGCTCCAGCACTTTCAGCACTTCGCCCACCAGTTCCGGGTCAAGCGCCGAGGTGATTTCATCGCACAGCAAGACTTTTGGGTTCATTGCCAGCGCGCGGGCAATGGCCACGCGCTGCTGCTGGCCGCCGGACAGGTTAGCAGGGTAATAATCCACCCGCTCGCCCAGGCCGACTTTATTGAGCATCTCCAGCCCCAGCTCGCGGCATTCGGCGGCGCTTTTATTCAGCACCCGGCGCGGCGCCAGCATCACGTTTTCCAGCGCGGTCATGTGCGGGAACAGGTTAAAATTCTGAAACACCATACCCACGGAACGGCTGATTTCACGCGCCTGCGACTCGCGGTCGGTAATGGTCATGCCGCCCAGCTTGATGCTGCCGTCCTGGTAGCCTTCCAGCCCGTTCATGCAGCGCAGCAGAGTACTTTTGCCGGAGCCGCTGCGGCCGATGATCGACACCACTTCGCCCATGTCGATATCCAGGCTAACGCCCTTCAGCACATGATTGTCGCCATAATATTTCTGTACATCATTAATGGTGATGAGCGGCATTAAATTTTTTCTCCAGGTAGCGGCTGTAGCGCGACAGCGGATAGCAAAGTAAGAAATAGCCGAGCGCCACCAGGGCAAAGACTTTAAACGGCTCAAACGTCACGTTGTTCAGCATGGTGCCGGCTTTTGTTAGCTCGACAAAACCGATGATCGAGGCCAGGGCCGTGCCCTTAATAACCTGCACCGAAAACCCAACCGTGGGTGCCACGGCGATACGCATCGCCTGCGGGGCAATGACCCGGCACAGCGTCTGCCCGAAGCTCAAACCGAGGCAGCGGCAGGCTTCCCACTGGCCTTTAGGCAAAGCACGAATGCTGCCGTACCAGATATCCAGCAAAAACGCGCTGGTAAACAGCGTCAGGGCAAGCGTGGCCGCCGTCCATGGGCTGACATCAATGCCAAACAGCGCAATTCCGAAGAAAGCGAGGAACAACTGCATCAGCAGCGGCGTGCCCTGAAACAGCGCGACGTAGGCGCTGATGAAGCGTTTAGGCCATGTCCAGCGGCTCATGCGCAGCAGCAATAAAGGCAGCGTAACCAGAGTGCCGCAGAAAAAAGCAATCAGCGACAGCAGCACCGTCCAGCGGGCCGCCAGCAGCAGGTTGCGCACGATATCCCAGTCGGTAAACGTCATCATCCGACATCACTCCCCAACCATTTCCGCCCTGCCGCCAGCAGCAGTTGACGCATAATTAACGACAGCACCAGGTACATTAAGGTCGTCACCAGATAGACCTCGAAGCTGAGGAAGGTACGCGACTGAATGAGACTGGCCGCAAAGGTCAGATCTTCACAGGACACCTGGGACACCACGGAAGAGCCCAGCATCACGATGATGCACTGGCTGACCAGCGATGGATAAATACGCTTCAGCGACGGTGGCAGCACCACGCGTAAAAAGGTCTGGCTACGGCTTAACCCCAGCACGCGAGCCGCTTCCCACTGCCCTTTCGGCGTCACCTGAATGCCTGCGCGAATAATCTCGGTGCTGTAAGCCCCTAAATTAATCAGCATCGCGATAAGCGCCGCTTCCCCGGCGTTCAGCTTTAGCCCCAGCGCAGGGAGCCCAAAGACAATAAAGAACAGCTGCACAACAAACGGCGTGTTGCGGATCAGTTCCACGTAGCCGCCCCACGCCAGGCTTAACAGCCCCGGCTTTCCGCTGCGAATGGCTGCCCCGGTAATGCCGATAGCCACGCCACCGACCGTCGCCATAAAAGTGAGCCCCAGCGTCACCCACAGGCCGGAGAGTAACTCCGGCCAGTAAGGCATCAGACCGGCAAAATCAAGTTGCGTGGTCATCCCCGGTTCCTCAAGCGCCGAGGTTGGCAGGCAGCGGCGCCTGCATCCATTTCTGTGACAGGGTGTTGAGGGTATTGTCCTTCAGCGCGTCACCTATCAGCTCGTCCACCTTCGCTTTCAGCGCAGGTTCGTTCTTTTTCAGCCCGATGTAGCAAGGCGAATCCTTGAGCATAAATTTGCTGACCGGCGCTTTCGTCGGGCTCTGGCGGGCAATCGCCGCCACAACCAGGTTGCCGGTGGCGATGTACTGCACCTGGCCTGAAAGATAGGCGGAGATGGTGGTGTTATTGTCTTCGTAGCGCTTCACGTCGGCGTCTTTCGGTGCGAGGTCGGTTAATACCATGTCTTCTACCGCGCCACGGGTCACGCCAATGGTTTTCCCGCTGAGCGCTTTAGCATCGGTCACTGCGCCATCTTTCGGCCCGAACACGCCAAGGAAGAACGGGGCGTAAGCGCGGCTAAAATCGATGACTTTTTCGCGTTCAGCGTTCTTACCGAGGCTGGAAATGACCAGGTCAACTTTGTCCGTCTGCAGATACGGCACTCGGTTCGCGCTGGTGACCGGCACCAGCTGCAGCTTGACCTTCAGACCTTTCGCCAGGTAAGCTGCCATATCAATATCGTAGCCCTGAGGTTTTAGATCGGCATTCACCGAACCAAACGGCGGGAAATCCTGCGGCACAGCCACGCGCAGTACGCCGCGTTTTTCAATATCCTGCAGCTGATCGGCCATTACCGCCCCGGCCTGAGCCAGCAGTACCGTTGCGCCAACTAAAGAGAACAACCATTTTTTCATCGTCATGTGCAGCCTCGTCGCCTGATTGAAACAAAAGATTCTTTGAATTCAATTCTGCAACTAATGTGCCAACGACGATGAATCGCGAAGATCGTTGCTACATTGCGGTGAAAAGGAAGTTAACGGGCGGGAGGTTGCCTCGCAGCCACCCCCCAATCAGGTGCAGCTGCAAGATTTTGGTGCATTATGCTTCGCAGTAGCGCAGAAAACGCAGCAGCGCGTTAGAGAGATGCTTCTGGCGATGGTGGATCCGGTACAGCGTCCGCACCAGACGAGGGAGAGGAATAGCCACTTCAACCAATGAGCCGCTCTCCAACTGCTCGGCAATCACCCGGCGAGACAGGCAGCTGATGCCCAGCCCGTGGCGCACCGCATGTTTGATCGCCTCGGAATTGCCCAGCTCCATGCCCAACTGAAACTCTGGCAGATGCGAAAGCAGTAAATAGTCAACGATTTCGCGGGTGCCTGAGCCGCGCTCACGCAGGATCCACGGCTGCTTTGCCAGGCTTTCCAGCGTTACCGCCTGGTGCACCAGCGGGTTGCCCGGCGAAGCAAAGACCACCAGCTCATCGTCGAGCCACGGCTCGGTCACCAGCTCCGCCATATGACAAGGCCCTTCAATCAGGCCAATATCGACGCGAAAATCCGCCACCGCGTTAATCACGTCCTGGCTGTTGCCGACGCTAAGCTCCAGCGGCAGCTTCGGGAAGTCGCGGCGATAGCGGGCAATCATTTCCGGCAGAATATAGTTGCCAATGGTGCTGCTGGCATACACACGGATCGCGCCGTTATCTTCCCGAAACAGCTGTTCTATTTCACCGGCCTGCTCCAGCAGCCCGACAACTCGCGGATAGAGCAGCCTGCCGTGTTCATTTACTACGAGGCGCTTTCCCACTCGGTCAAAGAGCTGAACCCCAAGCTGACCTTCAAGATCGGCAAGCGCGGCGCTGACCGCCGACTGAGAGAGGGACAGCATCTGGGAAGCTTGCGTGGTCGAACCGCTTTTAAGCACTTCAGCAAAGACTTCGAGTTGCCGCAGCGTGATATGCATAAGAGAGATTTCCTGTGGTGGCAGCCGCCGTTTACCACTTATAAAGATTAATTATAAATATATAATCAATTTTATTTTTATGCCAGCCAGGCGTAGCCTTTTCCCTAAGACAGAGGAGAAGGTTATGACAGCACTTACCGCACAAGCTCACCGCCACACGCTGTGGCATTTTTTACCGGGACTGGCGCTTTCCGCCGCCATTACCGGCCTGGCTTTATGGCTTGGCAACATTCCTGCGGTGGCCGGCGTCGGCCTTAGCGCCCTGACGCTCGCCATCCTTTGCGGCATGATAATCGGCAACACCGTGTATCCCAAAATCTGGCAGCAATGCGACGGCGGCGTGCTGTTCGCCAAACAGCACCTCCTGCGCCTCGGCATTATTCTGTATGGCTTCCGCCTGACGTTTTCGCAAATTGCCGACGTTGGCATGAGCGGCCTGGTGATTGACGCCCTGACGCTGTGCAGCACCTTCGCCCTCGCCTGTTGGCTCGGTCAGAAAGTGTTTGGCCTGGACAGACAAACCAGCTGGCTGATTGGTGCGGGCAGCAGTATTTGCGGCGCGGCGGCTGTACTTGCCACCGAACCGGTGGTGAAAGCCGAAGCCAGTAAAGTCACCGTGGCCGTCGCCACCGTGGTTATCTTCGGGACGCTGGCTATCTTTATCTACCCGATGATTTATCCGTTCGTCAGCCACTGGTTTACGCCGGAAGCCTTTGGGATTTACACCGGGTCAACGATGCATGAAGTTGCCCAGGTTGTTGCCGCAGGGCACGCCATTAGCCCGGAAACGGAAAATGCGGCGGTGATTGCCAAAATGCTCCGCGTGATGATGCTCGCCCCGTTTCTGATTTTCCTGGCCGCCCGCGTTAAATCGCTGGCACCGGCTGGCTCGGCGCAGACCGGTAAAATCACCATCCCGTGGTTTGCAATACTGTTTATCGTGGTGGCGATCTTCAACTCCTTCCACTTCCTGCCACAGGCGCTGGTGAATGTGCTGGTCACGCTGGATACCTTCCTGCTGGCCGTGGCGATGGCGGCTCTGGGCCTGACGACCCACGTTAGCGCCCTGAAAAAAGCCGGGGTTCGCCCGCTGCTTATGGCGCTGGTGCTGTTCATCTGGCTGATTGTCGGCGGCGCGGCCATTAACTTGGCAATTCACCACCTGTTAGCATAATTCAATACGGAAAAAAGCCTCCTGACCCGCTATCATGACGGATTACCGATAGCGGGTTTTGCCCGTCAAGAAACAGGAGAAGACAGATGAAGTTTATTGGAGCGCACGTTAGCGCCTCGGGTGGCCTGGAAAACGCCGCCATTCGCGCCCACGAACTGGAAGCCACCGCTTTTGCCCTGTTCACCAAGAATCAACGCCAGTGGCGCGCCGCGCCGCTGACCAGCGAAGTTATCGACAACTTTAAGAGCGCCTGCGAAAAATACCATTATGGACCAGGCCAAATCCTCCCCCACGACAGCTACCTGATAAACCTCGGCCACCCGGTTGAAGATGCGCTGGAAAAATCCCGCGAGGCGTTTATCGACGAAATGGTGCGCTGCCAGCAGCTGGGGCTGACGCTATTGAATTTCCATCCGGGCAGCCACCTGAAGCAGATTCCGGAAGAGGAATGCCTGAAGCGCATTGCGGAGTCGATTAACATTGCGCTGGAGAAGTCTGAAGGCGTGACCGCCGTGATTGAAAACACCGCTGGCCAGGGCAGTAACCTTGGCTTCCGCTTCGAACATCTCGCGGCGATTATTGACGGCGTGGAAGATAAATCCCGCGTTGGCGTCTGCATCGATACCTGCCACGCCTTTGCCGCCGGGTACGATCTGCGCACAGAAGCTGACTGCGAAAAAACCTTTAGTGAGTTCGAACGTATCGTCGGGTTCAAATACCTGCGCGGGATGCACCTCAACGATGCCAAAAGCGAGTTTGGCAGCCGCGTTGACCGCCACAACAGCCTCGGCCTCGGGAATATCGGCCACACGCCGTTTAGCTGGATCATGCGTGACGCCCGCTTCGACGGTATTCCGTTAATTCTGGAGACTACCAACCCGGATATCTGGGCCGAAGAGATTGCCTGGCTGAAGGCACAGCAGCACGAGGAAGCGACGGCGTAATCCAAAACTTGCTGGGGCAAAGACTTCCTCCTGCCCGCAGACATGCCGGCCACAGTTCACGACCTGAGACAGCCAGATGGATAAGCTACAAGCGATGGAAGCCTTTGTTCACGTTGTGGATGCAGGTGGATTTACCCGGGCAGCAGAAATTTTAAAACTCCCGAAGGCAACGGTATCAACCCTGATCCAGGCGCTGGAAAAGTCGCTGTCGGTCAGGCTATTGAACCGGACAACCCGGCACGTCAGCGTGACGGCGGAGGGAGCCGTCTATTACGATAAATGCCTGCAAATACTCTCCGATGTGCGCGAGACGGAAGAAAGCCTGACGCACGCCAGGCTTAACCCTTCGGGGCGTCTGCGCGTCGATGCCCCGACCGGGCTCGCCAGCGAAGTGATTATTCCGGCCCTGGAGGGCTTTTTTGCTCTTTATCCCAACATTCAGCTTGAGCTGGGCTGCAGCGATCGCCAGGTCGACCTTCTGGAAGAAGGCATAGACTGCGTCATCCGCGGTGGCAGGCAGCTGACTGACTCCACGCTTATCGCCCGGCGGATAGGCACCATGCATTATGCGACCTGCGCCTCCCCGGGCTATGTGCAGCGCCACGGTGCCCCCAAACATCCCCGCGAGTTACACGATCACCGCTGCATTAATTATTTCTCCGCACGCTCGGGCAAAGCTTTTGACTGGTATTTTACCCGGGGCGGCGAACGTATACAGCTTGCCCTGAACAGCCATATCGCGCTGAGCGACAGCTATGCCTATACGGCTGCGGGTCTCTCCGGGCTGGGCATCATTCAAATGGCCAATTTTCTTACCCAGCCGATGCTGGATGATGGCCGCCTGATCGCCATCCTGGAAGAGTGGGCCATAGATCCTCTGCCCGTGTATGTTGTCTACCCGCAGAACCGCCATATTCCGACCAGAATGCGCGTATTTGTGGACTGGATTAGCCAGCTGTTCTCGCATCATCCGACAATGAATTAAACACCTGGCGTCCCGCTATATTATTTGAGGCTTGCCAGGCCTCGCCTCTTCCTCCCTGTCCCGTTTCAGCCTGCCAGGCGGCATTGTTCAAAATTCTGAACAATGTCTTCGGCCCGCGCTTATATATCATCCGCATTTATTTCAATATTATTTGCTCACCGTGAATATCTTATTCGTCTGGTGGTATTCATCCAATGAATTTAAATCAGGAGCAAAATATGAAAGAGTCAGCGATGAATAATCAGCCCGCAGGTTATATTCCGGATCAAATCTGGCAGCCTAAAACGCAGCATGGCGGGAAGTTTGCCAGCATTAATAGTCCTGTATCAGGGGCGAGATTCCAGCAGGAATTACCCGTTGGAAAACATGCTCTCCAGCTTTATTCCCAGGGGACGCCTAATGGGCAAAAAGTCACCATTATGCTGGAAGAGTTATTAGCCGCTGGCTATTCAGACGCGGAGTATGATGCCTGGCTTATTAATATTTTTAATGGCGAACAATTCGGCAGCGGGTTTGTCGATATTAATCCGAACGCTAAAATCCCGGCTCTGCTCGACCGCTCTACAACACCCGGCACCCGCGTGTTTGAAAGCGGATCGATCCTTGTCTATCTGGCCGAACGCTTCGGCGCCTTCCTGCCCACCGCCAAACAAGCGAGAGCGGAAACCTTCAACTGGCTGATGTGGCAGATGGGCTCGGCACCGTTTGTTGGCGGCGGACTGGGGCACTTTTATGCCTATGCGCCGATTAAAATTGAATACGCTATCGACCGCTACGCCATGGAAACCAAAAGGCAGCTTCACGTGCTTGATACCCATTTATCGGCAAATGAATTCCTTATCGGCGATGAATATACTATCGCCGATATGGCGGTCTGGCCATGGTATCCCGGTAGCTTATTTGGCGTTTATAACACGCACGAGTTTCTCAATATTGAGTCGTACCCCCACCTTCTGCGCTGGTATAAAGCCATCGCCAAACGCCCGGCAGTACAGCGCGGCAGGGTTGTAAATCAAATTTCCGGTGAAGCGGGAAAATATTTACCAGAACGCCATAGCACAGAAGACTTTAAACTTTTATCCCTGTAAGGAAAATGAATGAAACTTTATTTCGCACCCGGCTCCTGTGGCCTTGCCCCGCAAATTGCACTGCGCGAGTCAGAACAGAATTTCGAATTAATCAAAGTCGACTTCGCGACAAAAACAACGATTGAAGGAGATTATCTTACCGTGGCGCCGAAAGGGTCTGTGCCCGCCCTGATGCTTAATGATGGCGATGTCCTGACCGAGGTTGTGGTTCTCCTGCAGTGGATTGCCGATAACCATCCTCAGTACAAACTTCTGCCCCCGTTTGGCAGCAGAGATCGCTATTTAGCGCTGGAGTGGCTTAACTTCACCGCCACGGATTTACATCGCGGTATGGCCGTCATGTTCTCTCCGCTGATTGATGCCACCTCAAAGGCCAAATTCGCTGCGGATAACCTTGCGAGCAAATTCCGTTACATCGACGACTATTTGTTCACCAACGACTATGTGCTCGGGGAAGATTTCTCCGTGGCCGACGCCTATTTATACAACGTCCTGTCGTGGACGCCTCGCGTCAACATCAATCTTGAGAGCTATCGCTCGATCCAGCGCTTCATGCGGATGATGGAGCAGCGGCCAAGCGTTAGGGAAGCGTTAAAAGCAGAAGGGATTGCACTGCCTTCGCGTTAAGAGCCGAAAGCACAAAGCTCAGTAACAAAAATGCCCCGCAGATGCAGGGCATTTTCAGTTGCGTCAGAGATTAAGCCACTTTCGCTGCCAGCTCCGTTTCAGGACGTTTGAGGAAGGCGTAGGACAGGCCCGCCACCAGCGTACCGGCGACAATCGCCAGCAGGTAACCCAGCACTGGAGTAATCGCGCCAGGGATCAGCAGGACAAACAGGCCGCCGTGCGGGGCCATCAGTTTCGCGCCAACCGCCATGGACAGCGCCCCCGTCAACGCCCCGCCGATGATGCAGCAAGGCAGCACGCGCATCGGGTCACGGGCGGCAAACGGAATCGCCCCTTCGGTAATAAAGCACAGCCCGAGCACCAGCGCCGCTTTGCCCCCTTCCTGCTGCGCCTTATCAAACTTACGGCGAGCCACCATCGTAGCCAGGCCCAGCGCCAGCGGTGGTACCATACCCGCGGCCATGATCGCTGCCATTGGTGCGTAGGTCTGGGTACTGAGCAAGCCGACGCCAAAAGCGTAAGCCGCTTTGTTCACCGGGCCGCCCATATCGGTACACATCATGCCGCCCAGAATCGCGCCCAGCAGAACCGCGTTCGCGGTGCCCATGGTTTGCAGCCAGTGGGTCAGGCCCGCCAGGATTTTAGCCACCGGGGTGCCGATCAGGTAGATCATTGCCAGGCCAACAACCAGGCTTGAGAACAGCGGAATGATCAGGATAGGCTTCAGCGCTTCCATGCTCGGCGGCAGCTTCAGCTTCGAGCTAATCAGCTTCGCGATATAACCCGCCAGGAAACCGGCGATGATCCCGCCGATAAAGCCTGAGCCAGTGCTAACGGCCAGCATGCCACCGATAAGACCCGGCGTCAGGCCAGGACGGTCCGCAATCGAGAAGGCAATATAGCCCGCCAGAACCGGGACCATCAGCGCAAACGCAGAGCCACCACCAATTTGCATCAGCGCCGCGGCAAGTGTGCCAGGTTCCTTAAAGGCAGTGATACCGAAAGCAAAGGAGAGCGCAATACACAGGCCGCCCGCAACCACCATCGGCAGCATGTAAGACACGCCCGTCAGCAGGTGGCGATACGCCCCGGCGCTTTCTTTTTTTCCGGATTCCTGAGCCGCGCTGGCTTTACCTGCGGCTTCGTAAGGTTTGGCCTCGACAAGCGCCTTATCCAGCTCCTGAGCCGTTTTCTTCAGCGCCAGGCCTGTAGACGTGCGGTACATCGGCTTCCCGGCAAATTTAGCCAGATCCACTTCAATATCCGCCGCCACAATCACCAGATCCGCCTCGGCCACTTCTTCAGGGGTAATCGCGTTCCCTGCGCCAACGGAACCGCGGGTTTCAACCTTCACCCACCAGCCACGTTTTTTCGCTTCGGTTTCGATGGCTTCCGCCGCCATAAAAGTGTGCGCCACGCCGGTCGGGCAGGCCGTTACGGCGACAATACGCTTCGGCCCTTTTGCTGGGGCGGTTGCAACAGCTGTCGGCGCGGTATACGTATGAGCCTTACCTTTCGCTTCGCTCAGGAACAATTCCGGGTGCTGCACCGCGCGATCGATATCGCCCAGGAACACCTTTTTGCCGTTCAGCGAAGTATCAGCAGGAATGGCGTTGCCAACGACAATCGCCAGTTCGGCATCGTTCGGGTTATCAATAATGTCGAGGTGCGCTTTTGGCGCTGCGGCACCGAGCAGCGTCTTCGCGAGATACGCGCGCGCCTGCCCAAGTCCCGGTTCAATAATTAACAGCGTTTTCATTGCCTGTCTCCTGCTGTCAGTGGAAAGGTTTCAGGTCGACACGAGCCATCATGGCGGCCAGCTGTGTACGATCGGTAATGCCTACGTTGCTCTGGCTGACGGCCAGCGCCGCAACGGCGGTAGCAAGGCGCAGCGTGTGTTCGCTGGACTCGCGCATCAGCAGGCCATAAATCAGGCCGCCAACCATGGAATCCCCTGCGCCAACGGTACTAACAACTTCACAGGTGGGTGGTTTGGCAATCCATTCCCCTGACGCGTTAACCCATAGCGCGCCTTCCGCGCCTAGAGAAATCACCACATGCGCAATCCCCTGCTCGCGGAGCGCATGCGCCGCCTCAATCACATCCTTCAATTCAGGCAGCTTGCGACCGGCCCAAATTTCCAGCTCGCGACGGTTCGGTTTGACCAACCACGGTGCCGCCTTTAAACCGGCAACCAGCGCTTCGCGGCTGCTGTCGAAAATGATGCACGGACACTGGCTGCGCAAACGGGTCATCCAGTCCGTGAACGCTTCCGGGGAAACGCCCGCAGGCAGGCTGCCGCTGACGCAAACCATGTCGAACTGGCCCAGCCAGCTCAGGGAGTCCGCCACAAAGCGTTCCCAGTCCGCACCGGTGACTTCAAACCCGGAAAAGTTCAGGTCGGTGACTTCCCCGTCTTTTTCGGTCAACTTAACGTTGATGCGGGTACGGCCCTGTACGACCTGGAAGCGGTTGGCGATTCCCAACTCGCTAAACAGCTGCTGGAAGCCGTCCTGGTTGTCTTTGCCGAGGAATCCGCCTACGGTCACGTCGATGCCGAGATCTTTCAGTACTTTAGCGACGTTGATGCCCTTGCCAGCCGCATGCAGACCGGTGGTGCGCACCAGGTTTACTTCTCCACGCTCGATTTCCGGGCAAAAGCCCACCAGGTCATAGGCCGGGTTCAGGGTGATCGTTGCTACACGTCTGGTCATTACGCGCCCTCCCCCAGTCCTTCAGAGATGGCTTCGCCAATCGCTTTCAGCGCCTGTTCAGCATCTTCACCCTGCGCGGTAAAGCGCAGGCGGTGGCCTTTTTTCACACCCAGAGCAACAACTTTCATCAGGCTACGTCCATTTGCCGGTTTCCCGGTTCCATCAAGGTTTGTCACGGTAATTTCGCTATTGAATTGTTTTATGGTGTTGACCAGCGCCGTACCCGGACGGGCGTGCAGGCCGTGTTCATTACGCACGGTAAATTCGGCGCTCAGCGCTTCTTCTGCCGGGGCATCATCGCTGGTCAGCAGCGTCAGCAACGCCGGCGCATCTGCGGTTAAAAGCTTGTTGGCACGGTTGCCAATCAGCATGTCGCTCAGGCGGTTCAGCACCTGCAAGGGCTGGTCGTCGGCCACAGCGACGGTCATCAGGAGAGAAACCGGGTTTCCATCCGCTTCAAAACTGGCCGCCGGACGGCTGACAGCAACGGCGCTGGCCAGGTTACCTGCCGCGCTGTCGTTCAGCCAGATACCCTGACCGAGATACAGTGGATTACCGGCAATCACGTTGCTGACGAAAGCGGCATCAACAGCACCCGCCTGCTTCAGGCGGCCCGCGTTCAGCGCCTGAAGCGTCATCAAATCGCTGGCCTCGACGTTCAGCGCCAGCAGGCTGTTGTCCAGCAGCAGCGCGCTGCTTTGCTTCTCGCCCATCAGCAGCGCCCGGAGTTCTTCCACGCTGGTGACGGATTTCAACTGTGCAGCAACTTCGTCGTCACTCAGCACATGCGTCAACTGGCGCAGCAGGCCGAGGTGTTCGTCGGAACTGGCCGCAATACCGATCGCCACGTAAGCGGTCTGCCCTTCGCCCCACGCCACGCCCTGCGGGAACTGAAAAACCTGAACGCCGGTTTTCAGCACCAGATCGCGCGTGTCGGTGGTGCCGTGCGGGATAGCAATCCCGTTGCCTAAATAAGTGGTGGTTTGCTGCTCACGCGCCAGCATACCGTTGACGTAGCCTTCACCGACGTTGCCTGCCTGCACAAGGGCGGCGGCAACCTGGCGGATAGCGTCTTCTTTGCTCCCGGCAGCTTTGCCCGGGTGAATATCCTGCACAGATAACTGGAACATAGATCGCCTCTCTCGCTGAATTGAAACGATTCAGCTAGCTTGAGAAAAAATGCGCCATCTCGAGCTGCGGGATGCAAAAAGATGACGCTGAAACGTTTCAAGGAGTGTTGCGCTAATGCTGCATTACACGCAACATTTCTCGCATTTCTGTTTGCGAAATTTAGAGGTTCAGCACATTTTCAGTTTAGCAGACCGGACGTTCAGCGCACTGACAACTGTTTATAACCCGGCATCAGCAAATTTCAGCTTTGGCAACGTATAGCCGAAGCGGCCTTCGCTTCCTGGATAATTTGTGCGAGTTCCCGCGCAGGACTTAAGGGTAAATCTGTCTATTTAGGGGTAACGAGGGTACACTCCGCGCATTCTTTTTCCTGCCGCTCAAAAGTATGCAAAACGCTCCCGTTACCGCCGCCCGTAAGCCTCTGGACTTCACCTCAACTGCGTTTCTGATTGTGGCTTTTTTGACCGGCATCGCCGGGGCACTGCAAACCCCAACGCTAAGCCTGTTTTTAACCGATGAAGTCCACGTTCGCCCTGCGCTGGTCGGTTTTTTCTTCACCGGCAGCGCGGTGATTGGCATTCTGGTGAGCCAGTTTTTAGCCGGGCGTTCCGACCGCAAAGGCGACCGGAAAACGCTGATTTTTGCCTGCTGCCTGCTCGGTGCGCTGGGCTGCATCCTGTTCGCCTGGAACCGTAACTACTTTATTTTGCTGTTCGTCGGGGTGTTTCTAAGCAGCTTCGGCTCCACCGCCAACCCGCAGATGTTTGCGCTTGCCCGCGAGCATGCCGACAGCACCGGGCGTGAAGCGGTGATGTTCAGCTCTATCCTCCGCGCACAGGTGTCTCTTGCCTGGGTGATTGGGCCGCCAATTGCCTACGCGCTGGCGATGGGGTTTGGCTTCAAGGTGATGTACCTGAGTGCGGCGTTTGCCTTTGTGATTTGCGGCGCGATGGTGTGGCTCTTTTTGCCGTCCATGCGCAAAGAACCGGTGGCAAAAGCAGAAGCCCGGCTCGAGTCACCGCGTCGCAACCGCCGCGACGCCCTGCTCCTGTTCGCCGCCTGTACCATGATGTGGGGCTGTAACAGCCTCTATATCATCAATATGCCGCTTTACATTATCAATGAGTTACACCTCCCGGAGAAGCTCGCCGGGATCATGATGGGCACCGCAGCCGGGTTAGAAATCCCGACCATGCTGATTGCGGGCTACTACGCCAAACGCTTCGGCAAGCGCTTCCTGATGCGCTTTGCCGTTGCCGCCGGGTTGCTTTTCTACGTCGGAATGGTAACGCTGACCAATGAATATATGCTGCTGGGGCTGCAGCTGCTCAACGCTATCTTTATCGGGATTTTGGCTGGGATCGGCATGATCTATTTTCAGGATCTTATGCCTGGACAGGCAGGGGCCGCCACCACGCTGTATACCAACACCACGCGCGTAGGTTGGATCATTGCCGGTTCACTCGCCGGCGTGGTGGCCGAGATCTGGAACTATCACAGCGTCTTTTTCATCGCACTGGGGATGATAGCCGTCAGTATTTATTGCATGGCCCAAATCAAAGATATTTAAGGTGCCGTCGCGGCTTCAAGGTGGAGCAGGTAGGTCATTGCCTGCTGGCGTGAGGTACCGCACATCTCTCTGGCAGGCTGGAGGCCGCCGCAGACTTTAGGCCGCAAAGGCGATCCAAACAGCTTGCAGCGCAGGCGTTCGTCCAGCTGAATACAGGGCGTGTTGGCGGGCTTCCCCTCCGGCATACCGGGGATAGGCGTTGATATAGAAGGCGCAGTACAGCAAGCGCCGCAGTCAGGACGACAATCCATTTACGTTTCCACCGGCGTCAAAAGGTGCGTGACAATAGCAGACCCACTGCCTGCGTCAATCTAACAATTCATTTAACATCATTCCTGCTTTCAGGATACACTTGCGCCACAACGACTACGGATCGGTAACGTTTTGTCACGGCGCAATCACTTTCACCAAACAGCCTGCTGGCTGGCGCTGCTTGCCGTTGCCATGCTGTTTATTGCACCGGTTATTTCAAAATCGCTGATGCACCATTCAGCCTGCGAACACAGCAGCATGATGATGACAATGGACATGTCTGACATGGACCATCACATGCCTGTGCCCGAACCGTGCCCTCAGGCGTCAATGCCGCACAATATGCTGATGTCCGGCCCGGGCATGTCGCCGGGAGAAGAAATCGCCTGCGGCTATTGCCAGCTGCTGATCCACCTGCCTTTTATTGAATTCTGCCTCACCGTTTTACTACTGTTATTGTTGATTTGCGTGCGCCGGACGCCGGTGGTCGCACTCTGCTGCGCGGCGATTTCTCGCCCCTGGTCACCTCACCCGGCCCGCGCCCCGCCCTCTGCTGCCTGTTACTTCGCTTAAAACACCAATAATTAACCGCGTAATGCCGAAGGCAACGCTGAAGCGTTGTCTCGAGTTGTTCTTTTTATAAAGAGCGTCAACGTTACGCCTGAAGGACAGTAAGGCAATGATGAAAACACATTTAAAGCCGCTGGTATCCTGGATACTGCTGGCTATCACTTCTCCCGCAGCCATCGCGGCGGGTTCGCATGACACGATGACTATGCCGGACAATGCCGTGATGATCGTCACCTCTCCGGCATCATCACCGCTGGAAGTTGTGACCTCCCCTAAAACGCCGCGTCAGCCTGTGCCAGCCAGCGACGGATCTGACTACCTGAAAACCATCCCCGGTTTCTCACAAATCCGCAACGGCGGCACCAACGGCGACCCGGTTTTTCGCGGCATGTTCGGTTCTCGCCTGCGTATTCTGACCAATAATGGTGTAATGCCGGGGGCCTGTCCGGCCAGAATGGATGCCCCAAGTTCATATATTTCACCGGAGAGCTTTGATCTGCTGACGCTGATTAAAGGGCCGGAAAGCGTGCTATGGGGGCCAGGTAACTCCGCGGGAACCGTCCGCTTCGACAGGGAACCGCCGCGCTTTGATAAAGCGGGCATCCAGGGCACGGCCAGCTTGCTTACTGCCTCTAATCAGCGCTGGGACAGCAATGCAGACGTCAGTCTGGGGAGTGAAGAGGGCTATCTACGCCTGATTGGCAATAAGTCCCATTCCGGCGATTATGAAGACGGCAACGGCAACCGGGTAGCCTCAAAGTGGGATAAATGGAACGCCGATGTTGCGCTGGGCTGGACGCCTAACAAAGACACATTGCTGGAGTTGACGGCTGGTAAAGGCAACGGCGAAGCCCGCTACGCGGGCCGCAGTATGGACGGTTCCCAGTTCAGGCGCGACAGCCTCGGGGCGCGCTTTGAAATGTCGAACATCGGCGAGGTGTTCAACAAGTTTGAAAGTAGCGTCTACTACAACTACGCCAATCATATTATGGACAACTATTCCCTGCGCTCGCCGGGGACAATGCCCAGCGGCATGTCCGGCGGGCATATGGCCTCCTCGATGGGCATGGATATGGGCAGTTCGATGGACATGGGTTCATCCATGAGCATGAATATGCCGATGGCGATGGCGATGCAGCTCGATCGCCGCACGGTTGGCGGGCGCATGATGGGCACGTGGCTGTGGTCTGACTACGAACTGCGCAGCGGTATCGACGGGCAGCAAAGCACCCACCGCAGCAAACAGGACGCCGGCTGGAAGCAGGATGCCCGTTTCCAGGACGCAGGTATATTTAGCGAACTGACCTGGAATGCCACCGACAGCAGCAAAGTTATCGGCGGGGCGCGCCTCGATCGAACTCGCGTCAATAATGATACGGACGCAGGTGCCAGCGTGCGGAGCAAAACGCTACCGGCAGGTTTTGTGCGCTACGAACAAACGCTGAGCGATATCCCCGTCATGCTGTACGCTGGCGTGGGCTACACCGAGCGCTTCCCGGATTACTGGGAGCTGTTTTCCCCCACCTACGGGCCGGACGGCACTAAAAATGTCTTCGATAAGCTGAAAACGGAAAAAACGACGCAGCTGGATATTGGCGCCCAGTACAGCGGGGAGCGCTTCAACAGCTGGGTTTCCGCGTACCTTGGCCGGGTGAATGATTTTATTCTCTTCCGCTATGACCCCAGTAACGCCCGTGTCAGTCAGGCAGATAACGTGGACGCCACCATTATGGGAGGCGAAATGGGCATGAGCTACGCGCTGACCGAAGCCTGGAAGGCGGACGCAAGCCTGGCGTATGCCTGGGGGCAAAACACCAGTGACCATCAGCCGCTGCCGCAAATAGCTCCGCTGGAAACGCGCCTGGGCCTGACGTGGGAGCGAGGGGACTGGAGCAGCACCGGCCTGCTGCGGCTGGTCAGCAGCCAGCATCGCGTGGCGCTGAATGAGGGTAACGTGGTCGGGAAAGACTTCGATAAAAGCAGCAGCTTTGCGATTTTTTCCGCCAACGCTGCTTACCGTCTAAGCAAAGCCATCAAGCTCAGCGCAGGGGTCGATAACCTGTTGAACAAAACCTACAGCGAACACTTGAACCTGGCGGGCAATAGCAGCTTTGGCTATTCGTCCAATACCCCGGTCAATGAACCAGGCCGGACGGTCTGGGGCAAAGTGAACGTCACGTTTTAATTACCTGGCCCCGGTTGTCGGGGCCATTACGCTTAATCATTTCCCAGCCAGGAGGCTGATATGCTTACAAAACTTCGTACGCCAGAAGGTAAAAAGTTCCTTATCGCGGTTGCCATCGTTTTCACTATTGTCGTGTCGCTTATTTCGAAGGTGACCTTTGAAGGCGTGGAAGAGCAGTACAACTGGCCAATGGAACAGTGGACGCTGGACATGTTTATCATGCAGGGCGCATGGGTCACTATCTACACGATCATGTTCACTATTCTATGTTCGCTGCCGTTTGCTTTCTATTTCTTAGCGCCTAAGGATGGCCGCGGCTAAGGCGCTTTAAGACACCGGCGTGTCGGCAAAGCAGGATGTTGTCGGCACGTTTGCCTTAAGCCCCTTGCTTTTGTGCTTCTTTATTAAATCCGCTTGCCTGAAACGCGCCTCACGAGTACTTTGACGCAATATTTTCGCATCTCAATTTTTGACAGGAAACACCGATGGCAAGAGCTAACGAAATCAAAAAAGGCATGGTACTCAATTACAATGGCAAGCTGCTGATTGTTAAAGACATTGATATCCAGGCTCCCAGCGCACGCGGCGCAGCAACCCTGTACAAGATGCGTTTCTCCGATGTTCGCACCGGGCAGAAAGTGGAAGAGCGCTTCAAAGGTGATGATATCGTTGACACCATCACCCTGACCCGCCGCTTCGTTGACTTCTCCTATATCGACGGCAACGAATACGTGTTCATGGATAAAGAAGATTACACGCCGTACATCTTCACCAAAGACCAGATCGAGGAAGAGCTGCAGTTCATTCCCGAAGGCGGTATGCCGGACATGCAGGTTCTGACCTGGGACGGCCAGCTGCTGGCGCTGGAGCTGCCGCAGACCGTGGATCTGGAAATCATCGAAACGGCTCCGGGCATCAAAGGCGCTTCCGCCAGCTCCCGTACCAAGCCAGCAACGCTGTCCACCGGCCTGGTGATTCAGGTGCCGGAATATATGGTTGCCGGGGAAAAAATCCGCATTCATATCGCAGAAAAACGCTCCATGGGCCGCGCAGACTAATAATAAATGACGCTCCTTCGGGCGCGTTATGCCTGCTGACAAAGAGGGAAAAACGTGATTTTTCCCCTCTTTGTGATTATCAGCCGAAAATCAACAAATTGATTTTCCTGGTTTTTAATAGATCGTCTGGTGTTTTTCCTCTCGTCAGAGGTCAATCACTGTCTGAGCGCTTCTTAGGGAGCGTTTTTTTTGTTCTCACAACCAAAGTTATTATACCAATTTCACCATACCGCTCTATTATCAGACCTGCATCACACAAAAGCGATTAACTAAACAGACCAATTTTATTTCCTGTCATACAGCTTTACACTGCATAGATTCCCACCTCCCTACACAGGATGCGACTCTATGGATACCCTTGCCACCGCTTCACTTCCGGATACCGTTCAACGGCCAAACTACGACCGCCGCGCGCTTAAAACCCGTATCGTGCATTTTGGGTTTGGCGCTTTCCACCGTGCGCATCAGGCCCTGCTCACCGATCGGGTGCTCAACAAACTGGGCGGCGACTGGGGGATCTGTGAGATTAGCCTGTTTAACGGCGATAAGCTGATGCACGATCTCAGGCAACAGGATCATCTTTTCACGGTGCTGGAAAAAGGGGCGGCGGGAAACCAGGCGCGGGTCATCGGCGCCGTGAAAGAATGTCTGAATGCGAAGCTAGATGGCATGGAAGCCCTCATAGAGAAGTTTTGTGAACCGCAGGTCGCCATTGTCTCCCTGACCGTGACTGAAAAAGGCTACTGCATCGATCCTGCCTGCGGAAAACTTGATCCTACCAATGAGCGGATTATTCACGATCTGGCGTCGCCGGAATCTCCGCATTCCGTACCAGGAATACTTGTGGAGGCGCTAAGCCGTCGCCGTGAGCGTGGGCTAAGCCCGTTTACGGTCTTATCCTGCGATAACATTCCTGATAACGGGCACCTGGTTCGCCAGGCCGTTCTGGGTATGGCCGAGAGTCGAAGCGCCGGGCTGGCAGAATGGATTGCCAAAGAAGTCACCTTCCCCAGCACCATGGTCGACCGCATTGTTCCGGCGGCCACGGAGGAATCGCTGCAGGAAATTGCCGAAATACTAGGCGTACAAGATCCCTGCGCCATTGCCGCCGAGCCGTTTATTCAGTGGGTCGTCGAAGATAATTTCGTCGCCGGTCGCCCGGAATGGGAAGCCGTCGGGGTGGAAATGGTTGACGATGTGGTGCCCTACGAGCAGATGAAGCTGCGGATGCTCAACGGCAGCCACTCATTTCTGGCTTATCTCGGCTACCTCGCCGGTTACCCGCATATTAATGATTGTATGGCTGACGAACATTTTGCCCGTGTAGCAAAGCACCTGATGCTGCAGGAGCAGGCGGTGACGCTGAATATTCGGGGCGTCGACTTGAATCAGTACGCCGCCAGCCTGCTCGAGCGGTTCGCAAATCCGGCGCTAAAGCACCGTACCTGGCAAATTGCCATGGACGGCAGTCAGAAGCTCCCTCAGCGCTGGCTGGAAAGCGTGCGCTGGCATCTGGCAAACGGGAGCAGTTGGCCATGCCTGGCGCTCGGGATCGCAGGCTGGATGCGCTACGTTAGCGGCCTCGACGAACAGGGCCATGCGATTGACGTTCGCGATCCGCTCCAGGGCAAAATCCAGATGCTGGTTAGCGACAGCGGCGAAAACGAACGCGTCAGCGCTCTCCTCAGCCTGAACGAAATTTTTGGTGATGACCTGCCCAAAAACGAAACGTTTGTTGAAAACGTGCAGCACGCCTGGCAGCAACTCATCCGCCTGGGCGCACGCGGCGCGGTCGAAAACTTGCGCTTAAGTTAACAATCAATGCGCTTAACGTGGTCTTACCGTGCGGTAAGCCGCGTTAAGGCTTCTCTTTTCTCCGGGTTGTCGTCAGGATAGTCAGCGTAAATGATGAATAATCACTGATAGATTGACGTGGTTTACAGGTAGTAAACCCCCGGAGTCACCGTGACAAAAACGAATTTAATTACCGGCTTTCTGGGCAGCGGTAAAACCACCACCATTTTGCATTTACTGGCCAACAAGCCCACCGATGAAAAATGGGCGGTGCTGGTCAATGAATTTGGCGAAGTGGGGATTGACGGCGCCCTGCTGGCAGACAGCGGTGCGCTGCTGAAAGAGATCCCTGGCGGCTGTATGTGCTGCGTTAACGGCCTGCCGATGCAGGTCGGCCTCAATACGCTGCTGCGCCAGGGCAAGCCCGACCGCCTGCTGATTGAACCTACCGGCCTTGGCCACCCAAAACAAATCCTGGACATACTCACCGCCGACGTATATCAGCCGTGGATTGACCTGCGGGCCACGCTTTGCCTGCTCGACTCGCGCCAACTTCTGGATGAAAAAGCCCTGAATAATGACAACTTCCGCGATCAGCTTGCCGCGGCGGACATCATTGTAGCCAACAAGCAAGATCGCGCCACGCCGGAAAGCCAGGCCGCTTTAGCGCGCTGGTATCAAAACAATGGCGACAGCCGCGAACTTATGCACGTAGAAAAAGGGGCCGTCAGCATTGCGCTTCTCGACAAACCAAGACAGAACCAACGCGAGCTGCCGCAAAGCCCTGAGCACCAGCATGTTCAATCGGTTCCTCATGGTCTTGCTGCGCTGAGCCTGCCGGGGCATCAGCGCTGGCGCCGGAGCGTGAACAGTGGGCAGGGTTATTACGCCTGTGGCTGGATTTTCGATGAAGAAACCGTGTTCGACACTATTGGCCTGCTGGAGTGGGCACGTCTTGCCCCGGTTGAGCGAGTCAAAGGCGTGTTGCGTATTCCCGAAGGCCTGGTACGTATCAACCGCCAGGGCAACGACCTGCATATTGAAACGCAACCCTCGCCACCGCTGGATAGCCGCATCGAATTGATTCACCCGGCTCAGCCCGACTGGAACGTCCTGCAAGCCAGCCTGTTGAGCCTACGTTTAAGTTAGCGCATCTACCTTTGCGCCCCCGTAATGAGATTTAGAAGCTGTACCATGATTAATCGCCTCCCTCTTATCCTGCTGCTGAACGTCCTGGGCATTGCCCTGTTCTTTAGCTGGTACCTGCCAGAGAACCATGTATTTTGGTTCAACATTGACGCCACGCTGTTCCATTTCTTTAATAATGAATTGGTTAGGAGCCATACCTTTTTAACGCTGATTGCCATCACCAATAACCGGGCCTTCGACGGCATTTCGCTGCTGGCGATGGGCGCGCTGTTTTCCTGGTTCTGGCTGCATGAAGACGGCGCTGGCCGCCGCCGCCTGGTGCTGATGGGCGTGGTGATGCTGCTGTGCGCCGTGGTCATCAACCAGCTCGGCCACCTTATCCCGGTGGTGCACGCCAGCCCTACGCTGTACTTTAAAGACATTCATCGCGTCAGCGAACTGCTGCACTTCCCGACAAAAGACGCCTCAAGCGATAGCTTCCCCGGCGATCACGGCCTGATGCTGCTTATCTTCACCGGTTTTATGCTGCGTTATTTCGGCCCACGAGCGTTTCTTATTGCCCTCGCGATCTTCTTTATCTTCTCTTCGCCAAGAATAATGATAGGCGCGCACTGGTTCACCGATGTCTACGTCGGGTCAGTCTCTATTGCTCTGGTTGGCCTGCCCTGGGTGCTATTAACCCCAGTCAGCGACCGGTTAATTTCTATACTGAACCGCACTGTTCCGGGAAAATATAAAGCGTCCCGCTGACGGTTAATAAGTGATGAAGAGAGTCACCGAACAGAGGCCCGCCCGGGCCTCTGTTTATTTTTTCAGCATCATGACAGCCATATGAATATTTACTCATACAAAATCCGCTTCAATTTGAATGGCCTGGCGATAAAACCAGCAGCATCGCCGATCATTTGTTCGAAATAACCTTTCGCGACGAATCATCACAATTTCTTATAAAAATAAGAATAAAAACGCTCGCATAGCCTGGTTTTATCGGGTAGTCTCGGGAAAGTTTGCTCTGCGGCTGATCTATTTGTGCTGTGAATAAAAGTGTGCGATGTTCCACATTTTTGCGCATGAATAATTGTCTCGTGGCTTTTAGGTAATTAGTCTCGTCACGTTGGTATTTTTGTATAACGAATTATTCGTTAAGGACATCAAGGGAAAACAAACAAAATGGTCAAATCTCAGCCTATTTTGAGATACATCTTGCGGGCGATACCCGCGATTGCGGTGGCAGTTATGCTCTCCGCCTGTAGTTCGACTAACACAGCAAATATGCATTCTGAGACGCATGCAGTCGGTGAAAAAGATGGTTTTTTACTGCAAGCCTCTCAGGATGAATTCGAAGAGATGGTTCGTAATGTTGACGTGAAGTCACGCATTATGGAGCAATACGCGAGCTGGAAAGGTGTACGCTACCGTCTTGGCGGCAGCAGCAGAGCTGGTATTGATTGTTCTGCCTTCGTGCAGCGCACTTTCCAGGAACAGTTTGGTTTAACCCTGCCTCGTTCAACGTCTGAGCAGCAGGACTCCGGTAAATCTGTCTCGCGTAACAAGCTACGCACCGGTGATTTAGTGCTGTTCCGTGCAGGCTCAACTGGCCGTCACGTAGGCATCTACATTGGCAATAACCAATTTGTACATGCTTCCACCAGCAGCGGCGTTGTGATCTCCAGCATGGACGAGCCTTACTGGAAGAAGCGTTACAACGAAGCGCGCCGGGTGCTAAGCCGCAGCTAACGCCGCCACAAGATATGTTTTGTTGAGAGTTATTCCCTTGGCTACTCAGCAAAACCACCAACGTTAAAAACGCTGCCAATGCAGCGTTTTTTTATGCCTAAAATTCAGACGGTTACTCTTTCCTCTTAAAATTAAAAAATGAAATAGTTACCTTGTGAAACAAGTTAAACAATTTCCTGGTTATGGGTTATAGTCAGAAAAAAGCACAAAACAAACGATGATTCGCTTGCCCCTGCGGGACTCATAATTCCATGTCTTATAGAAATATTTTTTCACGCTACTTTAGCACCCCAAAGCAGATAGTCGCGTTTAGCCTGCTAATGGGATTATTTGCCGCATTATTTATCGGCGGGCTAACCAGCCTGGCGCTCCATTCAAAGCGAGAGTCCGCCTATAACCTTCTCTCTCGCGACATCAGCAACTACCTCGATAGCTTCTTCAAAGATCTTCACGCCACCGCCGACGGCATCCAGCCCTTAACCATGAGCGAGTGTGGGAGTGTCAGCGGCGAACTGACTTCCCGGGCAGCTTTTAACGTCAATGTTCGCGCGTTTTTATTAGTCAGAAATGGCATTGCCTACTGCTCTTCCGCCACCGGCAACATGGAAATGTCGATGGATGCGCTGGAGCCCGAGCTGAACATCAATAAAACCGTCGACCTGGCGATTATGAACGGCACGCCAATGATGCCGGGCAAGCCGGTGATTGCCGTCTGGTTTCTTAATCCGCTGGCCTCGGGGCGCGGCGTTTTTACCACGCTAAACGTCAATCTTACGCCCTACCTGGTTTTCACCTCCCGCCAGCAGGATATCAGTTCTATGGCGCTGGTGGTGGGCAACAAGGCGCTAACGTCCTATTCGCCGGACGTGATAAATACCGATGAGCTTCCCCCCTCGCCCACCAGAATCTCTGTTCTTAACGGGTACCCGATAAAACTCTACATTTATGGTACACCGTGGCCGCTCGAGGACATTCAACTGGCTATTCTGGCCGGGTTATTATCAGGCCTGCTGAGCGTAGCGCTGTGCGGCTACTTTCTGTCGGTCAAGGTACGGGCGGGGAAAGAAATTCTTACCGGCATCAAGCGGGGGCAATTTTTTGTTGTTTACCAGCCCGTGGTCGACTCACAGGCTCTGCAGATGCGTGGCATAGAGGTGCTGATGCGCTGGGAGCACCCAACGGCGGGTATGATCCCTCCGGATGCGTTTATCGGCTTTGCCGAAGCTCAGCAGTTGATTGTGCCACTCACGCGCCATTTGTTTGAATTGATTGCCCGGGACGCGCCCACGCTGCAAAAAGTTCTGCCCGCCGGGGCTAAGCTCGGCGTGAACCTCGCCCCAAGCCATCTTCACTCCCCGACGTTTAAGCAGGACATTCAGGCCTTCGCCGCGTCACTGCCGCCGCACCATTTCCAGTTAGTGTTTGAGATAACCGAACGCGACATGCTGAAAGAAAAAGAGGCGATGGGCATTTTCGCCTGGCTACACGAACAGGGGTTTGAAATTGCGGTGGATGACTTCGGCACCGGCCACAGCGCCCTGATTTACCTCGAGCGTTTTACGCTGGATTATCTGAAAATTGACCGCGGCTTCGTCAACTCTATCGGTATGGAAACGGTGACCGCGCCGGTGCTGGACGCCGTGCTAACGCTGGCTCAGCGCCTGAACATGAACACGGTAGCGGAAGGGGTAGAAACGCCGGAGCAGGCGAAATGGCTTATCGAACGCGGCTGTAACTTCCTGCAGGGATATTACTTCAGCCGCCCTCTGACCCTAAGCCAGCTTGTCAGCTGGAACCCTTCCCACACGCTTTATGACGAATTGAAAGACTGACAGGCATTGCGCAATCTTCACCGGCTAACTTATGATTAACCATCATGGGCTTACCGGGCGCGGCCGAGTGACGCCTGCGCTTTCCCACCCACCGGGCAAGGAATGAAGATGACAAAAGCTGTACGTGCACTGATGCTGCTTTGCCTGAGCACCTTTTCCCTTACGCCACGCGCCGCAGAGATAAACGAAAGCTACTCTTTTGCCGTCCTGGGCGAACCTAAATACGCCGTCAACTTCACGCAGTTTGATTACGTCAATCCCGCAGCCCCCAAGGGCGGCAATATCACGCTCTCGGCCATTGGCACTTTCGATAACTTCAACCGTTTTGCAATGCGGGGTAACCCGGGCGTTCGCACCGACACGCTGTATGACACCCTGTTCACCACTTCCGACGACGAACCGGGCAGCTATTATCCTTTGATTGCCGAGATGGCCCGCTACCCGTCCAACTTTGCCTGGGCGGAAGTGTCCATTAACCCGCGCGCCCGCTTTCAGGACGGTAGCCCAATTACCGCTCAAGACGTCGCGTTTACCTTCAATAAATTCATGACGGAGGGCGTGCCGCAGTTCCGCCTGATTTACAAAGGGGCAACGGTACGCGCCATTGCGCCGCTCACCGTGCGTATTGAGCTTGCCACACCAAGCAAAGACCGAATGCTGGGCCTGCTTTCGCTACCGGTGTTCCCGGAGAAGTTCTGGAAGGATCATAAGCTGAGCGACCCGCTCTCTACCCCACCGCTTTCCAGCGGGCCCTATAAAATCACCGACTGGAAAATGGGGCAATACATTACCTATTCGCGAGTGCGGGATTACTGGGCGGCAAATCTGCCGGTAAACCGCGGGCGCTGGAACTTTAATACCATCCGCTACGACTACTATCTCGATGATGACGTCGCTTTTGAGGCGTTCAAGGCCGGGGCATTTGATTATCGCACTGAAGTCTCAGCCAAAAACTGGGCCACGCGCTACATCGGGAAAAACTTCAGCAACCATTACATCGTCAAGGATGAGCAGAAAAACGAATCCGCCCAGGACACCCGCTGGCTGGCGTTTAACATCCAGCGCCCCATTTTCAGCGACCGCCGGGTAAGGGAAGCCATCGGCCTGGCCTTTGATTTTGAGTGGATGAACAAAGCGCTGTTTTATGGCGCATACAGCCGGGCCAACAGCTATTTCCAGAATACGGAATATGCCGCTCGCGGTTACCCGGACGCCGACGAACTGATGCTGCTGGCGCCGATGAAAAAGGATCTCCCGCCGGAGGTCTTCACCTCAATCTATAACCCGCCGAAATCAGACGGACGCGGGTTTGACCGGGAAAACCTGCTCAAGGCACTCAGCCTGCTGAAAGAAGCGGGCTGGGAGTTAAAAGACCAGAAGCTGGTGAATATCAGTACCGGCCAGCCGTTTGTGTTCGAACTGCTGACCGGCACGGCCGGCAACACGCAATGGATCCTCCCCTTCCAGCGCAACTTGCAGCGCCTGGGCATCACCATGAATATCCGCCAGGTCGATAACTCGCAGCTTTCAAGCCGCCTGCGCAGCCGCGACTACGACATGATGCCAAGTTTATACCGCGCAATGCCTTACCCAAGCCCGGATTTGCAAATTATCTGGGCCTCAGAGTACATCAATTCCAGCTATAACGCGCCGGGGGTACAAAGCCCGGTGGTCGACAAGCTCATTGAGATGATTATCGCCAACCAGGGCGACAAGAAAAAACTGCTGCCGCTGGGCCGTGCCCTTGACCGCGTGCTGACCTGGAACAACTACATGTTGCCGATGTGGTATATGTCGGCCGACCGCCTGGCCTGGTGGAATAAGTTCTCCCGCCCCGCCATTCATCCGCTCTACAGCACCGGGTTTGATAACTGGTGGTATGACGTCAACAAAGCGGCGAAGCTGCCCGCCGACCGACGTCAGGGGGAATAACGTGGGCGCTTATATTCTGCGGCGTTTGCTGCTTATCATTCCCACGCTGTGGGCAATAATCACCATCAACTTTTTCATCGTGCAGATTGCCCCCGGTGGGCCGGTGGATCAGGCCATTGCCGCAATACAAATGGGCCACACAACTGGCATGCCGGGCATGAGCAACGACGCTATGGGCAGCGGTCATGCCCGAACGGGCGTGGGTGACGCCACCAACAGCCAGTATCGTGGGGGCCGCGGCCTTGACCCGGAAGTCATTGCCGATATTGTGCATCGCTACGGGTTCGACAAACCGCTACACGAGCGCTATTTCACTATGCTCGGCGACTACTTGCGTTTTGACTTTGGCAACAGCCTGTTCCGAAGCTCCTCGGTGATTAAGCTGATAAAAGACAGCCTCCCCGTTTCCATTTCCATCGGCCTGTGGAGCACGCTGATTATTTATCTGGTGTCGATTCCGCTGGGGATCCGTAAGGCGGTCAGCAATGGCAGCAGCTTTGATATCTGGAGCAGCATTTTCATCATTATCGGCTACGCCATTCCGGCTTTTTTGTTTGCCATCCTGCTGATTGTGCTGTTTGCCGGCGGGACTTATCTCGACTGGTTCCCGCTGCGAGGACTAACGTCGGCCAATTTTGACGCCCTGCCCTGGTACAGCAAAATCACTGACTATCTGTGGCACATCACGCTGCCGGTGCTGGCGACGGTTATCGGCGGCTTTGCCACGTTAACTATGCTGACGAAAAACTCCTTTCTCGATGAAATTCGCAAGCAATACGTGGTGACGGCGCGAGCCAAAGGGCTGGATGAGAACAAAATTCTGTATCGCCACGTCTTTCGTAACGCGATGCTGCTGGTGATTGCCGGTTTCCCGGCGACGTTTATCAGCATGTTCTTCACCGGCTCGCTGCTGATTGAGGTGATGTTCTCCCTTAACGGGCTGGGCCTGTTGGGTTACGAAGCCACGATTTCCCGCGACTACCCGGTGATTTTCGGCACCCTTTATATTTTTAGTCTGATTGGCCTGCTGACCAACATCATCAGCGATGTCACCTACACGCTGGTCGACCCCCGTATTGATTTTGAGGGACGCGGATGAGCCGATTAAGCCCGGTAAACCAGGCGCGCTGGGCGCGCTTTCGTCAGAACCGTCGCGGCTACTGGTCGCTGTGGATCTTTGCGCTGATTTTTGTCCTGAGCATGGGGGCTGAGCTGGTCGCCAATGAGCACCCGCTGGTGGTGAGCTACGAAGGCAAGCTCTGGTTCCCGGCGCTGAAAAACTACAGCGAAAGTGATTTTGGCGGCCCGCTCTCAACCCCTGCGGACTACCAGGATCCCTGGCTAACGGAACGCCTGAATGAAAAAGGCTGGATCCTCTGGGCGCCGATCCGCTTTAGCAGCAACACCGTCAACTACGCCAGCAATGTCCCTTTTCCTTCCCCGCCCAGCGCACAAAACTGGCTTGGCACCGACGCCAACGGCAGCGATGTGCTGGCGAGGATCCTCTACGGCACGCGCATTTCCGTGCTCTTCGGTCTATTACTGACCTTTTTCTCCAGCATCATTGGCGTGCTGGCCGGGGCGTTACAGGGCTACTACGGCGGACGCATTGACCTGTGGGGACAACGGTTGATTGAAGTCTGGTCCGGCATGCCGACGCTGTTTTTGATCATCATGCTCTCCAGCGTGGTACAGCCCAATTTTTGGTGGCTGCTGGGTATTACCGTTTTGTTTGGCTGGATGGGGCTGGTGGGCGTTGTGCGGGCGGAATTTTTACGCACCCGCAACTTCGACTATATTCGCGCGGCGCGGGCGATGGGCGTCAGCGACTGGTCGATCATGACCCGGCATATGCTGCCCAACGCCATGGTGGCTACCCTGACCTTCCTGCCGTTCATTCTGTGTGCGTCGATAACGACATTAACCTCGCTGGATTTCCTCGGTTTTGGTCTGCCGCTGGGGTCGCCCTCGCTGGGGGAACTGGTGTTACAGGGCAAAAACAACCTTCAGGCTCCCTGGCTGGGCATCTCCGCGTTCTTATCTCTGGCCATTTTACTCTCCCTGTTAATTTTTATTGGCGAAGCGGTTCGTGACGCCTTTGATCCGGCTAAGGCGCGCTGACCATGACCACTCCGCTTCTCGCTATCAACGATCTTTCTATTGCTTTCCAGCAGGGCAAAAACCTGCGGCAGGTGGTGGACTCGGTTTCGCTTCAGGTGGAAGCGGGTGAAACCCTTGCGCTGGTCGGCGAGTCTGGCTCAGGCAAGAGCGTGACGGCGCTTTCAGTGCTGCGCCTGCTGCCGTCTCCGCCGGTGGTTTATCCCTCCGGGGAAATTTTGTTTCACGGCAAAGACCTGCTAAACGCACCGGAAAAGACGCTGCGTGGCGTGCGCGGCAACAAAATCGCAATGATATCTCAGGAACCGATGGTGTCGCTCAATCCTTTGCACACCCTCGAAAAACAGCTGTATGAAGTGCTCTCTCTCCACCGGGGAATGCGGCCTGAACCTGCCCGTGCGGAGATCCTCACCTGCCTCGATCGCGTGGGCATTCGCAACCCTGCGACCCGGCTCCAGGACTACCCTCACCTGCTGTCCGGCGGCGAACGCCAGCGCGTAATGATTGCGATGGCGCTGCTGACTCGCCCTGAATTGCTGATTGCCGATGAGCCGACGACGGCGCTGGATGTTTCGGTTCAGGCGCAGATCCTGCAGCTGCTGCAAGAGCTGAAGCAGGAACTGAATATGGGTCTGCTGTTTATCACCCACAACCTGAGTATTGTGAAAAAGCTGGCGGACAACGTGGCGGTGATGCGTCACGGCAAATGCGTGGAGCAACAACCCACCACCGATTTGTTCAGTCATCCACAGCATCCCTATACCCAACAGTTGCTGAACGCTGAACCGTCCGGCGACCCGGTGCCGCTGGCAGCAGACGTTATTCCCCTGCTCAAAGTTGAGGATCTGCAGGTTGCGTTTCCCATTCGCCGGGGCCTGCTGAAAAGAACGGTGGGATACCACTACGGGCTTAAAAATCTTAGCTTTGAACTGCGGCCAGGGGAGAGCCTCGGGCTGGTTGGGGAATCCGGTTCGGGCAAAAGCACCACCGGCCTGGCGCTGCTGCGATTGATTCATTCCACGGGCGCTATTTGGTTTGACGGCCAGCCGCTCCACCAGCTCAACCATAAGCAGCTGCTGCCGCTGCGCCGCGAAGTGCAGGTGGTGTTCCAGGATCCTAATTCGGCACTCAATCCACGCCTGGATGTGCTGCAAATTGTAGAAGAAGGCCTGCGGGTGCATCATCCGGCGTTAAACGCCGCAGACCGTAAGGCCAAAGTGGTTCAGGCGCTGGAAGAGGTCGGGCTGCAGGCGGATATGCTCCACCGCTACCCGGCTGAGTTTTCCGGTGGCCAGCGCCAGCGCATCGCTATCGCCAGAGCGTTGATTTTGCAGCCGCAGCTTATCGTGCTGGATGAACCGACCTCTTCGCTCGATCGCTCGGTTCAGGCTCAGATTCTGGCGCTGCTAAAATCTCTGCAGGAAAAACACCGCCTGGCTTATATCTTCATCAGCCATGATTTACAGGTAGTGAAAGCACTTTGCCATCAGATGGTGGTACTGCGTCAGGGAGAAGTGGTCGAACAGGGAGACTGCAGGCAGATCTTCAGCGCCCCACAAAGCGACTACACGCGTCAGCTTCTGGCGCTCGCCTGAGATTCAGAAGGGGTTATGGCTGGAAAAAGATTCGGCGATAGCAACGCCCACGTTTTTCAGGCGACAGGTTGCCGCCAGCTCGTCCTGCAGGTTAACGAACAGGCACGGCTCGCCTTCACACTCCACGACGGAGCTGTCCACTTCAATATCGCTTAATGCCTGGCTGAGCGTATCCATGATCGGCCACGCTTTTTCCCCGTCCGGGCTAAGCAGCTTCAGGCCAATCAGGCAATCGTCATCCTGTTGCGCATTTTGCGGAATCGGTTCAACTCTGGAGCCTGCAAAACCCGTCAACCAGCGGTAGCTCTGCGGCAAACGATGCACGATGGACAGTTGTATGGTGTTCAATTTCATTTCCCCGGAAGTTCCAATCGGCAATTTATCTCAAACTCTTTACACAAAGGTTAACACAATGTTGATAAATTGCGTTTAAACGAGCATTAAAACGGCTCACATCTCATGTAGAGATTTCAAAACTAACGCTTTATTTTTGTGCTATGGCACGCGTTTCGGCGCTATATGTATCGCTTTCTGAGATCTAACTCAACCTTTTTAACTACAAAGTTGTGACTTTTTACAGTTGAGCCTTTTACATATACGAAACATATATCTTATATCAACAGAGATTGTACGGGAATTTTCGGTGGGAGTACGGGCGTTTCTGTACAGAAACGCCCGCAGTTTTCAGGCTTTTGAGTGGCGGGCTTTGCTGGCGTAGAAGTAGAACAGCACGGAGGCCGTCGCGCAAATAGCAATGGACCAGATCATCGGCCACGCGGTGTTAAAGGTGGCCACCGAGAGCAGCGCCCCGGTTAACGCGCCAATGCCAAAGCGGAATGTCCCGGCCAGCGAAGACGCCGTGCCGGCCATATGCGGGAATTCATCCAGAATGACCGCCATCGCATTGGATGACACCAGCGACACGCAGCTGATAAACACCGCCACGCCAAGCACCATCGCCCAGAAGCCAAAATCCAATTGGCTGCTGACCACCAGCCATACCGCCATGGCAAACTGAATGCATAGCCCGGTACGGAACATGTTGATCGCCCCAACCCGACGCACAAAGCGGCTGTTGATCATGGTCATGAAGAACAGAAACACAACGTTTAGCGCAAAGTAGTAGCCAAAGTGCTGCGGTGATACATGGTTTAATTCGATGTAGACGAACGGCCCGGCACTGAGGAACGAGAACATCCCGGCAAAGCTGAAGCCGCTGGCCAGCATATAGCTCAGCACCCGCTTATGGCGGAAAAGCGTGGCGAAATTGCCCGCCGTGGTGCGCAGATTAAACTTCTGCCGCATTTCTGGGGCGAGCGTTTCGTGAATAAAGAAGAAAATCATCGCCGATGCAAGCAGCGCGGCGGCGGCCAGAATCCAGAAGATCGTGTGCCAGCTATACCACACCAGTACTGCGCCCCCGATCATTGGCGCCACCAGCGGCGCAATGGTGGTAATCAACATCACGAAGGACATCATCCGGGAGAACTCTTCCTTCGGATAGATATCGCGCATCAGGGCGTTGATCACCACGCTCGCCGCCGCCGCCGCAAGGCCGTGCAGAAAACGCATCCAAATTAGCTGATCGATAGTCTGTGAAAGCGCACAAGCAATTGCCGCCAGCGCGAACACCAGCGTGCCGCCCAGCACCACCGGCTTACGCCCAAGGCTATCGGCCATCGGCCCGTAGAAGATCTGCCCGATGGCAAAACCCAAAATATAGGTACTGAGGGTCATTTGTGCGCTGCCCGCCGGGACATTAAAGCCCTGGGCTATCATCGGCAGCGCCGGTAAGTACATATCAATGGACAGCGGCATCAGCATCGCCAGCAGGCCAAGGATAACGATAATACCGACAGAAGAGTTCTGTTTACGGCTCAAAAGTGACTCCGGTGATTAGGGCATGCCGACGCTGGCAATTTCCTGTTCGGTTAACGGGCGGTACTCTCCTGGCGCCAGTTCAGCATCCAGGGCGATGTCACCAATGCGCTCACGGTGCAGGCCAACCACATGATTGCCAACGGCGGCAAACATGCGTTTTACCTGATGGTAACGGCCTTCGCTGATGGTCAGACGCACTTCCGTCGGCGTAATCACTTCCAGCACGGCAGGTTTGGTGAGGTCTTTCTCATTATGCAGCTGAACGCCTTTGGCGAAGTGTTCCGCCGTGCCTTCTTCAACCGGTGACTCCAGCGTCACCAGATAGGTTTTCTCGCAGTGATGGCGTGGAGAGGTAATGCGGTGTGACCACTGGCCGTCATCCGTCATCAGTACCAGGCCGGTGGTGTCAATATCCAGACGACCTGCGGCATGTAACTTGTGCGCCACCGGCTCGTCGAGGAAGTAAAGCACCGTTGGGTGATCGGGATCGTCGGTAGAACAGACGTACCCCTGCGGCTTGTTCAGCATAAAGTAGCGCGGGCCGTGCTGCTGGGTCAGTGAATTACCGTCAAACGCGACCTGATGTTCCGGCAGCAGTTTAAAAGAGGCGTCACGCACAACTTCACCGTCAATGGTGACGCGGTTAGCACGGATTTCACGGCCAGAAATAGCGCGGCTGATGCCGAGCTGCTGAGAGATAAATTTGTCGAGTCGCATTAGTGTATTGCCTGTTTCATGAAGGTGCCGACAAGTGAGCGTGCGGCAGGGGCTGGAGCCCACATTCAGGTGGAAATTGGTTTGCCTGATAATTAGTTTGCCAGTATAGCGACATCAAAAACTCTCTCAAGGTAAAACGGTGCTTTATGGCATAATCGTTGCAGTCATTTGATAACAAGGTTGAAAAACCGCCCGGCCATGTCTTTTACTCTTCGTCCTTACCAGCAAGAAGCGGTGGATGCCACCCTCAGCTACTTCCGCAAGCACCCTGAACCTGCCGTCATCGTGTTGCCCACCGGCGCGGGCAAAAGCCTGGTGATTGCGGAGCTTGCAAAAGTGGCGCGCGGGCGCGTGCTGGTGCTGGCTCATGTGAAAGAGCTTGTGGCGCAAAACCATGCGAAGTATGTCTCTCTCGGGCTGGAGGCAGATATTTTCGCCGCTGGCCTGCAGCGCAAGGAAAGTCAGGGCAAAGTCGTGTTCGGCAGCGTTCAGTCCGTTGCCCGCAACCTCGAGCATTTCCACGGTGAGTTTTCCCTGCTGATTGTCGATGAGTGCCACCGCATCGGCGACAGTGACGAAAGCCAGTATCAGCAAATTCTGGCGCATCTGCGCGGCAACAATCCCCGGCTGCGGCTATTGGGGCTGACCGCCACGCCCTTCCGCCTCGGCAAAGGCTGGATTTATCAGTTTCATTACCACGGCATGGTTCGCGGCGATGAAAAGGCGCTGTTTCGCGACTGCATTTACGAGCTCCCGCTGCGCTATATGATTAAGCATGGTTACCTGACGCCGCCGGAACGGCTGGATATGCCGGTGGTGCAGTACGATTTTAGCCGTCTGCAGGCGCAGTCCAACGGGCTGTTCAGCGAAGCGGATCTGAACCGCGAGCTGAAACAACAAAAACGCATCACGCCGCATATCATTAGCCAGATCGTTGAATTTGCCGCAGACCGCCGCGGCGTGATGATCTTTGCTGCCACGGTAGAGCATGCGAAAGAGATAACCGCCCTACTGCCCGCAAGCGACGCGGCCCTGATTACAGCCGACACGCCAGGGCCTGCCCGCGACACGCTCATCGACGCTTTTAAAAATCAGCAGTTCCGCTTTTTGGTGAACGTGGCGGTACTGACCACCGGCTTTGACGCGCCGCACGTGGATTTGATAGCCATTCTGCGCCCTACCGAGTCCGTGAGCCTTTACCAACAAATTGTTGGTCGCGGCCTGCGTCTCTCTCCGGGGAAAAAAGACTGTTTGATTCTCGACTATGCCGGAAACCCACACGATTTATTCACGCCCGAAGTGGGCCACGCCAAAGGGAGAAGCGACAACGTGCCGGTGCAGGTTTTTTGCCCTGCCTGCGGGTTTGCCAATACCTTCTGGGGAAAAACCACCGCTGATGGCAAGGTGATTGAACACTTTGGCCGCCGCTGTCAGGGCTGGTTTGAAGACGATGACGGCCTGCGCGAGCAGTGCGATTACCGCTTCCGCTTCAAAAACTGCCCAAACTGCAATGCTGAAAACGATATCGCCGCCCGCCGCTGCCATCAGTGCGATCACGTCCTGGTCGACCCGGACGATATGCTTAAAGCGGCGCTGAAGCTGAAAGATGCCCTGGTACTGCGCTGCAGCGGCATGACGCTTCAGTCCGGCGGAGACGCTAAAGGCGATTGGCTTAAAATCACCTATTACGACGAAGATGGCGCAGACGTCAGCGAGCGCTTCCGTCTCCAGACGCCGGCCCAGCGCATGGCGTTCGAACAGTTGTTTATCCGCCCGCACTCGCGCGCGCCCGGCGTGCCGTTACGCTGGATCACCGTCGCGGATGTTGTGGCTCAGCAGCCGCTGCTACGCCATCCAGACTTTGTGGTAGCCCGTAAAAATGGCCAGTTCTGGAACGTCCGTGAAAAGGTTTTTGACTACCAGGGGCGCTTCCGCCGGGCCAACGAATTACGCGGCTAACGGGTACTTTTCATTGCCGGCAGTGCCGGATACGGCTATAATGCCGCCCGCTTTTGCATCCGCAAAGCAGAAAACTTTACCTGCTGCTGGGTCGCCTGTAGCAGGCTTATTTAAAGAGAAACAGTCAATGTTTACTATCAATGCAGTAGAACGTAAAGAGCATGGCAAGGGTGCGAGCCGCCGCCTGCGTGCAGCAAACAAATTCCCAGCTATCGTTTACGGTGGCGCGGAAGCTCCTGTATCCATCGAACTGGATCACGACGCCGTAATGAACCAGCAGGCTAAACCTGGTTTCTACGAAGAAGTTCTGACCCTGTCTATCGACGGTAAAGAAGTAAAAGTGAAAGTTCAGGCTGTGCAGCGTCACCCGTTCAAGCCAAAACTGACTCACATCGACTTCGTTCGCGCTTAATCGCGAGTTAAGTTCGAAAAAAACCCCGCTTCGGCGGGGTTTTTTGTTATATAAGCATTCCCGACGCCACGCCTGGCCAAAAGAGACAAATTCCATGGTTGAAAAAATCCCTGCGGGTACATCGCTGGTACCCGCCGTAGAGAAGGATATCCAGGCTATCAGGATGATACAAAGCTACCACGCCCATATCTATTTCGAGACGCCTGAACAAAGGCTGATTGCGGAACGAATCCGGGCAGAGATTGCGCTGCGTTTTTCAGTCCTGCTGGGGCGCTGGCACGATGTGCCCGTTGGCCCCCATGCGCTGCCAATGTATCAGGTTGCTTTTATGCCGGAGGTGTTTGCGCGATTTGCGCCGTGGTTGATGCTGAACCGCTGCGGGTTAACCGTACTGCTGCATCCCAACACCGGGCAGCCCAGGGCCGATCATACCGATCACGCCGTCTGGATGGGGCAAAAGCTGGAGATCCGCCATTTGCAGCAACTGCCTGAAAACGAAGGGCCAGAGCCAGACTACATCCCGAATACTGCCCCGACGGTGTCGCCTTAAGCATCAGCATGATGATACGGCCCGGCTAAAAACAGGCGGGCCGTGTTGGTAGGTTATTTACCAGAGGAACGGCGTTGAAGCTGATCGCGCAGATTCGGCGGCGTCCCTTTAATGGTTAGGGTGTCGGTTGCCGGATCCCAGAAAATACGCTCCCCCAGCAGCATGGCATCGAAGTTAATCGTCAGCCCACCGCCGCTGCCAGCGTATTTGGTCAGCTGCCGCAGCGTCCCGCGATCCGCCGGGAAGCTCTCTTCCAGCTCATAGCCTTTTTCGGCGGTGAACTGCTGGAAGTTTTTGTCGTCAACCGCCCACGGCAGCTCATCCGCCAGCGAAGAAAGTTCAATCTCTTCCCCCGCCTGAAGCTGTTCGTTGCAGTAAGCGTAAACCTGCTGGCGCGCGGCCTGGCGTTCGTTTTTGTCCAGCTGAGCTTCGTTCGTGAAGTCGTCCAGCGCCTGCAGCAGACCTTTGTTCTGCGCTTTGGCGTTCAACCCTTCGCTGGCGCCCAGGAAATCCATAAAGAAATCGGCCACTTTGCGCCCCACTCTGCCCTTCAGGAAGGTCAGGTAGCGGGTAGATTCCGGGTTGGTTTCCCACTCGGTCAAATCAATACGCGCCACGATATCCGCATGGTTGATGTCGAGATAGTGAGTCGCGCTGATATCCAGTTCTTCGTTAACGCGCATGCTGCTCAGATTGTTCAACACCGCCACCAGCAGGTATTCGACCGCCAAATATCGATAATGGCAGAACAGCACGATACCGCCGTCTGCAAACGGGTATTTTGCCAGCTCATCGCGAAGACGACCGGTCGCCGCACGGGTAAAGGCAAGAAAATCTTCATCGCCATTTCGCTGCAGGCGCAGCGCTTCGGCCAGTTCGCTCTCTTCGCTGAACAGGCCGTAAGCTTTATTTTTAGCGCTATATACGCGATGCAGTTCCGCCATCATCTCTTCGACGGCACCGTCAGTTGCCAGCAGCGAGTCGCGCAGCACGACGTCCAGCGTCTGCTCATCGCGCTTAATCAATTGATGCAGGGCAATCTGGTTGATATCCAGACTCATGTTAAACTCTCCTTTAAGACCGGGCGGTATTCAACCACTGCCGCTACCGGGACGCAAGTCGTGATAAAAAAGCGGAAAAATCGTCCCTGCTACGGTAAGATAATGCCCTTTCCCGAATACGAATGATTTTTAATTTATGCCACAAACATCCCGCTACAGTGACGAACAAGTTGAAGCGATGCTGACCGAACTGGCAGCCGTGCTGGAAAAACACCACGCGCCTACCGATCTTTCCCTGATGGTATTGGGAAATATGGTCACCAATCTGATAAACACCGACGTGGCGTCCGCTCAGCGTCGTCCTTTGGCTCGCTCCTTTGCTGAGGCGCTTCAAGCTTCGGTGAGCGAAGATAAAGCCCACTAAGGAACTATCGTAACAAGTTATGGTGACTAACCGTCAGCGCTACCGCGAAAAAGTTTCCCAAATGGTCAGTTGGGGGCACTGGTTCGCCCTGTTTAATATCCTGCTGGCCATGCTGCTGGGTAGCCGCTATCTGTTTATCGCCGACTGGCCAACGACGCTGACGGGGCGAATTTATTCGTACGTGAGCGTTGTTGGGCACTTTAGTTTTTTGGTGTTTGCCGCCTATTTACTGCTTATCTTTCCGCTGACGTTTATCGTCATGTCGCAGCGCCTGCTGCGCTTTATCAGTGCGGCCCTGGCCACGGCGGGCATGACGTTACTGCTGATAGACAGTGAAGTTTTCACGCGTTTCCACCTCCACCTGAATCCCACCGTCTGGGAACTGGTGATTAATCCCGACCAGGGGGAGATGGCCCGTGACTGGCAGCTGATGTTTATCAGCGTGCCGGTGATTTTGCTTATTGAGATGCTGTTTGCGACATGGAGCTGGCAAAAACTGCGCAGCCTCGGGCGTCGTCGGCAATACGCGCGTCCTTTAGTGATTCTGTTCTTTATTTCTTTCTTTAGTAGCCACCTGATGTACATCTGGGCGGATGCTAACTTCTATCGCCCGATTACTATGCAGCGGGCTAATCTGCCGCTCTCATACCCAATGACCGCCCGTCGTTTCCTTGAAAAACACGGCCTGCTTGATGCCCAGGAATACCAGCGCAGGCTGGTGGAGCAAGGTAGCCCGGCAGCGCTGTCGGTCCAGTATCCGCTGAGTAATCTGCAATTCCGCGATATGGGTCTTGGTAACAATGTGCTGCTGATTACCGTTGACGGACTGAATGCCGCAAGCATGAGCAAAGATATGCCGTCGCTGAAGGCATTTGCCCACGATAATATCCGCTTTACTCAGCACATGAGTTCCGGGAATAACACCGATAGCGGCATGTTCGGCCTGTTCTACGGTATCTCCCCGGCTTATATGGACGGTGTGCTGTCAAACCGCACCCCTGCCGCACTTATTACAGGTTTAAATCAGCAGGGCTACCAGCTTGGCCTATTTGCATCCGACGGCTTTAACTCGGCGATGTACCGCCAGGCCCTGCTGTCTGATTTCTCGTTGCGCCCAGCCAAAAACCAGACCGACGGCCAGACGGCAACACAGTGGATTAGTTGGCTTAACCAGTATGCTTCCGAGGACAATCGCTGGTTCTCCTGGGTCGCCTTTAACGGCACCAGCATCGACGATAACGGCAATCAACAGGGCTTTGAGCAGCGCTATTCCCGCGCAGCCGGTAATGTTGATGAGCAAATTAAACGCGTGTTGGATGCGCTGGAAGCGGCAGGCAAGCTGCAAAACACGGTGGTTATCATTACCGCAGGCCACGGGATTCCGCTCGGCGACCAGCGTGATTCTTTCGCCTGGTCACGTGCGCGGATTCAGGTGCCGCTAGTGATTCACTGGCCGGGCACACCTGCGCAGACCATCACCAAACTCACCGATCATCAGGACGTGATGACCACCCTGATGCAGCGTCTGCTGCACGTTAAAACGGCGGCCAATGAGTACTCTCAGGGGGAGGATTTATTTGCCGCGACGCGCCGTAACAATTGGGTGATTGGTGCCGACAATCAAACCCTGGCCGTGACAACGCCCGAGATGACGCTGGTGCTCAATAACAACGGCAACTATCGGATGTACGATCTTCAGGGTAAACGGATCAATGAAACCAAGCCGCAGCTTGATTTGCTGCTGCAGGTGCTGACTGACGAGAAGCGCTTCATCGCCAACTAATTGTTTATTTATAAGACAGTTAGCCGCGTATTTCCTTGCAATCAACGCGGAAAAATGTACTATTATTCTTCTGCGTCGGCACGTAGCGCAGCCTGGTAGCGCACCGTCATGGGGTGTCGGGGGTCGGAGGTTCAAATCCTCTCGTGCCGACCAAATAAACATTGAAAACCAGCCTCTTACGGCTGGTTTTTTTGTGCCTGAATTTTATCTGGACAGCCAAAAGAAAAGCCGCCAGAACTGGCGGCTTTGTGCGGTGTTTTACACTTACAACAGGAACAGCGTAGCCAGCCCCAGGAAGATAAAGAATCCGCCGGTATCGGTAATGGCAGTGATCATCACGCTTGAGCCGACGGCAGGATCTTTGCCCAGTTTGGTCATCGTCATTGGAATCACGACGCCCATCAACGCCGCAACCAGAAGATTCAGGATCATCGCCAGCGTCATCACGCCGCCCATCGCCGCGTCGTTATACAACAGCCAGGTAATGCCCCCCATCACGCCCCCCCAGACCAGCCCGTTGATCAACGCGACGCCCAGCTCACGCAGCATCAGGAAGGAGATGTTACCCGCCTGAATATGCTGCAACGCCAGCGCACGCACAATCATGGTGATCGTCTGGTTACCTGTGTTACCACCGATGCCCGCCACGATCGGCATCAGCGATGCCAGAGCCACTAGTTGCGAAATGGTATGTTCAAATAATCCAATCACGCGTGAGGCTACAAACGCCGTACAAAGGTTAATGGCAAGCCAGGCCCAGCGGGTGCGCACGGCTTTGCTGACGGGTGCAAAGACATCCTCTTCGGTGCTCAGGCCGCCCATGCGGCGCAGGTCGTTGTCGGTTTCCTCGTACACCACGTCAACAATCTCATCCACCGTTAAGCGCCCCATCAGCTTGCCGGTACTGTCAACCACTGCGGCGCTGATCAAGTCATCGCGTTCAAAGGTACGCGCGGCCTGCTCGTCATGATCTTCCGGCGCGAAGCAGGTGGGGTTGTCGTCCATCACCTTCAGCACCGGCGTTTGCGGCGAATGCAGTAGAATCGCGGTGAGGTCCAGCTCACCCAACAGCGTTTTGTCCCGGCTGGTGACAAACAGTTTGTCGGTGTTCTGCGGCACTTTGCCGCGAATACGAAGGTAGCGCTGCACAACGGCAAGCGTGACATCAGGGCGCACGGTGATCACTTCAAAATCCATGATTGCGCCAACGCTGTGCTTGTCATAATGCAGGATCTGGCGAACTTGCGTGCGCTCATTCTGCGGCAGCGTGGCCAGCAAACGCCCGACCAGATCGCGAGGAAGGTACTGCGCCAGATAGATCTGATCGTCGATATCCAGCGGGCGCAGCGCATTAAGCAGCGCTTTATCGCTCATATCTTCAATCAGGTCATCCCAGACGGTCTCTGAAGCCTCAACCAGCACGCTACCGCGTCGGTCTTCGGTGACGAGGCTCCATAGCGCTAAGCGCTCTTCCGTTGGCAAGGCTTCCAGGACATCGGCGAGATCCGGCGCGGGCAATCGCTCAACCAGCGTCACTATCTCGGCGATATCCTGCTCGGCGCTCTGTGTTTCAGCGAAAGGTTCTTTGGCCAGAATACCGCTGGCGACGGCTTTGTTGGTCAACAGAATTTGCAGAATACGTGCCCTGTCCTGGTCACGCTCTTTGGTGCTGTACTTCTGAATGGCGGTCATAAAATAATTCCCCGGAAACGACGAGTTAGTTTATAGCCTGACGGGATGAAGAAAACAAAAAACCAGCCTTAATTGGCTGGTTTTTTTACTTTGTTTAGGTGGCGCTGACTCAATGACCCGTTCTTGCCACGGCGTCGCGTGAAGCTTGTGCCCGCTCGTCGCCGGTCAGCTCGCTGAGTTGGCCCTGGCGCATTTCCAGAAGCCGGTCAGCGTGAATAAAGTAGTGATCGTCATGGCTGATGGCAAAGACCGTTTTCCCCATTTGCTGCATTAACGGCAGCAATACCTGGTAGAATTCACGCCGGAAATGAGGATCCTGGTCTGCGGCCCATTCGTCGAGCAGGATAATATCTCGCTCCTCCGCTATCGCCAGCAGCAGCGCCACGCGCTTGCGCTGCCCCTTCGAAAGCTTGAGGTTGAGGATGGTGCCGTTGTCCAGCTCTAGCTTACTGCTCATTTTCAGCCGCTCGAGCCAGCTGTTTACCAGCTCAGAATTAGCCGGTTTACCCTGTGCCCCCAGAAGGCGGTCAAACAGCCAAACGTCGGTGAATACCGCTGAGAATAGCCGACGGTAGTCATCCTGCGTCCGGGCCTCAACGCGCTGGCCATCAAGATAAATCGCCCCGCTGACCGGCTGATAAAGTCCTGTCAGCAACATCGCCAGGGTCGATTTTCCGCTGCCGTTACCGCCAATCAGAAACAGCAGTTCCCCGCGCTTGATAGTGAGGTTCAGCGGGCCAACGCTAAAGCTATTATCCCCGTATTGAAACACCACATCGCGCATTTCAAGCTGCTGCCAGTTCCCGGCGGCCTTCGAACGGGGGAACGCAGCATCGTATGGGGCGAGCTGGAACTTATTCAGCTTATTGAAAGCAACCTGGGCGCTCAGCAGCGTCGGTAACGCCCCGACGGCGGAAAGGAGTGGCGTACGCAAAAATAGCAATGTTAAAGAAAACGTTGCCGCTACGTTGGTGTCGGACCAGCCCAGGCTATTAGCCATATAAAACACCAGCCCAATCGCCCCCAGCATCATAATGTTGGACCAGTTCACGGCGCTAAGGTGGTAGGTATCTGCGCGGATAATATTGTTTCGATAATCGGCAGCGTGAGGCGTGTAGGTGTCTTCGTACATCCGCTCCGCACGTTCGCGGTTCAGGGCCAGTTCCTTGCGCCCTTCGATAACGGTTTGATAATCTTGATAAAGCTGGTCTTCAATTTCCCGAAGCTGGGCCATGTGTTTGTATACCCGCGCCACCAGCAGATAACCGCCCACAATGGTGATAACCAGCCATACGGTGGTCACGCCCAGCATTTTAGGTGACAGCCAGGCAAGGTAAGCTGCGGAGCCGATAGCCAGAATAATGCCTTGTACCAGTTCCGGCAGGCGAACAAAGGCAATCGTAATGTTTCGCACGTCGCTGGTTAGCCCCGCCAACAGAGCGGCACTGCCCAACTGCTCGACGCGCTCTACGTCGGTGTCCATCAGGCGCTTGATAAACTCGCTACGCAGACGAAAAACAAAATGGTGGCCAAGGGTAGTTAACGCCAGCTGCGAACCCAGCGTCACCGCCATCAGCAACAAGAGTAATCCCATGAACTCTGGCAGAACCGCGAAGGTAAGATCGGGTGTCTCAATCAGGCGCTGGTTAATGAACGCAATTAGGCCAATGCCTAGCGCCGCACTGGCCAGGCTTAACGCCATGACCATTACAAAAGGCCAGCGATACTGGCGATAAACCACACGAAGTAGCTCCATAATTCCCTACCGGCAAAATAAAACAGCGAGCAGTTTAAACGGCTCGCCGCCCACATCAAGAATAATTCTTATTTTTATTCGCCTTACGAGGCACGGCGGAAGGTCAGGTTGTAGCGGAATTGGTCGGTGAGAGGATGAAAACCGGGTTTGAGCGGCAGAATACCGTGATAAAAAAGCCGTGACGCGCCCCCCCATACCACAACGTCACCATGCTCCAGCATGATACGTTGCAAAGGGTCTCCGCGCTGCAGGCCACCAAACTGAAATATGGCAGGCAAGCCAAGCGAAACCGAAACAATGGGCTGGCGCAAATTAGGCTCGTCTTTATCCTGATGAAGAGAGAGCTTGGTGCCTGCGGCATAGCGGTTGATCAGGCAGGCATCGGGTTCAAAATCCAGATAACCCGCCGCGCGCGAGGCTCGGTGGCAAATGGACAGAAATACTTCCGGAATCAATGGCCAGCCCTGCCCGGTGAGCGGATCCTGTGGCGAATAGAGGTAACCATTCTGATTGGTGCTCCAGCCTAATGCGCCGCAGTTGGTCATAGCCACCGACATGGTGTAGCCGCCAGGCGTCACCATATGGCGGAAAGGCGCCTGCTGAGAAACCAGCTCAACACCGGCCATCAGCGCGGCGGCCTCTTCCCGGGCAAAGCGCCGCAGAATTGTCGCGCCCTCGGCAAGCGGCTCTTCCCACGGAGATTCATCAGCAAACAAATCCAGCATTATTCTTTCTGCCTTCTCGTTTCGTTTTCCAACAGCTGACGCTTGCGCTCCACGCCCCAGCGATAGCCGGACAAACCACCGTCGCTGCGGATCACCCGGTGGCAGGGAATGGCGACTGCAAGCGTATTAGCCGCGCAGGCTCCGGCCACGGCCCGCACGGCGGCAGGTTTACCGATACGTTCCGCCAGTTCGCTGTAGCTAACGGTAGATCCTGGCGGAACGGATCGTAACGCCTGCCAGACCTGTTGCTGAAATGCCGTTCCGCGAATGTCCAGCGGCAGCGAAAACTCAGCCGTAGGCGATTCGATAAAGCCAATGACCTGTGCCACGCGTGAAGCGAATGCCTCATCGCCCGGAGTAAGTTGTGACGAAGGAAATTCAGTTTCCAGCTCACCGATAAGCGTTTCGGCGTTCTCACCCAACAGGATTGCACAAATACCGCGCTCGCTTTCCGCCACCAGGAATTCCCCCAGTTGGCAGGCGCCAACTACAAATTGGATATGAGCACGGGCACCACCTTTACGATACTGGCTTGCCGTCATGCCCAACGCAGCATCCGCCTGATGGTAATACGCGCTCCCTGACTGAAAACCCGCATCAAAAATGGCGTTTGTCACCCCTTTCCCTTGTGCCAGGCCAGCACGTAAACGACGAGCGCGATGCGCTTTTTGCCATGCGTTTGGCGTCAGGCCCGTGACGCTTTTAAAGAGGCGGTGGAAATGAAAGCTGCTCATGGCGACCCGCCCGGCTAGCTCATCCAGGGTCAGCGGTACTTCGCTGGATTCAATAATCCGGCAAGCTTCTTCAATGCGCGCCACTCGCTGGCGCTCAGGGGCAAGCTTATCCGGCTGACAGCGCTTGCAGGCGCGAAACCCGGCTTCTAGCGCCGCTTCGGGTGTGGCGTAGAAAGCGGTATTTTCACGTAGCGGACGGCGAGCGCTGCAGGAAGGCCGGCAGAAAATACCGGTGGTTTTGACGGCAAAAACGAATTGCCCGTCGGCCTGCGTGTCGCGCTGTTCCACCGCCTGCCAGCGCTGCTGCTCTGTAATATACCCGTTTGTCTGCTTCATCATCGCGACCTCATGCTTAATTTAACGATACCATCATGGCAGCACAGGCCGGATGAAAAACTCGGGTTCTTGCTTTTTAATTTTTTTCGTCAAGCAGGAAGGTTTTGAACTGAGGCGACATCCAGCTCCGGAATCCGTCCCCTTCTTTGCTGATAAGGTAAACGGCCAGGCCTTCTTTCTCCGCAACCTGTTTGGCTTTTTCTTCCCCTAAGACCATCAACCCCGTGTCCCAGCCATCTGCTTCCATCGCCGTTGGTGCAATGACGGTAGCGGAAACTAATTTATGTTCAATAGGCCGCCCGGTCTGTGGGTTAATGATGTGGGAAATACGCTTACCGTCCAGCTCGTAATAGTTGCGGTAACTGCCTGAGGTACTGATCCCGTGGCCGTTGATATCCACCATTGCCTGCACGGCATTCTCCCGATCGGTCGGTTTCTGAATAGCCACCCGCCAGGCTTTTCCCGCCGGATTAGTGCCGCGGGTGGTGACCGCGCCTCCGACAGAAACAAGATAGCGGCTAATGCCATTTTGCTCCATCAGTCGGGCCAGATGGTCGGCGGCGTAACCCTCCCCGATGGTCGACAGATCGACATACAGGCCGGGAAGATCTTTTTGCAGCCATTGCTTACCGGCAGCATTCACCACCTTCAGATGCTGCAAACCGGTTAAGGCTTTGGCGGCATCGATTTGTGCCTGATTCGGCGTGTGCAGCGGCTGTTTATCGGGCCCGAAGCCCCACAGATTGACCAAAGGCCCAACTGTAATGTCCATCGCCCCATCGGTTTTCGCACCGATGCGCAGCGACATCGTGACAATATCACTCATCGCCTCACTCACCGGATACGGCTCAGTGCTGGCGGACTGGTTAAAAAGGGAAAGCGCCGAGTCTTTTTTCCAGGTCGACATCAGCCGATCGTCGGCATCCAGCTGATCCTGAATTTTTTTCTGCAGTGAGGCTTGCTGTGCATCATCAACGTCCGCCAGGCTCACGCGCCAGTAAGTTCCCATGGTTTTCCCCTCAAGCACCATGGCCTTTGTGGCGTCAGGCTGAGCGTTATCGCAGCCTGAGAGAGCGAAAAGAGCGACGGCAAGCCAGCCGTGACGAATAATGCGTGAATCCATGGTGTCAGTCTCCAGTTTCGGGAGCGTAAGGGTACAGCAAAAGCGGCCGGGAGAGGGAGCAAGCGGCGAGCCATTGAGGTTTGAGACATAAAAAAGGCGCCTTGCGGCGCCTTTGTTAGCTTGAGCTAAATTAGAACTGGTAAACCAGGCCTACACCCACAACGTCATCGGTACCGATGCCGGTTGCCTGAGTGAAGGCATTTTTGTCCAGCAGGTTGATTTTGTAGTCAACGTAGGTAGACATGTTTTTGTTGAAGTAGTAAGTCGCGCCCACATCAACGTATTTCAGGATATCCTGGCTGCCGTAACCTTCGATGTTTTTACCTTTAGACTGCAGGTAAGCGATGGATGGGCGCAGGCCGAAATCGAACTGGTACTGAGCAACCACTTCAAAGTTCTGCGCCTTGTTAGCAAAACCAGATTTGTTGATGGCTGTCGCGTTATAGCTCTGGGTGTACTGCGTTGCCAGATAGATGTTGTTCGCGTCGTATTTCAGACCACCGGTGTAGGTGGTTGCATCGTCACCGTGACCCAGCACGCCGGCAGCGTTCTGATCTGCGGTACGTTTAGAGCTGGAAATTGCAGAACCAACGCTGAAGCCTTCGCCCAGTGCATAGGTCAGGGAGCCGCCGAAGCCGTCACCGTTTTGGTTTACAATACCACGACCGCCTTCGGATTTAGCTTCGCCAGACTGGCTACCGTTTTTACCCTGGTACTGCAGAGCAAAGTTCAGGCCATCAACCAGACCGAAGAAGTCGGTATTACGGTAGGTTGCAACGCCGTTAGCACGAGACTGCAGGAAGTTATCTGCACCGTAAGTATCGCCACCAAATTCTGGCAGAACGTCAGTCCAGGAAGTGACATCGTAAACAACGCCGTAGTTACGACCGTAGTCGAAAGAACCTGCGTCACCGAACTTCAGACCAGCGAAGCCCAGACGAGTCCAGGATTGGTTGCTGGAGTTTTCAGTGTTGTTCGCCTGAACGTTGTATTCCCACTGGCCGTAACCGGTCAGCTGGTCGTTGATCTGGGTTTCGCCCTTGAAGCCAAAACGAACATAGGTTTTGTCGCCGTCATTACCTTTATCGTTGGAGAAATAGTGCAGACCATCAACTTTACCGTACAGGTCTAATTTATTGCCGTCTTTGTTGTAAATTTCGGCTGCATTTGCAGCGCCTGCTACCAGCAGAGCCGGTACCAGAAGGGACAGTGCTTTAACTTTCATCTTATTAACCCTCTGTTATATGCCTTATTTTATTTACCACTGCTTACTGATTAACCCTCTAATCAGTCGGCAAATTCATTGTCCAAAACAAATACTGAATAATCCAACGGGAATATGATACGAAAACTATATAGATGTTTCATTTATCAATATAGATGTATCCAAATGTAAATCAGAGGGAACTTTTTTTAGCACGAATAGCTAAAAATATAAGCATCAATAATCAAAAAATAATAACACCACAAAAAAATCAATAAGTTAAACCAAAAACATAAAAGTAGCACTCAATGATAATTTTTTTCTTAACTTAGGCGATAAAATCATTATCGCTATCATCATTAACTTTATTTATTACCGTCATTCGAATCTGAATGTCCGTTTACCCCTATTAGTACCGGATGCTTGCATCCGGTTTTTTTTTACCCGTCTTTACACAACTTTAATATCTTTGTGCTAGCCATACAATTTGTAACGTCTGTTAATTAATCAGTCTGCTTTTTTTCTCCATATTTCATGCAGAATGCGGATTTTTCTTAAGCAATTTTATTTTCCACTCATAACACATCCCCAGACAATATTTGTACAAACATCCCTCAGCTGTACAAATTACCAACAAGACTTAAGGCAAATTATTATTTAAGGATTTTTCCTAATAATCAGTCACCTGAAAAAAAACAGAGAACACCTTATACTGCGTCAGATTGCTGACGGCACCGTCATATAAAGGTATTCTTAGCATCTGCAAGCGCTAAAACGCTAAGGCGAAACGGCTCACTCAAGCAGTTGGGCTACCTATCATCCAGGATTGGCGAGGCTTCGCCGGGTTGCATACATACAATGAGCCAGTCTGAAAATACGCCGCTAAATAAGTTTTCACTGTTCCCCGGCAACATTACCCGCTTCTTTTTGCTGCTGATCGTCGTTCTGCTAGTCTCGATGGGCGTCCTGGTGCAAAGCGCCGTTAATGCCTGGCTTAAGGACAAAAGCTACCAGATTGTCGATATCACCCATGCTTTACATAAACGTGTAGAGACCTACCGTTACGCTACGTGGCAAATCTATGACAACATCGCGACTGCCCCGGCAGCCTCTGGCGAAAATCTTCAGGAAACCCGGCTGCGCCAGGACGTCTATTACCTCGATAAACCGCGAAGTAAAACCGAGGCGCTGATTTTTGGCTCCCATGACAGCTCCACGCTGGAAATGACGCAGCGGATATCCGGCTACCTGGACACGCTGTGGGGAGCAGAAAGTAGCCCATGGTCGATGTACTACCTTAATGGCCAGGACAACAGCATGATTCTGGTCTCAACGCTGCCGCTCAAGGACCTGTCATCTGGTTTTAAAGACTCCGGCGTCGGCACCATCGTGGATTCACGCCGCGCGGAGATGCTGCAGCAGGCTAATGCCCTCGATGAGCGGGAAAGCTTCTCGCCTCTGCGCAAACTTAACTGGCAAAACGGCCATTATTTCACGCTGAGAACCACATTTAACCAGCCTGGGCATCTGGCAACCGTGGTCGCATTCGATCTGCCGATTAACGATCTTATCCCGCCCACTATGTCCCTGGACAGCTTCCAGTTGGATCCTGACGAACGCCAGCGGACAGCCGCGACAACTTCAACGGATAAAGACGATCCGGACAGCGTCAGCATTAACTTTAATAGTGCACGAATTGAAATTACGGCTCCGGTAGCAACGACGCAGCTCCAGCTGGTGTGGCAAGTCCCGTTTGGGACGCTGATGATGGACACGCTGCAAAATATTCTTCTGCCGCTGTTGCTGAACATCGCGCTGCTCGGTCTGGCCATTTTTGGCTTTGCAACCTTCCGCCAGCAGCCTCAGCGGCAGGCGGAAAGCAATTCGGGGAATGGCGAGCTGCAAATACTGCGTGCGCTAAATGAAGAGATTGTCGCGATCCTGCCCCTTGGCCTGCTGGTTCACGACCTCGACGCGAACCGTACCGTGATCAGCAATAAAATTGCCGATCACCTACTCCCCCACCTGAACTTGCAAAATATTATTTCGATGGCGGACCAGCATCAGGGGGTCATTCAGGCCACGGTCAACAACGAGCTGTATGAGATTCGCCAGTTCCGCAGCCAGATAGCCCCGCGTACGCAGATTTTTGTGATCCGCGATCAGGATCGCGAAATTCTGGTGAACAAAAAACTCAAACAGGCCCAGCGTCTGTATGAGAAAAACCAACAGGGCCGGGCCGCCTTCATGCAGCATATCGGCGAAGCCCTGCAGCTTCCGGTTAAGCAACTGGCGGAACATGCCGCAGAAATTAACGACAGCAAACATCTGCAGCTGGCAAATGATGCCCAGGTCATTGTCCGTCTGGTCGATGAGATCCAACTCCTCAACATGCTGGAAGCCGACAGCTGGAAAACCAGCGTCAGCGAGTTTTCTATTCAGTCCCTGATTGATGAAGTTGCCCTGTCGATGCTGCCGATTATCAAGCGTAAAGGGCTGCAGCTGCTCATCAACAATAACCTGCCGGCCGATGAAAAACGCCACGGCGACAAAGACGTGCTGCGCAAAATCCTTGAGCTGCTGCTGCACTATTCCGTGACCACTACGCAGATTGGCAAGATTACGCTTGATATTAGCGAGGAAGAAGCCGGGCCAGATCGCCTCTTGTTCCGCGTCCTGGATACAGGTAACGGTATCGGCGGTGGTGAAATTGATAACCTGCACTTCCCGTTCCTCAACGAAACCAGCGAAGACCGCTATGGGCAGGCCAACGGGCTAGCTTTCTACCTTTGCGATCGCCTTGCTCGTAAGCTCGGCGGGCATCTGAACATCAAAACGCGCCCGGACATCGGCACACGCTATAATTTACATATCAGAATGGCCGCAGAGTCACAGGCCGATTCGCGGGATGAGAGACTGCTGGATGACGTTGTGGCGATGCTGGATATCACCTCCAACGAGGTCCGAACGATTGTGACCCGCATGTTGGAAAACTGGGGCGCGAACTGCATTTCCCCGGACGAAAGACTCGCGAGTCAAGACTTTGATATCTTCCTCACTGATAATCCGTCTAATCTTACTGCTTCGGGCTTGCTTTTAAGCGATGATGAAAACGGGATGCGGAAGATTGCACCTGGCCAGTTCCGGGTAAACTTTAATATCAGCAATGCGATGCAGGACGCCGTTCTGCAGCTGATTGAAAACCAACTGGCGGAGGAAGACACACCCGATTCGCCTCTGGGCGGCGACGAAAACGCTCAGCTGCACGCCAGCGGTTATTACACGCTGTTTGTCGACACGGTACCGGAAGATGTCACCAGACTGTATACTGAATCTGCAGCGGGCGACTTTGCCGCTCTGGCGCAGACTGCGCACCGCCTGAAGGGCGTGTTTGCGATGTTGAATCTGGTGCCCGGCAAACAGTTATGTGAAACGTTGGAGCACCACATTCGTGAAAGTGATGCTCCAAACATACAAAAATATATCAGCGACATTGATGCTTACGTCAAAAGTCTGCTGTAGCAAGGTAGCCTATTACATGAACAACATGAACGTAATTATTGCTGACGACCATCCGATTGTTCTGTTCGGCATTCGCAAATCTCTTGAGCAGATCGAATGGGTGAATGTTGTCGGTGAATTCGAAGACTCCACGGCACTGATCAATAATTTACCAAAGCTTGAAGCCAACGTACTGATAACCGATCTGTCCATGCCAGGCGATAAATACGGTGACGGCATCACACTGATCAAATACATCAAGCGCCACTTCCCTAACCTGTCGATCATCGTGCTAACCATGAACAACAACCCGGCAATCCTTAGCGCGGTGTTGGATCTCGACATTGAGGGGATTGTGCTGAAACAGGGTGCGCCAACCGATCTGCCAAAAGCTCTCGCCGCGTTGCAGAAAGGCAAGAAATTCACCCCTGAGAGCGTTTCCCGCCTGCTGGAAAAAATCAGCGCAGGTGGCTATGGCGATAAGCGCCTGTCGCCGAAAGAAAGCGAAGTTCTGCGCCTGTTCGCCGAAGGTTTCCTGGTGACCGAGATAGCCCGTAAGCTGAACCGCAGCATCAAAACTATCAGTAGCCAAAAGAAATCAGCGATGATGAAGCTGGGCGTCGAGAACGACATTGCCCTGCTGAATTACCTTTCCTCAGTGAGCCTGACACCGGCGGACAAAGAGTAATCTCCGCCACGGCCACCAAGAAAAAGCCCCGCATTTTCATGCGGGGCTTTTTTATGAGCTTAGTTTACGAGGCATCGCGTGTACTTCGCACTCGGGCAGCATAAACCGCCAGCGTCTGTTTAATCACATCCAGCGTGACCGGTTTAGACAAGCAGCTGTCCATACCGGATTCCAGACAGCGCTGTTTCTCTTCCGCCAGCGCGTTTGCCGTCACGCCGATGACCGGCAGCGTCAGCCCCAGTTGGCGAATGCGCTGCGTCAGGCGATAGCCGTCCATGTTCGGCATGTTGACGTCACTGAGTACGATATCGATATGATTTTTGCTGAGCACGTTCAGCGCATCGATCCCGTCATTCGCCGTTTTGCACTGATAGCCGAGCGATCCGAGCTGATCGGCCAGCAAGCGACGATTGATCGGATGGTCATCCACCACCAGGATCATCATGTCATCGTTTCGCTCGCTTATCTCACTGGCCGCCGTCAGCGCCGGAGAACTGCCAGGCACATCCACAGTAATACTGTAAATCCGCCCCAGCAGCGGCAGCAACTCGTGCGGCGCTGCGACGCTGTGCACCCAACGGCCAGGTTCAAATTCAACGGGAATACCGATATGGCGGCGGCAGAAGACAATCGCCGCCCGGCCGCCCCACGGCGCCGCCAGATTATCATCGGTAATCAGAATATCGTCGCTGCCCGGCGTTTCACCTGACCATGACTGCGCCTGTAGCCCGTTTTTGATCAGCAAAGATTCCAGGTAGCTACTGAGATAATCATTGCGAATAGCCAGCCAGCAGCGCTTGTCCGCCAGCCCTTCAACATTATTCTTCGGCGCAAACTGCGCTTTATACAGCGGGATACGCACCGTAAACTGGCTGCCCATCCCCGACTCGGTATCCACCGAAATATCGCCATCCATCATGCTGATTAGCTTTTCGCAAATCGCCAGCCCCAGCCCGGTTCCCTGGAAATTACGCTGCACGCCGGTTCCCACCTGGAAGAACGGGTCAAAAAGCCGGGTCACTTCTTTGGTCGGGATCCCTACCCCGGTGTCGCGCACCCGGAAGCTCAGATAATCGCCGTTGATAGAAACATGCAGGATAATACAGCCAATATCGGTGAACTTAATCGCATTACTCAGCAAGTTGGAGATAACCTGCTGCAAGCGCATGGGGTCACCCTGCAGCGTGAGTGGTACATCATCGTCGATAAAGCAGTACAGGCCCAGCTGCTTGCGAACCACCAGCGGCAGATAGTTGGCGGTAATGTGGCTCATCACCTCACGCGGAGAAAACTCACGCGGCTCAATTTTCAACTGCTCTGACTCGATTTTCGAGAAGTCGAGAATGTCGCTGATGATTTTCAGCAGCAGGCTGGATGAGTTGTTCATCGCCGTGACCAGCCTGTCCACACCCTTCGGCAGCTCTTTGGTCTGCAGGAGATCCAGGTTACCGATGATGCCGTACAGCGGCGTACGCAGTTCGTGGCTGACAGTAGCGAGGAACATAGATTTAGACTGGCTCGCCTGCTCCGAGGCCTGAGCCATCTCCTGCAGGGACTCCTCCATCTTCACGCGGGCGCTGACGTCTACCAACACGCAAATTGCCACGTTCTCATTGCGGTAGCGCGAATGCACAAAGCTGATCTGCAGATTGGTGTGGTTGCTGGTCATGACATCGACAAAGTTGACCTGCTGGCCACAAATAATCTGCGTCAGCCGCTGCCTGTCCTCGTGCGTCAGCATATTGAGGTAATTGTGCGCCAGTTCGTTACTCAGAATATTAGTGCCGTCCTGGGTGCGCAAAATACAGATACCCACGGGTGCAGACGCGACGATCTTCCGGTTGAACTGCTCGTGCTCCTCCAGCCGCTGGGCATCGCTCTCGGCTGGAATAAAGATCCGGCGCTCATACATTCGCGCCAGGGTAAACAGCACAATGCCGACCAGGACGTTGAGTAAAACCGCATTGAGGATAAGCATTCTGATGCTTTCCAGCACCAAATCGACAGGCACAGAGTAAATCACGCTCAGCGAGGACGGCGGCAGATTTTTCTTTAGTACCAGCGCCTTAAAGCCAGACGTATAGCCGAACCAGGAACGATCCTGAATCCAGCGACTTTCTGGCTCAATACGCGATTCCGGGCCGGTCAGCGATATCAGCGGGTGACCATTTTCATCCAGGATAGTGACACCAATAGGCAGCGTGCCCGGCGTCAGGAAGTTCTCCATACGCACCGTTTGCTCAATCCCCAGCAGCGCCTGGAGACGGTTCGCCAGATAGACCGGCGTCAGCGTGTAGAAATAGCCAATGCCGGGGCGCGGCCCCTGCCCAATCCAGTAAATGCTGTTCGCCCGTTCATCCTGCGGCGCGGTACGATACTTCATGATGCGTTCATGCAGCGTTTTCAGTGCGTTTTCCCGTTCCAGCGGCATATCACGCAGCCCAAAATCTGCCATGCAGAGATTATCGCCGCCAATCAGGAACACCCGGTTGAGGTCGTACGCCGCGGAGAAGTTATCGCGCCAGTAGCGCAGGAACCAGGAAAGAGACTGCAGCGAGCTGCGCCAGGTTACGCTCACCGCCGAGCAGTCTGAATCCGGGAACAACGGCATAAACGTGGGGGCATCGGTTTTTTCCGCGCTTTGATCGAGCGGGGGGAGCACGCCATTGGGCGCCGTGAGACGGTTTTCAGCAATGTACTTCAGCTCTTTCACCACGTCCGAAGTACGCTGGATGTAGCGCTGGGCCTGGTCAAAGCTGATGTTAAATTCCTGGCGAATCTCCGACTCTTTATCGTGCAGCGCGTTGACGATGTAAAACACGGAAAACAGCGCGATAAGCAGCCAGAGCAGAAGCGCCAGCGCCCTGAACAGGTAGCGCGAAATTTTAAGGGTGCTGCGAAAAGAGACGAAGTATTTCAAATTGGGCCTGAAGGTACGCGAGCGAGTGAACGGAGATGCGCTTAAGGTAGCCGCAAAACCTTTGTCCCGCAACGGCAAACAAAAAAGGCCGCCAAAGCGGCCTTGCAGATACAGAACAGTGCTTAGATAAGCATCGTTCCTCCAGAGAGGATTTGAAAATAAACAAGGAAAATCAATTCATTGATTTTATTCAAATAACTACAGTAAGGGAATAATCACGCTTATTCCCTTACTGTCAGAACGTTAAAGGGCCGCCAAAGCGACCCTTTATTTGCGACTATTCTGGATTATTCGTCCGCTTCGTCGGCAACATCATCATCGGTATCTGCTTCAGGCGCGATATCATCGTCCCCTTCCGCCACGCTACCGTCGATGCTGTCCAGCTCTTCGTCATCTACAGGTTCGGCGACGCGCTGCAGGCCCACAACGCTTTCGTCTTCCGCAGTACGGATGAGAATAACGCCCTGGGTGTTACGCCCGACCACGCTGACTTCAGACACGCGGGTACGCACCAGCGTACCGGCATCAGTGATCATCATGATCTGGTCGGTATCTTCCACCTGCACCGCCCCAACGACGCTGCCGTTACGTTCGGTGACTTTGATGGAGATAACGCCCTGCGTTGCACGAGACTTGGTTGGGTACTCGGCCGCCGCGGTGCGTTTACCGTAACCATTCTGGGTAACGGTCAGAATCGCGCCGTCACCGCGTGGAATGATCAGAGACACCACTTTGTCGTCACCGGCAAGCTTGATCCCGCGAACACCCGTTGCGGTACGGCCCATGGTACGAACGGCATCTTCTTTGAAGCGCACCACTTTACCCGCAGCCGAGAACAGCATGGCTTCGTCGCTACCGTTAGTTAAATCAACGCCAATCAGCTCGTCACCCTCGTTAAGGTTAACGGCGATAATGCCCGCTGAACGCGGACGGCTGAAGTCGGTAAGCGCAGTTTTCTTCACGGTACCGCTTGCGGTCGCCATGAACACGTTGATGCCTTCAGCGTACTCGCGCACCGGCAGAATCGCGGTAATACGCTCGTCCTGCTCCAGCGGCAACAGATTCACAATTGGGCGGCCACGTGCACCACGGCTCGCTTCCGGCAGCTGATAAACCTTCATCCAGTACAGGCGACCACGGCTGGAGAACAGCAGGATCGTGTCGTGGGTGTTGGCCACCAGCAGGCGGTCAATAAAGTCTTCTTCTTTAATACGGGCGGCTGACTTACCTTTGCCACCGCGGCGCTGCGCTTCATAATCGGTCAGCGGCTGATACTTCACATAGCCCTGGTGAGACAGGGTGACCACCACATCTTCCTGGTTGATCAGATCTTCAATGTTGATATCTGCGGTGTTGGCGGTGATCTCGGTGCGACGGTTGTCGCCGAACTGATCGCGCATCGCTTCCAGCTCTTCACGAATCACTTCCATCAGGCGTTCTGCGCTGCCCAGAATGTGCAGTAATTCAGCAATCTGCTCCAGCAGCTCTTTATACTCGTCGAGCAGTTTTTCGTGCTCAAGGCCGGTCAGTTTCTGCAGACGCAGATCCAGAATCGCCTGAGCCTGCTGCTCGGTGAGGAAATATTTACCGTCGCGGATGCCAAACTCTGGCTCCAGCCACTCAGGACGCGCGGCATCGTCACCCGCACGCTCAAGCATTGCAGAAACGTTGCCCAAGTCCCAGGAACGGGCTACCAGGCTCGCTTTCGCTTCGGCAGCATTTGGCGAGTTACGGATAAGTTCAATGATCGGGTCGATATTCGCCAGGGCGATCGCCAACCCTTCAAGGATATGCGCGCGATCGCGGGCTTTGCGCAGTTCGAAGATGGTACGACGGGTCACCACTTCGCGGCGGTGGCGCACGAACGCAGACAGGATCTCTTTCAGGGTCATGATCTTCGGCTGACCATGGTGCAATGCCACCATGTTGATACCGAAGGAAACCTGCAGCTGAGTCTGGGAATACAGGTTATTGAGCACCACTTCGCCCACGGCGTCGCGTTTAATCTCAATAACAATGCGCATACCGTCTTTATCAGACTCATCGCGCAGGGCGCTGATGCCTTCCACGCGTTTGTCTTTCACCAGCTCGGCGATTTTCTCGATCAGGCGAGCTTTGTTCACCTGATACGGAATTTCGTGAACGATAATGGTTTCGCGGCCGGTCTTCGCGTCCGCTTCTACTTCAGCACGGGCGCGAATATAAATTTTACCGCGGCCGGTGCGATACGCTTCTTCAATACCGCGGCGGCCGTTAATGATAGCGGCAGTCGGGAAATCCGGGCCTGGAATGTGTTCCATCAGCCCTTCAACGCTGATGTTCTCGTCTTCAATATAGGCGAGGCAGCCGTTGATCACTTCGGTAATGTTGTGCGGCGGAATGTTCGTCGCCATCCCGACTGCGATACCGGATGAACCGTTTACCAGCAGGTTAGGAATTTTGGTTGGCATGACGTCTGGAATTTTTTCGGTGCCGTCGTAGTTATCGACGAAATCAACCGTCTCTTTTTCCAGGTCTGCCATCAGCTCGTGGGCGATTTTCGACATACGGATTTCCGTATAACGCATCGCCGCGGCGGAGTCGCCGTCTACGGAACCGAAGTTACCCTGGCCGTCGACCAGCATGTAACGCAGGGAAAATGGCTGTGCCATACGGACGATGGTGTCATAAACCGCGGTATCACCATGAGGGTGATATTTACCGATAACGTCACCAACAACACGGGCGGATTTTTTGTATGCTTTGTTCCAGTCATTGCCCAATACGTTCATCGCGTAAAGCACGCGACGGTGTACCGGCTTAAGTCCATCGCGGACATCTGGCAGTGCGCGGCCGACAATAACCGACATCGCATAATCCAGATACGAGCTCTTTAGCTCTTCCTCAATGTTGACCGGCGTAATTTCTCTGGCAAGGTCGCTCATGTAACCGCTATCCCTCTACTGTTTTCCCGGATTCAAAGGTCGCAAATTATAACACATCCGGCCCTGTGTGGGGAAACCTCAACGCAATTGTCGGCGCTTTATTCACGCCGTTAGCCTGATATACTGCCAGCCTTAACATCTGCAAGGAGTCACCGCTGTAATGAATGCTGAAAACCAACCGGTTACGCAGAACGTCGACCACGAGGAAATCGCCAAATTTGAAGCTGTCGCTTCCCGCTGGTGGGATCTGGAAGGTGAATTTAAGCCGCTGCACCGCATCAACCCGCTGCGTTTGGGCTATATCAACCAGCGCGCCGGTGGACTGTTCGGTAAAACCGTGCTCGACGTTGGCTGCGGCGGCGGTATTCTGGCGGAAAGCATGGCTCGTGAAGGTGCCAACGTCACCGGCCTGGATATGGGCTTTGAACCGCTGCAGGTGGCTCGCCTTCACGCACTGGAAAGCGGCGTTAAGGTGGACTATGTCCAGGAGACGGTCGAAGAACACGCGAGCAAACACGCCGGGCAGTACGACGTCGTAACCTGTATGGAAATGCTGGAGCACGTGCCTGACCCACAATCGGTGGTTCACGCCTGCGCGCGCTTAGTCAAACCCGGCGGCCACGTCTTCTTCTCTACCATTAACCGCAACGGCAAAGCCTGGCTGATGGCCGTCGTCGGCGCTGAGTATGTGATGCGCATGGTGCCGAAAGGCACGCACGATGTTAAAAAGTTTATCAAGCCCGCCGAACTCTTACGCTGGGTGGATGAAACCCCGCTGCGCGAGCGTCATATGACCGGATTACATTTCAACCCAATCACCAACGTATTCAAGCTTGGCCCAGGGGTTGATGTTAATTATATGCTGCATACTGAAGCATAAACCGGCATATCGTATAAGGATTGATTATCGATAATTGCGCCAGAACCGTTGCGCAATTATCGATGAAGTTTAAGAAATCAGCACCCGATCAAAATTTTCATTTTTTTTGCATCCCATTGACAATTCCCTCAAGCCTTATGTGACGTGGACTTACGAAAAAAGCACGTTGCCGAACCTCATTTTATTGCCGAAATCAATACTTGTACTGAACGGATTCCTTACTAGAATACTCACCATCTAGTGACCAATTTGTCACCCACCCCCTATATATAGTATTTATCCACAGAGTTAGTCACAGGCTAACGAATGTGTATAAATCAGGGGAAAACTCATCTCACGGACAGGTAAAACTCACATGAATCAGAGTCTGCTGGTTACAAAACGCGATGGCAGCCAAGAGCGCATCAATCTGGATAAAATTCATCGGGTACTCGACTGGGCCGCAGAGGGTCTGACCAACGTCTCCGTTTCCCAGGTTGAACTGCGTTCCCATATCCAGTTTTACGACGGCATCAAGACCTCTGACATTCATGAAACCATCATCAAGGCCGCAGCTGACCTGATCTCCCGTGACGCCCCGGATTATCAGTATCTCGCCGCACGCCTGGCGATTTTCCACCTGCGTAAAAAAGCCTACGGCCAGTTTGAGCCGCCGAAGCTTTACGATCAGGTTGTGAAAATGGTTGAGATGGGTAAATACGATCGTCACCTGCTGGAAGACTACACGGAAGAAGAGTTCGAGCAGATGAACGATTTCATCGATCACTGGCGTGACATGAACTTCTCTTACGCGGCGGTGAAGCAGCTCGAAGGCAAATACCTCGTGCAGAACCGCGTTTCCGGTGAGATCTACGAAAGCGCGCAGTTCCTCTATATTCTGGTCGCCGCCTGCCTGTTCTCCGGCTACCCGCGTGAAACCCGCCTCAGCTACGTGAAACGTTTCTACGACGCGGTTTCCACCTTCAAGATTTCCCTGCCTACGCCAATCATGTCCGGCGTACGCACCCCGACCCGTCAGTTCAGCTCCTGCGTACTGATCGAGTGCGGCGACAGCCTGGATTCCATCAACGCCACCTCCAGTGCGATCGTGAAATACGTTTCCCAGCGCGCAGGTATCGGCATTAACGCCGGCCGCATTCGTGCGCTGGGCAGCCCGATTCGCGGCGGTGAAGCGTTCCATACCGGCTGTATCCCGTTCTATAAGCACTTCCAGACTGCAGTGAAGTCCTGCTCCCAGGGCGGCGTGCGCGGCGGGGCTGCAACGCTGTTCTACCCGATGTGGCATCTGGAAGTAGAAAGCCTGCTGGTGCTGAAAAACAACCGTGGCGTGGAAGGCAACCGCGTGCGCCACATGGACTACGGCGTACAGATCAACAAGCTGATGTATACCCGCCTGCTGAAGGGCGAAGAGATCACCCTGTTCAGCCCGTCTGACGTGCCAGGGCTGTACGACGCTTTCTTCGCCGATCAGGACGAGTTTGAGCGCCTGTACACCAAATACGAAAAAGACGACAGCATCCGTAAACAGCGCGTGAAAGCGGTGGAACTGTTCTCCCTGATGATGCAGGAACGCGCCTCCACCGGTCGCATCTACATCCAGAACGTTGACCACTGCAATACCCACAGCCCGTTCGACCCGGCGATTGCCCCGGTGCGCCAGTCCAACCTGTGCCTGGAAATCGCCCTGCCGACCAAACCGCTGGACGACGTCAACGACGAAAACGGCGAAATCGCCCTGTGTACGCTGTCCGCGTTCAACCTTGGCGTGATTGACAGCCTGGACGATCTGGAAGAGATGGCGGTGCTGGCTGTTCGCGCGCTGGACGCTCTGCTCGACTACCAGGATTACCCAATTCTGGCGGCAAAACGCGGCGCAATGGGCCGTCGTACCCTGGGTATCGGCGTGATTAACTTTGCCTATTATCTGGCGAAACACGGCGTGCGTTACTCCGACGGCAGTGCAAACAACCTGACGCACAAGACTTTCGAAGCCATTCAGTACTATCTGCTGAAAGCGTCAAACGAACTGGCGAAAGAGCAAGGTGCCTGCCCGTGGTTCAACGAAACCACCTATGCAAAAGGCATTCTGCCAATCGACACCTACAAGAAAGACCTGGATGCTATCAGCAACGAACCGCTGCATCTGGACTGGGAAGGTCTGCGTGAGTCCATCAAAACTCACGGCCTGCGCAACTCCACGCTTTCTGCCCTGATGCCGTCTGAGACCTCTTCGCAGATCTCCAACGCCACCAACGGTATCGAGCCGCCGCGCGGTCACATCAGCATTAAAGCGTCGAAAGACGGGATCCTGCGCCAGGTTGTGCCGGATTATGAAGCGCTGAAAAATAACTACGAGCTGCTGTGGGAGATGCCGAGCAACGATGGCTATCTGCAGCTGGTTGGCCTGATGCAGAAGTTTATCGACCAGTCGATCTCTGCCAATACCAACTATGACCCAACGCGCTTCCCGTCAGGCAAAGTACCAATGCAGCAGCTGCTGAAGGATCTGCTCACCGCCTATAAATTCGGCGTGAAGACCCTGTACTATCAAAACACCCGTGACGGCGCGGAAGACACTCAGGATGACCTGGCGCCTTCCATCCAGGACGATGGCTGCGAAAGCGGCGCATGTAAGATTTAACGCTTAATCCCCTCTTACGAGGGGATTTTTCCGACGTATTACAGGATTTAACCTCATGGCTTACACTACTTTTTCACAGACGAAAAACGATCAGCTCGCCGAGCCTATGTTCTTTGGCCAGTCGGTTAACGTGGCGCGCTACGACCAGCAGAAATACGACATCTTCGAAAAGCTGATTGAAAAGCAGCTCTCCTTCTTCTGGCGCCCGGAAGAAGTGGACGTCTCCCGCGACCGCATCGACTTCCAGGCGCTGCCGGAGCATGAGAAACACATCTTCATCAGCAACCTGAAGTATCAGACGCTGCTGGACTCCATCCAGGGCCGCAGCCCGAACGTCGCGCTGTTGCCGCTGATCTCCATTCCTGAGCTGGAAACGTGGGTTGAAACCTGGGCGTTTAGCGAGACCATTCACTCTCGTTCTTACACCCACATCATCCGCAACATCGTGAACGATCCGGCGATCGTCTTTGACGACATCGTCACCAACCAGGAAATCCTCAAGCGCGCCAAAGACATCTCTGGCTACTATGACGACCTGATTGAGATGACCAGCTACTGGCACCTGCTGGGCGAAGGCACACACAACGTGAACGGCAAAACCGTCACCGTGAACCTGCGTGCGCTGAAGCGTCAGTTGTATCTCTGCCTGATGAGCGTTAACGCCCTGGAAGCAATTCGCTTCTATGTGAGCTTTGCCTGTTCCTTTGCCTTCGCCGAGCGCGAGCTGATGGAAGGTAACGCCAAAATCATCAAGCTGATCGCCCGTGACGAAGCCCTGCACCTGACCGGCACCCAGCATATGCTGAACCTGCTGCGTAGCGGAGAAGACGATCCTGAAATGGCGGAAATCGCCGTTGAATGTCGTCAGGAATGCTACGACCTGTTCGTGCTGGCCGCCCAGCAGGAAAAAGAGTGGGCCGAATACCTGTTCCGCGACGGCTCCATGATTGGGATGAACAAAGACATCCTCTGCCAGTATGTGGAGTACATTACCAACATCCGCATGCAGGCCGTGGGCCTTGACCTGCCGTTCCAGACTCGCTCCAATCCAATTCCGTGGATCAACGCATGGCTGGTATCCGACAACGTACAGGTTGCGCCGCAGGAAGTGGAAGTCAGCTCCTACCTGGTGGGCCAGATTGACTCGGAAGTCGATACCGACGATCTGAGCAACTTCCAGCTGTAAATAATGGGCCGCATTACGCTCAGCATTACCGGCGCGCAGTTGATGAGCGAAGAAGAACACCCTTCGCTATTGGCGGCGCTGGAGTCACACAAAGTCTGCGTAGAGTATCAGTGCCGGGAAGGCTATTGCGGTTCATGCCGTACTAAGCTGCTGGCGGGGGAAGTTCAGTGGCTGACCGAGCCGCTGGCGTTTATCCAGCCCGGTGAAATTCTCCCCTGCTGCTGCAAAGCACGGGGAGATATCGAACTCGAGATGTAGTGATGTAAAAAAGGCCGCAAATGCGGCCTTTTTCATTAGCGATTACGGCTTATTAAGAAACCGCACGGCTTTGTCCGGGAAGTCGGTAAACAGCCCATCTACGCCCGCCTGGTTATACAGCACGTCGTACAGCTGATTCACATCGCTCACGTAGTCCGGCAACGCGTCCGCCCTCACCGTATAAGGATGCACGGTCAATTTGCTGGCGTGTGCTTCGGTCACCATCTCGGTGAGCTTCACGTTCCCTTTGGTTGACGCCTTCTCCACCAGCATATGGTAGTCCGGGCCAATGCCGTCGGCATATTGGGCAATCTGCTTCATCGCGCCAGGCTTAAACATCCAGTCGTAGCTGTAGTTTACCCACTTGCCATCCGGCTGTTTTTCCTGAGTCTCATTCCAGTCGGTATAAGCGATAAGCTGCACCAGGTTAAGATTCATACCCATCTTCGGCTCAAGCTCGTGTTTAATGCGCTTCAGCTCGGCGGCGTCAAAGCACTGAAGATAGACCTTATCCTGCTTGCTGGTGTAACCATACTGCTTCAGCACCTCAAGCGTTTTTGCCGCGATATCTTTGCCTTCCTGATGGTGGAACCACGGCGCTTTTATCTCAGGATAGATACCGATGTTCTTCCCGGTGGAATGGTTCAGCCCCTGAACAAACTCGATCTCTTCTTCAAAGGTGTGCACCCGGAAGTCGGATTTGCCCATTGGGAAACGCCCCGGATAGGTCTGCACCTGCTTGCCGTTAACGATGTCGAAGCCCTCGGTGAACTTCAGGGACTTGATTTCCGCCAGCGTAAAGTCGATGGCGTAGTAGCGCCCGTCTTTGCGCGCCCGATCCGGGAAACGCTTCGCGACGTCGGTCACCCTGTCCAGATAGTGGTCATGCAGCACCACCAGCCTGTCGTCTTTGGTCATCACCAGGTCTTGCTCAAGGTAATCCGCGCCCTGGGCATAGGCCATCGCTTTTGCCGGTAACGTATGCTCAGGCAGATAGCCGCTGGCGCCCCGGTGGGCAATTACGATTTTGTCCGTGGTCTGGGCGAAGACGCTGCTGGTCGCTACCAGTACCACACCCGCCAGTAAAGATTTTGCCATCAGTTTCATGGTGTTTTCCTTAGCCGTTTTTCAGCATTTTTTCATCGTGGTGTTTGCGCTCGCCAATCATCACCACAATCAGCAACAGCACGGCCAAAATACTGCCGCCTATCATCACGATAAAGCCGCCGTCCCAGCCGAAGAAGTCCACGGTGTAGCCGACAATCGCGCTGGCCGCGACCGAGCCGCCCAGGTAACCAAACAGGCCGGTAAAGCCCGCTGCCGTCCCTGCCGCTTTCTTAGGTGCAAGCTCAAGCGCATGCAGGCCAATCAGCATTACCGGGCCGTAAATCAGGAAGCCTATAACAATCATACAGGCCATATCCACGCCCGGATTTCCCGGCGGGTTGAGCCAGTAAACCACGGTGGCAATCGTCACCAGCACCATGAAGAACACGCCTGTCGCACCGCGGTTACCTTTAAACACCTTATCCGACATCCAGCCGCACAACAGCGTGCCTGGAATACCCGCATATTCATAAAGGAAGTAGGCCCACGAGGATTTATCCAGCGCGAAGTGTTTTACTTCTTTCAGGTAAGTTGGCGACCAGTCCAGGATGCCGTAACGCAGCAAATAGACAAACACGTTGGCAATGGCGATGTACCACAGCAGACGGTTCGGGAAGACGTACTTCATGAAGATCTGCTTAGCCGTCAGCTCTTCTTCCGCTTTCTCGCTGTAATCGTCCGGGTAGTCGTTTTTGTACTCTTCAATTGGCGGCAGGCCGCAGGATTGAGGCGTGTCGCGCATCAAGCCGAAGGCAATAATTGCCACAATAATGGCGGCGAAAGCGGGCATATACAGCGCCGCATGCCAGTCGTTAAACCACGCCATCCCCAGCAGGAACAGCAGCGGAGGAATACCGCCGCCAACGTTATGGGCGCAGTTCCAGACGGAAACAATGCCTCCACGCTCCTTCTGCGACCACCAGTGCACCATGGTGCGCCCGCACGGCGGCCATCCCATGCCCTGGAACCAGCCGCAGGCGAACAGCAGCACAAACATAATCGCGATGCTGGACGTTGCCCACGGCACAAAGCCCATAAACAGCATCACGGCGGCGGCAAGAATCAGCCCGGCGGGTAGAAATACGCGCGGATTCGAGCGGTCAGAGACCGAGCCCATGATGAATTTCGAAAATCCGTAAGCGATCGAAATCCCGGAAAGTGCAAAACCGAGATCGCCTCGGGAGAAGCCCTGCTCCACCAGATACGGCATCGCAAGGGTAAAGTTTTTCCTCACCAGATAGTAAGCGGCATAACCAAAAAAGATACCCATGAAGATTTGCCAGCGTAGGCGGCGATAGGTCGGGTCTATCTGCTCCTTTGGCAAACGCGCCTGGTGCGCGGCAGGTCTAAAGATACTAAGCATACGAGCCTCCGTGGCCTGGATTTGCGGCGGGAGCAAACGGCTCCTGCCAAATGTTCTTTTGCGAGCGCATGGTAGTTATCTGTGCGCGTATTTACTGTGAAACATCGCACACAATGTTACATTTTTATTACAAAAAGGCGAAATAGTGCATATTCCCATTAATAATTTTCGTTTATTGCTCGAATTTGCTCGCAATCAAACATTCCACACTTTCTTTGTGGCTGAATAACGGTAATTAAAAAGGGGATAAAGGAGCGCCATGTGAGCAGAGAAACGGACGTGATAATCATCGGCGGAGGAGCGACCGGTGCCGGGATTGCGCGAGACTGCGCCCGCCGCGGGCTGAAAGTCCTGCTGCTTGAGCGTCACGACATCGCAACGGGTGCCACCGGCCGTAATCACGGCCTGCTTCACAGCGGCTCACGCTATGCGGTCACCGACGGGGAATCTGCCAAAGAGTGCATCGAAGAAAACCGCATTCTGCGGCGTATTGCCCGCCACTGTATAGAGCCCACGGATGGCCTGTTTATCACCCTGCCGGAAGATGATCTGGCGTTTCAAAGCGGGTTTATCGCTGCCTGCCGCCAGGCCGGTATTCCCGCAGAAGCGTTGGATCCCCGGGAGGCATTACGACTTGAGCCGTCCGCCAACCCATCGCTTCTCGGCGCGGTTCGTGTCCCGGATGGCACGGTCGACCCATTCCGACTCACCGCCGCTAACATGCTTGATGCCAAAGAACACGGCGCAGAAGTGCTGACGGGCTGCGAGATCACCGGGCTGATTCGCGAAGGCTCACGCGTTTGCGGCGTGCGCGTCTTCAACCACCTTACCCGTCAGGCAGGCGAGTTCCGGGCGCCAATGGTGGTAAATGCCGCAGGGATCTGGGGGCAGCACATCGCAGAGTACGCCGATCTAAGCGTAAAAATGTTCCCGGCCAAAGGGGCGTTACTGATCCTCGGGCACCGCATCAACAACATGGTCATCAACCGCTGCCGTAAACCGGCAGACGCCGATATTCTGGTGCCCGGCGATACAATTTCGCTTATTGGCACCACCTCCACGCATATCGACTACGACCAAATCGACAACATGTGCGTCACACCGGATGAAGTGGACACCCTGATTCGTGAAGGGGAAAAACTGGCTCCGGTGCTTGGCCGAACCCGTATTCTTCGGGCCTACGCTGGCGTCAGGCCTCTGGTTGCCAGCGACAACGATCCTACCGGGCGCAGCGTCAGCCGTGGAATTGTGCTGCTGGACCACGGGAAACGCGACGGCATGGACGGCTTCATCACCATTACCGGCGGCAAACTGATGACCTATCGTCTGATGGCGGAGTGGGCAACGGACCTGGTTTGCGAGCGTTTAGGGAATACCAGGCCCTGCTCCACCGCCTCGGCGTCACTGCCGGGCTCCGAACATACGGCCGAACAAACGCTGGGGAAAGTTATCTCCTTGCCACCGACAATTCGCGGTTCCGCCGTCTGGCGGCACGGCGACCGCGCAACGCGGCTGCTCAATAACAGCCGACTCAGCAACAGCCTGGTATGCGAATGCGAAGCCGTCACCACCGGCGAAGTGCGCTATGCCATTGATGCCCTCGGCGTAAAAAACCTGGGAGATTTGCGCCGCAGAACGCGCATTGGCATGGGCACCTGCCAGGGCGAGCTGTGCGCATGCCGGGCAGCCGGTCTCCTGCAACGCTTCCAGCTCACTACGCCTGCACAATCGCTGGATCAACTCTCTCACTTCCTCAACGAACGCTGGAAGGGCGTTCGCCCTGTCGCCTGGGGAAATGCATTGCGAGAAAGCGAATTTACCGCCTGGGTTTATCAGGGGCTATGCGGTCTGGACAACGGAGAAAAGGGATGAAATTTGACACGATTATCATCGGCAGCGGCCTGGCCGGGCTGACAGCCGGCATAAAGCTGGCGGAAAGCGGCCAGCGATGCGCCATCGTCAGCCGCGGGCAAAGCGCGCTGCACTTCTCTTCTGGTTCGCTGGATTTGCTTTCAACGTTACCGGACGGCACTCCCGTTAATCAGACAGAGACGGCGCTGGAAAACCTGGCGGAGCAAGCGCCTCAGCACCCCTACAGCCTGATGGGCAAAGAGCGTGTGCTGGCGCTCGCTGCAGAGTGTGAGCAACTGCTGGCCAGGGCTGGCATTCCGCTGGTGGGTCATCATCGCCAAAATCACCTCAGAATCACGCCGCTGGGCAAGCAAAGAGCCAGCTGGCTCAGCCCGCCGGAAGTGCCGCAGGCGCCGTTGCCCTGGCAAAAAATGACGGTAATTAATATTGCTGGCTTCCTGGATTTTCAGGCAGAGCTGGTGGCAGGCTCACTGTCTGCCACCGGCTGTAACGTGCACGTCGCCGAGCTTACCTTGCCGGTGCTTGATGTACTGAGAAACAACCCAAGCGAATTTCGTGCCGTAAATATCGCCAGGGTGCTGGATCTGCCGGAAAACCTTCCGGCGCTGGTGGATGAACTCAGGCTGCTGCTGGGCAGCGGCGAGGCTATGATTCTGCCCGCTTGCCTGAACCTGGAAGCACGAACGGTGGCCGCCGTTGAGCAAGCCCTCGGTGTGCCGGTAAAACTCCTGCCAACCCTGCCGCCTTCGGTGCTTGGGATGAGGCTACACAATGCGCTCCGCCGCCGTTTTCAGACCCTGGGCGGGCTTATTATGCCCGGAGATACCGTAACCGGCGCTCAGCTTGAACAAGGGCGTATCCATGCCCTGTTCACCAAAAATCACCGTGAAGTGCCGCTGCGGACCCACCATGTTATCCTGGCCAGCGGCAGCTTTTTCAGCGGCGGGCTGGAAGCTACCCGGCAACACGTCATCGAGCCCATCCTCGGTCTAGACGTGAACATCCAGACCGAGCGAGCCGCCTGGAGTAAGGCTGATTTCTTTACGCCGCAGCCGTGGCTGCAGTTTGGGCTCACCGTGAATCACCACTTCCAGCCGTTCCACCACGGGGAATGCACGAAAAACCTCTACGCAATTGGCTCGGTGCTGGGGGGCTTTGATCCTATTCAGCAGGGATGCGGGGCCGGCGTTTCGATGCTCACGGCGCTCTGTGTGGCCGCTCAAATCCTTGTTGTCGCGGAGGCTGGCCATGAATCTGCTTGATGAAACCAGCTTTGAAAGCTGTATTAAATGCACGGTCTGCACCACGGCTTGCCCGGTAAGCCGCGTTCGCCCGGAATATCCGGGGCCAAAACAGGCAGGGCCCGACGGGGAAAGGTTGCGCCTGAAAGATCCCTCCCTGTATGACGACGCGCTGAAGTACTGCACTAACTGCAAGCGCTGCGAAGTCTCCTGCCCGTCAGAAGTCAAAATTGGCGATATCATCCAGCGGGCGCGGGCCAGATATGGCGAACATAAACCTTCGCTGCGCGATGCTGTTCTCAGTCATACCGATTTACTCGGTACGCTCTCCACGCCTTTCGCCCCGCTGATCAACGCCACGACCGGTTTGAAGCCCGTACGCAAGCTGCTGGATAAAACCCTCAAAATTGATTCCCACCGCGAGTTGCCCAAATATTCCTTCGGCACATTTCGCCAGTGGTATCGGCGCCAGGCCGCGCACCAGGCCAGCTTCCCGCAGCAGGTTGCTTTCTTCCACGGCTGCTTCGTGAACTACAACCATCCGCAGCTCGGCAAAGACATGGTCAAAGTGCTTAACGCGATGGGCATCGGCGTCCAGCTGTTGCAAAGAGAAAAATGCTGCGGCGTGCCGCTTATTGCCAACGGCTTTATCGAAAAGGCAAAGAAACAGGCAAGGGTAAACGCCAGCTCGCTGGAAGAGGCAGTCATACAGCGCGGGCTGCCGGTCATTGCGACCTCGCCAACCTGTACCTTCACGCTGCGCGATGAATATCCGCACATTCTTGGTATCGACACGGCCCCGGTTCGCGAGCAGATTGAACTCGCCACACGTTATATCTGGAAACTGCTGGAAGAGGATGGCAGAACGCTACCGTTAAAAAACACGCCGCTGCGTATCGCCTATCATACGCCTTGCCATATGGAGAAAATGGGCTGGACGCTCTATTCCATTGAGCTGCTGCGCCGCATTCCCGGCGTGGAACTGGTGATGCTGGACTCCCAGTGCTGCGGCATTGCCGGAACCTATGGGTTTAAAAAGGAAAATTACCCGACTTCCCAGCAAATTGGCGCCCCGCTGTTCCAGCAGATAGAAGAGAGTGGCGTAGACCTGGTGGTGACGGACTGCGAAACCTGTAAATGGCAGATAGAAATGTCGACCAGCAAACGCTGCGAGCACCCGATCACGTTACTGGCCCGGGCGCTCGCCTGAAGGTTAGAGTCTGGCTGACTCTACGACCTTAATCCAGCCGTGTTCGCTTTCCAGCGGCTGGCCGTTGAACCAGCGGCGCAGCACGTTCAGCGCCATCATGGCACATACTTCCTGGCGTATTGCCAGCGCGTGGCGGCTGGTGCCAAACTTCACGCCCAGGCCAAAAGTGCCGTCTGGCGTGGAGAGCGCAAAATTTATCTGTTGATCTTCTTCGCCAGAAATCACCAGGGCCAGATCGCTCTGTTGATTCAGGCGCAATTCTGCGCTGGACGCTAATGCCTCAGCCAATGTTTCAGGTGCCTGCGGTAAAACGCTGCTCGCCCGGAGCATGGCCTGCGCCCGGTTTAACTGCAGCGACAGCAGGCCTCCGGTGAACTGTTCGCTCACGGCCAGAGTCAGGGAGCGTTCGCCCAGGCGGCGCGCTATTTGTGCTGGAAGCCCTTCGATGCCCTCAAAAATCAGACTTTCACCTGCCACTCGGCGGACTTCCGGCCAGGCGGCCTCCATCGCTTCACGCTGGCTGGCCGGGCCGGTAAGTTTAAGCTCAATGATCGGCATCGATGAGCGATAGCCCATCACCACGCCCTCCGGCAGCGCCAGCGGATCAAGCGATTGCGCCAGCTCGCTCTCTGAGCGTCCAAAAGTCGTTAAACGCAGGCATATCGGCGGTTCAGGGAGGATAAAACGTTCACGCAGCCGAGGCATGATTTGTTTGTCCACCATAGCCTTAAATTCTGACGGTACGCCGGGAGTGAAAAACATCAGGCAGCGGTTTAAGGTCAATGCAAAGCCGCAGGCGGTACCGACGGGATTGTCGATCATTTCACTGTTAGCCGGGATTTGCGCCTGCTTGCGGTTACTCGGCGCCATCACTCGCCCGCGCTCGGCAAAAAACTGCTCCATATAGGTTAACCATTCCGCGTGCTCGACCAGCTCAACGCCCGCCGCCGTCGCCGCCGCCAGCGCGCTTAAATCATCGCTGGTTGGCCCCAGGCCGCCGTTAACAATCAGCACATCCGCTTCGCGGCTGCGCTCTTTCAACACGGCAACCAGGTCAGGCAGACTGTCGCCGACCGTATTGCGGCGCGACATGGGTAAACCCTGGTGAAAGAAATAGTCGGCAAGCCAGGCCGCATTGGTATCGGTAATTTGCCCGTACAGCACTTCGTCGCCGGTGGACAACATTTCTACTTTTAACATCTTTTACTCCGCAGCAGGGGAACGCCCCACTATAGCGCAGGCACCAAAGAACGGCAGACATAAAAAACGCGGCTAAAAGCCGCGCTTAGACTACTGACCAACCTCTGGACATAGAAAAAACGCCAAAGGATTCGTCAAAAAACGGAAAATCAATTCATTGATTTTCGGCTGATAACCACAAAGAGGAAAAAACCACGTTTTTTTCCTCTTTGTCAGCAACATTAACGCGGCTAAAAGCCGCGTTAATGGATTAGAAGCTGGCGCTCACGCCCACATACGGGCCGTCTGCCACGGTGTCGGTACGATCGCCGTCTTTGCCGCCAAGGCTAATATAGCGGTAACCCACTTGCGCTGAAAACGGACGCATAAAGTTCCAGCTTGCACCGGCGCTGGCCTCTTTGTAGTCCTTCACGCTGCTGGACAGAGAGTCCGGGGAATAGTAGTAATCGCCAAAAATGGCAATGTCAGAAGTGATTGGCCATCTCAAACCGCCACCCGCCGCAATTGCGTAGCCTTCTTTGCGATCTTTTGGATGCAGGTAAATGCCACGACCGCCTACGGTTGCCATCATCGGCCCCAGAGGAATATTAAAACCGAGACCAAGGCCTACGGTATCACCGTTGTCGTCGTTATGCGCATAGTTACCGGTTACCGCGATGCCGCTGCTTTCGGTGCCAAAACCCACGCCGAGATTAGTGTATTCTTTGCCGACTTCAGCACTCACGCCAATTGCGCTGGCGCCTGCGGAAACCAGCAACAAACCCGCGCCGCCGGCTAAAAGTAATTTATTCATTCCTTGGTTCCTGAAAAAGAAAAAGGGCTGCCCTTAAAAATGCCATTGGATGGCGTGGCGCATTATCTTATTAACGCGCTGGAAAATGCCAATATTTCCTTAATTGTAAGAAAATGAAAAGACGCCTTTTTGTGTGACAAGATCAATGCAGCCGGGTAGCGCGAAATGACACATTGAGCAGGTGAATAATAAACACAGTAAAAAAGTGGATTTAAATAAACGCTTTTTTACTGTGAAACCTGGCTACCAAGGAGGCATTAATGAGCAAGAAGGGATTAACAACCGGCGCAGGCGCTCCCGTTGTAAACAACAACAACGTTGCGACCGCAGGCCCGCGAGGCCCGATGCTACTTCAGGACGTCTGGTTCCTTGAAAAACTCGCCCACTTTGACCGCGAAGTGATCCCTGAGCGCCGCATGCACGCTAAAGGCTCCGGCGCGTTTGGTCATTTCACCGTGACTCATGACATCACCCGCTACACCCGGGCAAAATTATTCTCAGAAGTCGGCAAAAAAACTGAGCTGTTCCTGCGCTTTTCCACCGTGGCCGGTGAGCGCGGCGCGGCGGATGCCGAACGAGATATTCGCGGCTTTTCCATGAAATTCTATACCGAGGAGGGCAACTGGGACCTGGTGGGCAACAACACGCCGGTGTTCTATCTCCGTGACCCGCTGAAATTCCCCGACCTGAACCACGTCGTCAAACGCGATCCACGCACCAACCTACGTAACCCTACGTATAAATGGGATTTCTTCTCGCACCTGCCGGAAGCCCTTCATCAGTTGACCATTGATTTCAGCGACCGCGGCTTACCGCGCTCTTATCGTCACATTCACGGTTTCGGCAGCCATACCTTCAGCTTTATCAATAGCGACAATCAGCGTTTCTGGGTGAAGTTCCACCTCAAATCCCTGCAGGGTATTGAGAACCTGATGGATGGTGAAGCCAACCGCCTGATTGCAGAGGACCGCGAAAGCTCCCAGCGCGATCTGTACGAATCCATTGAGGCTGGTGATTTTCCTCGCTGGACGTTGTTCGTGCAAATTATGCCGGAAGCCGAAGCGTCAAAAACGCCGTACAACCCGTTTGATCTGACCAAAGTCTGGCCACACGGCGACTATCCGCTGATAGAAGTGGGCGTGCTGGAACTGAACCGCAACCCGGAAAACTACTTCTCTGACGTTGAACAGGTGGCGATGTCCCCGGCCAACGTCGTACCGGGCATTGGTTTCTCACCCGATCGCATGTTGCAGGGTCGCCTGTTCTCCTACGGTGACGCACACCGCTACCGCCTGGGCGTGAACCATCATCAAATTCCGGTGAACGCGCCAAAATGCCCGTTCCACAACTACCACCGCGATGGAGCCATGCGGGTGGACGGCAACAGCGGCAATGGCGCAACCTACGAGCCAAACAGCTTTAACGTTTTCCAGGAACAGCCAGATTTCAGCGAGCCGCCGTTGAGCCTGGAAGGCGCAGCCGACCATTGGAACCATCGCGAAGATAGCGACTACTTCAGCCAGCCGCGCGCGCTGTATAACCTGCTGAGCGATGAAGAGCATCAGCGTATGTTTGTGCGTATTGCGGGTGATATGAAAGACGTCCCGGAAAGCATTCAGAACCGTCAGATTTGCCTGTTCAGCCAGGTACATCCTGAATACGGTGCCGGGGTAGCGAATGCACTTCAGGCACTGAAGAACAATAAGTAATACCTTGCAGGGGTTATGCCCCTGCAGCCCACTCTGTCAGCCTGCGGCGGGAGATTTTAATCCCGCCCTGTTTTAACTCCTGCGGCAGCGCCAGCCAGCGCACAGGCCGCTGAAAACGTGGCAGTTTTCCATCAAGCCAGGCGGCAATGTCGTTAAACTCACATCCTGCACTAATCTCAACCACGGCAACGGGGCGCTGGCCAAATTCAACGTCGTCCACCGGCACCACAAACACTTGCTGAACCGCTGGATGCGCGGCAATTACCCGCTCAACCTCTTCCGGCTGGATGCCCTCCCCGCCGCTGAAAAACTGGTTATCAAGACGCCCGGCAATCGTCAGGCGGCCCGAATGCAAAACACCCCTATCGCGGGTAGCAAACCAGCCCTGTTCATTCACCAGAGGAATAAGTTGCCCGTCCCGCCAGTAGCCGCAGGCCAGGCTCTCCGCCTGTATCCACACTTCTTCATCGACGATTTTTATCTTCCGGCCAGGCAATGGAGCCCCCACATCTGGCTGACCGTCGGCGCGTTTGGCGCAAACCGTAGAGGCCAGCTCGGTGAGCCCATAACCACACCAGCAACGCACCCCACGCGCTTCCGCCTGCTGCGTCAGTTCAACAGGGATGGCCGCCCCGCCAAGGAGCACTTCACGCAATGCCAGTGTTCCCTGTTTTTCCAGCAGCCGCCACAATTGTGTGGGCACTAATGAAGCGTGGGTACAGCCATGCAACGCCTCGTTTATCGATTGCGCGCTTGATATCGCCAACTGGCCGCCGGCATACAACCAGCGCCAGAGGATCCCCTGCCCGGAAACGTGAAACAGCGGTAAAGATAAAAGCCAGCTATCGTCGGGGCCGTAATTCATCATCGCGAGGACACCCGCCGCGCTGGCAAGATGGGCCGAGAATGTATGCACCGCAGCTTTGGGTAACCCGGTTGAACCAGAAGTCAGCGTCATAGAAGCCAGACGCATCGGCTGCCAGCTTTCGTGCCGGGCAAGTGCACTAGTAAGCGATAATGGAACCACATCCGGCAGAGGTTCGCTGTCGGTCAAAGTTAACCCGTAGCTCAGCGTCATCGACGGTAAAAGCTGCCCCAGCAAGCTATCAGGCAGCTGAGGATTTAACGGCAGAATGCGCGCCCCACACTGCCATAACGCCAGCCAGGCGAGCAGCGTTTGCGGGCCATTTTTCGCTTTAAGCGCAACGCCATCGCCTTCTTTTACTCCTTGCTGGCGAAAACCTCCCGCCAGCGTATCCACGCGCTGGCACAGCGTTTGCCAGGTTAAGAGTTCATCGTTGAGACGGAGCGCAACACTTGTGCTCCTGGCATCGGCCCAGTGACGCCACGGCCAGTCGGTAAAGGTCATCGAATACGCTCGAGTCCGTCCGCGGTAACACACGGCAGGGGGCTGCCGGGCCAGCGGCGCTCAAGCTGAGACTGCATCAGGGATAAAGTATCCAGCCCAGGCAGGGTTCCCGGCGTGAGCCAGGCGGCGATGCGGGCCAGTTGAGTCAAACCGAGGCTGGACTCAATGGAGGAACTGATCACCGCTTTCAGCCCCAAACAATGTGCCGCCGCAACCTGCTCACGCACTTTGTCCAGGCTACCGGTAAGCGTCGGTTTGATAACCACTGTCGAAACGCCCGGCTCAGCGGTGAAAGTAAAATCAGCCTCCCGCAGGCTTTCGTCCCAGGCAATTGCAATCCCCGTATCCCGGCTGAACTCTCGGGACTGCTCGCGGGTTTTGCACGGTTCTTCAATAAAATCGATCCGCGAGCGATGATCCGGATTGACGTATTTAGCGAACTGCTGCGCTTTGAGCGGGGTCCAGCTGCGGTTAGCATCCAGACGCAGACGAAGTTCAGGCACGGCTTCAAGCAATAAATTAACCACCATGCCATCGCGAACGGCTTCGTACAGCCCCACTTTCACCTTCGCGATTTTTTCGCCCGACATTTCTGCCAGTGCCAGGATCAGCTCGTCGGGGTCGCCGGTGCACAGCGGTGCGGCGCGGTAGTCAGCGGCCTGTGGCAGCGTACCTTCAGCCTCAGCCAGCGCACAACTCAAGCCAAAAGCGACCGACGGCAACTCGGGTAACGGAGTCGATTCATCTGCCAGCCATTGTTCAAGCCAGCGGTCGACCTGCGCCTGAGCCTCCGCGAGTGTTTCCTGGCTAAATCCCGGCAGAGGGGAAATTTCTCCCCATCCGCTGCGCTCGCCCAGGGTCAGGCGCACCAGCAGCCCATCTCTAAATTTGAGACGCTGGTCGCGAAGCACTACGCCAGCCTCCATCGGGATTTGAAAGCGCCACAGCGCCGCGCTGCGCATCACGGATTCCGTTTAAATTTGCTGAAGTCCGGCTGACGCTTCTGGTTAAACGCGTTGCGCCCTTCCTGGCCTTCTTCGGTCATGTAGAACAGCATCGTAGCGTTCCCGGCCAGTTCTTGCAGCCCCGCCTGACCGTCGCAGTCAGCATTCAGCGCCGCTTTCAGGCAACGCAGCGCCATCGGACTGTTCTGCAGCATTTCACGGCACCAGCGAACGGTCTCTTTTTCCAGATCGGCAATCGGTACAACGGTATTCACCAGGCCCATTTCCAGCGCTTCTTTCGCGTCGTACTGGCGGCACAGGAACCAAATTTCGCGCGCTTTTTTCTGGCCGACAATACGCGCCATGTAGGAAGCGCCCCAGCCGCCGTCAAAAGAACCAACTTTCGGGCCAGTCTGGCCAAACACGGCGTTTTCCGCCGCGATAGTCAGGTCACACATCATGTGCAGCACATGGCCGCCGCCGATGGAGAAACCCGCCACCATCGCCACAACGGGTTTAGGGCAGGTGCGAATTTGGCGCTGGAAGTCGAGCACGTTCAGGTGATGTACGCCGCTTGCGTCCTGGTAGCCGCCGTAGTCACCACGCACTTTTTGGTCACCGCCCGCACAGAAGGCTTTTTCTCCTTCGCCGGTCAGAATAATGGTGCCAATGTTATCGTCATAGCGCGCATCGGCCAGGGCATTGATCATCTCTTTGACGGTCAGCGGACGAAACGCATTGCGCACTTCCGGGCGGTTGATGGTGATTTTGGCGATACCGTCGCTGGATTTGTGGTAGCGAATATCGGTGTAACCTTCGGAGCAATCCAGCCATTCAATCGGGGCATAAAGCATTTGTTCATCAGGATAAATCATGAAAGATCCTTACAGGTCGTATTGACGAAAGAGGGTTAACAGAGCGGAACTAAACGCGGCGGGGGCTTCACGGTGAGCGTTGTGTCCTGCCCCGGAAATAAGCGCCAGGGAACAGTTAAGATCGGCGGCAACGGCGCGAAACTTTTCGTCTCGTTCACCGCAAATAAAATGAAACGGCACGGCTAGCTGGCCAAGTGGCTCACGTAAATCGGGCTGCTGGGAAAGCGACGTTGCTTCAAGCATCCGGGCTAGCGTCTCAGGATTGTTTTGCGCACGCAGGGCGACTAAGTCAGTGCGCTGTGCGCGGCTGAGGGAACGGAAAACAGGCTGCTGATACCAGTCGTTCAACACGGTCTGGATATCTTCGTGCATCAAACGCTGCGCCCAGCGGGCATCGTTCAGCGCTCTCGCCTCGCGATCTGCCCCACTTATCAGGCCAGGATGACTGCCTTCTACCACCAGACCACGCAGCCCTTTCGACTCAGCCTGACTGGCGTGATACATAGCGATACGCCCGCCCAGGGAGTAGCCCACGAGCCAATAGTGATTTATACCGTGATGTTTGAGGGTATTTCGTAACGCGTTATCAACCTCGGCAAAACTCTGCACGTGAAGATCGGTGGAACCACCGTGGCCGGGCAGGTCCACGCACAGCTGCGGCCAGTCGGAAAAGTGCGGCTTAAGCGCCTGCCACTCATGATAGCTACCAAGAAAACCGTGCAGCCAGACTATGTGTGGCAGAGTTGAACGGTGGCCCGAATGCGGCGCGGCATGGAGGATCATGCCTGGCTAACCAGGGCCAGCAAATGCTGCAGCGTCTGAGCACCGGCAGTTTCCGGCACGCTAATTTCAATCACCGTCGCGCCAGGGCGCAACCAGGCCCGACGAACGGCCTCTTCAAGCGCCTGCCAGTTTTCAGGGTTCTGATACCCCAACTCAAACATGGCGGCTGCGTGGGAGAAGTTCACGTTTTGTGGCATACAGTAAAAACGCTCACGCTCTTCGGCAGGCGTCGGCAAAAGTGAGAAGATCTGGCCACCGTTATTGTTGACCACCAGCAGCACAAACGGTGCCGAGGCGTGGCGCAGCAGTGCAAGGGCATTAAGATCATAGAGCGCCGAAATGTCGCCGACTATCGCGAGCGTGGAGCGCGCCGTTGCCCGCTGAACGCCTGCGGCGGTTGACAGCAGGCCATCAATGCCGCTCGCCCCCCGATTGCTGTACACCGGATACCCCACGGGAAGCTGGGCAAAAGCATCGATCAAACGCACAATTAAACTGTTGCCAACAAACAGCTGTCCGCCTTCCGGCAGCAGCTGCGACAGGCGTTGGGCAACCTGTGCCTCACCAAATTCTCGGGTCCCTTGTTCAACCTTTTCCAGCGTCTGCCAGGCCAGAGACGTTAGCGCTTCGGCCCAGGGCAGGCGTTTTTCTGCCGGATGTTTTTCCAGCCAGGCTTCAACGCTGGCAACCAGACGGCGGCCACGGTGGTTGGCAGGATCGAGACGCCCGGGCTGCTTGTCCACCAGCCAGTACTCTTCTGGCCTGCAGGCGGCCTGCCACTGAAGAACCCGTTTTCCGGTCAGACTGCCGCCAAACTGGATGACAATTTGCGCCTGTTCAAGACAAGTCACGGCCTGGCTATTGCTCAGCCACAGGTCCGCACACGGCAGAGGCTGTCCGGTCTGTGAAAGCACATCGCCGATAAGCGGCCAGCCAAGCATTTGCGCCCAGGCCGCGACCTGCTCACCTTCGCTGGCAGAAAGCCGGCCGGCCACTACCACGCCCCGTTTTTGCCGCCAGAAGAACCAGTCTCTTTGCTTCGGCACGGCATTGTCGTGCACTTCACGCAGCCAGGGCGTGTTGCCTTCCCACCAGCCTTCAAGCTGGTTTTGCCAGTCGACGCCGGTATCGTCCGGCGCGCCATAAAGCGGCTCGGCAAAGGGGCAATTGATATGCAGTGCGCCCCCGTTGAGCTGGCCGACGGCGCTGTCAATAACAGAGACCAGCCAGCTGGCGGGAATATCATGCGTTGGGCGAGGCAGATTGAGTGCAGCGGAAGGATGGGAGTTAAACAGTCCCGGCTGGCGAATCGCCTGGTTTGCACCGCAGTCGATAAGTTCGGGCGGGCGATCTGCCGTCAGCAAAATCAGCTTTTCGCCGGTCAATCCTGCTTCTATCACGGCAGGATAAAGATTGGCCACGGCGGTACCGGAGGTGACAATGATTGCCACCGGCTCGCCGCTGGCCTTTGCCAGCCCAAGCGCCAGATGGCCCAGGCCCCGTTCATCAAAGTGGGTATGGCAAATGAAACTGCGGTTTTCCGCCGCGCTGAGCGTCAGCGGCGTGGAGCGGGAGCCTGGCGCGATACACACATGCCGCACCCCATGCCGGGTTAATGCTTCGAGTATGACGCCCGCCCAACGGCGGTTAAATGAGCTTATCGACATAATATTGTCCGCAGTCAATTTCGACTTTCGATTATAAATACTATGGCAAGGGTTAAATTGATTTGCGTCGTGAATAGCTTATTCAGTTACCACTGCCGATCAGCAATGTCTTCAAACCGGCCGCTTTGTTTTCAATTTCCTGCCACTCTTCTGCGGCAACCGAGCCGGCGACAATGCCCGCCCCGGCATAAAGGCGAACGCCGGTATGGCTCACTTTTGCCGAGCGCAGCGCCACACAAAACTCCGTTTGATGGCGGGACAGATAACCCGCCGAACCTGCATACCATTCACGCGCAAAAGGCTCATTCGCGGCAATAAATGCCCGAGCCAGCTCACGCGGTAACCCCGCCACGGCGGCGGTAGGCTGCAGCTGTTTAAGGCAAAGCGCATCGTCCTGACGCTTCAGCTGCGTCCAGATGCAGCGACGCAAATGCTGCACTTTGCGCAGCCGCATAACCTGCGGCGGCAACACATCCAGTGCACCAACCGCAGCCTGTAAGCGCTGGCAGATGTCTTCGACCACCAGCATATTTTCGCGCTGATTTTTGTCATCTTTCAGCAGCCACTGGCCTAGTTTAGCGGCCTGAGCATCGTCCGGGTGGTTAGCTACCGTTCCGGCCAGGGCCTCAGTTCGCAGCGCATCGTCGATTCTTCGCCACAGGCGTTCCGGGCTGGAGCCAAGAAAGGCATTTTTCGCATCAAACGCCATCAGGAAATGGTAGCAGTTCAGGTTAACCCGGCGGCTGGCGGCCATGAACCCTGCGGCAGAAACCGGGGAAGAAAACGCCAGATCGGTGGCCCGGGCGAGCACAACTTTATCCAGCGCTTTCTGGCTGATGGCGCTAACAGCCTGATCCACCAGGCGGTGCCATTCGAGCTGCTCCGGCAGATGGCTTTCACCCAGGCATTTGAGATTGAGTTGCGAGAGAAGTTTCGCCGGCAGAAGCTGCTCAATAAAAGCCGCAGCCGCCAACGCATCCTGCTTCAAGGAAGTTTCGCTGTACAGATGCAGCCAAAGAAACGCCTCCCCACCTACTCGCCGCCATTCCAGCCGCGAGAGAAAAAGAAAACCGTGGGACGGATCAAAGGCATTTAATCCCCAGACGCGCAGGAAAGGCTGTTCCGGGTGGGACTGCAGAAAAGCCTGGGCGTCTTCCAGCGCAGAAAAACTCAGCAATGCCCCCAGGGCAGCCACTTCTTCGTTACCGTTGCGCTGCTGCCAGTAAAATTGGGGATAACGTGACTGAGCCGTGAGCCAGGCGAGAGGATCGGAGGCGTCACTCAGCGTGACCGGCACGCACAGGCGCTGAAGGCCCGGCTTATCCGCAAATTCCCCTGCTAATTCCTGCTGCATTTGCTGCAGTGCGACGGCGACTGAATTCACGTTTACCTCACGCCCCGTAAAAACCCCTGATTATACGTGGTCGTTCCCACAAAAAAAAATCCTACCCAGGGGGTAAGATTCTTTATTTGCCATTTGCAGGCGCGGTCAAGATTATCGGCGGAGCAAAAGCCCAACCACCAACCCGACTGCAGCCCCGATGCCAATACCCTGCCAGGGCTTTTCATGCACGTAATCATCGGCGCGGTAGACTGCTTTTTTGGTGCGGTAATAGTAAGTGTCGGAAGCGTTGCTGATGCGTGCTTTGACGTCATTCAGCGCCTGCTCGGCCTTTTCCTTTAGCTCAATGTACTTCTGGTCAGCCGGGTCGCCGGAGGCGCGAAGCACTTCTTCAAGCGTGTCGCTTAAAAGTGCGAGGTCATCATCGAGACGAGATTCATACGGTTGCATCACTGTTCTCCGTGTTAAAAAATTCCTCGTCCGCTAACTATAGACAACCGGCGCTGATTTCGCCTGCGTTAGCCGTTGGCCATCCCGACATGCGGAATACCATCTTCGTCATACACATCGGTGACCGGGTAGAAGCCGAACTGGGCATAAAACGCCTGCAAATGCGCCTGAGCGCCCAGGTAAATTGCACGATCAGGCCATTGGCGCTGGCAGGCGGCAAGCGCCTGAGTCATGAGCTGTTGCCCAAGCTTTTCGCCGCGCACCGACGCATCAACAATAACCCGGCCAATGACCACCGGCTCCAGCTCGTTGTCGCTCTTAAGAATGCGGGCATAGGCAATCAGTTTGCCGTCCCGCCAGCCGAGAATATGGCGGTTCTCTCCCACCAAGTCCTCACCATCAACATCGAGATATGCACAGCGCTGCTCAACAATAAAGACTTCGCAGCGCAGGGCCAAAAGGGCATAAAGGTCGGTGGCGCTCAGTTCAGAATGGTGTAAATCCTGCCAGTTAAGCATTGAAAAACTCCTTTTGATTCAGGCGCCACCTGACGGGTTACTGGTGCCGCTCAAGCAACTGTTTTAGCACAGTTTCCAGAGGCGTGGCACCTTTCACCGTGTCGCCGGTGAAATCAATCCAGCCTTCGTTAAAGCCGTCCAGCATCCTCATGCGTGGGAGCGGGTTTTTCATGCCCTGAGCAAGGAAATCTGTCTCCCAGTTTTCACGCGGCACAGCTTTTACCGTTACCGGCAGCCCCAAAACTTGAGAGAACGCTTCGGCTGCCAGCTGCGGGCTGTAACGCTGCGGTCCTTCCAGTTCCACAATCCGGGTTCCTGATTCTGGCTGAGTCAATAATTCGGCGGCAAGCTGGCCGATATCGACTGTCGCAATCATTGGGATAACGCGCTCAAGAGGCTGCAGGTGGCTGTAGATAGTCCCGGTCTCTTTGGCACTTTCTACATCCCAGAGGAAGTTCTCCATAAACCAGCCCGCGCGGAGGAACACGACGGAATCACAAACATCCGTCAGCTCTTTTTCCATCAGGCCCAGAGCATTCAGCAGGTTTGGTTGCGTTGCCTGCGCCCCGATGGTGGAAAGGCAGACCACGTGCTGCGGGCGCGCAGCCAGCAGTGCGTGCCTGATGGCCGCGATGTTGGCTCTTGGTTCAGCCATATTCCCTGAAGGATCGAACACCGGCGGCAGCAGGATAAAGACCGCTTCGGCCCCGGTGAAGGCTTTCGCCAGCGCTTCACCATCGTGCATTTCAGCCAGCGCAACGTCTGCGCCCTGCTGTGCCCAGGGCTGTCCCTTAGTTTCAGAGCGGACGACGGCCCGAATCTCATGTCCTTGAGCAAGCAATGCTTCTGCCAGTGCACCGCCAACTTGTCCGGTAATACCTGTAATTGCGAACATAATGTTTCTCCAGTTTGAGATCCCCCATAGGGTGTGGACGGCATTATGCGGATGCAGCTATGTTGTATCGATAGCACCTGAGACAATTCACTGATGACTGCGGAGCACTAATATGATTTTTAACGATCGGACCTTTGATGGTCTGTCTGTGTTTACCGCCGTAGTGGAAAGCGGCACGTTTGCCGCCGCCGCGGAGGTGATCAATATGTCCCCGCCTGGGGTCAGCCGGGCGATTGCCCGCCTGGAGAAACGCCTCGGCATCCGCCTTTTTGACCGCACCACTCGCGCAGTGGCATTGACCGTTGAAGGCAAAGAGTTTTATCGTCAGATCCTTCCGCTGTTGGCCGCGCTGGAAGATGTGACCAGCACCGCGTCGCTCTCCACTATAACCATTACCGGCAGACTTCGGGTCAACATCGATCCGTTCTTCTCTAGCCTAATCCTGGGGCCTCAACTGGAAACGTTTATGTCCCGCTATCCCGATCTTGAACTGGATCTGGTAACAAGCGATCGGCTGGGGGATATGATTGGCGATGGTTTCGATCTGGCTATTCGTTTTGGCGTGCCTCGAAATAGCACGTTGGTGGCACGCAAGCTGCTGGAAACTCGCATCATGACGGTTGCCACCCCAGCCTATCTGGCGCGGCACGGCAGGCCCGAAACACCACAGGCGCTAGTGGGGCATACCTGCATTCATTTCCGCGATCCGGAAACCGGCAGGCCGTTTGAATGGGAGTTTCATCGTAAAGGAGAAGTGATTAAAGTCCCGGTCAGCGGGCGCCTGACGCTAAACGACGCCCGCACTTTGCATGAAGCCTGCCTGAGCGGGCACGCGATTGCCCAGGTGATGACGTTTGGCTCTGACGATCTCGTGAAACAGGGACTGTTGGAGGATTTATTTCCCGACTGGCCGGACGAGCGCTTCCCGCTTTATGCTTACTACCCTTCACGCATCAATCCCGCCGCACGCACCCGCTGTTTTCTGGATTTTATCCTCGAGCTGGCCAGAAGCTAGCCGCATAAAAAAACCGCCAGCAAGTGGCGGTTTTTGAACTGTCTTGTTAACCCGATTACATCAGCGGCTGCGCTAATTGCACCAGGCTGATAAGCGGCTGCGGATAAACACCCAGCAGCAGCACCAGCAGGGCGGAAATCAGCACCACCACACCGCCCGCGGTCAGCGCCCAGTTGGATGGGGTGTCGCGGTTAAGCTGCTGAGGCGCGCTCAGGTACAAACTCACGGTCACGCGCAGGTAGTAGTACAGGCCGATGGCGCTGCCCAGAACCACTGCGCCGGTCAGCCACCACAGGTGAGCCTGAACGCCCACGGCAATGATGTAGAACTTACCGATGAAGCCCAGGGTCATTGGGATACCCGCCAGGGAAAGCATCATCACGGTCATCACCGCAGAAAGCACCGGCTTGTGCCAGAACAAACCGCGGTAGGAGAACAGCGAGTCGGCATCCGGGCCACGATACGGGCTGGACATCAGGCTAACCACGCCGAATGCACCCAGGCTGCTGAACAAGTAACCCGCCAGGTAAACACCGACCGATTCCATCGACATGTTGCCGCTTTGCAGCGCAATCAGCGCCACCAGCAGGTAACCAAGGTGCGCGATGGAAGAGTAGCCCAGCAGACGCTTGATGTTGGACTGGTTCAGCGCCATCAGGTTACCGAACAGGATTGACGCGAAGGCGATAATCCCCAGCACGACGCGAACGGCTTCGCTGTTGCCCACTGGTGCGTACAGGAACAGACGCATCACCACGCCAAAGATGGCGATTTTGCTGGCGGTTGCCAGGAAGGTGGAAACCGGAGCAGGCGCGCCCTGGTATACGTCTGGGGTCCACAGGTGGAACGGCACCAAAGAAAGCTTGAAGCCAAGACCGACGATCATCAGACCCAGGCCCACCAGCAGCAGAGGTTCGTGCAGCATGTTATCCGCCAGGCTCTTACCGAGGCTAACAAACGACAGGCTACCGGAATCAGCGTATACCAGCGCCATACCGAACAGCAGGAAGGACGATGCCGCCGCTGACAGAATGGTGTACTTGATGCTCGCTTCCAGAGAACGCTTCTGGCGGAAGGCGTAGCCAACCAGGCCGAACAGCGGCAGAGAGATCAGCTCAATGCCGAGGAACAGCGCCGCGAGGTGGTTCGCATTCGCCAGCAGAATACCGCCCAGGGCAGCAATCAGGACCAGCAGATAGAACTCTTCGCGGTTGTCGGTGTAGCCCTGCAGCCACGGATAAGCAAAGGTACAGGTTGCCAGGCTCGCCAGCAGTACCAGCCCGGTGTAGAGCATGGCGTAGCCGTCAACGCGCATCAGCGGGGTGACATCCATCGCCCCTGCCTGACCGACAAACCACAGTGAAATCAGCGCGGCGTTAAGGCCGATAACCGACAGCGTAGCATTCAGAAAATGGTCGCGTCGCCACGCAATGGAGAGCATCACAACCACCACCGTCAATCCGACGATCAACAGCGGTAGCAGCGCGATCAAATGTTGAGGAGTTATTGTCATGGCGAATTACGGCCTTGTAGTAGAAAGTGAACTGGTAAACCACTGCTGAATATTGCTCATCGCAGAATGCGAGGTATCCAGAATCGGCTGCGGGAAGAAGCCCAGCAGAACTAACAGCACCACCAGCAACAGAATGATAAAGAACTCGCGCATGGACATGCCAGGCAGTTGTTTATCGCTGATTTCGCTCTTAGCTTTCCCGAAGTAAGCACGGTGCAGCATCGCCAGGGAGTAAACAGAAGCGAAGACCAGGCCGAAGGTTGAAATCACAGTGATGACCGGCACAACGTGGAAGCTGCCGAACAGGATCATGAATTCACCGACGAAGTTACCGGTCCCGGGCATACCCAACGTGGCAACAGCGAAGAACATCGACAGGCCAGGCAGCCATTTAATTTTGTTCCACAGGCCGCCCATCATGCGCATGTCACGCGTGTGCAGACGCTCGTAAAGCTGACCACAGATGATGAACATACCCGCCGCGGACAGACCGTGAGCAATCATCTGAATTACCGCGCCCTGGTAAGCCAGCTGGTTGCCGGTGTATATAGCAATCAGCACGAAGCCCATGTGGGAAACGGAGGTATAAGCAATCAGGCGTTTGATATCGGTCTGGGCAAAGGCCATCCACGCGCCGTAGAAGATACCGATGACACCCAGCCACATGGCGATTGGGGCAAATTCAGCAGACGCTTCAGGGAACAGCGGCAGAGAGAAACGCAGCAGGCCGTAGGCCGCAGTTTTGAGCAAGATACCTGCCAGGTCAACGGAACCCGCCGTTGGTGCCTGCGAGTGCGCATCCGGCAGCCAGCCGTGAAGAGGAACCACCGGCATTTTTACCGCGAAGGCGATAAAGAAGCCCAGCATCAGCAGCCACTGTACACCGTGGGACATCGGCGTTTTCAGCAGCAGCTCATAGTTGAAGGTCCATACGCCGGTCGCATTGTAGTGCACAAACACCAGACCCAGGATAGCAATCAGCATCACCAAGCCACTCGCCTGGGTATAGATGAAGAACTTGGTTGCAGCGGTAATACGCGTCTTCCCGTCGGAGGCTTTGTGGCCCCACAGCGCAATCAGGAAGTACATCGGCACCAGCATCATTTCCCAGAAGAAGAAGAACAGGAACATGTCGATGGCAAGGAACACACCGATAACGCCACCGAGGATCCACATCAGGTTGAGGTGGAAGAAGCCCTGATATTTTTCGATTTCATTCCAGGAACAGAGTACCGCCAGCACGCCGAGCAGGCCGGTCAGCACCACCATCAGCAGCGACAGACCGTCGAGCGCCAGGTGAATCTCAATGCCAAAACGTGGGATCCATTGCAGAATGAATTCTGACTGCCACTGCGGCAAACCCGCCGACTGCGTCAGAGAATAGCCACCCTGCAACCACAATTGCAGAGACAGTGCCAGTGTCAGCCCCATAGTGATCAGCGCAATCCAGCGAGGCACTTTCACGCCGAAGCGTTCGGTCTGCCAGCAGAAGAAGCCGCCGATAAAGGGGATTAGTATTAGCCAGGGTAATAGCATGGCGTTTGAGTCCCTAAGTCAAAATAATTCTTAAACATCGCTCACTTCCCAGCGCCAGAGGAGGTATTAAGCCCCACTCCGACCCTCTCTCAACAGAGAGAGGGGGATGGAAGAAATCCTGTTAACGCAGAACCAGCAGCAGGCCGAGAACTACAACGGCACCGATGCTCATGGACGCAACATACCAGCGCAGATAACCGTTCTCGCTCACCAGCAGGCCGCGGCCAGCAAAGCGGGAGAGAACTGCCGGAATATTCATCAAAGCATTCAGCGGGTCACGGCGCAGCAGCCACGCAATACCGAGGAATGGCTTGACGAAAATCATGTCGTACAGCCAGTCGAAGCCCCAGGCATTGAACCACCAGGTACCGAAGAAACGCCCCGGTGCGCTGTTCGCAAGCGACGTCACCAGAGTACGTTTACCCAGCCACAGGAAGGCGGCAATCAGGATACCGGCAATGGCGACGACGCCGGAGATGATCTCCAGGGTCAGCACGCTGCCGTGCGCAAGTTCAGTGGTTTCCGGCAGTACGCCGCGCAGCGGTGGCACAATCATTGCGCCAACGAAGGTGGACAGCACCAGCAGAACAACCAGCGGCAGGTGGTGGGTAATCCCCTTCCCTGCGTGAGCGTGAATTTTTTCTTCACCGTGGAACGTAATGAAAATCATGCGGAAGGTGTAGAGCGAGGTCATAAACGCCCCGACCAGGCCCGCAACCATCAGGTTGATGTGGCCGTTTGCCATCGCACCGGCAAGAATTTCATCTTTACTGAAGAAGCCTGCGGTAATCAGCGGCAGAGCGGACAGCGCCGCGCCCCCAACCAGGAAGCAGACATACACCAGCGGAATAGACTTACGCAGCCCACCCATCTTGAAGATGTTTTGTTCGTGATGGCACGCCAGAATCACCGAACCGGATGACAGGAACAGCAACGCTTTAAAGAACGCGTGGGTCATCAGGTGGAAGATTGCCGCATCCCACGCCTGCACGCCCAGCGCCAGGAACATGTAGCCAATCTGGCTCATGGTGGAGTAAGCGAGTACGCGTTTGATGTCGGTCTGTACCAGCGCGGCAAAGCCTGCCAGCACCAGCGTGATCGCACCTACGATACCCACCAGATGCAGAATTTCCGGGGTCATCAGGAACAGGCCATGGGTACGGGCAATCAGGTAGACGCCCGCGGTAACCATGGTAGCCGCGTGAATCAGCGCAGAAACCGGGGTTGGACCCGCCATCGCATCCGCAAGCCATGTTTGCAGCGGAAGCTGTGCAGACTTACCGACCGCACCGCCTAACAGCATAAGGGTTGCCCAGGTCAGCATTTGGTTGCCGGCAGCGAAGTGCTGCGGTGCCAGCTCAACCATTTCGCGGAAGTTCAGCGTGCCCAGCTCGTTGTAGAGAATGAACAGGCCGAAGGCCAGGAACACGTCCCCGACGCGAGTCACCACGAACGCTTTCATTGCCGCCGCGTTGTTCTTCGGATCGGTGTAGTAGAAACCGATCAGCAGGTAAGAACAGAGGCCCACGCCTTCCCAGCCGAGGTACATCAGCAGCAGGTTGTCGGCAAGGACCAGAACCACCATGCTGGCGATGAACAGGTTGGTGTAGGCGAAGAAGCGGGAATAACCCTCTTCACCGCGCATGTACCAGGAAGCGAACATGTGGATCAGGAAGCCGACACCGGTAACCACAGAAAGCATGGTCAGGGACAGGCCGTCCAGTACCAGGTTGAAGCCGATGTTAAAATCACCGACCGCCATCCAGGTCCACAGTGGCTGAGTGAACGCCTGCTGCCCGTTGTTAAAGAAATCAACCCCGGCAATGGCGGTGACTACCGCCGCCAGACCTACAGAGCCCATCCCGATGGTTGCGGACAGGTTTTCTGACCAACGGCCGCGGGAAAATGCCAACAGTAAAAAGCCAATCAATGGCAGAACAATGGTTAACCAGAGAAGGTTCATCCACGCATCTCACTTACTGAATCGATATTCAGATTCTGGCGACGACGATGGAGCTGCAGTAACAGCGCGAGGCCAATACTGGCTTCGGCAGCAGCTAAGCTAATCGCGAGTATATACATCACCTGACCGTCAGCCTGGCCCCAGTAGCTGCCGGCAACCACGAAGGCCAGCGCGGCGGCGTTAATCATCACTTCCAGGCTGATCAGCATGAACAGCAGGTTGCGGCGGATGACCAGCCCGGTCAGTCCCAGCACGAACAGAATGGCGGCGAGGATCAGTCCATGTTGCAACGGGATCATACGTTCTCCTCCGTTTTTCTTCTCACGGCCATGTCAGCAGGGCGATTGCTCAGCACCTCACCGGCACGGTCTTCACGACCCAGGTGGAACGCAACGACCAGACCCGCCAGCAGCAGCATGGAGGCCAGCTCCACCGCCAGTACGTAAGGCCCGAACAGCGCGATACCGACCTGCTTCGCATCGATGGACGTGCCATCAATACCCTGGTCGTTAACGGTGCGGATGGCGTAAATCAGAACCACCAGCAGGACTGCAGACAGGACGCCAGGCCCAATCCACAGCTGCGGTTTTAGCCACTCGCGTTCCTGCTGCTGAACCGCGTTACCGAGGTTAAGCATCATCACCACGAAGACAAACAGCACCATGATAGCCCCGGCGTACACGATGATCTCCAGCGCACCGGCGAAGTAAGCCCCGAGGGAGAAAAAGACCCCGGAGATCGCCAGCAGCGAGATGATCAGGTACAGCAGCGCATGCACCGGATTGGTGTGAGTGATCGTCCGAAGGGTCGTCAGGACGGCCACAATGGCGCAGATATAAAAAGCGAATTCCATTCCTGACTCCTTAAGGTAACAGGCCTTTGACGTCGATAGGCTTGGCTTCATTTTCCGCTTCGCCCTTATCTTTGCCGTCGATTGCCATACCTGCCATCCGATAGAAGTTATATTCCGGGTATTTACCCGGACCGGAGATCAGCAGATCCTCTTTCTCGTACACCAGATCCTGGCGCTTATACTCACCCAGTTCGAAGTCCGGGGTAAGCTGAATCGCGGTGGTTGGACAGGCTTCTTCGCACAGGCCACAGAAGATGCAGCGTGAGAAGTTGATGCGGAAGAACTCCGGATACCAACGACCGTCTTTCATCTCGGCTTTCTGCAGGGAAATACAGCCTACCGGGCAGGCTACCGCACACAGGTTACAGGCAACGCAGCGCTCTTCACCGTCCGGGTCGCGCGTCAGCACGATACGGCCACGGTAGCGCGGCGGCAGATACACTGGTTCTTCCGGATACATGCGGGTTTCGCGCTTGGCGAAAGCGTGCATGCCGATCATCCAGATACTGCGTACCTGGGTGCCGAAACCAACCACTAACTCTTTCAATGTCATGGTTTTTTCACCCCTTATGGTGCCTGGTAAAGAATGACCGCGGCGGTCACCAGCAAGTTGATTAGCGTCAGCGGCAGGCAAACTTTCCAGCCGAAGGACATCACCTGGTCATAACGTGGACGAGGCAGTGCGGCGCGAATCAAAATGAACATCATCATGAAGAACGCAGTTTTCAGCGCGAACCAGATGAACGGTGGTAACCACGGGCCATGCCAGCCACCAAAGAACAGCGTCACAATCAGTGCAGAAACGGTGACGATGCCGATGTATTCCCCGACGAAGAACAGACCGAACTTCATACCGGAATATTCGATGTGATAACCATCGGCCAGTTCCTGCTCGGCTTCCGGTTGGTCAAACGGGTGACGGTGGCAAACCGCAACGCCGGCAATCGCAAAGGTCACGAAGCCGAAGAACTGCGGGATGATGTTCCACAGATGTGCCTGGTTGTTGACGATGTCGGCCATATTAAAGGAACCGGCCTGCGCCACCACGCCCATCAGGGAAAGCCCCAGGAACACTTCATAACTCAGGGTCTGCGCGGAAGCACGCATCGCACCAAGCAGGGAGTATTTGTTGTTACTGGACCAGCCAGCGAACAGCACGGCGTACACCGCCAGGCCCGCCAGCATCAGGAAGAACAGGATCCCGATGTTCAGATCCGCCACCACCCAGCTTGGGCTGACCGGCACAATAGCAAAGGCCAGCAGCAGCGAGGTGAACGCAATCATTGGTGCAAGCGTAAAGATCACGCGGTCAGAAAATTTAGGGATCCAGTCCTCTTTAAAGAACATCTTGATCATGTCCGCAACCAGCTGGAGTGAACCACCCCAGCCTACGCGGTTCGGTCCGTAGCGGTTCTGGAACAGACCGAGCAGACGACGTTCGCCGAAACTCATGAATGCCCCACAGGTCACCACGACCAGTAGAATGACAACCGCTTTGAGGATGCTCAGCAGAATGTCGATAACTTCCGGTGTCAGCCAGCTCATTGCGCAGCCTCCTGCAGATTTTCAAGACGAGCACCGGCAAGCACTGGCGCAATCCCCGGCATCCCCATCGGCAGACCAACCTGCCCTGCAACCAGACCTTCGGACAGCTGCAGCGGCAGACTCAGCGTCTGGCCTTCGTAGCTGAAGGAGATCAGGCTTCCGGCGTTAACACCAAGCTTCGCGGCATCGGCCGGGTTCAGCTTGATGTAAGGCTCAACCATACGCTTCTGGAACACAGGAGAACGCTGGGACATCTCGTCGCTACCAAACAGGTGGTAGTACGGCGCGATTCGCCATTTGCCCTCTTCCGCGTGGAAGGTATCCGGCACGGAAGTGAAGTAGTCCAGGCCCGTTTCAGAGGCTTCGATCAGGCGCACGCCCGGATCGCCGTGGCGCAGATGACCGCCCACTTCGGCCTGGAATTTGTTCCATGCTTGCGGGGAGTTCCAGCCTGGAGCCCAGGCAAACGGAATCTGCTGACGGTCGGCCAGCGGGCTGTTGTTCCCTTCCATCGAGAAGGCAAACATCGTGTCTTTATCCTGCGGCTGACGCGGTTCGTGCACGCTAATATTGGCGCGCATAGCGGTGCGTCCGCTCGAACGGATAGGAGAACGGGACAGCTTCTGACCTTTGATACGGAAGGAAGCATCCGGCGCGGCATCTTTAATACCGGCTAACTGAGGCAATACCTTCACGCAGGCGTCAATCACATGGTCAAGCTGCGTCCAGTCTACGTCACGGCTCTGCACGGTACTGTGCAGGGAGTGCAGCCAGCGCCAGCTTTCGAACATCGTCACGCTGGTGTCGTAGTAAGCCGGGTCATAAACCTGGAAGAAACGCTGGGCGCGACCTTCATTGTTAATCACCGTCCCGTCGCTTTCTGCAAAGCTCGCTGCAGAAAGCACCAGGTGTGCTTTATCCATGATGGCCGTACGCTGATGGTCAATAACCATTACCAAAGGGGCTTTACTCAGCGCCGCATCTACGCGGGCAGCGGAAGCATGGCGATGGAGGTCGTTTTCCAGCACCACTACCGCATCGGCAGCGCCGCTTTCCAGCTCGCTCAGAGCCTCTTCCAAAGAGCCACCGCCGATCATGCCGAGGCCAACGCTGTTAACCGCGCGAGCAATCATGGTGACGCCGACGTCTGCACCGCGGCCTTTCAGCGCTTTAGCCACATTGGCCGCAGCCTGAATCACCGCTTCGCTACCGGCGTTCGTTCCGGAAACAATCAGGGGCTTCTTCGCACCGGCCAACGCCTGCACGATAACGTCCACTTTGTTTTTCAGGTCACGATCCAGTTCAACCGCCGGAGAGTTACTGTCCAGCGCATTCGCAATCGCAAAACCAAGGCGAGCCTGATCTTCAACCGGTGCACGGTAAGTCCATGCGGCGATATCATCCAGGCGAGTGCTATCCACGTTAGTGACAAACAGCGGATGCTTAGCGTTCTGACCGATGTTCAGGATTGCGGCGATCTGCCAGTCAGCCACTTTCTGAGCCGCTGCCATTTCACGCGCCTTGCCTTTGACTGCCTGGCGGATAGCCAGGGCAGCACGAGCGCCGGTCTGGGTAACGTCTTCGCCCAGGATCAGCACCGCATCGTAAGATTCGATTTCACGCAGCGCAGGCGTGTGAACGCCGCTGTCACGCAGCACTTTCAGCATCAGCTGCAGGCGAGCATGCTCACCGGCTGCAATACCGGTGTAGAAGTTTTCAGCGCCAACCAGCTCGCGCAGAGCGAAGTTGCTTTCCACGCTCGCGCGCGGAGAACCGATGCCGATCACTTTCTTCGACTGACGCAGGATATCCGCCGCACCCTGCATTGCCTGTTCGGCGTTCAGGGTAATGAGGTCATCACCACGGCGCTGAATTGGCTGACGCGGACGGTCTTTCAGGTTCACGTAGCCATAACCGAAACGGCCGCGGTCGCACAGGAAGTAGTGGTTCACGGTGCCGTTGTAGCGGTTTTCAATACGACGAAGTTCGCCGTAACGTTCACCCGGGCTGGTGTTACAGCCCAGCGAGCACTGCTGGCAGATGCTCGGCGCGAACTGCATATCCCACTTACGGTTGTAGCGTTCGGAATGCGTTTTGTCGGTGAATACGCCGGTCGGGCAAATTTCTACCAGGTTACCGGAGAACTCGCTTTCCAGTGTGCCGTCTTCCGGACGACCGAAGTAGACGTTATCGTGCGCGCCGTAAACGCCCAGGTCTTTACCGTCTGCGTAGTCTTTGTAGTAACGCACGCAGCGGTAGCAGGCGATACAGCGGTTCATTTCATGAGAGATGAACGGACCGAGATCCTGATTGCGGTGAGTACGCTTGGTAAAGCGGTAGCGACGGAAGCTATGACCGGTCATCACCGTCATATCTTGCAGGTGGCAGTTGCCGCCCTCTTCACAGACCGGACAGTCGTGCGGGTGGTTAGTCATCAACCATTCCACAACGCTTTCACGGAACTGTTTCGCTTCGCCATCATCAATAGAGATGAAGGTCCCGTCGGAGGCCGGTGTCATACAGGACATCACCAGGCGACCGCGAGTGTCTTCCGCGTTCTGATATTGCTTCACCGCACACTGGCGGCAAGCACCGACGCTGCCCAGCGCCGGATGCCAGCAAAAATAAGGAATATCAAGACCGAGGGAGAGACAAGCTTCCAGCAAGTTGTCTGCTCCGTTGACCTCGTATTCTTTGCCGTCTACATGAATCGTAGCCATAGTCAGCATGCTTCCAGTTGGCCTGAATAACTTCAGGCGTTAATCAAAAATTCTTGTGCGAACCACCTTCGCCCTCACCCCGGCCCTCTCCCCCAGGAGAGGGAGAAAATCACCGGTCTATCCCCTCTCCCTCAGGAAGAGGGTTAGGGTTAGGGTGAGGGTGAAAAGCTGTCTATCACCAGCGCGTTTTTAACAGGTTCGGCTGAATACCATTAATGGCACGCAGATTTCCGTAATCCTGTTTGGCAATGCCTGCTTCGAATTCGTCGCGGAAATATTTAATCGCACTCTGCAATGGCTCAACGGCACCCGGCGCGTGGGCACAGAAGGTTTTACCTGGACCCAGATGACGGCAAAGCTGCTCGAGGGTTTCGATATCCCCCGGCTGTCCTTCGCCGCGCTCAAGCGCGCGCAGGATTTTTACGCTCCACGGCAGACCATCGCGGCACGGTGTACACCAGCCGCAGGATTCACGGGCAAAGAACTCTTCCAGGTTACGCACCAGCGGCACCATACCAATTTCATGGTCAACCGCCATTGCCAGCGCCGTACCGAGACGGCTGCCTGCTTTACCAATACTTTCAAATTCCATCGGCAGGTCGAGATGTGCTTCCGTCAGGAAGTCGGTCCCCGCCCCACCCGGCTGCCAGGCTTTAAACTTCAGGCCATCACGCATGCCGCCGGCGTATTCTTCCAGGATTTCGCGAGCGGTTGTGCCGAACGGCAATTCCCAGACGCCAGGGTTTTTCACGCGGCCAGAGAAGCCCATCAGCTTAGTGCCGGCATCTTTACTCATGCCGCCGCCAATGCCCTGATACCACTCCACGCCGTTAGCCAGAATAGCCGGGACGTTACACAGGGTTTCGACGTTGTTTACACAGGTCGGTTTACCCCAAACGCCGCTTGATGCCGGGAACGGTGGCTTAGAACGTGGGTTCGCACGACGGCCTTCCAGGGAGTTAATCAGCGCGGTTTCTTCCCCGCAGATATAACGCCCGGCTCCGGTGTGTACGAACAGTTCGAAATCGAAACCGGAACCCAGGATGTTCTTACCCAGCAGGCCCGCTTCGGTGGCTTCGGCAATCGCGCGACGCAGGTGGTCTGCCGCCTCGATGTACTCACCACGCAGGAAGATGTAGCCACGGTATGCTTTCAGCGCAAAAGCGGAAATCAGCATGCCTTCCACCAGCAGGTGCGGCAGTTGCTCCATCAGCAGGCGGTCTTTATAGGTGCCTGGCTCCATTTCATCGGCGTTACACAGCAGGTAACGGATGTTCATGGACTCGTCTTTCGGCATCAGGCTCCACTTCAAACCGGTGGAAAAGCCCGCGCCGCCGCGCCCTTTCAGGCCAGCGTCTTTTACCGCAGTCACGATTTCATCTGGCGCCATGCCGGTCAGCGCTTTACGCGCGCCTTCATAGCCGTTTTTGCTACGGTATTCGTCAAGCCAGACCGGCTGTTTGTCATCGCGCAGACGCCAGGTCAGCGGATGGGTTTCGGCAGTACGAATAATCGTCTTCATTTATACTGCTCCAGCAAGTCAGGGATGGCTTCCGGCGTCAGATGGCTGTGAGTGTCCTCATCAATCATCATGGTCGGCCCCTTGTCGCAGTTCCCCAGGCAGCAGGTTGGCAGCAGGGTAAAGCGGCCGTCAAACGTAGTCTGGCCCGGCTTGATGTTCAGTTTGGCTTCGATAGCCGACTGAATGCCCTGGTAACCGGTGATATGGCAAACCACGCTGTCGCAGTAGCGAATCACGTGGCGGCCAACCGGCTGGCGGAATATTTGGCTATAGAAAGTGGCCACACCTTCTACATCGCTCGCCGGGATACCCAGCACGTCAGCAATCGCGTAGATGGCACCATCTGGCACCCAACCGCGCTGTTTCTGAACGATTTTCAGCGCTTCGATAGAGGCCGCGCGGGCATCTTCGTAATGGTGTTTCTCGTGCTCAATCGCCTCACGCTCTGCCGCACTCAGCTCAAAAGCTTCAGCCTGGTTTTGTTGGTTATCGTGCATAGTTAGCGATCCACATCAGACATTACAAAATCGATACTACCCAGATAGACAATCAGGTCAGAAACCAGGCTGCCACGGATCGCCGCCGGAATTTGCTGCAGGTGCGCAAAGCTCGGGGTACGAATACGGGTACGATAGCTCATGGTGCTAGCGTCGCTGGTCAGGTAGTAACTGTTAATCCCTTTCGTTGCCTCAATCATCTGGAATGATTCATTGGCCGGCATGACCGGGCCCCAGGAAACCTGCAGGAAGTGAGTGATCAGGGTTTCGATATGCTGCAGCGTGCGCTCTTTCGGCGGCGGCGTAGTCAGCGGGTGATCCGCTTTGAACGGGCCGGCTGGCATATTTTTCAGACACTGCTCAAGGATGCGCAGACTCTGGCGCAGCTCTTCAACTTTCAGCATAACGCGGGTGTAGCAGTCGCTGATGCCACCGCCAACCGGGACTTCGAAATCGAAGTTCTGGTAGCCGGAGTAAGGGCGAGCCTTACGCACGTCGAAGTCGATACCGGTGGCGCGCAGGCCAGCACCGGTGGTGCCCCACTCCAACGCTTCTTTCGCGGTATAGGCTGCAACGCCCTGGGAACGGCCCTTCAGAATGGTGTTGCGCAGCGCGGCTTTCTCATAAGAATCCAGGCGCTTCGGCATCCACTCCAGGAACTCTTTCAGCAGGCGTTCCCAGCCCTTCGGCAGGTCGTGTGCAACGCCGCCAATACGGAACCAGGCCGGGTGCATACGGAAACCGGTAATCGCTTCCACCAGATCGTAGATTTTCTGACGATCGGTAAACGCGAAGAAGACCGGCGTCATGGCGCCCACGTCCTGAATAAAGGTGGAGATGTACAGCAGGTGGCTGTTGATACGGAACAGCTCAGAGAGCATAACGCGGATAACTTCAACGCGCTCCGGCACGACGATGCCAGCCAGCTTTTCAACCGCCAGCACGTAAGGCATTTCGTTGACGCAACCGCCGAGGTACTCGATACGGTCGGTATACGGAATGTAGCTGTGCCAGGACTGACGCTCACCCATCTTCTCAGCACCACGATGGTGGTAGCCGATATCCGGCACGCAGTCGACGATCTCTTCGCCGTCCAGCTGCAGGATGATACGGAAAGCACCGTGCGCGGAGGGGTGGTTCGGCCCCAGGTTCAGGAACATGAAGTCTTCATGTTCGCTGCTGCGCTTCATGCCCCACTCTTCAGGCTTGAAGGTCAGCGCTTCCATTTCCAGATCTTCTTTCTGTTTAGTCAGGATAAACGGATCGAATTCGGTGGCGCGCGCCGGGTAGTCTTTACGCAGCGGGTGGCCTTCCCAGGTCGGCGGCATCATGATGCGCGTCAGGTGCGGGTGACCATTAAAGGTGATGCCAAACATCTCCCAGGTTTCACGCTCGTACCAGTTGGCGTTTGGGAAGAGTTTGGTCAGCGTCGGCAGGTTAAGATCGTTTTCAGACAACGCCACCTTGAGCATGATATCGCGATTGCGTTCAATGGAAATCAGGTGGTAGAAAACGGAAAAATCCGCAGCCGGTAAACCGTTGCGGTGTGTGCGTAGACGCTCATCCATGCCATGCAGGTCGAACAGCATAACGTAGGGTTTTGGTGATTTCTTAAGGAAATCGACCACTTCCAGTAACTGTTCACGCTTAACCCAAACGACGGGCACCCCGGTGCGGGTTGGCTGAACGGTAAAGGCATCCGGCCCAAAACGGTTACGCAATTCGCCAATGACCGGATCATCCAGGTGATCCCTTGTCTGCCAGGCTGGCATAGCGGCGTCTTGCGCGGTTAAATCGGTCATAGTTCTCACCATTGCAAATGGTTCTGTGGTGACTGCGTTCAGTGTCTTTGTTTTTATATTATTGATATACAAAGACGCTCACTGACCGCAGGCGCTAATTAAATCTCGTCCGGCGTCCGCAGGTTGGTGACCGCGATACGCTCGCCGCGCTTACGCTCACGCTCGGACTGCATGTTGGCGCGGTAAACACCCTGATCGCCAACGACCCACGACAGCGGGCGGCGCTCTTTACCGATAGACTCCTGCAGCAGCATTAACGCCTGCATGTAGGCTTCCGGACGCGGCGGGCAACCTGGGATATACACATCAACCGGGATAAATTTATCGACACCTTGCACAACGGAATAGATGTCGTACATGCCGCCAGAGTTAGCGCAGGCGCCCATGGAAATGACCCATTTAGGCTCCAGCATCTGATCGTAAAGGCGCTGAATTACCGGAGCCATTTTGGTGAAGCAGGTACCGGCCACCACCATCAGGTCAGCCTGACGAGGAGAAGCACGTAAAACTTCTGCACCGAAACGCGCCACGTCATGTACAGCGGTAAACGAAGTCACCATCTCTACATAGCAGCAGGAAAGACCAAAGTTGTATGGCCAGATTGAGTTTTTGCGACCCCAGTTCACCACATCGTGCATAGCATGCTCGAGCTTGCCCATGTAAACGCTGCGGTTAATCTCTTGTTCGAGGGGATCGGTTACGATCTCCTGCTTTTGCAGGGGGTAACGGTCATTCTCACCGTTGGGGTCTATGCGGGTGAGCGTATAGTCCATCTTATTGCCTCGCTATTACTGCGTATGACGGTTAGTGAGACTGTCTGTTTCCGGGTTGATTTTCTCACGACGCGAACGCGCAGGAGTCCAATCCAGAGCGCCAACGCGCACCAGATAAACCAGACCAGCCAGTAGCACTAAAATGAAAATTGCGGCCTCGACGAAGCCAATCCAGCCGCTTTCACGGATAGAAGTTGACCACGCGTAGAGATACAAGGCTTCCACGTCAAAAATAACGAAGAACATGGCGACCAGGTAAAACTTGGCGGAGAGACGTAGACGCGCCGTACCAACGGAGTCGATGCCCGACTCGAAGGGGGTGTTTTTGTGCCGTGCCTTAGCTCGTCCGCCAAGGAACCAGCCCCCGACAAGCATCAAACAACACAGGCCAACGGCGACAATAAGAAAGACAGCGAACGCCCAGTGATGAGCGATAACTTCAGTGGATGTTGACATACTCATTGCTTACTCATCAAAAGTGGCGCCAAAGTCTCTGCTCTTGTTGGCAGATGAACGCCACATCGATTCATGGGGAGGAACAATCAACCGTACAATAACTACCGGAAATAATACGTAGGCAGCCAATTGATGGGGTTTTTTACTCCTTTCTATAACCTTTTGTCAACTTTAACAAAAGTATCCACACATTAATTTACACCGACAGCAATTCATTAACATTTAATGCGTTAAAACTCATCAACACTCGCGTAAAGACCAGATTTAGATGAGGGTGAATCGTGTCCGTTCCGTGTGAAAAGATAAACAGCCCCTATATTTTGGCAGGAAATCTCAACTATTCCTCCCCCCAAGAGGGAGTATTTTCTTGATCTGAGACACGCTTTTGTTAATCCACTTCAAAAAGAAGCAACATTGTTATGCGTTTTTTAACATTACCTGGCCTTTGCATGAAGTCCTTGCTCGCAAAATGAGCAAAAATAAACACACAACCAATATATTGAATTTGTTAGAAAAGATGAGTACCCCGGTGATTTAATGAAAATCAGGTATAAAAAATGGGCCGTTGGCGTAAAAAAAACCACCAACGACCCATTTTGTATCTTTAATATTTTGTTACTAACTAGTCGACCTACTGCTACTCAAAATCCCCTTCAACCAGCAGCGTGTCATCCCCTTCACTTCCTGCGGTGTTATAGCGGTATGGGTTTTCCGGCGTCGCCAGCGCGGTGAAGATCGCTTGCGCCAGCTCATTACCACTTTCGGGGTTTTTACACAGCAAATATTGGGTTTCAGGTAAAATGGGCAGCCCTTCTGACGCACCCAGGACACGAAGTTCCGGACTCATCATTTCAACCGGCCTGGCCGTTACGCCTAACCCCGCTTTTACGGCGGCCCTGACCGCGGCAAGCGTAGAAGCGACATAAGAAATACGCCATGGCGTCTGGCTGGCATCAAGATGTTCGAGCATCATATCGCGGTACGGGCTTGGATCGTCCAGCATCACCAGCGGCAGCGCTTCCCCACTTTGAAAGACATAATCAGCGGCGCAGTACCACAGCGTAGGCGAGGTTCGCAGGACAATGGCATCAAAGTGAGAAGGGTTTGATGTCGTCACCACCAAATCGACCTCATGCTGATTAAGCATTTCGATCATAAAGGGGTTGCGTTTGACCCTGACATCCAGCGCAAGCTTGGGGTAAACCGAACTGATGCGGTTTAACAGGAACGGCAGGATGGTGTCCGCCGTTTCATCGGAGGCGCCAAGGGTAAGGGACCCTTGCAGGTTGTTAAACATCAGTGAAGAGCACGCTTCATCATTAAAGCGTAGGATTTTACGCGCATAGCCCAGCAGTTGAATGCCGTGCTCGGTGAGCAGTTTATTGCGACCATGTCGGGCAAAAAGCTCTTTCCCAACTAATTGCTCAAGGCGCTGCATCTGTTGGCTTACAGCGGATTGAGTACGGCACACTGCCGCTGCCGCTGCCGCAAAGGTATTGAGATCGGCGACCGCAACGAATGTCCTCAGCAGATCGAGGTCGAGGTTCAGTATCGGACGATTTGCGTTAATCATAATTTATTCACTAATAGGTTGCTCTTTCGAGTCTGCCCTGGTTGTATTGCTATGATTTATCAAAGAGATAAAGCAATTCCTTTTACCGAATGTCTCCGGTAGTCTTGGCCGCATACGTTAGCGACGCTTCTGTTTGTTATTTTTGTATTCCCGGGCATATCTCAATTATCTAAAACACGCCTTAACGGGATATTATGCAGGTCAGGATAAGAAAAAAACACCAACTCATCGTACCAGTTAACTATTTTAAAACTGTGTTATAAAGGTAAACCAGCGTCGAAAAACGACTTTTAATAAGCTTTTATATGATTATTTAACGGGCTGGAGCATAACGGCAGGCTTAAACCGGCCAAAACACACAACCAGTTGAATAATAATAGAAATATTTTAAGACACCAGCAAGACCATGGCGTTGGCACAGTCCTTCGCATCCAAAACCTACCATTTTTCGTAGTGCATCTTACAGTAAAACATGATGTTTTATAACACTTATTACGAATTATCTGATCTTATTCTCTTTTTGTGGTTTCCACCCCGTTGATTATTTACAACGTTTTTTGAAGTCAGCCACACAGTATAATAAAAGACACTTAATTAGTGCCGAGGCATTTATCTATTACATTGACCAATCTTTTGATATACATCTCTTTAACTACATTTTCATTGATCCCTTAATATTTCAGGCATGAATATTAATTTTTCCTTATGTTTAGCGACAACGCATTCACATTGACAGCACCTCCCCCTCCGTACGAAGCAATAGGCAGTGAATACCATTACAACACAGAGACATCGTTAGCTTATAAAACCAAACTAACTAAAATTTATAGATCTTTTAACCATTTACTTTTTTAAATCGCATTGCGTGCTTATACATTGTGCTGTAAAGATAAATTGCATTTCTTCAAGCCCCATCCTTCAAATCTCGCTGAAGCAGGAGTACATTGTGGCGGTGCGCTTCCACGGCAGGACGCGAAATTAACAACAAAGGTCGAAGCTTCATGTCCCCCATCGAAAAATCCAGCAAACTTGATAATGTCTGTTATGACATCCGTGGCCCGGTACTCAAAGAGGCAAAACGCCTTGAAGAAGAAGGCAACAAAGTGCTTAAGCTCAACATCGGCAACCCCGCGCCGTTCGGATTCGAAGCGCCGGATGAAATCCTTGTTGATGTGATCCGTAATCTTCCAACCGCCCAGGGATATTGCGACTCCAAAGGGCTTTTCTCTGCCCGTAAAGCCATCATGCAGCATTATCAGGCTCGTGGGATGCGGGATGTCACTACGGAAGATATTTATATCGGGAACGGCGTTTCCGAACTGATCGTCCAGTCGATGCAGGCGCTGCTAAACAGCGGTGACGAAATGCTGGTTCCCGCGCCGGACTACCCGCTTTGGACAGCTGCCGTTTCATTGTCCAGCGGCAAAGCCGTGCATTATCTGTGTGATGAGAGTTCTGACTGGTTCCCGGATCTCGACGATATCCGCGCTAAAATCACCCCACGCACGCGTGGCATTGTGATTATTAACCCAAACAACCCTACCGGCGCCGTTTACTCCAAAGAATTGCTGTTAGAGATTGTCGAGATTGCGCGTCAGCATAATCTGATCATCTTTGCCGATGAGATTTACGACAAAATCCTTTATGACGATGCCCAGCATCACTCGATCGCAGCCCTGGCACCGGATCTGTTAACCATTACCTTCAACGGCCTGTCAAAAACCTATCGCGTTGCCGGTTTCCGTCAGGGTTGGATGGTGCTCAACGGGCCGAAGAAACACGCTAAAGGCTATATTGAAGGTCTGGAAATGTTAGCCTCGATGCGCCTGTGCGCCAACGTCCCTGCGCAGCATGCTATTCAGACCGCACTGGGGGGGTATCAAAGCATTAGCGAGTTTATCGTGCCTGGTGGCCGTCTGTACGAACAGCGTAATCGTGCCTGGGAGCTGATCAACGAAATTCCTGGCGTCTCCTGCGTTAAACCTCGTGGGGCCCTGTACATGTTCCCGAAAATTGACGCAAAGCGCTTCAATATTCATGACGACCAGAAAATGGTGCTGGACTTCCTGCTGCAGGAAAAGGTTCTGCTGGTTCAGGGTACGGCATTTAACTGGCCGCGGCCGGATCACGTGCGTATTGTCACTCTTCCGCGCATTGATGATCTGGAAATGTCGATAGCTAAGCTGGGACGTTTCCTCGGACACTACCATCAGTAAGCCGTTCGGGGGCATTTGCAATGCCCCCTTTCTCCCCTCACAATGACGTCACCAAGTTGTTACCGCGAGAACGTCATGAGTCAGAGCCATTTCTTTGCCCACCTCTCCCGCCTGAAACTGATTAGCCGCTGGCCACTAATGCGGAATGTCCGCACCGAGAACGTGTCTGAACACAGCCTGCAGGTCGCCATGGTTGCCCACGCCCTTGCCGCTATCAAAAATCGCAAGTTTAACGGCAACGTAAATGCCGAACGTATTGCGCTGCTGGCGATGTATCACGACGCCAGCGAGGTGCTGACCGGGGATCTCCCCACGCCGGTAAAATACTTCAACTCGCAAATTGCCCATGAATACAAAGCCATTGAAAAGATTGCGCAGCAAAAACTGATCGAAATGGTGCCGGAAGAGCTTCGTGATATCTGGGCGCCGCTGATTGATGAGCACAGCTACAGTGAAGAAGAGAAAGCGCTGGTGAAGCAGGCCGATGCATTATGCGCTTATCTGAAGTGCCTGGAGGAGCTGTCGGCCGGGAACAACGAGTTTCTGCTGGCGAAAAGTCGCCTGGAAAAAACGCTGGCCGACCGCCACAGCCCGGAGATGGATTATTTTATGCGGGTCTTTGTGCCGAGCTTCCAGCTTTCGCTGGATGAAATCAGCCAGGATTCGCCGCTTTAAACACGCCCATCTGCCGAAGCGAAATCAGGATAATGTTTTCCCCTTCTCCCTGACAGGGAGGAGGCCGGGATAAGGGTAAATATCAGAACGGGAATAACATCGGCACCATCACTACGCTCACGATCATCACAATGACGGTAAACGGCACGCCGAGCTTTACGAAGTCGCTGAACTTATAGTTTCCTGGCCCCAGCACCAGCGTGTTCACTGGGGAAGAGACTGGCGTCATAAACGCCGCAGAAGCCGCCATCGCCACAATCATCGCAAACGGATACGGCGACACCCCCATTGATTTAGCCGCAGCCAGCGCAATAGGCGCCATCAATACTGCCGTGGCGGTATTAGAAATAAATAACCCGATAGCCGCACACATCACAAACAGGCACACCAGCATGATATATGGGCCGTAGCCGCCGCCAAACTCCATCAGCCCATGAACGATCAGATCCACCCCACCGGTTTTCTGCAGCGCTAAAGCGAAAGGCATCATCCCGACAATCAGAATAATGCTCGGCCAGTGAATCGCCTTATAGGCGCTTTCCATATCAATACAGCGGAATTTGCCCATCAACAAACAGGCGATAATCGCGGCGATTGGATTGGGTATTTCGTCGGTCAGCATCAGCGCCACCATCAACGCCAGGCAGAAAATCGCATGAGGTGCCTGGCTGTGGGCCGGGGAGGCATCCTGCTCTTCCACAGGCAGACTCAGCACCAGAAAATCACGGTTCTGCTGCGAAAGCAGGTTGATCAGTTTCCAGTCACCAACCACCAGTATAATGTCGCCCAACTGGATAGGTTCATCCACCAGCAATCCTTCCATGGCTTCGCCCGCCCGCCGCAGGCCAACAACGTTAAGGCCGTAGCGGGTTCGGAAAGCCATTTCTCGCAAAGTCTGCCCGGTGAGCCCTGATTCTGGCAGCAGAGAAACTTCTGCCATCCCCACATCCAGCGCCTGATCGGAAAAATATTCCCCCCGCAGGATCATTGGCTCCAGCATTTGCTCCCCGCAAAACTCTCGCAAATCAACCTCTGAGGCCGACATGTCAATCAGCAGTACATCGCGGGCGCGGAATTCCGTACCGCCGCTCACGTTGACAATAACGCGCCGAAAGCGGCGCCAGCGCTCCAGGCCAATCACATTCGCGCCATAGCGTTCACGCAGCTTTAAATCGTCCAGACGATGGCCAACCATCGGTGAGCCAGGGCGGATAGCCAACCGACGAGCCCGCCCGGTCAGGCGATATTCTTTTATCAGATCGCGAAATGAACGGCGCTTCCAGCTCTCTTTGCCTGCCTCTTCGCCCTGCCCTTTGAGCGCGAAACGCGCCACCAGCATATAAAGGATGCCCAGCACCAGCACCGCCAGGCCAATCGGCGTCACGCTAAAGAACTGGAACCCCTCCAGCCCCTCACGAAGCAGTTCGCTGTTGATTACCAGGTTAGGCGGCGTCGCAACCAGCGTCATCATGCCGCTTATCAGCCCGGCAAAACTGAGCGGCATCATCAGCCGGGAAGGCGAAATTTTCATGCGCATAGAAACGCTAAGCACCACCGGAATAAAAATCGCCACCACGCCGGTGGAGCTCATAAATGCCCCCAACCCGGCCACCGTCACCATCAGCAGGACCAGCATTTTGGTTTCACTGCTGCCCGCCACGTCCACCAGCCAGCTTCCCATCTTGGTGGCTACACCGGTGCGCACCAGCCCGTCGCCAATAATGAACAGCGCGGCAATCAGAATCACGTTGGGATCGCTAAAGCCGGAAAATGCTTCGCTGAGGCTTAATGTTCCGCTGAGCACAAAAGCGACAATCACCAATAGCGCCACCGCGTCCATACGCATTTTTCCGGTGGCGAACAGCAGAACGGCAATCGCCAGTAACGACAACACCCAAATGAGTTCCGAATTCAAAACGATTCCCTGAATGGCTGAATATTGGTGAATTGAATGTAGATGAGAATGCCATAAAAAAACCCCGCAAATGCGGGGTTAAATCATGGGATTAGTGTTTTCTTAACACTTCGACGACTCCGTCTGGGGATTTCTGGACGAGCAGTTCGGTGAGGGACGTCAGAACGTAATCCACGTGCTCAAGCCGGGGTGTATCCGCCGGGGCGTTAACGGCTATCACGTGGCAACCGGCAGCCAGCCCTGAAAGCACGCCTGCTGGCGCGTCTTCAACGACCACGCACTCTTCCGGCTCCAGGCCAAGCAGCTGCGCTCCCAGCAAATAGGCATCCGGCTCAGGTTTACCGCGTGCGACGCGTTCCGCCGTCACAAACACTTCCGGCTCTGGCAGCCCACCAGCCAGGCGACGAGCGGATGCCACCGGCACGGAACCTGAGGTGACTATGGCCCACGGAATACCCGCTTCGTTAAGATGAGCCAGCAGCTCCGCAGCGCCCGGCAGCGCGACAATGCCTCCGGTATCTTCAGACTCAAGTTTCTCCAGACGCAGGAACTCCTGCTGAATCTCTTCCTCAGAAGCACCGGCCATAAAGTGGCGCAGTGAGGTAATCGCCTGCTTGCCGTGGATGAAGCCTAATACTTCTTCCGGGGAAATATTAAAACGCTTTGCCCAGTTTACCCACGCGCGTTCAACGGCGGGAAGGGAGTCAACCAGCGTACCATCCAAATCAAACAAGAAACCTTTACACTTCACTCCGCGTCTCTCCTCAGGCGTTAATGATCTGCGCAATCTCGTTGGCGCTTAAGTGATACTGACGTGGGCAGGCGTGCCACACTTTCAGCATTCGTTGGTATTTGTCCCACATTGGGGTTTGGGCGTTGAAACCGTGGGTGCCGGCATCAAAATGGGTATAGCGGCCTTCAATATTCACCATAAAACGAACATAGCCGAGGAAGCGGGCTTCGGTGGCGGCATCAAAGCCCATAAAGGTGACGCGGCGTTCATCGATTTCTTTGCTGTCTTTCAGGTTTGTCCAGGAGACATGCATGGCGTGATACATTTCCATGATGTCGATAACGATGCGGCATGTTTCTTCTTTTAGCTCGCCAAACTCGCGATCCAGCTCGCGCATTTGCAGGCCATAGCCACGTTCGATGATGGTCTGCAGACGACGATAGCGTTCGGCGTTATCCGGGTCCATCATCGTCATCATCTTATACTGGTTAGATAAAATCAGACGTTGCGCGTGGGTCATTTCCATTTCCTGGCTCCTTTGGTACATGGAAAAATGCAGGTTACGACGAGGATAACCTGTAAGAAAGTATGCCTTCTTTTATATGCGCAACCGCAGGGTAATTACAAATCATCCAGGAAAGTTTTATCCAACTGCTTAAACGCGCGCTTCAGCACATCCGCCAGCGCCTGGTAATCTGGCTTACCTTCCACCGGTGCCAGCGCCTGTCCGGCTTCCTGAAGCTTCATGCGAACGTCATAAAACCACTGTAACGTCGACGGCGGTAATGGCGTGACCGAGCGCTTACCCAGCCACCATAGCCCTTGCATCGGCAGGCTACAGGCAAAGAGTGCCGTCGCCACCGCCGGGCCAAGCTGGCCACCCAACGCGATTTGCCACGTCAGGGTAAATACCGCCAGCGGCGGCATAAAGCGGATGGCATAGCGGGTGGCGCGTATCACGCGGTTTTCGATAAATACCGGCGCCAGACGCTTATCAAGCGGCCAGGTCTTCGAGTATTGTTGCCCACGTCCGAACAGGCTAAACCAGCTTACATGGCTATTCTGGGGTGTCGACATGGCTCATACCTCAACTCTACGTATAAAAAATAAAATAATACTGCAACTCAACAACTCTAAATGACATCGTTCAAAAAATTTTGTCTTTCCGAGCCGCTATCTGCTACCCTGTGCCGGCCTTTGATGGCCGTAGTTGGGAAACCACAAGCTGTCAAACATTCTTTTACATCGCCGTGACCTGCAGCTTCAGGAATATGGCGTAAACTCTGAGTAATTTTATTCGCCATGCCGAAAAACGCTTCCGGCATGACGTTAATCATAAATGTCCGCGTCATCATGCGCTACGCTGATAGACTCACTGACGTTTTTTTAGCCACGTATCAAAAATAGGTACTTCCATGTCGAGTAAGCTAGTACTGGTTCTGAACTGCGGTAGCTCATCCCTGAAATTCGCAATTATCGATGCTGTAAACGGTGAAGAGTACCTTTCTGGTTTAGCAGAGTGTTTCCACCTTCCTGAAGCCCGTATCAAGTGGAAGCTGGACGGCGCTAAACAAGAAGCGGCTCTGGGTGCAGGTGCCGCTCACAGCGAAGCTCTTAACTTCATCGTTAATAAAATTCTGGCAGAAAAACCAGAATTGTCCGCTCAGCTGACCGCAATTGGTCACCGTATCGTACACGGCGGTGAAAAATACACCAGCTCCGTAGTTATCGATGATTCCGTGATTCAGGGTATCAAAGATTCAGCCTCTTTTGCACCGCTGCATAACCCGGCTCACCTGATCGGTATCGCTGAAGCCCTGAAATCCTTCCCTAACCTGGCTGATAAAAACGTTGCCGTGTTCGACACCGCGTTCCATCAGACCATGCCGGAAGAATCTTTCCTCTACGCTCTGCCATACAAACTGTACAAAGAGCACGGCGTTCGTCGCTACGGCGCACACGGCACCAGCCACTTCTACGTGACTCAGGAAGCCGCAAAAATGCTGAACAAGCCGGTTGATGAACTGAACATCATCACCTGCCACCTGGGCAACGGCGGTTCCGTTTCTGCAATCCGTAACGGCAAATGCGTTGATACCTCCATGGGTCTGACCCCGCTCGAAGGTCTGGTGATGGGTACCCGCTCCGGCGACATCGACCCGGCTATCATCTTCCACCTGCACGATGCCCTGGGCATGAGCGTAGAAGACATCAACAAAATGCTGACCAAAGAGTCCGGCCTGCTGGGTCTGACCGAAGTGACCAGCGACTGCCGTTACGTTGAAGACAACTACGCAACCAAAGAAGACGCTAAACGTGCAATGGACGTTTACTGCCACCGTCTGGCGAAATACATCGGTTCCTACACCGCGCTGATGGAAGGTCGTCTGGACGCCGTTGTCTTCACCGGCGGTATCGGTGAAAACGCCGCGATGGTGCGCGAACTGTCCCTGGGCAAACTGGGCGTACTGGGCTTCGATGTTGATCACGAGCGCAACCTGGCTGCACGTTTCGGCAAGTCTGGCTTCATCAACAAGGAAGGCACCCGCCCTGCGGTGGTTATCACCACCAACGAAGAGCTGGTCATCGCTCAGGATGCATCCCGCCTGACCGCCTGATTCCCTCACCGCCAGCCTTAGCTGGCGGTGTTGTTTTCTGAGTCGAGTGAGCATATCTGCTCGCGAAAACGAAAGAGGTTATACCGTGTCCCGTACTATTATGCTGATCCCTACCGGAACCAGCGTCGGCCTTACCAGCGTAAGCCTTGGCGTTATCCGTGCTATGGAACAAAAAGGCGTTCGCCTGAGCGTGTTCAAACCTATCGCCCAGCCGCGTACCGGTGGCGATACGCCGGACCAGACCACCAGCATCATCCGTGCTAACTCCACCATCCCGGCCGCTGAGCCGCTGCACATGAGCCACGTTGAGTCTCTGCTGTCCAGCAACCAGCAGGACGTGCTGATGGAAGAGATCATCGCCAACTACCACAACAGCAGCAAAGATGCTGAAGTTGTACTGGTTGAAGGCCTGGTGCCAACCCGTAAACACCAGTTTGCGCAGGCGCTGAACTATGAAATCGCCAAAACCCTGAACGCAGAAATCGTCTTCGTGATGTCTCTGGGCAATGACTCTCCGGAGCAGTTGAAAGAGCGTATCGAACTGACCCGCAGCAGCTTCGGCGGCAGCAAGAACACCAACATCACCGGCGTCATCATCAACAAGCTGAACGCCCCGGTTGATGAGCAAGGCCGCACCCGTCCCGATCTGTCTGAAATCTTCGACGACTCCAGCAAAGCAAGCATCGCTAACATCGATCCTAAGCTGCTGTTTGCCGACAGCCCGCTGCCGGTTCTGGGCTGCGTGCCGTGGAGCTTCGAGCTGATTGCCACCCGCGCAATCGACATGGCTCGCCACCTGAACGCAACCATCGTTAACCAAGGCGACATCAACACCCGCCGCGTGAAGTCCGTTACCTTCTGTGCGCGCAGCATTCCGCACATGCTGGAACACTTCCGCCCTGGCTCTCTGCTGGTTACCTCCGCAGATCGCCCGGACGTGCTGGTTGCTGCCTGCCTGGCCGCCATGAACGGCGTGGAAATCGGCGCTATCCTGCTGACCGGTGGTTACGAAATGGACCCACGCATCAGCAAGCTGTGCGAACGTGCTTTTGCCACCGGCCTGCCGCTGTTCATGGTTGAAACCAACACCTGGCAGACCTCTCTTAGCCTGCAGAGCTTCAACCTGGAAGTCCCAACCGACGACCATCAGCGTATCGAAAAAGTGCAGGAATATGTGGCCAGCCACATCGATGCTAACTGGATCGAATCCCTGACCGCGACCTCCGAGCGCAGCCGTCGTCTGTCTCCTCCAGCGTTCCGTTACCAGCTGACCGAACTGGCTCGCAAAGCCGGTAAACGCGTTGTGCTGCCGGAAGGCGACGAACCGCGTACCGTAAAAGCGGCAGCCATCTGTGCTGAGCGCGGCATCGCCACCTGTGTTCTGCTGGGTAACCCGGATGAAATCACCCGTGTTGCTGCGGCGCAGGGCGTTGAGCTGGGCGCAGGCATCGAAATCGTTGACCCAGAAGTGGTTCGCGAAAGCTATGTTGCCCGTCTGGTTGAGCTGCGTAAGAGCAAAGGTATGACCGAAGCTGTTGCCCGCGAACAGCTGGAAGACAACGTTGTGCTGGGCACCCTGATGCTTGAGCAGGACGAAGTTGACGGCCTGGTTTCCGGCGCGGTTCACACCACCGCCAACACCATCCGTCCACCGCTGCAGCTGATCAAAACCGCACCGGGCAGTTCTCTGGTCTCTTCCGTGTTCTTCATGCTGCTGCCTGAACAGGTTTACGTTTACGGCGACTGCGCGATCAATCCGGATCCAACCGCAGAACAGCTGGCAGAGATCGCGATTCAGTCCGCTGACTCCGCAGCCGCCTTCGGTATCGACCCACGCGTCGCAATGCTCTCCTACTCCACCGGTAACTCCGGCGCGGGTAGCGACGTTGAGAAAGTGCGTGAAGCAACCCGTATCGCTCAGGAAAAACGCCCTGATCTGGTTATCGACGGTCCACTGCAGTACGACGCTGCGGTTATGGCTGACGTGGCTAAGTCTAAGGCACCAAACTCTCCTGTTGCGGGCCGTGCGACCGTGTTCATCTTCCCTGACCTGAACACCGGGAACACCACCTACAAAGCGGTACAGCGTTCTGCAGACCTGATCTCCATCGGGCCAATGCTGCAGGGTATGCGCAAGCCGGTTAACGATCTGTCCCGTGGCGCGTTGGTGGACGATATCGTCTACACCATCGCTCTGACCGCGATTCAGTCCGCTCAGCAAGCGTAAGCTCACTGAGACGCAAAAAAGGCAGCCATCTGGCTGCCTTTTCTTTTTCTATCACCTTTGGCCGCTATAGCAACTCTTTCGCTGCTTTCACAATATCTGCTGCCGTCAGGCCATACTCCTCCTGCAGGAAGTCCTGGGTTCCAACCTGGCCATAACGTTCCTTCACACCCACTCTGCGCATCGGTACCGGACAGGTTTCCACCAGCACTTCCGCCACCGCTGACCCCAGCCCGTTGTGAATACTGTGGTTTTCACAGGTCACAATTCGGCCTGTTTTTTCGGCGTAGTTCTTCACCAGCATGCGGTCGATAGGCTTGAGGGTAAACATGTCGATGACCGCCGCGCTAACCCCTTCCTGCTCCAGCTGCTGAGCCGCTTTCAACGCTTCCGCAACCATAATTCCGTTGGCGATTAGCGTGATATCCGTTCCCTCACGCAGCACATTACCTTTGCCGATGGTGAAGGTTGAATCTGCCTCATAAACCGTTGCCGCCTGCTTGCGAATAGTCCGCACCCAGTAGAAGCCTTCCAGCTCGATCAGCTGACGCAGAATGTCTTTAAACATCACCGCATCCGTCACTTCCAGCACAACAGAATGCGCCAGCCCACGAACAATGCCCATATCTTCAAACGACATATGGGTTCCACCGTTATGGCAGGCCGTCACCCCGGCGTCGGAAGCAATCACCTTGACGTTATTCCGCTGGTAATCCAGCGACATAAACAGCTGGTCAAAGCAGCGGCGGCTGGCGAAGGCGGTAAAGGTGTGGACGAACGGCTTTCGGCCGGTCAGCGACAGCCCGGCCGCCACGCCAATCACGTTAGCTTCCATGATGCCGCAGTTAATCACATGCTGCGGGTTATCTCGCTGCACGCCATCCATTGCCATCGAACTCATCAGGTCAGCTTCCAGCGCGATGATCCCGCTGCTTTGGCCAATCTGCTGCTGAACAAACCCGGCGTAGACTTTACGCATTTCAACGGCGTCCTGGCCGCCGCTCTGACTTACCTTAATCATGTGCCGCCTCCAGTTGCGCGATGGCCTGCTCCAGCGCCTGTTTTGACTGTTCCGTCAGGCGGAGATGGTGGGAGTTCCCCAGTTGCTCAAGGTACGGCACCCCCTGCCCTTTAATGCTGTCGAGGATCACCAGCAAAGGGCGCTGTTCGCCGCCGCGAACGGGTTTCACCGCCGCCAGTAAACCGGAAATGTCATCGCCTTTCACCTGCACCACGTCAAACCCGAAAGCGCTAAACTTCTCTGCCAGATCGAAAGCACAGATGATTTCGTCCAGCTCGCCGTCCAGTTGCTGTTTGTTCCAGTCCACAAAGACCGTCAGATTGTTAAGACGGTGATGAGCAATAAACTGGAAAGCCTCCCAGCACTGCCCCTCGTTCAGCTCACCGTCGCCGACAATGCTGAAGACCCGGTTGCGACGCTGCGCCAGTTTGTGGGACAGCGCCATGCCGGCAGCAATCGAAATCCCTTGCCCTAACGAACCGGTGGTCGCATCCACACCGCGCGTTTTCAGACGATCGGGGTGGCTGGGCAGGCTGGTACCGTTCTGGTTTAGCGTGGCCAACTGCTCCACAGGAAAATACCCTTTCAGCGCCAGCGTGCTGTACAGCGCCGGGCCAGCATGCCCCTTCGACAGCACAAAGTAGTCGCGTTCAGCCCAGTCAGGGTCGCCCGGATCGATATTCATCACGTCGCCGTACAGCACCGCGAGCGTCTCGACTACCGACATGCTGCCGCCGTAATGGCCAAACCCCAGTTGGGTGAGCGCTTTCAGCGTCTCTACCCGGATGTCGCGCGCAAACCGCGTGACGTCAGCCAGTTCATTCATTATTTAGCCCCCGTATTGTCTTCAGTATGTACGGCAGGAGTGCCTTTTCCTTTGCCCAGATAGTTGAACCCGACCAGTACCGCAAACACGGCGACCACTACTGCGGTAATCGCCGCAGGTGACAGGAAGCGTGCAAGGTTGCCGAGGATAATCCCCACCACGCCAAAATCAGCGTCGGAGAAGGTTGTGTTGGCGAAGCCCAGCGCGCCAAGAACAGGCAGCAGTAAGACCGGCAAGAAGGTGATCAGCAGCCCGTTGGCAAAAGCCCCCACCATCGCGCCGCGACGGCCGCCGGTAGCGTTACCAAACACGCCCGCTGTCGCCCCGGTAAAGAAGTGAGGCACCACGCCCGGCAAAATCAGCACCAGCTTCATCTGCCCCAAAAGGAACAAGCCCACCAGCCCGCCGAGGAAGCTGAACAGAAAGCCCACCAGCACGGCATTCGGCGCATAAGGGTAAACCACCGGGCAGTCCAGCGCCGGACGTGCATTAGGTACCAGCTTCTCAGAGAAACCGGTAAACGCCGGGACGATTTCCGCCAGAATCAAGCGCACGCCCTGCAGGATGATGAACACCCCGGCCGCAAAGGTAATCGCCTGAATAATGGAGTAAACCAGGAAGTTCTGGCCGCCGCTGAGTTTCTCTTCTACATAAGCCTGGCCTGCACAAATCGCGAGGATCATGTAGATGACAATCATGGTCAGGGAGATGGAGATTGAACTGTCACGCAGGAAGCTGAGGTTCTTCGGCAAGTTCATCTCTTCCGTTGAGCGCGAACCTTTCCCGCACTTGCTGCCGATCCAGCCGGACAGGACGTAACCCAGTGTACCGAAGTGGCCAAAGCCGATATCATCGGTGCCGGTGATGCGGCGCATATAGCGCTGCGCAATGGCCGGGAAGAACGCCATGATCAGCCCGAGGATCAGCGACCCGGTGAACACCAGCGCCACGCCTTCAAAACCCGCCACGGTCAGGATGACGCTTATCATGCATGCCATGTAGAACGTGTGGTGCCCGGTCAGGAAGATGTACTTCAGGCGGGTAAAGCGAGCCACAATGATGTTCGCCACCATCCCGAAGGCCATGATCAGCGCCGTGGATGCCCCGTATTTTTCCAGTGCGATAGAAACAATCGCTTCATTATTCGGAATAATGCCCTGGATATTAAAGGCGTGCTCAAACATACCGCCCAGTGGATTCAAAGACCCTACTAATACGGTTGCACCGCCGCCCAAAACAATAAAACCCAATACGGTTTTAATTGAGCCTTTCACCACATCAGAAAATGACTTCTTTTGCGCCACCAGACCAATTAATGCTATCAGCCCGACGAGAATGGCCGGGACTTTCAGAATATCAACAATAAAATTCAGCGTGCCAAGGATAAACATATCCGCCTCCGCTCATTATTATGATTAACGACCCGCAAAATAAGCGCTCAGCTTATTTTCCAGCTCATTGATATCGATGATGTTGTTGATTACCACCAGCTGACTGTCGGGCAGGCGCGCGCTGGCAGCAATGTCTTTCGCCATCACAAACACATCCGCTGCGTCCGGCGTGGCGGAGGATAAATCCGAATGTTCGACTTCCGCCTCAATATTGAGTTTTTTAAGCACCTTTTTAATATTCATTTCGACCATAAAACTACTGCCGAGGCCGGAACCGCAGATTGCCATTATCTTCATTTTGTATACCTTATATTTTTAGTAGAGTAAGAGCGCATCGCATTTTTCAATGCAACGTAAAAACCTATGGTGTTAAATTAAAAAATTAGAATCGATTAATGATTTTTTGTATTTCCTCCAGGTTATTGGCCTGATGCAGTAACGCCATGTCCTCGTCGCTGGAAAATAGCTCAGCGAGCGCAGAAATCATTTCAATATGGCTATGGCTGTCCGGGGCCGCCAGCATAATAATGATATCCACCGGGTCGTTCCCCTCAGAATAAAAGCTCACGCCACGCTTCAGCTTCAGCAGTGACAGACCAAGCCCGGTCGCGCCCTCTTCCGGACGCGCATGCGGCATCGCCAGGCCCGGTGCCAGCACATAGTACGGCCCGAGTTTTTGGTGCTGCTGCATAATGGCCGTCAGATAATGGGGGGCAATAATCCCCGCGTCCAGCAGCGGCCGGGCGCTAATCTCCAGCGCCTGCTGCCAGTTTGCGGCCTCGTCCTGAAGCTGAATAGTCTGCGGATGCAGCCATTGGTTGAGCACGATAACCTCTCGAAATCGACATTGATGATGGGCAAACTTTATTCAACGGCCCTGGGTTTAACTGTGATTGATATCACAAAGATAGCGCTACCAATAACTATCACTCGATTTTGTGATAGCGCTATCAAATTGCAATCATTGTGTTAAATCGCATTAAGACGCACGATTTCAGGCGTATACTTGAGCGATATTTCCCCTTCTTTTTCAGGGGCCAACGTCAGCCTGGCGTTTTTCAGGTCGAGAATCAGGAATCACAATGTCCATAACCCGAAAGCGGCGAAGTACCGGTAAGGTGACGCTTGCAGATGTGGCTCAGCTCGCCGGAGTCGGTACTATGACCGTTTCGCGAGCGCTAAGAACCCCGGAGCAGGTTTCCGACAAATTACGCGAAAAAATCGAAGCGGCGGTTTCCGAGCTGGGTTACATGCCCAACCTTGCGGCAAGCGCACTGGCCTCCGCCTCCTCGTACACCATTGCAATGGTGGTCCCAAGCCTGGCAGAATCCGGCTGCAGTGAAATGTTTGCCGGCCTGCAGCAGGTGCTGCAGCCTGCGGGGTATCAGATAGTCCTGGCAGAATCCCAGCACCGGCTGGAGCAGGAAGAGAAGCTGCTGGAAACCCTACTGGCGTCCAATATTGCCGCGGCGATCCTACTGAGCGTGGAACACAGCGACACGGTGCGAGGCTGGCTGAAACACGCCAGCATTCCTGTGCTCGAAATCGGTGCCACCCGCGCCGATCCGCTGGACATGAACATCGGCATTGATAACGTCGCCGCCATGTTTGAACTGACGGAAATGCTCATCCAACGTGGCTATCAGAATATCGGGCTACTGTGCGCGAACCAGGAGCAGTGGATTTTCCAGCAGCACCTTCAAGGCTGGTACAAAGCGATGCTGCGCCACCATATGTCGCCCAACAGGGTGATCAACGCTGCCGCGCCGCCGAACTTCTCCACCGGGGCAGCGCAGCTACCCGAATTTTTGCTGGCCTGGCCGGAGCTGGACGCGCTAGTCTGCGTGTCGGATGAGCTGGCCTGTGGCGCGCTGTACGAATGCCAGCGCAGGCGCATCAAAGTTCCTGACGACCTAGCCATCGTCGGGTTTGGCGACAGCGACGTGAGCCGCGTGTGTCAGCCAGCGCTGACCACCATTGCAGTACCACATCGTAAGATTGGGATTGAAGCCGGGCGAGCGCTGTTGGCAAGAATTAACGAAGAAGAATGGGACAGAAGCCCGACTATCGCGTCATCGCTGTGTATGCGGGACAGTTGCTGATTTTCCCTCACCCTGGTCCCCTTCTCGCTGGAAAAGGATCGGGGTGAGGGCCAATAATTACTCGCTTTCTTCGCTTTGTGACTCGTTTTTGGCGTTGCGGGTCATCCACAGCGCCAGCGCCTTCAGCGAATCAGGGGTAAATTCGTCGCAGCGCGCGGTGATCTCTTCCGGGGACATCCAGCTCACTTCGCTGACTTCTTCTTCCTGCAGCGCGAAAGGCCCGTGGGACACGCAGCTAAAGAGTCCGCCCCATACGCGGCAGCTATCGTCTTCGAAGTAGAACTGCCCGTGTTCCGCGAACGGTACGCCGGCAATGCCCAGCTCTTCTTCCGCCTCGCGGCGAGCCGACTCGAGCATTTGTTCATCCGCCTGTACTACGCCGCCTGCGGTAGCATCCAGCATGCCCGGCATGAAGTCTTTAATTTCGGTGCGACGCTGCACCAGAATTTTGCCCATACCATCGTGAACAACAATATAGGTCGCGCGATGACGCAGCCGCTGCGCACGCATTTGCTCGCGGCTTGCCTGTGCGATGACCTCATTGTCCTCATTAACAATATCTACCCATTCCGTGCCGACAAAATGACTCTGTTCCACCATCAGGGAAACCTTATTCAGGGGCGCTCTTACGGCGCGTTATTGGATTAACCTGTCAACGTTACGGGGTAATACGCACCTGTGCAATAACCCCATCACTCTCCAGCGTGCGAACGGTCAGAACGCCATCATCCAGCATCCCGTAACTGGCCTCAAAACCGCCCTTCGGTATGCTGACAGAGCCTGGATTAAACAAATAGATCTGTTCGTGCTTTTCTGCAACCGGAAGATGCGTATGGCCGAAAATCAGAACATCGCCAGCGGACAGCGGCGGCAAATGCCCAGGATGATAAAGATGCCCGTGGGTTAGAAAAAGCCGCTGCTGCGCCAGCAAAACCTGCTGCCAGGGTGCGGTAATCGGAAACTGGAGCAGCATCTGGTCCACTTCGCTGTCGCAGTTTCCGCGCACCGCAATAATCTTATCGGCAACGCTATTCAGGCACTGCGCCACCGCCGGAGGATTATAGCCTTCGGGCAACGCGTTCCGAGGGCCGTGATTCAGTAAGTCGCCCAGAATAACCAGCCATTTCGCGCCGCTGTGTGCGAAACGTTCCAGGACTTTTTCCGTGGCGGGGAGCGAACCGTGAAGGTCCGAAGCAAACATCAGTTTCATTTATCCCTGGCTCCAGTAATGACAATCCGCCAATGATAACGAATTCCCCGCCCGCTATCAGCCTGCGTTTTTGGCCGACTGTGCCAGCCAAAGCTGCACCGACGCGCGCCGCCACTGGAAGCTGGCATACTCTTTCAGCCGCTCAGGCACTTCATCCCCGTTCAGGATCAGACGGTTGAGCATCAGCGCCAGGTCGGTGTCGGCGATAGACCATTCACCAAATAAATTTTGCTGCCCTGCGGGGAGCAAATGCTGTGCGGTAGCGATTAACTTCTCTGCAGCCTGTTGGCCCGCCGGGCTTAGCGCCGGTTTCTTCTCGCCGGCAAAGACCACGGCCGTGGAGCGCTCTTCCCGAATGGGCATTAAGTCGCTGCGCAGCCACGCCTGCACCTGCCGCGCCCGGGCGCGTTTTTCAATGTCATGAGGATAAATGCGTTCCCACGTCGGCGGCGCAAAACGCTCTTCCAGATATTCATCAATGGCGGAGGATTCGCTGAGCACAAAATCGCCAACCGCCAGCACCGGCACGCGGCGAGTCAGATCAAAACCCTTCCAGCCCGGCTTTAAATTCTGGCCGCTGGCGAGGTCGATGGTTTGCAGAGAAAAGGCGAGCCCTTTTTCTTTCAGCGCAACAAAAACGGAAAGCACATAGGGGCTGAAACACTGGCTATCGGTCCACAACGCAATGGCAGGCTGGCTCATCATATCCTCACTTATTCGCGCGACAGGTTATTGAACATAGAGCGAAAAAAGCGTTTTGTCATCCGCTTAAAACGCACCATTGCGGTGCAGAAATAGCAAAAACTTCTATACTCGAAACATTTGCCAAAATGGACTAACCCCTGGAGTGACCATGATCGAACTTTATTATGCGCCTACCCCAAACGGCCATAAAATTACCCTGTTTCTGGAAGAAGCCGGCCTGGAGTACAAAATCCACCGAGTCGATATCGGCAAAGGCGAACAGTTTCGCCCGGATTTTTTGGCTATCTCGCCGAATAACAAAATTCCTGCCATCGTGGATAACAAACCGGCCGACGGCGGCGAGCCTTTAAGTCTCTTTGAGTCCGGCGAAATTTTGCTTTATCTGGCGGACAAAACCGGGTTACTCCTCAGTAAAGAACTGCGCGCCCGCCATGCCACGCTGCAGTGGCTTTTCTGGCAGGTCGGCGGCTTCGGCCCGATTCTGGGCCAGAATCACCATTTCAACCACTTTGCTCCGCAGCCCGTCCCTTATGCTATCGAGCGCTACCAGGTTGAAACTCAGCGCCTTTATGGTGTACTCAACAAACAGCTGGAGAAGGCCCCGTGGCTTGGCGGCCATGATTACAGCATTGCGGACATCGCGACTTATCCCTGGGTGGTGTCCCATGAGCGCCAGCGCGTTGACCTCGCCAATTTCCCGGCGGTAAGAAACTGGTTTGAGCGGATCCGCACCCGGCCTGCCACCGTGAAGGCTTATCAGCGGGCGGAGAAGGCGTAATCCCTGGTTCAGGTTTTTTCCCGCGCTGGTGTATCCTGTGGCGGGAAAAGACTAATAAGGAACCTGCAATGTCATCCATGCAACCAGACGCCATTATTCGCATTAAAAACCTGCGCCTGCGGACTTTTATTGGTATCAAAGAAGAAGAGATCGCCAACAGGCAGGATGTGGTGATTAACGTCGCCCTCCACTACCCTGCGGGCAAAGCCAGGGAGAGCGAAGACATCAACGACGCGCTGAACTACCGCACCGTGACCAAAGACATCATCCAGTTGGTTGAGAATAACCGCTTCTCCCTGCTGGAAAAATTAACTCAGGATGTGCTGAACATCGCATGCGCCCACCCGTGGGTGACATATGCTGAAGTAGAGATCGATAAACTTCACGCGCTTCGCTATGCCGACTCGGTATCCATGACCCTGAGCTGGCGGCGATAAGCGCGTCCAGGTGGGAGGAAAGTATGGAGATCCTGATTACCGGCGGCAGCGGGCTGATTGGCCGCCACCTGACAGCTCGCCTGCTCGAGCTGGGCCATGCTGTTTCGGTCGTCACACGTTCGCCGGAGAAGACCCGCAAGCGGCTGGATAATCGTGTCGCGCTGCTCAAAGGGCTCGACGGCTTACAGAATCTCGACGCCTTTGACGCGGTCATCAACCTGGCCGGAGAGCCTATCGCCGATAAACGCTGGAGCGAGGAGCATAAACAGCGCCTGTGCCAGAGCCGCTGGCAAATCACCGAGCGGCTGGTCGAGCTGTTTAAGGCCAGCCAACTGCCGCCCAAAGTTTTCATTTCCGGGTCAGCCACCGGCTATTACGGTGACCTTGGCGAAGTGGTCGTCACCGAAGACGAACCTCCCCACAACGAATTCACCCACAAGCTTTGCGCCCGCTGGGAGCAAATTGCCTGCGGCGCGCAAAGTGAAGCTACCCGAGTTTGCCTGTTACGCACTGGCGTTGTATTAGCCCCCAAAGGCGGAATTCTGGCCAAAATGCTGCCGCTTTTCCGGCTGGGGCTGGGCGGCCCCATTGGCAATGGCCGCCAGTATCTGGCGTGGATCCACATCGACGATATGGTGAACGGCATCCTTTGGCTGCTGGATAACGACCTGCGCGGTCCGTTTAATATGGTTTCCCCTTACCCGGTTCGCAACGAACAGTTTTCTCACGCCCTGGGCCACACGCTCAAACGCCCGGCGATACTTCGCGCTCCGGCCACGGCCATTCGCCTGCTGATGGGGGAATCTTCCGTGTTAGTGCTCGGCGGGCAGCGGGCGCTGCCTAAACGCCTTGAGGAATCCGGCTTTGGCTTCCGCTGGTTCGACTTAGATGAGGCGCTGGCGGATGTGATTCGCTAACGGCAAAAAGCCGGGCTTATCCCCGGCTTTTCATTTTACTGCTCTACCGCGTTCATTTCCCCCGCACCAGCTTTATTCTTCACTCGTTTCGGCTGCGGAACTTTGATAATAAACGTCAGCACGCCCGCGAAGAGATACAGCCCGGTATAAGCCCAAACGACGCCCACAATGTCGAAGAACGGCAGGATCAGTGACGCAATAGCCGGTGCCACAAAGTTGCTCATCCCCGCCGACAGGTTATAGATGGAAATAGCCGCGCCACGGTGATGCGGCTCCAGTGTAGGAAATACCGCCGTCATCGGCACAAACGCCGCGACAAAAGTCCCGAGCATAACCGCCGGGATCAGCGCGACCCAGAAGTTATGCCCCACCCACACCGGCAGGTAATAAAACGTCAGGCTGGAGATCGCCATACCTAAACAGCCAAACCAGCGCACCTGGCGGATCCAACCGATGTACTCCCCCATAATTCCCCAAAAGATATTGGTGAAAATGGTGACAAAGAAGAACACCGCCCAGATTTGCAGCCATTCAGAAATCGTGAAGCCGAGGCGGTCAACAAACAGCAGCGGCATCACTATCGCGAAGCCAAACAGCGACAGCGTGTTAATAATGCGGATAAGACAAGCGTAAAACACGTCACGGTTGCTGAACAGAATCGTCACCGCCCGCGACATCTCCGTCATTTTCTCTTTCAGCGGCAGATTAACCCGCGAACGGTCAACCGGCACATTACGCAGGCTGAAGAAGGCAATAAGCCCCCCGCCCGTTACCCAGGCAATGGCCATCCACAGCGTCCCCGTTTCGCCAAATGCCGGAATAGTCAGGCTGGGCAGATAGCTCCCCACCACGCCGATACCGATAGAGTACATCGCCCAGAACCAGCCCGTTGCCGCCGCCAGTCTCTCGCGCGGTACTACCTGCACCAGCATCAGCATGAAGGAATAGATAAACAGCGGATAAGCCAGACCGCGAATGCCGTAGAACAGCAGCATCAGCGGGTAGTTGCGCATCCCGAGGCCAAGCGTCATAAACAATGCGTGCATCACGACCCAGGTCACAAAACCAATCAGCATTGCTTTTTGCGGGGTGATAAGCTCAGCGACTACGCCGGAAGCCCAGGCCGCCAGACCTGCCGCAAGGCCATACAGAGTAAACACCATCGCCGATTCCGCGGGCGTAAAGCCCATGTCGGTAATGTGTTTAGACAAAAACGCCATCTCGAAACCATCGCCGCTCATAAAAATAGCGATCGCGACAAATCCCCACAGCAGATGTTTAGGTAAACCAAACCAGTAGTGTTTAGATTGCATCACACTCTTCCTCGTTCACGGGTACAGGGGTTTCCGGCGGCAGAATGGCCGCCGGAAGGGCCGTCAGGGCAGCAGCTTACGAGCGGCTTTTTGTTGTTGGTAAAGCAGATGGAACACGGACAACCGCTGCTGCAGCACACTTTGCAGGCTTTTACGCGGCGTGAAGCGCTGTTGAACAGGAGGCTTGCGGCAAACAACTTCTTCTACGCCGCCGTCGGCCAACCAGCCAAGGCGAGCAGCACCAAGCGCTCCGGAGGAACTCGCCGGATGGGTCACAATCGGCACATCCAGCACGTCGGCAATCAGCTGCGCCCAGATAGCGCTACGCGCCCCTCCGCCGGTCAGGCTGCATTGGGTAATCTGGCTGCGGGTCGTCTCCAGCACCGCCATGCCGTCCGCCAGGCCAAAAGTCACGCCCTCAATCACCGAATACCCCAGTAAGGCACGGCTGGTTTCATGGTTGAGCGCGAAGAAACTCCCCATGGCGTGAGCATCGTTATGCGGCGTGCGCTCCCCTGACAGGTAAGGCAGGAAAACAGGCGCATGCTTTTTCTGCTCGTCGCTCAGGCCTGCCATTTCCTCCATAAGCTGGCTTTCGGTGACCGACAGCAGATTGCACACCCAGCGCAGGCAGCTGGCGGCACTGAGCATCACGCTCATCTGGTGCCAGCGCTGAGGTAGAGCGTGGCAAAAAGCATGCACGCCGGATTCAGGGCGGGTTTGCAGCTCGTCGTTTACCACGAAGATAACGCCAGACGTGCCGAGCGAAATAAACGCATCGCCGCTGTTCACCGCGCCAACGCCCACGGCCGAGGTAGCATTATCGCCACCGCCACCGGCGATGTTGACGCCGGAGCTAAGCCCCCACTCGGTCGCCAGGGCGGAACGTAAAACGGCGCTGACTTCGCTGCCCTCTACCAGGCGCGGCATCTGGCTGCGGGTTAGTCCGGTCGCCGCCAGCAGTTTGTCTGACCAGTCACGCTTTGCCACGTCCAGCCACAGCGTTCCGGCAGCGTCCGACGGGTCAGAAACGAACGCGCCGCTCAGCCGCCAGCGCAGGTAGTCTTTCGGCAGCAGCACCTTATCCACGCGGGAAAAGATTTCCGGCTCGTGCTCCGCCACCCAGCGTAGCTTTGGGGCGGTAAAACCGGGCATCACCAGGTTGCCGCTGATGGTCAGAAATTCAGGGTGTTCTGCCGTGAGCCGAGCGCATTGTTCGGCGCTGCGCGTGTCGTTCCACAGAATGCAGGGGCGCAGCACTTTTCCCTGGTCGTCCAGCAGCACCGCGCCGTGCATCTGCCCGGACAAGCCAATAGCGCGAATTTTCGCCCAGGCATCAGGTATTTGCTGACGCAGCGTAGAGACCACCTGCTGCGTCGCCTGCCACCAGGCCTCAGGATCCTGCTCCGCCCAGTGCGGATGCGGGCGCTGAACGGTTAAGGCCGCGTGAGCAGAGCCTAAAATTTCGCCCTGCCCGTCAATCAGCAAAGCCTTTAGTTCAGAGGTGCCGATATCGATGCCAAGATACATAGCGCCTCCTTAAGCAGCTGCCAAAGGCGATTGCGGAGACTTGATCCACGCCTCAAGGCAAGCGACCGTCCGCGCCATCAGCTCATGGAAAGCGGAGGAATGTGCGAGTTCAGCAAACAAAGTTTCGTCGCTGACAAAGGCTTTGAGCGGCTCAGGAGTATTGAATAAAGCCCGAATCGCGTCGTCCTGCATGACGCCATCCTGGTACTCGTAAGGCAGTTGACCTTGCGCCCAGCGCTGCAGGAAGAGGAAGAACAGTGCGGGCAGAACCGCCGTTGCCGCAGGCTCTTCACCTCGCTGATAGCACTCAATCAGCGTCGGGGTAATAAAGCCAGGGATCTTGGACAGGCCGTCGGCCGCCACGCGCTGGTTGGTGTCTTTGATATAGGGATTGCTAAAGCGGGCCAGCACAACGTCACGATACCCGGCCAGGTCCAGCGGGCTCGGCGACAGCGAAGGAATGACATCCTCCGTGACGTAATCCCACGCCATCTGCCTAATCGGCTGCTGCACGGTGCTTTCATCGATGTAGTTCAGCCCGGTCAGCGTCCCCGCCCAGGCAATACAGCTATGACTGGCATTCAGAATGCGGATTTTTGCTTCTTCATACGGCAGCACCGATTTCACCATTTCGACGCCAACGTTCTCTAACGACGGACGGCCGTTAATAAAATCATCCTCAATAACCCACTGGATAAAGGACTCCCCCATCACCGGCACCTTATCGTCGAACCCTGTAGCCACTTTCACCCGTGGGGCAATATCCGCAGTAGGGCGAGGAGTAATACGGTCAACCATGGTATTAGGCGACACGGTGTGGGTGGTCACCCAGTCAAACAGCGCGTGGTCGCCCTTCACCTTCAGGAACGACAGAAAACCGTGGCGGAAGCGTTCTCCGTTGTGGCGCAGGTTATCGCAGTTAAGCAGCGTTACCGGCTCACCGCCGCTGCTCATACGCTGATGCAAAATACGGCTCAGCGCGCCGTACAGCGTAGTAATGCCTCCGGCCAGGTCGGCTTTGACGTCCGCCTGATTAACGTCGAGCTCATGTTGAGGAGTAAGGTAATACCCGGCTTCAGTCACGGTGAAGGCGATCACGCGGGTCGACGCTTTGGCGCCCTCTTCAACCAGGGCAGTAATCTCTTTATCCCACGGCAGTACTTTGCGGATAGAAGAGATCTTTTCGTAGGCACGCTCGCCTTCCGGGGTAACGGTTTCAAGCACGTATTCGCCGTGCTGCGCCGCCAGTTGACTCAGCAGCTCACCGGCATCATTACGGATATTGCCCAGCGAAATACTCCAGTCGTCATCGCCCTGCTCGCGCAGCTGATTGAGATACCACGCCTGATGGGCACGGTGGAAAGAGCCTGCGCCAATATGCATCCATACCGATTTCGTCGTCATGATTCACCTCAGAATTAAGCATTTGTTATTTTTATGGGCATTTGCCCGTTTGTTATAGTCTAGTTGCGGCAGGTGCCGTCTTTCTGAGATCAAACTCACACAGACAACATTTGCCCATAAAAATGACTTTTGCCCAATTACCAACAAAACGCGCGCGGAGTAAGATGTGTTTCAAAGAGTCATAAGGTGTCGCCATGAGCAGAGAAGAGAAAAAACAAGAGCAAGCCGCACGCGTTGCCTGGATGTATTACGTGGCGGGTATGACGCAGCAGGATATTGCCCGCGAACTGGGCATTTCCCGTCAGGTCGCTCAGCGGCTGGTTTCTTCCGCACGCGAGCAGGGTATGGTAACGGTAAAAATTGCCCATCCGGTCGCCCGCTGCCTGAAGCTGGCTCAGCAAGTCCAGGCGCGTTTCGGCCTGGAAATCTGCCGCGTAGTGCCCTCGGAAGGGCTGGATGACGAAGCCATCCAGCAGATGCTGGCGGTGGAAGGTGCCGAAGTCATGTCGCAGTTTATCGCCGACGAGCAGCCGCAGGTTTTCGGCATTGGCTCCGGCAAAACGCTGCGCTCAATCATCGACGTGCTGCCGTGGATCGAACGCCCGCAGCACCACTGCGTCTCAATGATTGGGGCGATTGCGCGCGATGACTCGGGTACGCGCTATGACATGCCGCTAAAAATGGCGGAAAAAATGCAGGGCAAATATTATTTCATCCCCGCCCCTCTGTACGCCGACAGCGAAGAAGACCGCGACATGTGGTGCCGGCATAAAGTGTACCAGCGAGTAACCGACCGGGCGCTGACGGCTAACGTTGCGTTTCTCGGCGTTGGTGAGGTGGACATCGGCTGCCCGCTGAACGCCGAAGGTTTTATTACCGACGACCAGGTCAACATGCTGCACCGCCAGGGCGTTGCCGGTGAAATGCTGGGGCATTTCTTTGACCACGGTGGCCAGCGCGTTTACAGCGAGCTGGATGCTCTGCTGACCAGCGTGCCGCTGCAAAGCGATAACCCGCGTAAGATCATCGCTTTTTCCGGTGGAGCGCGAAAATTTGCCGCCATCAAAGCAGCATTGACCGGTCGCTGGATGTCAGGCCTAGTGACGGATGAGAGTACGGCGGTAAGGTTGTTGGCTGAGAAGTGAGGGGTTATTCACCCCGGCCCTCTCCCAAAGGGAGAGGGGGAAAACAGTAAATGCCCACTTCGATTGGGAGAGTGTTAGGGAGAGGGGTTACTTCAGCGATCCTGAGAGGAACTGCTGCAGACGGGCGCTTTTTGGGCTGCCAAACAGCTCTGCCGGGGGGCCTTCTTCTTCAATGCGCCCCTGATGCAGGAAGATAACGTGGCTGGAGACATGCCGGGCGAAGTCCATTTCGTGGGTGACCACGACCATGGTTTTACCCTCTTCCGCCAGCTTCTGCATAATGCGCAGGACTTCTCCCACCAGCTCCGGGTCGAGCGCCGAAGTGGGTTCATCAAACAGCAGCACTTCCGGCTCCATCGCCAGCGCGCGGGCGATGGAAACACGCTGCTGCTGGCCGCCGGACAGATGCACCGGGTATTTAACGTACTGACGTTCGTCGATGCCGACTTTAGCCAGGTACTTAATCGCCCGCTCTTTTGATTCCTGCTTGCTCAGTCCGAGCACCTGAATAGGCGCTTCCATCACGTTTTCCAGCACCGTCATGTGGCTCCACAGGTTGAAGTGCTGGAACACCATCGTCAGGCGAGTGCGCAGCAGACGCAGTTGGTTTTTGTCGGCCACTTTGAGCTGGCCGTCTTTGTCCCGCACCAGATTGATGTTCTGGTTGCTGACCACAATCGTGCCTTCGCTGGGTTTTTCAAGGAAGTTTATGCAGCGCAAAAAGGTACTTTTGCCCGAGCCAGATGAACCGATAATGCTGATCACATCCCCGGCGTTAGCCTTCAGAGACACCCCTTTGAGCACTTCATGTTCGCCGTAGCGTTTGTGCAGATCCGTTACGTTTAATTTAATTTCAGCCATCAGAAGTCACTCAGTGCGAAGCGGGTTTAACGTGCTGCAGCCAGCGTTTTTCCGCTTTGCGGAACAGGCTAATCAGCACATAAGAGATAATCAAATACAGCACGGCCGCGATACCAAACGCGGTAAACGGCTGGTAGGTTGCGGAGTTGATATCACGGGCAATCTTGAGCAGATCCGGCACCGTGGCGGTAAACGCCAGCGCCGTAGAGTGCAGCATCAGGATCACTTCGTTGCTGTAGGCCGGCAGCGCAATACGCAGCGCGGACGGCAGAATAATACAGCGGTACATTTTGACTTTTGAGAAGCCGTAAGCGCGCGCCGCCTCAATGTCACCATGCGGAACCGAGCGAATAGCACCGGCGAAAATCTCCGTGGTGTAGGCACAGGTGTTGAGCGTCAGCGCCAGCACGGTACAGTTCAGGCCGCTGCGGAAGAACGCGTTCAGCAGCTCCGTCCCTTTCACTATCTCCAGCGTGTACATGCCGGAATAGAACACCAGCAACTGTACGTAGAGCGGCGTGCCGCGAAATACGTAGGTAAAGAGCCAGATGGGGAACGAAATAAATTTATTGCTGGACACGCGCCCGATGGCGAGGAATAGCGCCAGAATCCCGCCCATCACCACGGACGTAATCAGAAGCCAAAGCGTAATGGCGACGCCCGTATAGCGGTAACCGTCCGTCCACAGCAGCGACTGCCAGTAGTCGTGAATAATATCGATCATAGCTCGGCCCTCTTCACGCCAACGGAATAGCGGCGTTCAAGCCAGAGCAGCACTCCGTTTGAAACCGTGGTAAAGACCAGGTAGATAATCCCGGCGACAATCGCGAAGTAGAATGGCTGCCAGGTGCTTTTCCCGGCGAGCTGCGTGGCTTTCACCACGTCTTCCAGGCCAAGCAGAGAAACCAGCGCGGTGGCTTTCAGAATAACCTGCCAGTTGTTGCCTATACCCGGTAGCGCATAGCGCATCATGGCCGGGAACAGAATACGGCGGAAAGTTTGTGAGCCGGTAAAGCCAAAAGCGGTAGCCGCCTCAATATGGCCTTTCGGCACGGCAAGATAGGCACCACGGAAGGTTTCGGTGAAATAAGCCCCGTAGATAAAACCAAGCGTGATGATACCAGCGATCATTGGGTCGATATCAAACTGCGCCATCCCCAACGCGTCGGTAATGCTGTTGAGCAACATCTGCAGCCCGTAAAAAATTAACAGCATCAGCACCAGATCCGGCACGCCACGAATCAGCGTAGTGTAGCCTTCGAACAGCAAAGCGAGCGGGCGATTTTTGGACAGTTTTGCGCCAGCACCGGCAAGCCCAATCAGCACGGAAAGGACAACCGAGGCGAGCGCCAGCTCAAGCGTAACCAGAGCCCCTTTGAAAATTACTTCGGAAAAGCCATACAACATGGTGCGTATCCTGTCGTCAGTGTTTGCTGCTACTTATTGGGCCCCGTCTGACGCGGGGCCTTTATCACCGGTAAGGCTTATTCACCATACACATTAAAATCAAAGTACGGCTTCGCTAACTTGTCGTAGGTGCCGTCTTTACGCATCTCCGCAAACGCCTTATTCAGCGCCTCACGCAGTTCGTTATCTTCTTTACGCAGGCCCATGCCGGTCCCCACGCCAAACAGCTTGTCGTCTTTGATGGACGGGCCACCGAACTGATAGTTTTTGCCCACCGGCTGCTTCAGGAACCCTTCGCTGGCGGCAACTTCATCCTGGAAGGCGGCGTCAATACGTCCGGCAGCCAGGTCGGCATAAATGGAATCCTGCCCCTGATAGGAGACAATTTCGATGCCTTTTGGCGCCCAGTGCTCGTTGCCGTAGGTTTCCTGAGTCGTCCCCTGCAGCACGCCAACGCGTTTGCCTTTCAGCGACTCAATGGTCGGCTGGATCGGGGAACCTTTTGCCACCACCAGGCGAGAATCTGCCGCGTACAACTTGTCGGTAAACGCGATTTCCTGCTGGCGCTTCTCGGTGATGGACAACGAAGACATGATGGCGTCGATCTTCTTCGCTTTCAGCGACGGGATCAGCGCATCCAATGGGTTTTCAACGAAGGTACATTGGGTGTTAATGCGCTTGCAGAGTTCTTTCGCCAAATCGATGTCAAAACCGATCAGCTGGCCCTGAGCATTTTTGGATTCAAATGGCGCATAAGTTGGGTCCGTACCAATCCGCAGATTTTTCGGAATGGCAGCGAATGCTGTGGTCACGCTGGAAAACGCCAGCACCAGAGAAAGAGACAAAACCAGCTTTTTCATAATTATCCTCAATAGACTGTCCGTTACTTAAGGCTCACACCCACTACAAACAGGGAAAACTTACGCAACACGTTGCGAATAAACCGTTTTCGCACCATAAAGGTGCAGCCGGAACGAGGCCGCACCACTGCATAGTTATCCTGCCCGGTTAAGAATATATTCAAAACCGGGCTACAGACTAAGGGATAAACTTATTCGCCGTAAACATTAAAGTCGAAGTACTTTTTCGCCAGTTTGTCGTAAGTCCCGTCTTTACGCATTTCGGCCAGCGCTTTGTCGAATGCGGCCTTCAGCTCAGTGTCATCTTTACGCAGGCCGATCCCGGTCCCGTCGCCAAAGTACTTCTTGTCCTTCACGGACGGACCGGCAAAGGCATAATCTTTCCCGGCAGGCTGTTTCAGGAAGCCTTCGCTCCCGGCGACTTCGTCCTGGAATGCGGCATCCAGGCGCCCCGCAGCGAGGTCAGAGTAAATCAAATCCTGGTTGGCGTAGGCCACCACATCAACGCCTTTCGGGCGCCATTCAGCGTTGCCGTAGGTCTCCTGAATGGAGCCCTGCAGCACCCCAACGTGCTTGCCTTTCAGCGATTCGAGCGTCGGCTGAATCGGGGAGCCTTTGGCCGCGATCAGGCGGGAATCCGCCGCGTACAGCTTGTTGGAGAAAAGGATCTCCTGCTGGCGTTTTTCGGTGATCGACAGAGACGATATAATGGCGTCAATTTTCTTCGCTTTCAGCGACGGGATCAGGGAATCAAAGTCGCTGCCAACCCAGGTACATTTGGTCTGAATGCGCTTGCAAAGTTCGTTACCCAGATCGATATCAAACCCAACAAAATCGCCTTTCGCGTCTTTCGAAGAGAATGGCGCGTAGGTCGCGTCGGTACCAATGCGGACGTTTTGCGGAATCGCTGCAAACACGCTGGCTGCGCTGGACAGGCCGAGCAGTAAAGACAGTGCAAGAACCGACTTCTTCATACGATACCCTCAAGTTTGGCTTTCTTATTTGTGATGTCTTGTTGTGTGGTAATGCCTTTGCATACGGAGAGTTGCAGTTCTCATGCCACTTTTCCCTGCGTGGAAAAAAGCCGCTGATTTATGTTAATAAAACGTTGCAACTTCGCGCTAGTTTGAAAGATAGCAGGTCTGGGAAGCGGGACTAGAGGGGAAGGCGGTTTTCGAGGATTAAATCTTCTAAAAGCGATCGGCGTTGCAGAATTGCCCCATAATGAGGCAATCATTTTGTGATGCACCGCAGCAGTGCATTACTTGTGTTCACCCCAGCGAACGAACAGGTCTTCGGGCAGCTCAAGGTCAAACTGATCCAGCACCCGGTTGACAGTCTGGTCGACAATATCCTGCAGCGTTTGCGGGCGATGATAAAACGCCGGCACCGGCGGCATGATCACCGCGCCCAGCTCGGACGCCTGGGTCATCAGGCGCAGGTGCCCGAGGTGCAACGGCGTTTCGCGAATGCAAAGCACCAGCGGGCGACGCTCTTTAAGCACCACGTCCGCCGCACGGGTCAGCAGCCCGTCCGTATAGCTGTGTACGATGCCGGACAGCGTTTTAATCGAGCACGGCAGCACCGCCATCCCCATGGTCTTAAACGAACCAGAGGAGATGCTGGCGGCAATATCACGAGAATCATGCACGACATCTGCCAGCGCCTGAACATCGCGCAGTGAGTAATCGGTCTCCAGCGCCAGCGTCTGACGCGCCGCGTTGCTCATCACCAGGTGGCTTTCTACCTCCGGCAGCTGCTGCAGGATTTGCAGTAAACGCACCCCGTAAATGGCGCCGCTGGCGCCGGAAATACCGACAATCAGTCGTTTCATTCATCACCTTTTCTCACCCTTTCAGGATGACCATTTCGACTCAACTCGCAACCCGGCCGCCTGCCAGCCAGGAAAACCATCATCCACGCGCTGCACCATAAAGTCTTTCTGGCGCAGAAACGCCACTGCCTGTCTGGAAAGTACGCAGAAACGCCCGCCGCAGTAGGCCAGAATATCCCTGTCGCGAGGTAAATCAGACAGGTGCTGCTCCAGCTTCTCCAGCGGAATATTCAGCGCACCGGGGATATGGCCGGCGGAATAATCTTCCGCGGAGCGAACATCCAGCAACAACGCGCCCTGCTCCAGCCTGGCCAGCAGCGCTTCAATGGAAACCCCCTCCAGCCGCTGCGGGTTGTAGAGACTCTCCGTCGCAACGCGCTGCATTTCGCTGTGCTGCCAGGTATTAAAATTGTGCAGAGCTGAGAGCACGTTTGCCACCGGCCCTTCGCCTTCGCGGTAAAAAACCTGCTTCCCGACGCGCCGCGACTGTACGAACCCGGCCCGCCTGAGCTGCTGTAAATGCTGGGAGGTATTGGTCACGGAAAGGCCGGTTGTCTCTGCCAGTTGCTCAACTGAACTTTCGTGCTGAAAAACAGCCTCCAGCAAGGCAAGACGATGGGGATGCGCCATCGCGCGAGCAAGACCTGCCAGTATTTCTAGTTGGCCCTGCGGGCTCCCCATCACTTTTTTCATCCACGCTGCCCGTTATCCGCCAAACGCCGCCGATGTTAGCATTGCCGCCCCTAAAGTGACAGATATCACCTGGCCTGCCGACTCAGGCGTATTGCTAAAAGCGTCGCACCGGCCGGCGCCAAAGCGAAGACCCCAAACAACGCCATACTGGCCGCGCTGGCCCCTTCAACCCCTCCGGGTGAGGTGATGCCGGCCCCGTTAGTAATAACCCCGGCCAGGGCGGCGGCGAGCGCCGTCGCGTAAAGCTGCACGGTAGTAATGGAGGCGGACGCCAGCGTTTCTTCCCCGGGCGGTGCCGCCTGAAATACCTTCGTTAAAAGATGAGGCCAGGCAAGACCAATCCCGAACCCAACGCCCGCCAGCGCCGTACCGCAGGCAACCACGCCCGCCGGGCCGTTAAAAGGTGTCGGCATAATAATGGACAGCGTGACCAACGACACAAGCACCACCAGCGGCCCGACGCAGATTATCCGCTGCGACATTTTTGAACTGACTGAAGCGCTACAAAGCGCCGCCAGCGTCCAGCCACCGGCCATCATTGCCGTCAAATAACCGGCAGACAACGGGCTGAATAGATGGATGAGCTGCAGAAAGTATGGCACGTAAATTTCCGTCGTCAGGCCAATGACCAGCAGCGCCATCATCGCATAAAGCAGGCCAATACCGCGCGTCGGGGAATAAGCGCCGCGAGGCAGCAATTTTGCCGCCTCCGGCCTGCTGTCCAGGCGAGCGATGAGCCACCCTAGCCCCAGACCAACAGCTATTCCGGAGATATTCAGGGCCAAAGAGCCGCCCAGCCCGGCGAGGGAAATGGCTAGCACAGACAGGACCAACAGTGAGATGGTAAGTACGGGCAATCGTGCCTCACCGGCTTCAGGCTTCGACATGCTCCTAAATTGCACCATCACAATCAGGGCAAGCACGGCGGCTATCGGCAGCAACGCCCAAAACGCAAGGCGCCATTCGCCGATCTCCGCGAAAACACCGCCGATCGCCGGGCCGCATAGGGTTGCGATACCCCACATGCCGGAAACCAGCGCCATAGCCCGGGACCATAGCGGAGCCTCAAAGGCGACGCGGATCAGCGCGTAGCTCAGCGCAAACAACACACCACCTCCGAGTCCCTGCACCACTCTCCCCAGGAGCATGACCGGCATGGAGGGTGCCAGCGCGCAGATTACCGCCCCGCAGGAAAACATCAGCAGGGCCGACAGGTAGGCCATCGCCGCGCCCTGCCGCGCAATCAGCTTCGCAGAGACGGCGGAGCCTACAATCGACGCGGCGACAAAGAGCGTGGTGTTCCACGCATACCAGGCCAGGCCGCCAATCTCCTGAATGACGGTCGGCAAAATCGTGGTGACGATATAAATATTAATGGCATGCAGCGCCACACCGCCGGCGAGTGCCAGGGATCGCAGCCCGTTATGGCCGCTAAGCAGCGTGGCCCAGGAGGCATTTTGACTCGTAATGTCTGACATTCACTCTTCCATCTATCATTCCATAAAGTAATGGAATGATAGAATGAAAAACCAACCACAATTTGTCTCTCTGTGCATCGGGCATAAAAAAGCCCACGGGGTAAACCGTGGGCCTGTAAACGAGGGCGGCTTAGCTTAGCCTTCGTTGTGCATCTCTAAGTTTTCCGCTTCGTTCTGACGCGCCAGCGCTTTAGAGTCGTCGTTACGCAAAGATTCGAGATACTGCAGGTATTTGTGGTCAACGTCTTTCGTCACGTAGATGCCGTTAAAGACGGAGCATTCGAACTGGGTGATGTCCGGGTTTTCCACGCGTACCGCTTCGATCAGATCGTCCAGATCCTGGAAAATCAGGCCGTCAGCGCCGATGATCTGGCGAATTTCATCCACTTCGCGGCCGTGAGCAATCAGCTCATTGGCGCTTGGCATGTCGATGCCGTACACGTTAGGGAAGCGAATTTCCGGTGCAGCGGATGCCAGGTAAACTTTTTTGGCTCCAGCTTCACGCGCCATCTCGATAATCTGCTCAGAGGTGGTGCCGCGCACGATGGAGTCATCTATCAGCAGCACGTTCTTATCGCGGAATTCAGCGCGGTTGGCGTTCAGCTTGCGGCGCACGGATTTACGGCGCAGCTGCTGACCAGGCATGATGAACGTGCGGCCCACGTAGCGGTTTTTCACAAACCCTTGGCGGTACGGTTTCTCAAGAATGCGGGCGATTTCCAGTGCGATATCGCAAGAGGTTTCTGGAATCGGAATGACCACGTCGATATCCAGGTCTTCCCATTCGCGGGCAATTTTCTCGCCAAGTTTTTTACCCATCTCAACGCGCGCGCTGTAAACGGAGATCTTGTCGATGAAGGAGTCCGGGCGAGCAAAATAGACGTACTCGAACAGGCAAGGATTGCTGACCGGGTTGTCGGCGCACTGGCGGGTGAACAGCTGGCCTTTCTCGGTAATGTAAACTGCTTCGCCCGGCGCGATATCACGCAGGAATTCAAAGCCCAGAGTGTCCAGCGCCACGCTCTCGGAGGCCACCATGTATTCGGTGCGGCCATCGCCCAGATCGCGTTTGCCGATCACCAGCGGGCGGATGCCGTTCGGGTCGCGGAAGGCAACCATGCCGTGGCCGATAATCATCGCCACGCAGGCGTAAGCGCCGCGAATCTGGCGGTTAGTGGCGGCGATAGCGGCAAAAATGTTGTCTGCTTCCAGCGGATAATGGCGGAAGCTATCCAGCTCGCTGGCGAAGATATTGAGCAGGATTTCAGAATCAGAGGTGGTGTTAATGTGGCGGCGCTTTTCTTCAAACAGCTTTTTGCGCAGCTCGTGGGCATTGGTCAGATTACCGTTATGCGCCAGCGTAATCCCGTAAGGCGAGTTGACGTAGAAAGGCTGAGCTTCAGAAGCGCTGGAACTGCCGGCGGTGGGGTAACGCACGTGGCCAATACCCATATTCCCCTGCAGACGCTGCATGTGACGGGCTTCAAACACATCGCTCACCAGGCCATTCGCTTTACGCAGACGGAAGCAATTTAACGCGTCGATGGTGACGATGCCTGCGGCATCCTGGCCACGGTGCTGAAGCACCGTTAACGCATCATAAATCGACTGGTTTACCGGCATGAAACCGGCGATACCGACAATACCGCACATGTTGTCTTTTCCTCATTAAGCCACACCCCCCGCTACGATTAGCGGGGCAAGAAACTTGACGAGCTTTGCAGATAGTCAAAGAACCATCTGATGATGAAACTGAATTGCGGGATAAGCTGCGACTTTTGCCAGTCATCGCTTTTTGAAAAACCGGTAAAGGTATCCAGGAAGAACAGAATGGCGGAGACGATCAGTACGCCACGCAAGGCGCCAAAGCAGATCCCCAACACCCTGTCTGTACCCGACAGGCCGGTTTTTTGCACCAGCGCGCTAATCACATAATTGACTATCGCACCGACAATCAGCGTCGCGATAAACAGCACCGCGATAGCTATCCCATTACGTACCAGTTCGTCTTCAAAGCCAGTGAACCAGACTGACAGATAAGTGTAGTAATGACTGGCGACAAAGAAAGCACATCCCCAGGTCACAAGCGATAACGCTTCCTTCACAAACCCACGTATTACGCTTACCAGACAAGAAAAACCGATAACCGCAATGATGGCGTAATCTATCCAGATCATGAAAAAATCTCGTGATAAATTGCCCTGACGTCCAGTTCGGGGCGAATTCTAACAGAAAAAGAAAACGTTTGCGTAGGGATTTCCTTCCCCCGCGTAAATAAATAATGGCGTTGAAAAAAGCATCAACGCCATTAAAAAAGTGCCTGTTTTGCCTTCATTCCGTTGGGGGGAAGCGACGATGTACCGTCGTTTTTCCCCTCACCCTCTCCCCAAGGGGTCAAGGGAATAGTATGGTGCGATATTTTCCTCTCTCCCTTCCAGGGAAGGGAGAGGGCTATTAGCGAGGCGAGTAATTCATCACCACGCCGTTCAGACCAGAAAGGGAATTCAGTTCGCCCAACGAAGACTTCAGCTTATCTTTCGAGGCATCCGGCCCGACCAGAATACGGGTAATTTTCCCCTGCACAGGCGTGGTCGGCGAGGTGTAAACCTTGAACCCGGCCCCGCGCAGTTTACCAACAATCTCATTCACTTTGTCCGCATTTTTCAATGCGCCAAGCTGCACCACATAGGCTTGCCCGGTCGGGGCTTTGTCGGCAGTTTTTTCCGCCTTCGACGGCTGTTCGGAGGCCATCGCAAGCTGCTGGCCAGTGTTATCATCAGCGGCAGATTTAGGCTGTGGTTTTTCCACTGGCTTAGGCTTTGGTTTTTCCTGCACGGGCTGCGGCTTAGGCTGTTCGCGCGCGACAGGCACTTCGTCAACGCCCGCAGAGCCTTCATTCGGGATAGCCCCGCTGTTCAGCCCCGGCGGTACGGAAGCGCCCGCCCTTACCTCTTCCGCCGCGCCTTCCGGCGGCTGCGCTGGCAAAGCCTGAGTAGCCGCCGGCAGCATATCAGGCTCGTCGCTGTCTCCAGGTTTTGGCACCAAAGGAATGGCCGCGAACTCATCCTGATAATGTTTTTTCTGCCCGTCCAGCAGACCCGGCAGCACAATAACGCCCAGTGCGACCAGAATAATGGTTCCGACTAATCGGTTTTGAAACTTACTCGCCACCTGCTCTCCCCGCGTCCAGTACTTCCATTACATGGGCCACCGTGTGGAACGAACCACACACCAGCACGGTATCTTCGGCCGTCGCATCCGCCATGGCTGCATGCCATGCGTCCGCCACGGTTGCAAATGCTTTGCCGTGACCAAGATGGGCCATAAGCTGCTCTGCGCTTGCGCCTCGTGGCCCTTCCAGCGGAGCACAATACCAGCTATCGACCTGAGGCGACAAACAGGCAAGCGTTCCGGCTATGTCTTTATCGTGTAGCATGCCAATCACCGCCAACACGCGTCCCTGTTTTGGTAACGCCGCCAGGCGACCCGCAAGATAAGCCGCCGCGTGAGGGTTATGGGCAACATCAAGAATCACGCGCGGTGCCTGAGACACAATCTGGAAACGCCCCGGCAGCGTGGCATGTTCGATGCCATAACGTATCGCGTTTTCACTCACGTTCAGTTTGCTGGCACGTAAAGCGGCCAGCGCCGTGGCGGCATTGGGCTGTGGCACCAGCGGCAGCGGCAGATCTTTAAGCTCGCCGTTAGCGTCCCGGAACGTCCAGCCTGTGCCGTTAACTTCATAATCCCAGTCAACGCCGCGGCGCAGTAATTGCGCGCCCTTCTCCTGCACCACATCGGCAATCGTCTGTGGCATATCTGGCTCGCCCACAACCGCAGGGTTATCTCTGCGGAAGACACCGGCTTTTTCACGGCCAATGCTCTCACGGTCCGGGCCAAGCCAGTCGGTGTGATCGAGCGCAATGCTGGTGACCACAGCCACATCGGAATCCACAATATTAGTGGCATCCAGACGCCCGCCAAGGCCTACCTCAAGAATCACCACGTCTACCGCCTGCTGCTTAAACAATAGCAAGGCCGAGAGCGTTCCGTATTCAAAATAGGTTAAGGAAATATCTCCGCGAGCGGCCTCAATTTCGGCAAACGAGGCGGTATGCAGGGCTTCAGGCAACTCTTCACCCTGAATGCGCACGCGCTCGGTGTAACGCACCAGATGCGGGGAGCTATAAACCCCTACTCGATAGCCGTCGGCCATCAGCGCGGTTTCAAGCGTACGACAGGTTGTGCCTTTCCCGTTCGTGCCGGCCACGGTAAAGACCGTTGGCGCAGGTTTCAGGACATCAAGCTTGCGCGCAACGTTGCTGATGCGCTCAAGGCCCATATCGATAGTGGTGGAATGAAGGTTTTCAAGATAGCAAAGCCACGTGGCCAGGGGCGACGTGGCTTGAGGAATAAGGTCTTTGTCCATGATGCCCACTTAACATGCACATAAAGAAAAGGGCAGAACCTGCTGGCCTGCCCTTAGTTGCGAATCAGGCCTCTTGACCCTGTTCCGGTGCTGGCGGAACCACGATGGGCTCACGCGGGGCTTCCGGGTTTGGCGCTGGCAGATTCATAAACTTCGCCAGGATGCTCGCCAGTTTCAGGCGCATTTCCGGACGACGAACGATCATGTCGATAGCGCCTTTTTCGATCAGGAACTCACTGCGCTGAAAGCCCGGCGGCAGTTTTTCACGAACGGTCTGCTCGATAACGCGTGGACCGGCAAAGCCAATCAGCGCTTTCGGCTCGGCAATGTTCAGGTCACCCAGCATCGCGAAGCTTGCGGAAACGCCGCCCATGGTTGGGTCAGTCAGCACGGAGATATACGGCAGACCGCGTTCCTGCATTTTTGCCAGCGCAGCGCTGGTTTTCGCCATCTGCATCAGCGACATCAGCGCTTCCTGCATACGCGCCCCGCCGGAAGCGGAGAAGCACACCATCGGGCAGTTGTCTTCCAGCGCCTGCTCAACGGCACGAACAAAACGCGCACCAACTACGGAGCCCATTGAGCCGCCCATAAAGGCGAACTCGAAGGCCGCAGCCACAACAGGCATACCGTGCAGGGTGCCTTTCATGACAACCAGCGCGTCTTTCTCGCCGGTCTCTTTCTGCGCGCTAACCAGACGATCTTTGTACTTCTTGGAGTCACGGAACTTCAGCAAATCTTTTGGCTCAAGCTCGCTCCCCAATTCCACCATTGTGCCTTCATCTAACAGGCTATGCAGGCGATCGCGGGCCGACATACGCATGTGGTGATCGCACTTAGGGCAGACGCCAAGATTGCGTTCCAGCTCGGCGCGGTACAGGACCTGGCCGCAGCTGTCGCACTTGGTCCACACCCCTTCAGGGATGCTCGCCTTGCGGGTGGGAGTAATATTGCTCTTATTGAGAATTCGTTCAATCCAGCTCATTGATGACCTTTCTGCTTGAACCTGGTCGATACCAGCTTTTCTGCGGCAGTTTTTCCCTGCCCCAGACCATAAATGGTGCTCATTAAAACACAACGGCCCACGACTTTGGATAAAAAAGTGGTCGAACCGCTGCCACGTATTATTTTGACTGCCGCGACGCCGCGCGTTTGTGGCGGATAACTTCCACCACGCCAGGCAAAATCGACACCACGATAATTGCCACAATCAGCAGCTTCAGGTTTTCCTGTACCACCGGCAGGTTACCGAACAGGTAGCCCGCGTAGGTGAACAGCAAGACCCACAGCAGTGCGCCGACGACGTTATAGAACGCAAAATGGCGATAGGACATGTGCCCCATCCCGGCGACAAACGGTGCGAAGGTTCGCACAATCGGCACGAAGCGCGCGAGGATAATCGTTTTTCCGCCGTGACGCTCGTAAAAAGCGTGAGTTTTATCGAGATAACTGCGGCGGAAGATTTTTGAATTCGGATTACTGAACAACTTCTCACCAAACAGCCGCCCGATAGTGTAGTTCACCGCATCGCCGATGATGGCGGCAATCACCATCAAAATGACCATGTAATGCACGTTCAGGTCGTTGGTTTCCAGCGACGCCAGCGCGCCCGCCACAAACAGCAGTGAATCACCCGGTAAAAACGGCGTAACTACCAGCCCGGTTTCGCAGAACAAAATCAGGAACAAAATAGCGTAAACCCAGACGCCGTATTGTGCCACTAGCTCGGCCAGATGCACGTCGATATGCAAAATGAAGTCGATGATAAAACGGATGAAATCCATCAAAGTATCCTTTCTTAAGCAGCAATCAATCGGCTAAAAAAAGCGGCCCCATCGGCAGACGCGGCAGCGCAAAGTGGTCGGGATAATCCACCGACACCAGGTACAGCCCTTCCGCCCTCGCGGTGGCAGCGGCCTTAGTGCGGTCCTTCATTGCCAGCAGATCGGCCATCCAGGTTTCTGCCTGGTTACCGCAGCCGACTTCCATCAGGCTCCCGACGATGTTACGCACCATGTGGTGCACAAAAGCGTTGGCCTTAATGTCCACCACGATGTAAGCGCCGTAGCGGTTTACCGTAATGTGCATCATATTGCGCCATGGGGTGCGGGACTGGCACTGCACCGCACGGAACGAGGTAAAGTCATTTTCCCCCAACAGGCTCTGGGCGGCGCGGTGCATTTTATCCGCATCCAGAGGCAGGTGAAAATGGGTTACGCCCTGCTGCAAAATGGCCGGACGCAGGCGGTGATTATAAATCACGTAGCGATAGCGGCGAGCCGTGGCGCTAAAGCGGGCATGGAACTCAGACGGCACATCTTTTACCCAGCGCACGGCGATGTCACCAGGCAAATTCGTATTGACGCCCATCGTCCAGGCCGCATCTTTGCGCACGGCGGTGGTTTCAAAATGCACCACCTGGCCCGTGGCGTGAACGCCCGCATCGGTACGCCCTGCGCAAAACACGTTAATCGGCTCATTGGCCACCTGAGACAGCGCTTTTTCCAGCTTTTCCTGCACGCTGCGCACTTCGTTCTGGCGCTGCCAGCCGTAATATTTACTGCCGTCGTACTCAATGCCGAGCGCGATTTTATGAAGCGGAATTTCGCTTAGCACTTCGGACATCAGTACATATACTCCTGCACCAGTTTCTCAGCGGTTTTTATCGCCATCAGCGCGCCGCCAAAGCGAACGTTATCGGCGACTGACCAGAACTGGATTTGCTCCGGCATACCGTAATCGTTGTGTACGCAGCCAATAGAAAGATGGCCGCTACCGGACGCATCCGCCACCTGAGTCGGAAATTCTCCCTCTTCAGACAGCTCAATATCTTCTGCCTGAGCAAACGCATCGCGGGCTTCTTCTGCCGCCAGCGGGCGCAGCGCTTCAAAGTTGACGATTTGGGCATGGCCATAGAACACCGGCGACTGCACAAGGCTGGCGGAGATCATTAAGCCATCGTCCTGCAGCACTTTACGCACTTCATTCACCAGGCGACGCTCTTCCCGCACGCTGCCTTCGGCGTCCGGCACTAGCGGCAGCATGTTGAACGCCAGCTGGCGGCCAAACAGGTCTTCTTCATCAATAGGAATGCCGTTCAGCAGACGGGCGCTTTGCCCGGCCAGCGCGTCTACGGCCACTTTGCCGCGCGCAGAAGCAGACAGCAGGCTGGTCACCTGAATACGTGACAGGCCACCCTGCTCAATCAACGGTTTCAACGCGCTCAGCAGTTGGCTGGTCAGGCTGTCCGCCACGGCCACCAGATTACGGTTACGGTAATCACTCAGCACGAACGGGTTCACATCCGGCACAACCAGCGGTACATCCGGCTCAAGCGAGAAAAGACCGCTTGAGTCAATCACCAGGCAGCCCGCGTTGGTCGCTTCTTCAACATAGCGAGCGGAGGCTTCAACGCCCGCTACGAAGAACGCCAGCTGAGCCTGCGTCCAGTCGAACTCTGCCGCGTCCCGCACCAGGATAGTTTTGCCTTCATAACGCAGATTTTCACCGGCGCTCTCGCCGCGCGCCAGGGCATACAATTCACCAACCGGGAACTGACGTTCAGCAAGCAGTTCAAGCAAAGCTGAGCCTACGGCACCGGTGGCGCCTAAAATGGCAATATTCCAGCCTTCGGACATGTTGGTTTACTCCAGAAAATAGAACAGATGCTCCCCAGGACGTCGCCCCAGGGAGCCAGAAGAAATTGCTTAGCGAAGCGGGTGATGTGCCGCGCTAAAGCCAAGTTTTTGCAGCATGCCTGCCGCGTCGGCATCGTCACACTGCACATACAGCGATGACCACTCGCGGCGTTCCAGGTAGTTCTTACGCAGCTTGTCGAATTCACCAGGCTGACCGGCTACCTTCCTCAGCGGCGCGTCGTCGCGGCGCACATCATACACCAGATGCACCAGTCTTTTGAGCGTGGGCTGATCGAGCGGGCCTGCCAGCGTGATGCGGCCAAACTCCGGCGCAGGCAGAAGTGAATCCAGCGCCACTGTCTGAGACTGGCCGATAAAATCGCTAAAGGCTTCAAAGACCTGCGTGGTGCCGCGAGCCTTACCTTCAAGCGTATAGCCCGCAATGTGAGCCGTGCCAATATCGACCTTGTCGAGCAACTCGACGTTGAGATCCGGCTCCGGCTCCCAGACGTCCAGCACAACGCTGAGATTCTGCCCTGCTTTTAAGCATTTCAGCAATGCGTTGTTGTCCACTACCGGGCCACGACAGGCATTAATCAGAATAGCGCCAGGCTTCAGGCGGCTAATCAGCGCCTCGTCCGCCAGATGCAGCGTTTTATACTCGCCGGATTTAAACAGTGGCGTATGGAAGGTGATGACGTCGGCTTCCTGCACCAGCGTTTCCAGCGAAACGAAATCGCCTTCGTCACCGCGATCGGCTCGTGGCGGATCGCACAGTAAGGTGCGCACGCCCCAGGCTTCCAGACGCGCCTGAAGACGGGAACCAACGTTACCCACGCCGACGATACCGACTGTCCGGTTTTTCAGCTCAAAACCATCGCGTTCGGCCAGCATCAATAAGGAGGAGAACACATACTCAACCACGGCAATCGCGTTGCATCCAGGAGCGGCAGAGAAAGCCACCCCGGCACTTTGCAAATACGCTTCATCAACGTGATCGGTTCCGGCCGTGGCCGTCCCGACAAATTTGATCCCTTTACCGTCCAGCAGTTCGGCATTCACTTTGGTGACCGAACGAACCATCAACGCGTCAGCATCCGTTAACGCATCCACCGGAATCGGACGCCCCGGCACAGCAGTCACCTCGCCCAGGCGGCTGAAAAGTTCGCGGGCATAGGGCATATTTTCATCAACGAGGATTTTCACCTGAGTACCTGTCTGTTAATCGTCGAGATAAGGCCGGATAGTGTGCCATAATCTGACGTCCGGGCATAACGAACTACTTGCGAATGTTTTGTCGCACTTAAGGATCATTTAATAATGCAACCCATTCAGGGCGCCACGCCGCGTCCTCCGGGGGAACCTCCCTCCGCACCTTCTGCCGCCGGCGAACAGCCGCTTTCCACCCAGCAACGTACCGTGCTGGAGCGCCTGATCACCCGGATCATTGCGCTTAGCCAACAGCAGAGCGCTGAAGTGTGGGCGGGCCTTAAGCACGATCTGGGACTCAAAAGCGAGACGCCGCTGCTGTCTCGGCATTTCCCCGCCGCTGAGCAGAACCTGAATCAGCGCCTGACCAGTGCGCAAACCACGCTGGCAACGCGTCAGATCATTCAGCAACTGAGCGATTTGCTGCCCCAGGGCAATAACCGCCAGGCGGTGAGCGACTTTATCCGCCAGCAGTTTGGCCAGACGGCGCTGAGCCAGCTCACGCCGGACCAGCTCAAAACCGTGCTGACGCTGCTGCAAAACAACCAGCTCGCCATTCCTCAGCCGCAGCAGCGCCCGGCCACCGACCGCCCGCTGCTCCCCGCCGAGCACAACAGCCTGAACCAGCTTGTCACCAAACTCGCCGCGGCAACGGGCGAGTCCGGCAAACAGATCTGGCAGTCAATGCTGGAGCTGTCCGGCGTGAAAACCGGTGAACTCATTCCGGCTAAGCACTTTGCTTTGCTGACAACCTGGCTCCAGGCAAGGCAAACGCTGAGCCAGCAGTCTGCGCCTACTTTGCACAGCGTGCAGGCGGCCCTAAAGCAGCCGCTTGAGCCGCAGGAGTGGAAAGAGATGGTGGATTACAGCCAGCAGCGCTTCCAGGCCACGCCGCAAACGGTATTAACGACCGCGCAGGTACAGGACATTCTCAATCAGGTGTTTTTAAAACGTGCCGAGCGCCAGCCAGCTACGATTGAAGTGCGTGATATTAAGCCGATCTACAACCCGATGTTTAGCGCAATTATCGAGCCGATAAAGACGCTGAGCGCGAGACCTGGTCTGGCGTTGATCGCGCTGGTCGTGGTGATGATTTTGCTCTGGCTGGTGATCTAGTTCCTCACCCCAACCCTCTCCCAAAAGGAGAGGGAAAAAACGGGCAACAAGCAAACCTACTTCCTGAACGCCACCAGCGTCACGGCAATCCCCAGCACCGCAGAAACGGCCCCGGCCATAAACACCGACGAATAGCCCATAGACGTTGCCAGAATTCCGGTCAGCGGTCCGGTGACACCGTATGAAATATCCTGGAAAGCAGCATAGCCGCCCAGTGCCGTGCCGCGCACCTGAGGCGGAACAAGCTTAACCACTTCAACGCCGAGCGCGGGGAATATAAGCGAACAACCGCAGCCGGTCAGCGCCGCACCCAGCAGCGCGGTCCAGGCTCCAGGCGCGTGCCAGAGCAGCAGCAAACCCACTGTTTCAACCCCAAGGGAAAACAGCGCCACGCGCACGCCGCCGTAGCGATCGGGCATCCAGCCAAACAGCACGCGCACCAGTACAAAAGCGCCGCCAAAAGCCGTCAACGTGAAGCCTGCATGGGCCCAGCCGTTTGCGGCAAAATAGAGCGAAACAAAGGTGCCGATAACCGCAAAGCCGACGCCCTGCAGCGCGAGACCCAGCCCCGGCTGCCAGATAAGTCCAATCACGGTCAATAACGAAGGCCGCTCGCCTTTATGGGCCGGAACAGGTTTCACGGTGCCGTTAAACAGCAGCCCAATCAGCGGCAAAGCAATGGTTGTCACGCCCAGCGCCACAAAACCCCACTGGCTGTTAAGCATCAGTCCGAGGGGTGCTCCGGCGGCCAGCGCGCCGTAAATCGCCATCCCATTCCAGGACATCACCTTACCCGAACGCCCCGGGCCAACCAGCCCCAATCCCCAGGTCAGGTTGCCGGTCAGCAGCTGGCTTTCACCAAAGCCAAGAATCAGCCGCCCAACGATCAGCAAGGCAAACTTCACCGCTGGCTCTACCGGCAATAGCGCGGCGAGCAGGTAGGCCGCGCCCGCCAGCCCGCAGGCAAACATTCCTTGCAGGACGGAGCGTTTAGCGCCCATTTGGTCGGCGAGTCGCCCCGCGTAGCCCCGGGTCAATACGGTGGCGAGAAACTGAATGCCCACCGCCACGCCAACCATCATGTTGCCGTAACCCAACTGCTGATGAACAAAAAGCGGGATAACGGGCAGCGGCAGGCCAACCGTCATATAGGTAAGAAAGACCGCAAAGGTAATTCTGAAAAGTGATGTATTTGCCGATTTCGACGTTTTAAGAGTGGAATCAGGTACTGCAGACATACTGCTTACTCCATAAATTCAGAGCAAGGCGCAAGTTACCCCGCGCCCTTTCCTCTGAGTGTTCAGATGACAGGGTGCGTTGGTTAACGTTAAACGCTTACGCATTATCAATAATGATAATGGAGGGGAATGCATAGTGCCTTTCGGTTAACCGGCTGTCAATGCTGAACAATGGGCAAAAAAATGGGGCCCCCGCAGGTGCCCCATTCTGAATGATTTTGGCGATTAAGCGTTAAGCTTACGCATCACCAGCGTGGCGTTAGTACCGCCGAAGCCGAAGCTGTTGGACATCACGGTGGTCAGCGCTGCATCAGTCGCTTTAGTGACGATGTTCAGGCCAGCAGCCTGTTCGTCCAGCGCTTCCACGTTAATGCTTGGCGCGATGAAGCCGTGTTCAAGCATCAGCAGAGAATAGATGGCTTCCTGTACGCCCGCGGCGCCCAGAGAGTGGCCGGTCATGGCTTTGGTCGCAGAGATCGCCGGGCTGTGATCGGCGAACACTTCACGAATCGCACCCAGCTCTTTCACGTCGCCTACCGGAGTAGAAGTACCGTGGGAGTTCAGGTAGTCGATTGGCGTATCAACGCCGTGCATCGCCATCTTCATGCAGCGCACCGCGCCTTCACCGGATGGGGCAACCATGTCTGCGCCGTCAGACGTTGCGCCGTAGCCAACGATTTCAGCGTAGATGTGTGCACCACGAGCCAGCGCGTGCTCCAGTTCTTCAACCACAACCATACCGCCGCCGCCTGCGATGACGAAGCCGTCGCGGTGCGCGTCATAGGTACGGGAAGCTTTTTCTGGAGTTTCGTTGTACTTGGTGGACAGCGCGCCCATCGCATCGAACTCACACGCCATTTCCCAGCCCAGCTCTTCGCCGCCGCCGGCAAAGACGATGTCTTGTTTACCGAGCTGAATCTGCTCTACCGCGTTACCGATACAGTGGGCGGAAGTTGCACAGGCAGAGCTTATGGAGTAGTTCACCCCATGAATTTTGAACGGCGTTGCCAGGCAAGCGGAAACCGCAGAGCCCATGGCTTTGGTCACCACGTAAGGACCCACGGCTTTCAGGCCGCGCGGGCTACGCATGGCGTCAGCACCAAAGACCTGCGCTTTAGAAGAGCCGCCGGAACCGGCAATCAGACCAACGCGTGGGTTGTTCTGGTAAACCTCTTCGCTCAGGCCTGCATCGGCAATCGCTTCACGCATGGAGAGATAGGCATAGATAGAGGCATCGTTCATGAAACGAACCACTTTACGGTCAATCAAACCAGTTGTATCCAGCTTGACGTTACCCCAGATGTGGCTACGCATTCCCGCGTCTTTAAACTCTTCCGAGAAAGTGATCCCTGAGCGTCCTTCTCGCAGAGATGCCAGGACTTCCTGCTGGTTATTACCAATGCTGGAAACAATGCCCAGGCCAGTAATCACTGCACGTTTCATTCAAATACCTCGTTCACTGCACTATGTAGGATTTCGTGTCGCACAATAGCGTACAGTTGTAAGCCGAACAAGTCCGATCAGCCAAATTGTGTGGAAATTTGCGCCGCTCCGCTCACACCGTTATGATCGTGCCACTGCCTGTCAGACGAGCAACTTACGTGAAACATTCCCCTATACAATCCGCCAACCTCGGTTTTAACGAAGAAGGTACACCTGTATCCCGAGATTTTGACGACGTTTACTTCTCTAACGATAACGGACTGGAAGAGACGCGATACGTCTTCCTCGGCGGAAACCATCTCCCTGAACGCTTTGCAACCCACGAAAGACCGCTTTTTGTGGTCGCAGAAAGTGGGTTTGGTACCGGCCTTAACTTTTTGACTTTATGGCAGGCGTTCGATGAATTTTGTGTGAAACGTGAAGATGCCTGCTTAAAACGGCTGCATTTTATCAGTTTTGAAAAATTTCCCCTGACCGCCGCCGATCTGACGCTGGCCCATCAGCACTGGCCAGAGCTCAGTCGCTTCGCCACCGAGCTCCAGCAACAATGGCCGCTGCCGATTCCCGGCTGCCACCGCCTGCTGCTGGACAATGGCCGCATCACGCTTGACCTGTGGTTTGGCGATATTAACGAGCTGATATCTCAGTTAGATGACACCCTTAATCAGCAGGTCGATGCCTGGTTCCTGGATGGCTTCGCGCCCTCCAAAAACCCGGATATGTGGACGCAGCAGCTCTTCCAGACCATGGTTCGCATGGCTCGCCCTGGGGGCACGCTGGCGACCTTTACCTCCGCAGGCTTTGTACGCCGTGGCTTAATTGAAGCGGGCTTCACCGTGACGCGTAGCAAAGGGTTTGGCCGCAAACGCGAAATGCTAGTTGGATCTCTACAACAGCCTGTGGATACTCCTGCCCGCACGCCCTGGTACGCTCGCCCTGGCACAAGTGAACGTGAAACCGCGATTATTGGCGGCGGCATTGCCAGTGCCCTGCTCGCCCTGGCGCTGCTGCGTCGAGGCTGGAAGGTCACCCTGTATTGCGAGGATGAAACCCCGGCCCAAGGCGCATCCGGCAACCGTCAGGGCGCACTTTACCCGCTGCTAACCGCGCATGATGCGGCGCTAACCACCTTTTTCCCGGCGGCCTTCACCTTCGCACGCCGACTGTACGATGCCCTTCCGGTAACTTTTGATCATGCCTGGTGCGGCGTAACCCAGCTCGCCTGGGATGAAAAAAGCGCCCATAAAATCGAACAGATGCTCGGCCTGAACCTGCCAGACTTACTGGCGAAGGCGGTGGATGCTGAAACGGTGGCGCAAACCTGTGGCGTGGACACGCAGTGCGGTGGCATCAGCTATCCGCTGGGCGGCTGGCTCTACCCGGCACAGCTTACCGCCGGCGCTCTTGCGCTAGCCGAACAGCAAGGGTTGAAGATTCATTATGGATACCGGGTGACCGACTTAACGACAGCGAATGGTGGTTGGAAGATAGATTTTGCCCAGCAGGATACCGCTCAGCATGCCGCTGTTGTGCTGGCCAACGGTCACCAAATCAGCAGGTTTACACAAACGCAAAGCCTGCCGGTGTATTCCGTCGGCGGCCAGGTCAGCCATATTCCTACCACGCCGGGATTAAGCCAGCTCCGCCAGGTGCTGTGCTACGACGGCTATCTGACGCCGGTCAACCCGCAAAACCAGCAGCATTGTATTGGCGCCAGCTATCACCGTGGCCGGGATGAAATGACCTGGAATGCAGAAGATCAGCAGCATAATCGTCAGCGCCTGCTCGACTGCCTGCCGAATGCCGAATGGGCAAAAGAAGTGGACGTTTCAGCCAACGAAGCCCGCTGTGGCGTGCGCTGCGCTTCGCGCGACCACCTTCCAATGGTGGGCAGTGTGCCAGATTATGACGCCACGCTTGAGCAATATATCGGGCTGGCCGAGGATCGTGCAAACGCAGAGCCTGCACCGGTTTACGGCAATCTTTATATGCTGGGTGCATTGGGCTCACGCGGGCTGTGTAGCGCGCCGCTGGCTTCTGAGATTCTGGCTGCGCAGATGAGTGAAGAACCTATTCCGCTGGATGCAGTCACGCTCGCGGCGCTGAACCCGAATCGGCTGTGGGTAAGAAAGCTATTGAAAGGAAAAGCGGTGAAGTGATGTTCCCCTCATCAGCTCCTCTATAACGCTTTTATCCCCTCTCCCTTTTAGGGAGAGGGTTAGGGTGAGGGTTAAAACTTCGCCTTCTCGAAAAGCGTTTCCCACATGCCCAACACCAGCGCCTGGTCACGCGGCGAAAGCTCACCGGCCTGAATCGCCTTTTGCAGGCTATCGCTCACCACCACATGCAGCGCATCTGGCGTATGGTCGTCGCCGTTTTCCAGTTCGGCTACCGCCAGAGTCAGGTGCCCACGCAGATAACCGCTGGCAAACAGGTCGTCGTCACTGGCGTGCTCCACCATCTCATCAATCAACGCCAAAATACGTGACTCAAATTCCGCGATCATCATACATCCTCTTCATACAGGTGATTTTTAGTTTAGGTCTTCTGGCCAGGCAAACTGCCCGGCTTCGAGCGCAGGGGTGCCATAATACGCCCTTAGCGCGTCAATCAAACGAGCCGGGCGCTCGGGGATCCCGTCTTTCAGATAAGTCATAACCTGGGCATGAACCCGGCGCTGAAACGCAATGCGGTCAGGCTCAAAATCGCCGCTCAGGTTGTCGCAGCTGACGTTAAACGGGAAGCCCGCGGCAGTGCTGAGCATCCACTCCAGCGCCTGCGGCTTCACTTCCACATCTTCGAACTTGCCCTGGGTTTCGGCGTCTCGCCCGTCCGGGCAATACCAGTAACCGAAGTCCACCAGCTTGCGGCGCTCTGCGCCCGCCACGCACCAGTGGGAAATCTCATGCATTCCGCTGGCGTAATAGCCGTGCGCGAAGACGATGCGGTTATACGGCAATTCGTCATCCGCAGGCAGATAAATAGGCTCGTCATCGCCCTTGATCAAGCGGGTATTAAACTCTACCAGGAAGCAGCTATCGAACACATCAATCAGTTCCTGGTAATGGTGTTGTTTGCTCATAGTGACATCATTCATTTCAGGCTATCCCTAACCAATGGAGAATTTCCGGTCCGTGGCTGTCATACAGCAGCTTGGCGCTCATTACCGCCGAAACAACGACAATCATTGGGCGAATCAGCTGCTGCCCTTTACTTAAGACGAGGCGCGAACCCGCCCTCGCCCCTAAAAATTGCCCGGCCATCATCACAAAGCCGGTGCCCCAAATCACCTTGCCGCCGATGATAAACAGCAGCAGCCCGCCAAGATTGGAGGTGGCGTTCAGGACTTTCGCGTGGGCGGTGGATTTGGCGAGGTTGAAGCCGCAAAGCGTCACAAAGGCCAGCGCGTAAAACGACCCGGCGCCGGGGCCAAAGAAGCCATCATAAAAACCGACGCAGCCCCCGGCAATTAACGCGAACGGCAAACCGTGCAGGCGGCGCTGCCGGTCTTCTTCCCCGAGCTTTGGCATCAGCAGGAAATAGAGCCCGATGCCGATAATCAGCAGCGGCAGGATCTGGCGCAAAATATCGGACTTCACGTGCTGCACCAGCAATGCGCCGCAGGTAGAGCCGATAAAGGTCATCAGAATATTGAGCTTCTGATCGGCAAGGCTGACCACCTTGCGGCGAATGAAATAGAGAGAGGCTGAAACCGAGCCGCCGCAGGCCTGTAGCTTGTTGGTTGCCAGGGCCTGAGCCGGAGACATGCCTACCGCCAGCAAGGCAGGGACCGTCAGTAACCCGCCGCCGCCCGCAAGGGCATCAATAAACCCGGCCAGCATGGCGACAAAAAACAGCGCCACCAGCAGCAGCGGGGAAACCATAAACCATTCCATTTACAGAGCGTGCTCATCCAGTAATGCCTGACAGGAGGCGGGTAGCGGCGGTGGCGTTGTCTTTTTCGGCGGCGTGCTGCCCGGTGCAGGCGGCGCGAACCAGCTTTGCAGCTCGGCCCCGCAGCCGTCTCCTGGAGGAGGCAGAGGCTGATCCTCACACTCAAGGCTGTTAGCCGGGCAGCGCAGGCGAACGTGCATGTGGGCGCGGTGGGCAAACCACGGGCGCACCTTACGCAGCCAGTCGCGGTCAGCGCCCGCATCTTCGCAAAGTCGCTGCTTAATAGCCGGGTTCACGAAGATGCGCGTCACCTCGTTATCTTTAGCCGCGAGCTTAATCAGGCTGTCGATTTCCGGTTTCCACAGCGAAGGCACCACGCGCTTGCCGTCGGCAGCAACCAAATCCAAAGCCTGAGGGCGCAGCAATTGCGCCGACGTCCAGCGATTTTTTGGCAGTTGCAGGAAAATGTCGACATCAAGCCCGGTCTGATGGCTGGCGTGGCCGGAGCTAAAACGCCCGCCTGCCGCCATGCCCATGTCACCAATCAACACTGTCCCCAGGCCGAGCTGATTTACCTGATTACTCAGGCGCTGAATAAACATCACCAGATCGGGATGACCAAAGTAGCGACGCTGATCCGGTCGCATCACCTGGTAGCGGGCGTCCTCAAGCGGCAACGCGTGAGCCCCGACGATGCAGCCGTTGGAAAACGCGCCAATAGACTGCGCGCTACCGGCAATCGGGTGGTCGATTTTTTGCCACGGCGTCGCCGCTAAAGCCTGGGCGCTGGCGGCCAGCGCCAGCATCCCGATCAGGAGTTTGTTCATCGTCTTACCAGCGAGGCAGCGGGGAAGAAACGTCAGCGTTCTGTGCGCGCTGGCGCAGCAGGTGATCCATCAGCACGATAGCCAGCATTGCTTCTGCGATCGGCACAGCGCGGATCCCCACGCAAGGATCGTGACGCCCGCGGGTGATCATCTCCACTTCTTCGCCTTCGCGATTAATAGTTTTGCCCGGCACGGTAATGCTGGACGTTGGTTTCAGGGCCATGTTAGCCACGATCTGCTGACCGCTGCTGATGCCGCCCAGAATGCCGCCCGCGTGGTTGCTCTGGAAGCCTTGCTGGGTGATTTCATCCCGGTTCTGGCTGCCGCGCAGGTTCACCACGCCGAAGCCTTCGCCAATTTCCACGCCTTTCACCGCGTTGATACTCATCAGCGCGTGGGCAATGTCTGCGTCCAGGCGGTCAAAGACCGGCTCACCGAGGCCCGGCGGCACGTTGTCAGCCACAACGGTCACTTTCGCGCCGATGGAGTCGCCCTCTTTTTTCAGGCCTCGCATCAGCTCGTCCAGCGCGTCGATTTTATCCGGATCCGGGCAGAAGAACGGGTTCTGCTCAACCTGATCCCAGTCTTTGATTTCCAGCGGAATATCGCCCATCTGCGTCAGGCAGCCGCGAATTTTAATGCCGAATTTCTGCTCAAGGTATTTCTTGGCAATGGCGCCCGCTGCAACGCGCATGGCGGTTTCACGGGCAGAAGAACGGCCGCCGCCGCGGTAGTCGCGCAGGCCGTATTTTTGTTCGTAGGTGTAATCCGCGTGTCCCGGACGGAACACGTCTTTGATGGCGCTGTAATCCTGGGAACGCTGATCGGTATTTTCAATCAGCAGGCCAATGCTCGTGCCGGTCGTTACGCCTTCAAACACGCCGGAGAGAATTTTGACCTGGTCAGGCTCACGGCGTTGAGTGGTGTAGCGCGAGGTACCCGGACGGCGGCGATCGAGATCGTGCTGCAGGTCGGCCTCCGTCAGCGGGATGCCCGGCGGGACACCGTCAACAATGCAGCCCAGCGCGATGCCGTGAGATTCACCAAATGTCGTTACGCGAAAAACCTGTCCAATACTGTTACCAGCCATCACGGCTCCTTAATCACCGTTCTAGTTATTGTGTTGTGCGCGGGAAGTAAAACGAGCCCGAAGGCTCGTCTACGTTCGGCAATTAATCTTTGTAGATACTGAAGTACTCGCGAGCGTCAATCAGCTGCGCTTTAGTCAGCATAAATACGCCGTCGCCGCCGTTGTCGAACTCAAGCCAGGTGAACGGCACCTCCGGGTACTGCTCCATCAGGTGTACCATGCTGTTCCCCACTTCACAAATCAGGATCCCGCCGTCGGCCAGATAATCCGGCGCGCAGCCAAGAATACGACGAGCCAGCTTCAGACCATCGCTGCCGGCCGCCAGGCCCAGCTCAGGTTCGAAGTGGTATTCGCCCGGCAGATCCGCCATGTCTTCTTCATCAACATACGGCGGGTTCGTCACTATCACGTCGTACTGCACTTTAGGCAGGTCGCGGAACAGGTCAGAGCGAATCGGCGTGACGTTGTGGTCCAGGCCGTGCTCGGCAATGTTCTGCTCGGCCACGGCGATAGCGTCAGGGGAAATATCAACAATATCCACTTCCGCATTCGGGAATTCATAGGCGCAGGCAATCCCGATGCAGCCGCTGCCGGTGCACATATCCAGAATGTGCTGCGGCTCGTGGTCGATCATCCCGGCAAAGCGGTTGTTAATCAGCTCTCCAATCGGCGAGCGCGGCACCAGTACACGTTCGTCCACGTAGAACTCGTGGCCGCAGAACCAGGCTTTATTGGTCAGGTAGGCAACCGGAATACGTTCGTTGACGCGGCGAATCACTCGCTCGACGATGCGGTGACGCTCGCTTGGGGTCAGACGGGCGGTGCGCATGTCTTCAGGAATATCCAGCGGCAGGTACAGACTTGGCAGAACCAGCTGAACGGCTTCATCCCATGGATTGTCGGTGCCGTGCCCATACCAGATGTTGGCGGCGCTAAAGCGGCTGACCGACCAGCGCAGCATGTCCTGAATGGTATGCAGCTCGTTAACTGCCTCATCGACGAAAATTTTATCCACGTGCCCTCCGCAGGCGACTCACGCTAGTTCAATAATAATCGGCTAGTTTGCCATGAAGGAGGCGACAAATCAGCATCCATCGACGTCGGGAGGCCGCGAAATTTGCGTTTTCTTTATTGCTACCGGGTAAAGCAGGTAAACTGGCCGCAAAGCGAATGCGAGATGAGAGAAACATGAAAAAAAAATCACCGCTCAGTTCCGAAGATGAGGCGCTGTTTCGCGGCCTGATGGGCGGCACGAAAAAACTGGCTCAGGACACGATTGTCCACCGCCCGGTGCGCAAGAAAATTACGGAAGTGCCCGTGAAGCGTCTGCTGCAGGAGCAGGCCGATGCCAGCCACTATTTTTCCGATGAGTTTCAGCCACGCCTGGCGACCGAAGGGCCAATGCGCTACGTGCGCGAAGGCGTGAGTCATTTTGAACTGAAGAAACTGCGTCGCGGGGATTATTCTCCGGAGCTATTTCTTGATTTGCACGGTCTGACCCAGCTTCAGGCCAAACAGGAGCTGGGCGCGCTGATTGCCGCCTGCCGCCGCGAGCATGTTTTTTGCGCCTGCGTGATGCACGGCCACGGTAAACACGTCCTAAAGCAGCAAACGCCGCTCTGGCTGGCGCAGCATCCGCATATTGTGGCGTTTCATCAGGCACCGAAAGAGTACGGCGGCGATGCCGCGCTGCTGGTACTGATTGAGATTGAAGAGTGGCAACCGCCGGAGCTGCCGTAAATTGTGCGGAAGGGATTGCCCTCACCCAGGACCTCTCCCAGAGGGAGAGGGGAAACAAGACGTGGACGTAGACTTTGCTCAGAAGAGGGAAAACGCCTCCGGCCAGCTCCCTTGCCCCCTTGGGAGAAAAACAACACAGGGCAGCTCCCTCGCCCCCAGGGGAGAGGGTTAGGATGAGGGGAAGATTCTCTGCACCTGAAAAGAAAAAAGAGCCGCATTCGCGACTCTTTTTTTCATGCTCACAGCAATCAGATAGCCTTAGCCACCTTGAAGTTGCAGGGGCTCATCTGCCAGTTAAACACACCTTTACCGGTATCCGGGTCCAGCGTGACGCTGGCAATGGCCGAAGTAGTAAACATCGGCGGAGCCTCTTCCGGGCAAAGTTCGGAAACCAGGTAACCCACGAGCGGCAGGTGGGAAACCACCAGCGCAGATTCAACACCTTGACTTGCCAGCGCCAGCAGGTAATCCCCCACCAGGCCTACATCACCGCAGGGCCGCAGCTCTGGCAGGATGTCTTCTTTTTCCGGGAGGTTCAGCGCTTCCCGCACCACGTCCAGGGTCTGTTCAGCTCGCAGGTAAGGGCTCACCAGAACACGTTCGATACTTGCCACTTGACCCGTTAACCAGGTCGCCATCAGACGGGATTCATCACACCCACATTGGGTTAAGGGACGAACCGAGTCGCTGGCAGCATCGAGTGCTGCGTCGCCGTGACGCATGATAAAAACTTGCATATTGCACCGCTTTTGTTAACCAGGAACGCCTGAACCCGCACGCTGAAAAAGTGGGGTTCACGGCAGCCGGGCATTGTGCCTTATCCGTACATCGAATGAAACGCTGTTTTTTACCTCAATGCTGCAAGTATAGTCAATATCTGTTTACAAAATGACCTTGCAGCGTACATTTACCGGTTTTAGCTCAGCGCTTCGTCAAGCTCGGTCACCGGCTGCGACGTCAACGCAGGCCAGAAACTAAGGTGTTGTTCAGCCATAATAATCAGCCTTTCACAGGGGCTGAACCGCTCCCCGTACTGGCTCGCTAAACGCTGTAATTTTGCCACCACATCGGCGGCCCCCAGGCTGTCCATATACCTGAACGGCCCGCCTAAAAACGGCGGAAAACCAATGCCGAAAACGCCGCCAATATCGCCATCACGTGCGCTTCTGACCACACCCTCATCGAGGCAGCGAGCGGCCTCGTTGAGCATCATCATGACGCAGCGCTCGGCGATGTGTTCCGGGGTCTGACGCCCGTTCGGCGTCACGCCTAATAGCGTGTAAATCGCTGTGTCAGGCTGTTTCTTGCTTTTACGCCCTTTTGCAGGATAAAGATAGAAACCGCGACCATTTTTTCTTCCTTTGCGGTCATCCTTCAAGATTGCGTCCACGGTATCAGGCGCGGCAAAGCGATCGCCGAAAGCCTGCTGCAGAATCGGGATAATCTTCGTGCCGACGTCTATCCCAACCTCATCCAGCAATTGTACCGGCCCCACCGGGAAACCGAACTTCACCAGCGCATCGTCAATACGCTCGATCGGCTCACCTTCCGTGAGGCAGCGCAGCGCTTCATTAACATAAGGCGCAAGAATGCGATTGACGTAAAACCCGGCGCTGTCGCCTACCACAATCGGCGTCTTGCCCTGTTTTTTCGCCAACTGCACGGTCGTGGAAATGGTTTCCGCGCTAGTCCCTGCATGAGGAATCACTTCGACCAGCGGCATTTTGTCTACAGGGCTGAAGAAATGCAGGCCAATAACCTGCTGCGGGCGCGCTGCCTGAGCGGCAATATCGGCAATCGGCAGCGAAGAAGTATTCGAGGCAAAAACGGTGTGCGGTGCGGCATACTGTTCAACCTCAGCCACCATTTTTTGCTTCAGCGCCAAATCTTCAAACACGGCTTCCACCACAATATCTCGCTGGCTAAAGCCGTGGTAATCGGTTCCACCGGAGATACGTGCCAGTTCGCGCTGGCGCTCAGCAGGCTTCATATGGCGGCGACGGACTTTCTTCTCCAGCAGGTCCCAGCTGTATTTCAGTGCGTGGTTAATGCCTTCGTTATTAATGTCCTTAATGCGCACCGGAAGCTTGCCTTTGGTAGCCGTTACATAGGCGATCCCGCCGCCCATTAATCCGCCCCCCAGCACGCCGACAGAATTTAGTTTGCCAGGCTTTGCTTCACGGCCATACTCTTTTTTCAACTCCGTACTGGCAAAGAACAGGCCGCGCAAAGCGGCAGATTCAGGAGACATGGCCAGCTCACCAAACGCTTTGGCCTCGGCCTCATAGCCGCTTTTGCTGCCTTGCTCCAGCCCGGTGCGGATAACCTGAATAATGCGGCCCGTTGCCGGGTAATTGCCCTGCGTCTTCTCTTCGGTCTTCTTGCTGACCATGCTGAACAAGAGCGAGCGCCCCAGCGGCCCGGCGAGTACGCGTTCTTTTACCGGCAGTTCACGCGAAGGTTTCCGCCCTTTGAGCGCCAGCTCAACAGCGGCCTCAAGCAAAATAGATTCGGGCACCACGTCATCCACCAGCCCCAGCTTCAGGGCCTGACGCGGGCGCAGCTGCTTGCCGGTCAAAATCATGTCCAGCGCATTGCTGACGCCTATCAGGCGAGGTAAACGCTGAGTGCCGCCCGAGCCCGGCAGCAGGCCCAGTTGCACTTCCGGCAGGCCAAGCAGCGTTTTAGGTGAATCGGTACAGATGCGGACATGGCAGGCAAGCGCCATCTCCAGGCCGCCGCCCAGGCAGGCGCCGTGAATCGCGGCCACCACCGGGATCGGCAGCGCGGCGATTTCTGCCATGATCTGCTGCCCCTGCCTCGCCAGCTCTTGGGCTTCTGCAGCCGTTTTGCAGCCGCCTATCATGTTGATGTCGGCCCCGGCGATAAAGTTGTCCGGCTTGCCGGAGATAAATACCAGCCCCTGCACGCTCGGGTTGTCGCGCAGTTTTTTTATAATGCTGTGTACCTGCGCCCCAAATTCGGCCTTCAGGGTATTCATTTTTTCGCCCGGAACGTCGATGGTCACTACGGCAACGTTATCCAGTCGGATGTGTAAATCGAATGCGCCTTGCTGTGCCATCACTCCACCTCCAGAACCATTGCCGCACCAAGCCCACCGGCCGCACACGCGGTAACGAGGCCAAAGCCTCCCCCGCGGCGACGCAGTTCATGCAGCGTCTGGGTAATCATCCTTGCGCCCGTCGCAGCAAACGGATGCCCGTAGGCGATCGACCCTCCCAGCACGTTAAATTTCGCGTCATCTACTTCGCCCGTGGCGTGAGCCCGGCCCAGCACATTGCGGGCAAAGTTTTCACTGGAAAGCATTTTCAGGTTGGCTAACGTCTGCGCAGCAAAGGCTTCGTGCATATCAAACAGGGTCAAATCATTCAGCGTGATGCCCGCGCGCTCAAGCGCCAGCGGCGTAGCCCACGCCGGGCCAAGCAGCATATCCTGCCAGACATCAATGGCCGTGAACGCGTAGCTGCGCAGAAAACCGAGCGGCTTGAGGCCAAGCTCTTTTGCCCGGGATTCGGTCATCAGGATCACAGCCGCAGCACCGTCCGTCAGCGGCGTACTGTTCGCCGCGGTCACGGTGCCGTGCTTGCGGTCAAACGCCGGACGCAGCTTTGCATAATCGGAGAGGCTGGAGCCTTTACGCACGTTGTTATCTTCAGCGAACGGCTGGCGATAGGGAGGAATAAACGCCGTCATCACTTCATCGGCCAGCTTTCCTTCCTGCCAGGCCTGGGCGGCACGTTCGTGGGAGCGGTGAGCCAGCGCGTCCTGCTGTTCGCGAGTGATGCCGTGAGTTTTCGCCATCTGCTCAGCGGTATCCCCCATACGTAGACCGGTAGAATATTCAGCCACGGCGGGAGGAACAGGCAAAAGATCGCGAGGACGTAATTTGGAAAACAGTTTCAACCGCTGCCCGAGCGTGCGCGCTTTGTTAACGTCCACCAGCGTGCGGCCCAGCTTTTTGCTGACGCCAATAGGCAGTACGGAAGAGGAATCAGCGCCGCCGGCAATCCCGGCACGGATCGTACCGGCCATCAAACTTTCGGCCACGTTTGCAACGGCCTGAAAACTTGTAGCGCAGGCACGGCTGACGCTGTAGGCATCGGTATGGACGCTCATGCCGGTCGCCAGCACGATTTCACGGGCAATGTTTGGCGCTTCCGGCATTTGTACCACCTGGCCAAATACCAGTTGCTCAATCGCTTCAGGCGGCACTTCGCTGCGGGCCATCAGCTCGCTCACCACCATATTGCCGAGATCGACGGCGGGAATACCATGGAAAGCCGTGGCCTGACGGGCAAACGGCGTACGTAAACCACTGACAATGGCAATACGATCGCCCTGGCGGGTAATCAACGGCAGTGCCTGACTCATAACGCTCCCCTGCTAAAAAAGTGAATACAGACAAAAAGTGGTCTGACCTGATCACAGTCTTAACTAAAAATTCACATTCAGCCAACTGGCTGGCGAGAAAAATGGGAGAAGCGACACGAATTATTACATAACGAAATGAACGCCCCCGCTTTATACGGGGGAATTGAAGGGGGAACTTAACGCAGACCGAGCTGGAAGATCATCGTTTCGGCCTGGCAGCTAAACTGGAAATCGATATCCAGCTGCACACCGCCGGCGACTTCGGTGTAGCGCGGTGTAATCTGGCAAGGTTCAGACTCAACGTCACGGGCTTTGGTCGTTAACGCAGCCAAGACTTCATCGGCTTCTGTTTTGCTAGTAAATACACGGCTGTAGGAGGCGATGCAATCTGTGTTGTCGATAATGGTACCGACATCAGTACAGCAGCAAACCGGGGTTTCATTGGCGGTATTTTTACTCATCACGCTTTCCTCTGTAATGCGGCTTAAAAAAGGAGAATGGTTAAAATAATTATGGGTATTTTACGTCCGCCGTTGCATCGGCTCCAGTTGATAATCCTCACAAAACCGACAAGTGACGGAAATCACACTTAAAAATGATCTAAAACAAATAACATCCCCGCTTTGATGAGAAGTTCCCCCCAATTTTGCCACTCAGATCCCGTTTTCAAGATCAAACATGAAAAACTTTAGAAACAAACTTGCAACATCCTCGCTGGTCAGACCTATACTCTCGCCACTGGTCTGATTTCTCTGTACCCGATCAGTCCCTACTATTCGCGCTCCTGTTACGGTATGTAACATTGTTTGCATAAAAATAAATCAATGAGGTTTTGGTCATGAGCCAGAAAAACCTGTTTACAAAGTCAGCCCTCGCGGTTGCAGTGGCAATAGTCTCCTCCCAGGCGTACGCCGCCGGCTTTCAATTAAACGAGTTCTCTTCCTCTGGCCTTGGCCGAGCGTATTCGGGGGAAGGTGCAGTTGCGGATAATGCGGGTTCAGCAAGCCGCAACCCCGCTACCATCATGATGTTCGATCGCCCTTCTTTCTCCGCTGGCGCCATCTTCGTTGACCCGGACGTTGATATCTCCGGTACATCACGCTCGGGTAAAAGCCTTGATGCGAAAAACATCGCGCCAACCGCATGGGTCCCAAACCTGCACTTTGTTGCGCCGATTAACGACCAGTTTGGCTGGGGTGCATCCGTCACCTCTAACTACGGCCTGGCCACCGAATATAATGACAGCTACGCAGCAGGCTCGATGGGCGGTACCACCGACCTGACGACCCTGAACCTGAACCTGAGCGGCGCTTACCGACTGAACAGCAACTGGAGCTTCGGCCTCGGTTTCGACGCGGTTTATGCTAAAGCGAAGATTGAGCGTTACGCAGGCGACCTGCCGCAGTTGATTGCTGGCAACCCTGCGTCTCCACTGACTCCGGCTCAACGCCAGGCTATCGGGACACTGCCCGCCGATACTCAGATTGCCCACCTGAAGGGTGATAAATGGGGCTTCGGCTGGAACGCCGGTATTCTTTATGAAATTGATAAAAACAACCGCTACGGCTTTACCTACCGTTCAGAAGTCAAAGTCGACTTTGACGGCGACTATAAGAGCAGTTTACCTGCGGCGTTTAACCCGCTGCTCTCTAACTTTGGTCTGCCTTCCGGAACCAACGGTGCAACCGTTCCTGGCTCTCTGAGTCTGCACCTGCCAGAAATGTGGGAACTGTCCGGTTATAATAAAGTGGCGCCGAAATGGGCTGTTCACTATAGTCTGACTTACACCAGCTGGAGTCAGTTCCAGGAGCTGAAGGCAACCGGCAGCAATGGCCAAACTCTTTTCTATAAAGATGAAGGCTTCAAAGATGCTTACCGCATCGCGCTGGGTACCACCTACTACATGGACGACAACTGGACATTCCGTACCGGTATCGCGTTCGATGACAGCCCGGTGCCGGCTAACAAGCGTTCTATCTCCATTCCAGACCAGGATCGCCTGTGGCTGAGCGCCGGTACCACTTATGCGTTTAACAAAGACGCGTCTGTGGACGTAGGCGTTTCCTACATGCACGGTCAGAAAGTCAATATCGAAGAAGGCCCATACACCTTCAAATCTGAAGGTAAAGCCTGGCTGTACGGCGCTAACTTCAACTACGCGTTCTAAGTTACTGCCTCGAAAAGTAAAGCGCCTTCCTCAGAAGGCGCTTTTTTTATGCCTGCTCGCTCAGTTTCTCTTCAAACCGCAGTAACCTTCCCGCATTGCCGAGCACCAGCAGCGTGCTGAGGTTATGCAGCAACGCGGCGATAACTGCGCCAGAGGCGCCAAGCCAGCCAAAAGCCGCCATCGCGACAATGGCCAGCGTCCAGCCCAAGCCGATAAACACGTTGACCTGCAAAGTCCGGCGGCAGCGGCGGCTCAGGCGAACGCAGGTACCCAAACGGCGAAGATCGCTGCCAATCAGCACAATATCCGCCGAAGACATCGCGATGTCGGACCCACCGGCCCCCATTGCCACGCCCACCACCCCAGCCTTTAGTGCCAGGGAATCGTTAATACCATCGCCGATAACCATAGGCCGATAGCCGCTGTCGATTTGTCGTTTCACCTGCGCCAGCTTATCCGCGGGCAGCGCCCCGGCCACCACGTCGGCGATCCCCACCTGGTGCGCAATTTTATCCGCAACCGACTGGCGATCGCCGGTCAGTAAAAGCTGCCGGTTTAGCCCAAGATCGCGCAGCTCTGCCATCGCCGTGGCTGCCTCGTCGCGCAAACTGTCGGCCAGCAGCAGCCAGCCAAGAAAACGGCCATCCAGCGCCAGCCCGACAATCGGGCCATCATGCTCCGGGGCTTCAGGTAAGTCGGTCAGAGTGGAGGCTAACAGCTCACGCCTGCCAAGCACCGCTTCTCCCTGCGGTGTAGAGGCGGAAACGCCTAGCCCCTGATGCTCACGCACATTTTCGAGAGGCAGCCAGGCTTCCCGCGAAACAATCTCGCTTACCGCACGGCTGACCGGATGGTTACTGGTCGCCCCGAGGCTGGCAGCCAGGGTTTGCAGCAAAGTGGGATCGGTATCACCGTGTGGCGCCACGGCCTGCAGGTGTAGCCTGCCGTGGGTCAGCGTGCCGGTCTTGTCGACCACCACGGCGTTAATCTCCGCCAACTCCTCAAGAAACGCCGCACCGCGGATTAAAATGCCGTGGCGGGCGGCCACCGTCAGCCCGGCAATAGATGACGCGGGCGCAGAGAGCACCAGCGCGCAGGGACAGGCCGCCACCAAAACGGCCAGCATCGCCTGGGCATCCTGCGTCAGGAACCAGGTGCTGGCGGCAATCATCAGCACCAACAGCAGATAACGCGCCGCGTGGCGCTCAAGCAGGCGCGTTATCGGCGGGCTTGCCTGTTCCGCGCTTTGCATCAGGGCGATCACGCGCCCCAGCGTCGAAGTTTCTCCGGTACGCGTGACACGGATGCGCAGCAGGCCATCCAGGTTTATCGCTCCGCCAAAGACTTCCACCCCCGGTTCAACTTCCTGTGGTACGGACTCCCCGGTAATAGGAGCTGTGTCCAGGCTGGCCTTGCCTTCCAGCACCAGACCGTCGGCGGGAATATGGTCCCCGGCTCGAACCTCGACCACATCGCCAGGTTCGAGATCGTGGTTGTCGATATCCTGTAATTCACCGTCCGCGCTTAAGCGCCGCGCCCGGCTGCGCGTGAGTTTGCTCAGCGCGGCAATCGCCTCCTGCGAGCCAATGACGCTGCGCTCTTCGAGAATATGCCCGACGATCATGATTAGCGGCAGCAGCGCGGCGGTCAGAAGATCCCCGGTAGCCCACGCACCCAGCAATGCCAGCGCGATAAGCTGGTCGGTCAATCCGTGCAGGCTGGGGTAACGCAGGCTATGCAGCGCGTGACGCAGCACCGGCACAGCCACAACTACCGAGGCAGCGCCCAAAAGTAAATCACCAACGGCAACCTGCTGAGGTGCCAGCCACCGCCAAAGTAGCCCCAGAATCAGCGCCCCACTGGCCACCAGCGCCAGCATCAACTGGCGGGTAATATGCCGCTGCTCCTGGCGGGTCAGCGCCCCACCAGCTTGTACAGAAGAAGTCATGGTTTCGTCGCCTCTTGTTGCGCTACACCCTGCAGGATCAAATGCGCATCATCCTGCGGCGACACGGTGATTACCGATCCGGCCTGGGACAGGATCCCGGCTATTCGCTGGCGATAAATACGCCCCAGCAAATCAGGATCGTCATGGTTGCTGGCCAGACGGGCAATTATCGCCGTGTCCGACTGCGCCTTCGCCACGCTCTCCTGCGCTTTGGCCTGGGCGGTTTGCAGCATCTGGTCGGCCTGCTGAACCGCCTTTTGCCGCGTTAATGAAGCATCGCTTTGCGCCGTCGCGATCGCTTTTGAAGCCTGTTGGCTGGCGGTTAAGACCGCGTTGAATGCCGCTACGGTCGTCAGCGGTAAAGCAGACTGCACGGTCACCCGCTCAAGAGTAATACCCGCATCGCTCCCCGACAGCTGAAGCCGCAGCAAATTCTGTTCGATATTCCGCTGCACGTCGCTTCGCAGCTGTTCACGCTGCTGCGCCACGTTCATATCGTTGCCGGGCATTTCGGGCCGGGCAACCAGAATGGTATCCAGATCGCGGGAAGCGCAGACCGCGACCGCCGCGCGCTCCACCAGCCGGTCCAGCAGCGGCAGGACATGCTTGTCCTGTAAGACGTAAGCGGTTGGCGTTCTGACACGGTAAAATACGCTAATATCCAGCTGCACAACGCCCGCATCACCGGTGAGCAAGAAACCTGAGCCCGAAACAGCATCATTGCCGGGGCCACCGTTGATATCCAGGCTTTGCGCCTCGGACGAGCGCAGCAGCGCGGTCACCCGGTGTTCAATCACCCGATCCGGCCCCGGTACCATCACCACTTCATTGACCGGCGCGGGCCAGGCAAGCAGCAAGCCGGGTTCAGCCACGCGCTGCTCAGCGCCGAAGCGCAGCACCACGGCCCGGCTGCCCGGCGGAATTTGCCGGACATTCGACAGCAACCACGCCCCGGCCGCAAACAGCGTCAGCACAAAGATCGCGATAAACGCCAGCCGAATCGACTGCGTCCACGGCCCGCCGGGCTCAAGTTTTTGCCGTTCAGTCATGGTTTTTTATCCGCTGCTTTATCCATTTGCGGCCCGTCAACCAGCAGGCTGAACGGTTTGGCATCGGTGCGCAGCACCAGTCGGGTTTGCGCATTCACCATGCCGCTAAGCGCGTCAATCTGGCGCAGCAAGCTATAAAGCTGAGGGGCGCTGGCATAAGCTTTACCGTAAATGGACGCCGTTTGCACTTGGGCCTGGGCTTCGATATCCGCCGCTTTCACCGAGGCCTGAGCTTCGGTGATGCGGGCATCGCGGTCAGCGGCGGAACGAATCTCTGCCGCCGCGCGCTTACCTTCCGCCGTGCGCTCAATCGCAATGGTTTCACGCTCTGCTCGCATACGATCAACCGTGGCGTTGAGCGTCACGGCCGGCAACGTCAGGCGTTCGGTGCCCATCTGCACCAGCCTGATACCGTAACTTTGCAGCAGCGGCTGGCTGATTTGCTGCTGAAGATGCGATTCAAACTCCGCCAGTTGAACCTGCTTGCCGTCGGTGTTCACCAGTTGAGAAAGCGTGAAGCCGCTGGCGGTGGTTTCCAGCGCTGAGCCTAAGTAGGTGCGAATTTGCCGGGCCGCTTCATCCGGCTGGTTTTGCACCGCCCGCATAAACCTCTGCACGTGTTCAGGCGTGCTGTCCACTTCCCACACCGCGTAGGACTGAACGATGATCCGCAGGCCATCGCGCGTGCCGACATCCTGCAGCCCGCTGGACGTCGTCCGCAGGCGCAGATCCACCACCGTTGCCGTTTCAAAAGGGGCAGGTAAGCGCCAGGCAAGCCCCGGCTCCAGCAGCACGCGAACGGGTTTGCCGAAACGGGTGATCACCAGTGATTCGCCGGATCTCACCTGCACCAGACTCGCAGCCGCAAGCAGAATAACGACCAAAACAACGGCGGCGGTAATACGCTTCCAGGCGCCTTTTTTAACCCCTTCCGGGGCGGAAGAGTGGCTATGACTGCAGCCGTGGCCGTGGTGGTGATCATGATGTCCATGAGAGTGGGAATGGCTCACCGGGAAAGCTCCTGTGCGGGTTTAGCGGGCGCGTCACGCCGCGCCGCATCGGTAGAAGTAGGGAAATCACGCAGATCTAGCGTGGGCGGCGAACCGGCACCAATTCGCTGGTCAATGACCAGTAATGGGTGGCCGCTGAGGGCCTGCTGAAGCTGTTTAAACCAAAGCTCGTCGATAAAGACCTGCCCTGCCTGCTGATAAGCATTCTTCTGCGCGGCAAAACGGGTGGCCGTTGCCTGAGCTTCGCTTAGCGCTTCGGTAGCATTAACCTGCGCTGTGTTTTCGCGCACTGCAGCATTGGTCGCGGCAATCGCGGCTTTTTCTGCCGCACTTCCCTGCTCTCTCAGAATCAGCGACTGCGCGGCAATCTGCGCGGCCTGCACACCATGAAAAGCGTCGGCCGCCCCGGCAGGCGGATGAATCGCCTCCACGACGGTAGAAAGGATTTCCACACCGCTGTGCAGGTTATCCAGTTTCTGCTGCACGGCCTGGTTAATCTGCCCGGCCAGGTCGTCACGCCGCTCGCTCAGGACATCATCCAGCGTTAAAGACGAGAACTGATGTACCAACACCTCATTTGCCGTGCTGCGTACCAGATCCGACAGGTTCACTGCCCGGTAGGTTGCCGCCAGCGCGGCGTTATCAGTCAGGCCAATACGCCACATAAAGCGCACGTCGCTGTTAACGATTTGCAGGCTTTGCCGATCCCCGCTTTGGCTGGCGATGATTTGCGCTTTGTCGAAGTTGTGGGTGGCATCCCAAAGCCTGTCGGCGCTGGCGGGCGCGGGGCCTTCGGCATCGGCACGTTTTACAGGAGGTTGGCTGGCTGGATCTTCCCCGGCAGCCAGCTCATGCACCTGCCCATTTTCGGTCAACTGCACCCGACCAAACGGCCAGGGCAGCCCCAGATGCAGCCCCGGCTCAAGCACCGCCACAGAGCGGCCAAAGCGCTCATACACGCCGCGTTCGGTGGCTGAGATTTGCTGCAGCCCGGTCAACAACCAGCCGCAGATCAGCATCAGGGTCACCATCGGGATAAACGCGCGCTTCAGGACGGTGAAGGCCCAGACCTGGCGAAGATCGATGCCAAACCGCTGGTGTAGCTCCTGCTGTAAAAACCCGAGCGGGCGCGGCGGCCAGGTTAGCTGGGCGGCCAGTTGGCTTTTGGGGATAAGCCTGGGTTCTGTCGTGCCGTCTCCGGGGGGCGCGAACAGAGAAAACAGCCCGCGCAGCATAAACTCGACGGCAACCAACAGTCCCAGCGACGCGGGCAAGTTTATCGCCAGTGCACTGTTGAGCTGTGGCCAGACAAGTCCCGGTAAACTCAGCACCTGTACCGCCATCACCAGGCGCAGCAGCGGCGCTATCGACCCGGCTTCCGGCGACGCTTCTTTCGATACCGCACTGAGATGCCGTTCGGCCACCAGCAGCACAAAGACGGATCCTGCCAGGCACGCTACAGCTATCCAGCGGTTATTATTGTCCAGCAGCGGAACGTAGCGGCTACTCCAGCCAGAAAACGCAATATAGAACGCCAGCGCGGCAAGCGCCCCGGACCAGATGCCTTCTGCCTTAAACAAAGCTTCAGCCCGGGCAAAATTTAACGGCACCAGGCCTGTAAGCCAGCTTAAAAGAGGATTATTGGGCGCTTCTTCCTCCTGAACCGAAGGCTCAATCGGTGGGGAAAACTTAAAGCTTCGCCACTGGCAAATACGCTGCGTCGCGTGCAGCGAAACAACCAATAACAAAAGCGCTGCGGCATTGCTGCAGAGTAAAGCGACCCAGCGGGAAGCTGGCTCCAGGATACTGACCGTCAGCGCCAGCAGGAGCATCATAAACAGCAAGAAGGTTAAGGCGAACACCGCACGCGCGGCGAGTCGGGCCTGCGCGCCGGCCAGCGAATAGCGAGCGGGCAGCGCCTGAGGCAGCAGTTCAGCTTCGGGTAACCGGGTAGGTGGCATGATGTTTTAAGCGTGAGGTGCGCAAGAGTTGCGCAGTATTTTTAGATTGTTATTTTATAACATACCAACACAAAATGCTGGCGAGTAAAGATGTGTCATTTTATGTCAGTGTTATGACAATAAAAAAGCGAACATCCATGTTCGCTTTTTCACATCCAGGTAGCACTTACTGGGAGTCGATATCTTTCAGATCATCCTGAATCGCCGCCGCGTTCGGGTTCGCCTCTGGCTTAAGCTGGCCGCCGTTGGCCAGGAAGTCATGGCGCTGGAAGTAGGCTTCACGCACGGTGACATAAGGATCGGCTGACTGGCGCAGCAGGCCGTCGGAATCCAGCAATTGGGCGCGCGTTTCGACGCCTTCGACCGCCCATTTACCGATGGACATCGGCCAGGTCAGCCAGGAAAGCACCGGATATAGCGTATCGACAAAATCACCACCGTCTTCGCGCAGCGTGAAGCTGCCGTAGCCCGGTAACATCACATAAGGACCGTAGCCTACGTCGTAATGGCCCAGCGTGCTGCCGAAGCGGTGAGGCTCGACGCGCTGAAGTTTAGGGTTAGCCATCCCGGCCACGTCGATGAAGCCACCCATCCCCAGCAGGGTGTTCAGGAAGAAACGCGTAAAGTGCACCATCCCCTGGTACGGGTCGCCCTGCACGAAATAGTTCACCATCGTGGCGGGCTCTTCGAGGTTGCTGGTGAAGTTGCTCAGGCCGTTGCGCGCGGGCACCGGCACATAGTCACGCCACGCTACGGCCACCGGACGTAATACATACGGGTCCAGCACGTTGTAGTTGAAGTTGAACATTGAACGGTTGAACCCTTCGAGCGGGTCCGAACGCCCCTGAGGCTGCTGGCTACCAGAACTGGCACATCCCACTAATACCGTTGTTGCCAGAGCAAGTCCGGTCAGGCGGAAATTCATTAGCGTCTCCCTATTATTGTTTGTCTGCGCTTTCAGTGGTGCCCGATTCAAGCTGGGCCCTCGCCTGATCGATGCTGCGCTCAATGACGGCGCGGCGCTGGTCGTTTGCCGGTAAAATTTTCAGCATCATGTCCCACGCCCCAATCGCCTCACGGTAGTTCTGGCGCTCAAAAGCATTGAACGCCAGCAGGCTGAGCACGCGTATATTCGTGTGGTCATCTTTTAACATTTCGCGGAGCAGAAGCCCACCAAGCTGGTTATCCTGCGCATCGGCAGAGCGGGTCAATACTTCAGCATAGCCCAGCTTTGCTTCGCCGTTTGTGGGCGCAAGTTTATATGCGTGAGCAAAAGCCTGTGTTGCCGTTGTGGCGTTATTCAGCACCATGCCAATGCGCCCAAGCATCATCCAGCCTTCAAGATTATCAGGTTGTTGCTGCAATCGCGTGCGTAATCCTAACCCAAGACGCGCCATCTCTTCCATAGTCAGCGGCGCGGCCTGCGGGTCAAGAACACGTTTTAACAACGCTGGCGTCTCGGCTGTCGCCTGCCGCCAGGCCTGCACCTGCGCCAGCCCGGACGTTTTCAGATAACTGCCAGCGCTGACCGCCAGCAGCAGCACGCCCCCTGGCAAGAAAACCCACAGCGAGATTTTCCCTCGGGTCATCCCACTGCTTAGCGCCGGATTTTCTTCCGTGAGCGAAATCTTTTGCCGCCTGCGGCTGCGCAGTACAATCACCGCCGCACCACCGACAATAAACAGCCCCGGCAACACCCAGAGGATCACCGTGGCCGGCGTCAGCGGCGGCTCATAGGTCACAAAATGGCCGTAACGCTCCACCATATAGTCCACAATCTGTTGCTTGCTTTTGCCCTGCTGCATCAGCTCGTAGACTTTAAGTTTCATGTCTGAGGCAATCATTGCGTTGGAATCCGCAATACTGTTGTTCTGGCATTTCGGGCAGCGCAGCGCCTCGGTTAGCTGGCGGAACTGCTGCTCCTGCGCTTCATCTTTAAAGGTGAAGGTATCAATAGCCGCCGCTGCATGTACGCTAAACAGCATGCCGACAAGCAAGAAAAATACGCGTATCATGAGCCCGCCTCCTGGCTGTATTTCTCCCAAAGCGGCTTCAGCTCCTGCTGCCAGACGCGATCGTTCAGATCGCCCGCGTGGCGGTAGCGGATGATCCCCTTGCCGTCGATCAGGAAGGTTTCCGGCGCGCCGTACACGCCGAGATCCAGCCCCAGCATGCCGTTGCCGTCAAACAGGCTTAGCCTGTACGGGTTACCGAGATCGCGTAGCCAGGTAATCGCTTTATGGCGATCGTCTTTATAGTTCATGCCGACGACGCGGACGCCCTGCGCGGCAAGCCCGTTAAGAAACTTGTGCTCGGCGCGGCAGGTTGGGCACCAGGTCGCCCAGACATTCAGCAGCAGCGGCTTGCCGTCCGCCAGCACTTCCCGCCCCCACTCTTTACCCGGCACATCGAGCGATTCCAGACGAAACACCGGCACAGGCTTACCAATCAATGCCGACTCCAGATCCGTGGGCGCTTCGCCCTGGGCATTACGCGCCAGCTGCCAGAGCAGCAGCGAGGCCAGCAGCAGAAACAGCGCCAGCGGAATAAAAAGATAGCGGCGCTTCATGCTGCGGCCTCCGGCTTAACTTTACGGCTGCGATAACGCGGGTCGCACAGGCAGCAAAGCCCGCCGAGGGCCATCAGCAGCCCGCCCGCCCAAATCCAGCGCACGAAAGGTTTGTAATACAGACGCACCGCCCAGCTGCCATCGTCCAGCTCTTCGCCCAGCGCGGCATAAAGGTCACGGGTGAAACCACCGTCGATGGCCGCCTCGGTCATCATCGCCCGGTTGCTGTTATAGAAACGCTTTTCGGCGTGCAGCGTTGCTTCCGGTTTGCCGTTATGTGTGACGTCAATCACGCCCACACCGCCGCGGTAGTTAGGGCCGGTGATGTCCCGCACTTCCCGGAAGACAAAGTGGTACTGATGAATATCAATGCTGTCGCCGGACTTCATGCGCACGTCGCGCTCGACGCTGTAGCTCTGGCTAAAGGCGATGCCGACCACCGTCACCGCCAGGCCCAAATGCGCGGAAACCATCCCCCAGTGGCTGGCAGGAATTTTGCGTAACCCATCCCAGAAGCCGTGGCGATGCGTGGCGCGTTGATAAACCTCCATCAGCGCCAGCACAAAGACCCAGACGGCCATCAGCAGGCCGACCACCGTCATCGCCTCTACGCGATCCTGCATCAGCCACGGTAAAAGCAGCGACAGAATCAGCGTGATAACCACCGCCGCCAGCAGATGCTTGCGCAGCTTGCCCGGCTCGTCGCGCCGCCAGCGAACCAGCGGCCCAATGCCGAGCATCAGCGCAAACGGGGCCATCAACGCAGTAAACATCGTATTGAAGAACGGCTCCCCGATGGAAATGCTGCCGAGGCCAAGCTGCTTATGCACCAGCGGCAGCAGCGTGCCCAGCAGAACCACCAGCATGGCGGCAATCAGCAGGATGTTGTTGCCGAGCAGGAAAGACTCGCGCGACCAGAGATCGTTGCTCACGCGGGAGCGTACTTTGCTGCCTTTGACCGCATACAGCAGCAGCGAACCGCCGATAACTACCACCAGGAAAGCCAGAATAAACATGCCGCGCGCCGGATCGGACGCGAAGGAATGCACCGACACCAGCACGCCGGAGCGAACCAGGAACGTCCCCAGCAGGCAAAGCGAAAAGGCGCTTATCGCCAACAGCACCGTCCAGGCTTTAAAACTGCCGCGTTTTTCGGTAACGGAAAGCGAGTGGATAAGCGCAGTGCCCGCCAGCCACGGCATAAACGAGGCGTTTTCTACCGGGTCCCAGAACCACCAGCCGCCCCAGCCCAGTTCGTAATAAGCCCACGCCGAACCCAGCACAATCCCCACGGTCAGGAAAGCCCAGGCCGCCAGCGTCCACGGGCGAGTCCAGCGCGCCCAGGCGCTGTCCAGCCTGCCGCCCAGCAGTGCCGCAATCGAGAAAGCAAACGCCACAGAAAAACCTACATACCCCATATACAGCAGCGGCGGGTGCAGAATCAGGCCGATGTCCTGCAGCAGCGGATTTAAATCTCGCCCTTCCAGCGGGTAGTCCGGCAGCGTGCGGATAAACGGATTGGAGGTGAAAATAATAAACAGCAGGAAGCCGAAATTAATCATACCCATGACAGCCAGCACGCGGGCGTGGTCTTCTTTCGGCATGCTGCGTCCGGTGAGAGCAACGGCAAACGTCCAGCCGCTCATCATCAGCACCCACAGCATCAATGACCCTTCGTGCGCCCCCCAGGTGGCCGCCACGCGATACCAGACCGGCAGCTCCGTATTCGAGTTGTTGGCGACGTAAAGCACGCTGAAGTCGTTCACCACGAAGGCGTTAACCAGTATCAGGAATGATGCGCAAAGGGTGATAAACAACGCCCAGCTAAACGGCCGCGCGGAGGCCATCAGCCGCTTGTCACCGCGCGCCACGCCCCAGAGTGGATAAACGCTTAATAGCAAAGACCAACCGAGCGCCAGGCTTAGCAGGAACCCACCGATTTCCGGCATCATGAGGCGTTATCCTTATACACTTCCGGGGCATGCTGGTGATTTTGCTCCATCGCCGCTTTCACCTCCGGCGGCGTGTAGTTTTCATCGTGTTTCGCTAGCACTTCTTTAGCGTGGATAAGCGTGGCACCTTCCATCACGCCCTGGGCAACCACGCCCTGCCCCTCGCGGAACAGATCCGGCAGAATGCCCTCGTAGGTCACATCCACCACGCCACGCGCGTCATACAGCTTGAAGCTGACCTTCAGGCTTTGGCTGTCGCGCTTCACGCTGCCCGGCATCACCATGCCGCCGATCCTCAGGCGCTGCCCGGTTTCCGGCATTAAATGGCTTTCGCCTTTGCCGTAGATAATTTCGCCAGGGGTATAAAAGAGGTCGATATTGCTGCGTAGGGCGTACAGCACAAGCGTTATTGTCAGCCCAAGACCTGCCAGCACCGCCACGGCCAGATAAAGCCGGTTTTTACGACGCGGATTCACTTAAACTTCCTCCTGGCGTTGGCGAGCGACACGAATACGCTGCTCTCTGGCCTGCTGGCGCGCCACCGCCCGCAGAATGGCGCGGTGCTGGTAGCGGGTATGAAAAATCAGCCCAATCAGCGGCAGAAGCGTAAAAGCCACCGCCAGCCAAACGTAAAAGGCGTAGCCGCCCATGGCGAAAAACTCGCCCCAGTGTGTAAACGCCCACGTCATGATTTTGCTCCTTTGCCGTTAGCAAGCGCTAACACCCACGGACGGCGGCTTTCCTGTAACAGCAGCAGGTTACGCAGGCGCATCAGGGTGAGCGTGATAAACAGCGCGAGGAAGCCGAAGATAGTCCAACGCAGCGGCGTACGCATGGAAGGGTCGATGGACTGCTGCATATTGGTCGAGCCCTGATGCAGCGTGTTCCACCACTCCACCGAGAAGTGAATAATCGGCAGGTTCACCACGCCGACCAGCACCAGAATCCCGGCGGCACGGCCCGCAAGACGACGATCGTCAAACGCACTGTACAGCGCGATGGCCCCCACGTAGAGGAACAGCAGCACCAGTTCGGAGGTCAGCCTTGCGTCCCAAATCCACCATGTGCCCCACATTGGCTTCCCCCAGGCAGAGCCGGTGACCAAGGCGATAAAGGTAAATGCCGCCCCGACGGGGGCCATCGCCATCACCGCCAGATCGGCGGTTTTTATCTGCCACACCAGGCCAATAAAGGCGGCAATCGCCATGCTGGCGTAAATGCCCATAGACCACATCGCCGCCGGGACGTGAAGGTACATGATCCGGTAGCTTTGCCCCTGTTGGTAGTCCGCCGGGGCGATACCAAAGCCCCAGACGAAACCGACCACCAGCAGCACCGCGCTGAGGATAGCCAGCCAGGGCAGCAGGCGGCCACAAAAGTGGTAAAGCCGCTCGGGTTTAGCCAGCTGATGTAATGTTTTCCACATAGGTTTTGCTCACAAAACAAAAAATAAAGTTATGAAACGCTTACCCGCAGCGCCGCCGCCGTAGCGAACGGGCTTAGCGTGGCGCTGCCGGCCAGCAGCGCGCCAAGAATTGCCATATAGCCCTCCACCGGCAGATGCATCGAGGCGGCATCCATCGCGGCGGTGGCAAAAATTAAAAGCGGGATAGTCAGCGGCAACACCAGCAGGCTGAGCAGCACCCCGCCCCGCTTCAGACCAACCGTTAACCCCACGCCGGGCGCGCCGAGAAAGCTCAGCGTCGGCGTCCCCAGCAGCAACGTGGTGGCCATCACCTGCCAGCCATAAAAATCCAGCCCGAGCAGCAGGGCCGCCAGCGGCGAAAGCAATAACAACGGCAGCCCAGTCACCACCCAGTGAGCGGTCACTTTCGCCAGCACCACCAGCGGCAAAGGCACCGGCAGCAGCATCAGCTGTTCCAGCGAGCCGTCCTGAAAGTCATCCCGAAACAGCCTGTCCATCGCCATTAAAGAGGCCAGCAAAGCCGCTACCCAGATAACGCCCGGCGCAATGCGCGCCAGCAGCTGCGGCTCCGGGCCAATGCCGAGCGGAAACAGGGTTATCACAATCAGGAAGAACCACAGCGGGTTGGCGATTTCAGCCCCACGGCGAAATACCACCTGCAGTTCGCGCCAGAAAATGCGCCTAATCATAAACAGCTTCCTGCAAATGAATCTGCCGTATAGCGCAACTTAGCGGCTGATGGCTGGTGAGAATAACCATCCCGCCAGCTTCGGCGTGCTGCTGCAGGCGCCGGGTCAAGCCGTCAATGCCGGCGGCGTCCAGGGCGGTAAACGGTTCATCCAGAAGCCATAGCTTTGCCGTGGAAAGCCAGAGACGAGCGAGCGCGGCGCGGCGCTGCTGTCCGGCGGAAAGCTGGTTGACGGGTAAATCTTCGAAGCCGAGCAGCCCGGTTTGCGCGAGCGCAGCCCATAGCTGTTCTTCAGCTACATCGGCATGAAAAAAGGTGAGGTTTTCAAAAGGGGTGAGAACGGATTTGATCCCCGGCTGATGGCCAATCCACAACAGGTCGCCGTGGAAATTATCGCGCTGGCGGTACAGTGGCTGATTTTGCCAGAAGACTTCGCCCTCATCGGCCTGCGCCAGCCCGCCCAGAATACGTAAAAGCGTGGTTTTCCCCGCGCCGTTTTTGCCCGCCACCTGCACCATTTCTCCCGGCTCAACGCTAAACGACAGCGCGTTGAACAGCGTGCGATCGTCACGCTGGCAGGTCAGTTGTCGGGCTTCTAGCATCAGGAGGCGCTCCTTGTCTCGGGTGACGCTAAGCATATCATATCGCCCTGTTTTCTTCAGGTTACCCCCAACGCCTTCGGCTACTCCATTAGGGTTAATTGGCTTATTCAGATCAAAACCGGGGCGATTATTCCCATTCGCCAAAAACGCGGGATAAAAACCGCTACGCTTAAGTGAACACTTTCTGACCTGGAACCGCCCTGATGGACAAGATCGAGCCCGATGAAATAGCTAAGACCGATGAGCTGGCAGTGGACAGCGATGAGAAGTCGAGCGGCAAGAAAATAGAACTGGACGAGGATCGTCTGCCCTCCGGCGCGATGGCGATTCACGAGCACATTCGCCAGGACGGGCAAAAAGAGCTGGAGCGCGACGGCATGGCGCTGTTCTGGTCTGCCGTGGCGGCGGGTTTGTCGATTGGCGCCTCGCTGCTGGCGAAAGGGATTTTTCACGTTAACCTGGTCGGCATACCCGGCAATTTTCTGCTGGAAAATCTTGGCTACACCTTCGGTTTTATCATCGTCATTATGGCGCGCCAGCAGCTGTTTACCGAAAACACCGTTACCGCCGTGCTGCCGGTGATGCAGCACCCGACCACCAGCAATTTCGGGCTGCTGATGCGGCTGTGGGGCATTGTGCTGTTCGGGAATATCGTCGGCACCGCGCTGGCGGCGCTGGCCTTTGAATTTATGCCGATATTCGACGAAGCCACTCGCAAAGCCTTCGACGACATCGGCATGAAGGTGATGGCGAACCCGCCCGGCGAGATGTTTGCTAACGCCATTATCTCCGGTTGGATCATCGCCACCATGGTGTGGATGTTCCCTGCCGCAGGCTCAGCAAAAATCTTCGTTATCGTGCTGATGACCTGGCTGGTTGCGCTGGGTGATTTAACCCATATCGTGGTCGGCTCGGTCGAAATTCTTTATCTGGTGTTCAACGGCACGCTGCACTGGAGCGAGTTCTTCTGGCCGTTTGCTCTGCCCACTTTAGCCGGCAATATTTGTGGCGGAACGTTCATTTTCGCGCTGATCAGCCACGCACAGATCCGCAACGACATGAGCAATAAGAAGAAGGCCGAGGCGAAGCGGAAGCAGGAAGAACTGGACCGAAATTCAGCGAAGAGCGGAAAATGTGACGGGTAAATTGTTCATCTTCCAGGCAAACGGACCGCCAACCCCTTAACCTGCCTCGAAAAGCGGGTATACTACGCCCGCCGCGTTCCCTTAGTTAAATGGATATAACGAGCCCCTCCTAAGGGCTAGTTGCAGGTTCGATTCCTGCAGGGAACGCCATTAGATTTCACCTTTCTGCTCTCCGTCTCTTTCAAACTCGCCATTAAAAATATCCTATGCTATCAATGCATTGCGCTTTGCATATCCACAGCATGGAATCAGCGGAAGCATTAAGGATATAATCCCCTCAACGATCCCTCAGCCGTCGAAAAGAACATGACAAAACTTACGTTACAAGAGCAGATGCTCAAAGCAGGCCTGGTTAGCAGCAAAAAAGTGGCCAAAGTGCAGCGCACCGCAAAAAAATCACGCGTACAGGCTCGTGAAGCGCGGGAAGCCGTGGAAGCCAACAAACAGGCTCAGGTTGAGCGCGATAAAGAACTCAGCGAACAGCAAAAGCAGGCCACTTTAGCCAAAGAATATAAAGCGCAGATCAAACAGTTGATCGAAATGAACCGCATTGTTATTTCGAAGGGTGATATCGGCTATAACTTCACGGACAATAACTTAATTAAAAAAGTGTACGTCGATAAAGTGACCCAGGCTCAGTTGACCAAAGGCCGTCTGGCCATTGCCCGCTTGATTTCAGATAAAAATCCCGAAGGTGAATACGCCATTATTCCCGCAGGCGTTGCCGATAAAATTAAACAGCGTGATGCCAGCTTTATTGTGCTGAGCAGCGAACTGACTCCAGAAGCCAAAGACGAAGACGATCCGTATGCGGACTTCGTCGTACCTGACGATTTGATGTGGTAAGGATGTGTTGAGTTCAGGCGACCAGATATTACTGAGTCGCCTGAGTTCTGGCATCGGTTCGCCCATTTTTATTAGAATCAGAAATATTCTGTTTCGTGACTAGTCATCCACAACTGTGTTGCACCGTGATAATCATCCTTAACAGAGGATATCATCGAGCATTTGTCTGCATTACCATCATCGGTATAAGTACAGCTTTGCTTCACCCTGACGGTGAAGTACTGACTTTTTGATACTAGCTCCGAGTCCATGAATTGCGCGCTTCCTGATGGATAAAAAAAGCGATCGTCTCTTGGTTCATTGTAATCTCTTATACGCTCAGGGAATTGGCTATTGCGATACTCATATAGCGTTGCAACTTTGCCCGTATCTTTGTCCACCATTTTTTCAAGCAAACCGTGCACATTATAAGTGAGAGTATATTTTCCCTGATCATTCTCAAGCTCAGTTATTTCGCAGCTCTTATTAACCTTTCCAGTAATACTCTGACCTTCAAAAGAGCTTAGTACTCCATCTTTATTGGCTACATGGAAAATTCGACCATTGACCATATCAACCATATTGATATTAGTGAAACACCCGCTGCGATCGTACTTAACCTCCGTCATCACCAGAAGTTTTCCTTGCTCATCTCTAATCGACTGAACACTATGCTTTACGTGACCGGTAGTTGGATTATGATCAAACAAAAGAGCAGCATTTAAAACAGCCGGTTTGAATTGAGTCAATGCATCGACATTAAATGACACTGCCAAAACTGATAAGATAAATAACGTTCTTGCCTTCATTTGTCATTCCTTTTTTAGTAGTATTGCCCCCTGGGTGACAGGGTTATTATTTAATTTCCGAAAAGCTACTGTGCGCGAAGTAGTAATTTAAAAAAGTTATAAACCTATCATTGCTGTATAAACGATTGTGCCTATACAGTGACCTTATTCTTTTTACGTTTAATCATGAATATGAATAAACCACTTAATCTGCGGCCAGAGTCACATCAGCAGACCAGGCTGAGTTGCAGCATCCGTGAGAAGAGAATGCTGCTGTCAGATATGAAATGCTGGAAATGACGCTAAACTACCGCACCACCTTCACATCGCTATAGATAAACCGCTTCGCCTCACCCTTCTCCTGATAACCAAAGCGAATAAACATGCGCAGGTCTTCAAAATAGGCATAGTCACCGCTGGCTTCTTTGCCGTCGCCGAGATCCTGTTTACAGATTAACTCCAGGTAGCGGCCAGGGAAATTAGGATGAATATCGGCAGCATTTTGCCATTCTTTACCGGCCACGCAGGTCTGGCTTAGCGTTTGCTCTGTATCAGGCTTATCCTGGTTGTAAACTTGGCTGCGTGAGGAATAAGTTTTGCCCGGTTTCACCGGGAGCGTGAAATTGCTCTCCAGATTTTTGCTAACCCACGGTGCTTCGGACATGGTTTCCCACTTTTTCACATCCACCATGTTAAACAAGCGCTGATACTGGGAATAGAAATCGGCATTGCCGAGGCTAATCTTCGTCACGGTGAGCGTCGTGCCGTCCGGCTGAGCATCGACTTTTGCCCTAAGCGTAAGGCCGTCTCCTTCCTGGCTTACCTGAGTAAAACTTATCGAGCGAAAAGCCGGTTTTTGCTGCGGATCGGTAAAGATTTTATCAATAGCATTTGTCACCTGCGCCGGAAGGGCAAACCGCTGCAATGCCGCCGGGGTGTTATTGTCTAAATCCGGCTTAGCGGGCGTGGTATCGGCCGCCTCTTTGTCACGACGGACAAGCGCGCCCGTGCCTTTGTAGCTCGACAGATTGCTGACGCCACAAAGCGTTTTTGCAACGCTTGCAGTTTCCGGCGAGAGGACTTTATTTTCCCCAGCTGAGGTGTCCGTTGCCATTCCCTGGTTATCCAGCGAGAAAGTACGGGTTGCGATGCCCTCCGCTTTTACGCAGTTGAAGACCACATCCTCGATTTTTACCGAGTAAGGCGCACCGTATTTTTCTTCGTGATAGATTTTGTCGAAGTCTGTCGCCAGACGGGCTTTCAGTATTGCCCCTTCACGCTGGCTGTTAGAGACATCAACAAACCGCTTTTCACCGTTCTGACTCGCGGAAGGGACACCGGCCCACTTCGCTTCCGGCACATTCTGCTTACAGAGATCCAGCCCTGGCGTGGTCATAAACGGACTGTCCGCATCCGGCTCGAATGCCGTCCCCGGCGTATAGCGGTTGATGGAGCTGACCGCGTAGACGCGCAAACTTTTATTCGCCTGCGCATTAATAAACAGCAGCGTTTTATCATCGGTCCGGCAGTCGGTGTATATCCAGACTTCGCTGCTCAGCCCTGCCATAGTCGTCACGCGATAAGCCGTATTGATCCCAGGCCCTAAGCGTACGGTCGTACCGGGCACTACTTCGATGCTTTTAACAGGCGCTGGTTCGGGCAAGTTTATGGCGAGAGCTGGTGAGGTGAGCGTAAGTCCCAAAATTAGCGAAGCAGTCCATTTCATGGCAAGTCGTTATTCATCATTATCCGAAAGTAGACCCAGAATAGCGCAAAGATCCTCAACAAGATAATGCCAGAAATGAGGGGGTTAGCCGGAAACTGCCTCGCGAAACCTGCTCTACTCACATTTTAATCCATTGATTTTACTGCTACGGTTGTGCACTGACTGAGTTTTTCTTTCTGCACAACACAGGTGAAAACAATGCCGGACGCCATCAAAGAGACCGATATCCACACAGTCGCTCAGAAACTCAATGCTATCGCCCAGAACGGGCTGACATACGCCAAAGATGTGTTTGACAAGGAACGTTACGAAACCCTCCGTCACATCGCCGAAGACCTGCTCCGTTCCCGTTTCAACATTGATGCAGAAACCTTAAATCCTGTTTCGGAATCCGGGTACGCCACGCCAAAAACCGACGTTCGCGCTTTTGTCATTCGCAACGGCAAAGTGCTGATGGTCAAAGAAGCGGACGATGGGAAGTGGAGCTTACCCGGCGGCTGGGCCGATGTGGGCGATACCCCGTCCGCTGCCGTCTGCCGGGAAGTAAGGGAAGAAACCGGGCTGGAAGTGAAGGTGACCAAACTGTTGGGCGTGTGGGACCGCAACCTGCACGGTCATCCCCCATTGCCCTGGCACGTCTACAAGATCATTTTTCTGTGTGAAGAAACCGGCGGCAACCTTGCTATTAGCCATGAATCTACCGATATCGGCTTCTTCGCCATTGACGATCTGCCGGAGCTGTCGTTGACGCGCATCGTCCCGGAAGAGCTGATTGTCAGCATGGAAATTGCCACCAGCGATCGACAACCGTGGTATGACTAGCGGATTGACGCGAGCAAACAGGCAGCTTCAGGCCCGCAATCATGACGATAAACAGGGCCTGAAACAGTAAGATCGGATTATAAATTCGCGCTACGCAAAGCGGTGCAAAATGCGCAGTTGCAGCCCGCAATCGGGATAATTTTGGTGATGTCGTAATTGGCTTCGGAAGGAATCGCATGCCCATTGGCGGCGCTATTGTTCACGCTCGCCGTCTGCTCAGGGTGAACAGAAGAATTGGAAACAAATGCTGCGGCATGGAAGGATGTTGCCAACAGCGTTGCACCGACGATACTTAATACTTTCATTTTGTCACCCACGCTAAAAACCAGACAATCACTCTAACGTGGGCAGATTTTGAACACCAGATGCCACAGCTGAAATAAAGTGTGCATATTTATGTCTAAACACCCAGCCCTGCATAATGCCAATTAATATTATTAATAACTTACCATAAAAACAACCCATCACATTTCTGCACATAAGCGCTATCAGCTGCGTAAATCCCGCCGCAGCGGGAGTTTTAATATCATGCTGTTTTTATTCGGCAAATTTCAATAATGCTTCACCATCCAGGCGGTAACGAACCCATTCCGATTGCGGTAATGCCCCGATACTCAGATAAAAATCAATCGCGGGCTGGTTCCAGTCCAGGACAGACCATTCCAGGCGGCCACACTGTCGCTGCACCGCACACTGCGCGATATATTTCAGTAACGATCTTCCCGCTCCCCTGCCGCGATACTCAGGAGAGATATATAAATCCTCCATGTAGATACCGTTCCTCCCAAGCCAGGTCGAGTAGCTGGTGAAGAAAACGGCGTAACCGATAATTTTGCCTTCTGTCTCGCAGATCAACGCTTCAGTTTTACTACCGGCGTCAAACAGCGTCGCCCGGATCTCCTCTGGCGTGGTGATCACTTCCTGCGGGGCTTTTTCATACACGGCCAGCTCATAGATCATGTCGTAAATAGCCTGAGCGTCTTCCGGGCGGGCCTGACGAATCGTCATACTCATTGGTTTTCCTGTTATTTCTGGATGGCGTTAACGTTGCTGGCCCCAAGCATAAAGGTTATTGTCAGGCGAATTAAGTGCAATGAAATCACCAGATGATGAATATTATGCATCCAACCTTAAGGCGACTGGATTTAAACCTTCTGCCTGTTTTTGACGCAATTTATCGCCATCGTTCCGTCCGTCTGGCGGCGGATGAACTGGCGATGAGCACATCGGCGCTCAGCCACGCGCTGTCGAGACTGAGAGCCTCGCTCAATGACCCGCTGTTTTACCGGGAAGGGCACCGGATGTGCCCCAGCGTGTACGCCACGCAGCTCGCCCCTGCTATTGCTTCGGCGTTGAAATATCTGGATCACGAGCTGACTCAGCAGCCGGAGTTTGACGCATCCCAGACGACAGAGCGCCTGCAAATAGCGATTACGGATTTTACCGCTTTTTGCATTTTCCCTGCCCTGATGCACAAACTGCAGCACGAAGCGCCCGGCCTGAGCTTTGAGTTACTTTACTTGCCTCATACCCCGGCACTGACGGAGCTTCTGGCGGGCGAAGTGGATTTGGCGCTAGGGTTCAGTACGTCTGAAGACATCCGGCATCCAGAGCTGGAAGAAATCGGCTGGTTTACAGATGAGTATGTCGTCATAAGTCACCCAAGCCGGACACGGCTGACATTTGAGGATTATCTCGCCGCAAGGCACATCGTTGTCACGCCGTGGAATGAGAAACAAGGGGTGCTGGACAGGCAGCTTGAGCAAATGGGTTACACACGGCAAATAGCCATCAAGACGCCGTCGATGCTTAGCGCACCGTTTATCGTGGCAGAGAGCAATTTGCTAATGGCGCTGCCGCGCTTTGCCGCTGAAAAACTGATGCCGGCCACGAATATAAAGATTTTTGCATTACCGTTCGAAATACGTCCGTTTGAAATAAAAATTTATTCACACAAACGAAGCGGGAAGCGGAGCGCGACCAACTGGCTGAAATCGAGGCTGCAAACGCTGGCGAAGGAGATAAATACCGGGCAGTGAAAGCTGTTCGGCGTTTAGCTCATCCCGCTTTACGCAGTCGGGTTACCAGGGCCTGAACCGCCGGGGACGTTTTTCCTGCCGAAGAACAGACCAGGCCAAACTCACGATGCAGCCCCGGCGTCAGCGGCACCACGCACAGGCCGCGCGTATCTTCAGGCAGCGTGGACGCTGGCACTATCGCCACCCCCATGTCTTCGCGCACCAGCATACAGGCGCTGACCCAGTCCCGGACCGTGACGCGAACGTCAGATAAATGCAGCCCGGCCTCTGCCATTAAACTGCCGCCGTTTACCACACAGCCTCCAGTCGCCAGCACGAAGGGTTGCCCCGCCAACGCTTCAAGGGTTATTCCCCGGGATCTGGCCCCACGCGCCATAGCGTGGCTGGCAGGCAGCACCGCCATCCAGGCATCCTGCCCGAGAATAACGTCAGCCCGGCCGGGAACAGGGTTCATCACCACGCCCAGTTCGACGGTATCTTCAGCAATCCACTGCTCGACTTCTTCATCGATGCCTTCGAGCACGACGACCTCAATGCCGGGATGCAAACGCCTGAAGTCCCGCAGCAGGCCGGGCAATAGCGTCGATGTCACCGACGGAAAACTGCCCAAACGAATACGGCTCCCGCTTAAGTCCCGGCAAGTTTCGGTCAGCGATCGGATTGCCTCGAGGTGCCGCTGCATACTCCTGGCATGAGAGATAACCTGCTCCCCCAGCGCGGTAACGCCAATGTTCCTGCGCTCACGGGTAAAAACCGCGAACCCCAGGGAAGCTTCCAGCTGCGCGATGGCCTGGCTGGCACCTGACTGGGTCATGCCCACTTCCTCCGCCGCACGAGAAATGTTGCGGGCATCGGCCACCGCGACCAGCAGTCGCCAGTGCAAAAGGTTCATCATCGTTATCAGTAGCTCAGCTAATAGTTAGTTAATGGATGATTAATTTTACAGAGATAACGGGCTAAATCATAGTGCATCCAGCGCCGGGTCAGGCGCTGTACACCTGTTTCCCCCATTTTCGGAGATGCCATGAAACTGTATTACGCCCCAAAAGCTTGCTCGCTCTCACCTCACATTGTCCTGCGTGAATTAGAGCTGGAATTCGAACTCATCAAAGTGGACAACAAAACTAAGCGCACCGCCGACGGACGAGACTTTTTCACCGTCACCCCCAAAGGCTATGTTGCCGCGCTGGAGCTGGACAACGGGGAGATCCTGACGGAAGGCACGGCTATCGTGCAGTACCTGGCCGATCTTCGCCCGGAAAAGGGGCTCGCGCCTCTGGCGGGAAGCTGGGCACGGGTAAGATTGCAGGAATGGCTGAACTTCATTACCAGCGAACTTCATGCCGCGTCTGCCCCGCTGTTCAACGCTTCGCTGCCGGAAGAGGTTAAAGCCATCTTCCGCGAAAAATTTTTCAAGCGGCTCGATTTTGTTCAGGACACACTCTCAAAGACGGTTTATCTGACCGGCTCCACTTTTAGCGTGGCTGATGCCTATCTTTATACCGTCCTGAGCTGGGGCAAAATGTTATCAATCGATTTAAACCAGTGGCCCGCTATTGCCAGCTATCTGGCCGCAATAAACGCGAGGCCAGCGGTGCAGGAAGCCCTGCGTGTGGAAGAAACTCACTGATTCTTTTCGGCGGGTTAACAGCCCGCCTCAGCCTGAAAGCCCTTCTGATTTTCGTTCTGCAAAATACTGTGCTGGCGTGCTGCCCATGGTCTTTTTAAACATGGTGATAAACGCATTCACGGATTCGTAGCCCAACTGCGCCGCTACGTTTTGCACAGCTACGCCGCTGGCCAGCTCCTTAAGCGCAATAATTAAATGGAGCTGTTGTCGCCAGCGGCCAAAAGTCAGCCCTGTCTCATGCACCATCAGCCGGGCCAGGGAGCGTTCACTGAGCGCCAGCCGTTTTGCCCATGCTTTTAAGGTGCTTCGGTCCTCAGGCTGACTGACCAGCGCGTCAGCCATTGCGCGTATTTTGGGATTAGCCGAAACGGGCAGGCTGAAATTCTGCTGCGGCATGGTAGCTAATTCATCGAGTGTTACTCTGGCAAGGCGGGCTGCGTGGCTGTCGGGGGCATATTCCTCGCTCTCGCTGGTTAAGCGCCCAACCAGGGCTTTGATCAGCGGGGAAATCGCTAAAGTGCAGCATTTCGCCGGCAGCGCAACGGCTCCCGGCTCTACGAACAAATAATCCAGATGTGCGTTCCAGGTCGCTTTGGCGCTGTGGGGAACACCATCGGGGATCCAAACCCCGCAATCGGGCGGGACTATCCATATCTCATTTTCAGCCCGGCAAACCACCGCCCCATAAAGCGCAATAATGAGCTGCCCCTTCCGGTGGACGTGAACCGGCACCTCCTCTCCGTAATCAACAAAATCGAGGCGGCGCGCTATCGCCGGGCTTTGCGCGGGATCGGGATCGTACAGGCTCGTGGCGGGCAGTGGCTTCATGCTGATTGGCAACATTTAGGGATTTTTTGACAGAATAGGATATTTAGCGATAGCTGTAACGCGGCAATAATGGCCGCCATGAACAAAATAAACGCCTGCCACCTTCCCCCTTTGTGGGGAAAGCATGTGGCCCCTGGTCTGGGGAATGACGCTAACGCCCTGCTTTATGCAGCCAAAAGCTTCGCGGCTGCCATGCTGGCGTATTACCTCGCTTTGTCTATCGGGCTGGGGACGCCTTCCTGGGCCATCGTTACCGTCTACATCGTTTCACAAACAACGGTGGGTGCCTCGCTGAGCAAAGGGGTTTATCGTCTGGCGGGCACGGTTGTTGGTGCCGCAGCGACCGTTTTAATCGTGCCGGCGTTTGTCAATATGCCGATTCTGTGCAGCGTGGTACTCAGCGGCTGGATCGCCCTGTGTCTTTATTTCTCGCTGCTTGAGCGCACACCCCGCGCCTACGCCTTTGTGTTAGCAGGCTACACGGCCAGCCTGATCGGCTTCCCAGCCCTGCACGACCCCGGTTCAATTTTCGATACGGCCATCACACGCGTGCAGGAGATTTCGCTGGGCATACTCTGCGCGAGCCTCGTTCACCGCTATGTTTTGCCGAAGCGAATCGCCGGGCTGTTTAACGCCAAAGTATTAGAAACGCTGAGCTCGGCGCGGCTGGCCGTGGCGACTTCATTGAGCGACGGGCCGTCTTCAGGCTTTAAACATCTGCACATGGCCCTGCCGCTTCAACTTTTGCAGAGCCTCAACCACCATGTTCCCTTTGACTTTGCCCTTTCCGCACCCATCGGCCAGGCCAGAAAAAAACTGCACGATAAGTTTGCTCGTCTGTTGGTGGTGAACAGCGAACTGAGCGAACGCCGGCAGATGATAAACGCACTGCATCCGCAGTTGCTGAGACTGGAGGAAAAAGTCCGAAGCTGGCTGAACGGTGAGCCTCAAATCACGGGCGAAGCGCTGGAAAAACAAAGCTCGGCGTTAGCGAAAATGTTATCTGCAGCAGCGCGCCGGCCAGAAGATATGCTGCAGGCGAGTTTTGCCGCCTACCTTTGTGAAGCCATCACTCTTCTGCTGCAGTGCGAGAGATTGTACCAGGCGCTCGCACAGTCACCCCAGGTGCTGGCAGACGAGCCGCCAGCCAAAGGCAATGTGCTGCATCGCGACGGTCTGGCCGCGGCTAAGACCGCGCTGGGCGCTTTCACTCTGGTATTGGTCGGATGCCTGGTGTGGATTTATTCTGCCTGGCCGGACGGGGCCACTGCGGTGTCGGTAATTGGGGTTTGCTGTACGTTGTTCAGCAGTTTCGATACGCCCGGGCCTCATCTCATTAAATATGTCATTGGTTCGCTCTACGGCGTGGCGATAAGCCTGCTCTACAGCTTTGCGATTTTGCCGCAAATCACCACATTTAGCGTGCTGGCCGCCGCGCTGGCACCCGTCTATTTGCTGGCAGGATCGCTGCAGGCCAGGCCCCCGACGACGTTTATGGCCATGGGCATCACGCTGACGCTCCCCATTCTATCCGGGCTTGGACCCCACTACGGCGGTGACTTCGCGGTAGCGCTTAACATCGCCACAGCTTTATTCATTGCGATCGGTTTTGCCGTGTTCGGCATGGGGCTGCTGCAAACCGTGCGGGCCGACGCGGCAATAAATCGCCTGCTTCAGCTATGCCGCCGCGACGTCAAACTCAGTGCCAAAGGCGCTTTCATCCCGGATGATGTCGCCTGGACAAACCTGATGATAGACAGAACGGCGTTACTGCTGCCGCGCCTGCAACGAAGCGAACAGTCCGCAGAGCAAATTCTTAACAAAATGCTGCATTACCTGCGTGCCGGGCTGGCCACAATGCACCTGAGACAGTTGCTGATTCACCTCCAGCGAGAAAGCGCCGCACAGGTTCATGAAGTGCTTGGCATGTTGTCCAGTGAATCAGACGTTCAAAAAATTCAGGCAAAGGTTTTATCGCTGATAAACGCGCATTTTCCGGCGTCGGATGCTCTGACCCGGCGGCTAAATTGCGGGCTAATAGATTTGTATTGTGCATTGAATATTTCAGGTAAGGAGGAAGTCGATGATCGGTGACGTGAATATTGGCGGCATTTATTTCCCCGCCCTGCTGGTCATCGCGCTCGTCGCGCTGCTCTGCACTCTTTTTCTACTTTCGTTACTGATGCGCAGCGGGGTTTACCGCCCCCTGCCCTGTCGGCCACTGATTGATTTCGCCGCTTATATTTTCACCGCATTCCTGATACTGCATGGGCTGAACGCTCAGGGGGTTATCGTATGAAATCGTTTTTGGCTCTGACCGGCCGCTACGCGCTGACGCTCATTGCGACTGCCGCGGCTCTGATTATCGCTTTTATGATGTGGAAACGTGAATCACAAATCCCCTGGACGAGGGATGGCCGGGTTCGCGCCGACGTGGTGCAGATTGCACCTGACGTCTCTGGCCCCGTGAGTAGCGTTGCCGTGAAGGACAACCAGTGGGTGAACCGCGGCGATATTCTCTACTCTATCGATCCGCGCTGGCTAAAACTTGCCGTCAGCAGCGCCCAGTCGGAAGTTGAAGTAAAGCGCCACGAAATGCTGATGCGCCAGGATTCTGCCGCGCGGCGCACGCAGCTGCAGAGCGTGATATCTAAAGAAGATTTACAGCAAACCCGCAGTGCGGCAAACGTGGCCGTCGCCAACTACCAGGGCGCACTGGCGGCACTGGAACTGGCACAGCTCAATTTGGCTCATGCCACCGTTAAAGCACCGGTGACGGGCTACGTGACGCATCTCAGGCTCAGCCCCGGCGACTACGCCACCGCAGGCATGACAAAAATAGCCATTATTGATGCCAAAAGCTTCTGGATTGTCGGTTATTTTGAGGAAACAAAGCTGCGGCACATTCGCGTGGGGAGCAGCGCGAAGATAGCGCTGATGGGCTTCGACGCAGTGATACCCGGCCACGTGGACAGCATCGGCCACGGCATCGGCGACAGCAACGATGAAACAGGCGACCTCGGCCTTCCGGACGTCAATCCTACCTTTAGTTGGGTACGTCTTGCGCAGCGGGTGCCGGTACGCATCCATATCGACAGGCTACCGGCAGGCGTTGAGTTAGTGGCAGGCTTATCCGCGAGTATTTCTGTCACGCCTTAGCGCGCTGAATCTGGCTGAACAGTGTTATCATCCCGGCCAGGCTAACAAACCCAGAGATGACCATGAACAACGAAATCGACCTGAAATATTACGACATCGCGGACGAGTACTCGACGGAATCGGCAAAGCCGGTTGCTGAGAATGAGCGTGATGCCGTGGCGCACTATTTCCAGCTGCTGATTACCCGCTTAATGAATAACGAGGAAATCAGCGAGGAAGCGCAGGGTGAGATGGCCGTTGAGGCTGGCCTTGTCGAACAGCGCATTGACGAAATCGCTGAGTTTCTGAATCAGTGGGGCAACGAGTAATGTCTGCCGCAACACGTTTCCCCGTCAGAATGGGCTGTCGCATCTGGCCGCCACCGGTTCGCCGCTGACGGGGTGAACAAAATGCAGTTCGCTGGCGTGCAGCATCAGCCGCGGCACTCGTTCAGTGCCCGGCAACACCAGCCCGCCATACAGATCGCAGCCCAGAATCGGGTGCCCAAGATATTGCGCATGGATGCGCAGTTGGTGGGTTCGTCCGGTTTCAGGCGCAAGCTGGACCCTCGTTAACGGCAGCCGAGCACCATTTTCAAGTTCCCGATAAATCCGCTCAATAACCTTGTAACGCGAGCGAGCAGGTTTGCCGCTGACGGCGCAAATCGACATCAGCGGAAACAGCGCCGGATCTTTGGCAATCGCCGCGTCGATCATTCCTTCCTCTTTTTCAAGATGCCCGCACAACAGCGCGGTATACGCCTTGGCAACCGAACGCTGGCTGAACTGCTGGCAGAGCAAAGCATTGATAGTCTTATTCAACGCAATCACCATCAGCCCGGAGGTGCCGAAATCCAGGCGATGCACCAGCGTGCAGCCTGGGAATATCTGCACCAACCGATGATGCACCGAGTCAAGATTCTGCGGGTTTTTCCCTGAAAGACTGAGCAAGCCGGAAGGTTTATTGATCAACGCCAGATGCTCGTCCTGATAAAGAATCTCTATCTCATCAAAGCAAGGCGGGGCAATAAAAGTATCAATAATCGTAGACATTGGGCTGCCCGGCTGGGAAGTGGAGCCGGATGATAGCGAATTTCACGAGGCCAGGCTAATCTAGCCCCGCAAAAAAGGGGCCATTAAGGCCCCGGTTAAACTTATCTGGCTGAACTATTTGCCTTCGCCGGTTATCTTCTTCACCTCAGCTTCGGTTGCCGCAGGCGCACCGTTACCCCAGGAACCACGCACGTAGTTCACCACATCGGTCATCTCTTTGTCCGACAGCACGCCTTTATAGCCGGGCATCATGAACGGAATAGTGCCCTGGGTTTGCGGCGTATGCGCCCCGTCGGCGATCACGCGGATAAGCGAGGACGGATCTTTCGCCATCACCGCCGAGTTGCCCACCAACGACGGCACGTTAAAGTCAGTCCCCTCCCCGTCCGGGCTGTGGCAGGTTGAGCAGTAGCGCATGTAGAGAGTTTTACCGTCGGACGGCTGAGAAACCACGGCAGCATTCACCGGCGTGGCGGCTGGTTTTTGCGGCTTGAAGTTGGCGATATACAGCGCGATAGCTTCCAGGTCGGCATCCGTCAGGTACTGGGTACTTTGGGTGACCACTTCGCCCATCGGGCCGGCAATAGCGTGATGCTGGCTGCGGCCTTTGCTCAGCAAGTCTTTCACTTCCTGGGTGGACATATTCATGCCGCGCAGGGAAGGCGCATACCAGCCGTCGATCATCGCCCCGCTCAGGAATTCAGGGCTGGAATCATCGTAGCCCTTTTCCTGCATCGCCATACCGCGCGGCGTATGACAGGCGCCGCAGTGGCCCGGCCCCTGCACCAGATAAGCCCCACGTTTAATTTTCTCCGCGTTATCACCGCGGGCCTCAACCACCACGCCGCCGGATTTCACGTCATCCACGAACAGGCCGTTCCACACGCGCAGCGGCCATCGGGCCGACAGCAGCAGCGGAATATCATTCTCTTTATTGGCGGTAGCCACCGGGGCAACGTCCTTCATAAAGTAGTCGTACAGCGCCTTCACGTCTTCATCGGTCATTTTGGCGTAGGAAGGATAAGGCATCGCCGGGTAAAGGGCGTGGCCATCTTTGGCTATCCCCTGGCGAACCGCCTTCTCGAAATCTTCGTAGCTGTAATCGCCAATGCCGTGGGTTTTGTCCGGCGTGATGTTGGTGGAGTAGATATCCCCCACCGGCGTGGAAAACTTTTTGCCTCCGGCCATCGGCTGGCCGCCGTCTACGGTGTGGCAGGCGACGCAGTCTGACGCGCGCGCCACATACTCACCTTGCGATACGGCAGCGTAGCCGCTGGCAGAAAAGAGGATCGAGATAGCCGCTAAAATACGTTTCATTTCCTGGTTACCCCATTGCCACAAGTTCGTTGACTGCACGCCATGCCTGGTCGATAGCTGCGTGAGCGTAAGCGCTCCAGTCTGAGTCAGAGTTAGCAATCGTGATGCGCCCTATCGGCTGGCGGGCACGGTTGATAATTTCCGGCATTTTCTCCATGTCATCGCTCAGGGCGTTAGCATAGTAGGCATAGCCGTGCGCCCAGCGGTTGACCGTGATGGCCGCAATATCGCGTTCGTGGTCAAAGCCGGTGTGGCCCAGCATCTCCTGCAGCTGAGAGCGGATCATCTGCTCGTGGGCTTCAAAGGTAGAACCCAGCAGGAATGCACGGCCCCGGCGGAACTGCTCGCGCGGGGACATGTTGCTGCCCGGATAAGTCGGCACATATACCATGTGGATACACATCGGGTCGTCCGGCGTTTGCGGGTGATGGTAGTCGCCCATGCTGACCGGGTAATCAAGCTTCACGCGGCTGTACGGCGCTGCCGGGGAATAGAATTCATGCACCCCGGTGTTTTTGAAAGCACGCCAGTTGTTGACTACCACGTTGGTGTAGACCAGCGGCGCTTTGACGTTGAGGCGCAGATCTTCTTTCTGCTGCTCCGGCGCCTCCGGCACGATGTACGGGATCATCATGTTGTAGCCCGCCATGATGGCGTTGCGGCTCTTCACGCGGTGCAGCTTGCCGCTCTGATTGTTGACATAGCTCACCACCACGCCGTTATCGACATTTGCGGCGTTAATCACGCTGCTGTTGAGGCGAATGCGGGTACCGTTTTCCGGCCTGTCCAGCAGCTCGTAGTGCAGCCTTGCGGTGACGGAATCTTCCATCGTACTGCCCGGCAGCGCGTCAGGAATCAGTTTGCGCACCATCAGGCGCGTCAGCCCGGCGTTGCCGTCCGGGAAGTGGTAGGTGTACGGCTCTTCAAGGTCGGCCAGCGCTTCGCCATCCAGCGGCGGCAGCCCCATTGCCTCCATGCCCGGCAGCGCACAGGCGCGCGCGTCGCTGCAGCTCACGCCTTCAATCCCGATGGCAAAAAAGTCGTTGGTACGCTGCTGGAAGTACATCAGCGCCATTTTACTTAAGCCGACTTTCTGCTCGAGGAACTCATGATAGCTGTGGACATCCAGCCATTCGCTTTTCTGCTCGACCGTCATACCTGGCAGGTAATCGGCAGGGTTGACGTGCAGATCCAGCAGCGCCTTGCGGTCTGCCTCGCTCAGCGGGAAGTCATTGATAAAGGCTTCGATGCTGCGGCCATTGAGCCTGTCCGGTGGAATATCGTCCGACACCGCGCGACCAGGGTCGCCGCTGACGATTTTGGTTTCACCGAAGTTCTTTTTGTCGAAGAACACGCCGCGGCTCAGGTTCTGGTCCGGGTAGAAAGTGGCGTCAAAGCTGCTTTTCATTCGCGTGATGCTGACGCCCAGGGAATCCATCAGGCCGTGAACCACCGGGCTGAAGTTGCTGTTCGGCGACTGGAATGATTCGCTGCCGCCGTAGCCCAGCAGCGTTTTGCCGCCGACGTTGAACTGGTTGCGCTTGGCGTGCCCGCCGAAGTCGTCGTGGTTGTCGAGGATCAGGATTTTGGCCTCCTTCCCCATTTTTTCGCGCCAGAAACAGGCTGCCGCCAGGCCGCTGATCCCGCCGCCAACCACCACCAGGTCGTACTCTTCTTCTACCGGCAGCTTGCCGAAGTCGAATTTTTCGTGCTCGCGCCCAAGGGCGTGCGCCATTTCGAACGAGCCAGGGTGGTTGCCGCGCAGACCCGTTAGCCCCGGCGGGTAGTAATCTGCATTTATCACGGCGCTGCCGGGTGCTTTGCCGTTTGCCCTCACCAGTTCCAGAGGCGTTAAACCAGAGACAATTGCAATTGCCATCCCGTTAAGAAAGTCACGTCGGGTAATAGACATAGATAACCTTTTTTATCAGTCCTTTATACCCGTCATACTTCAAGTTGCATGTGCGTCACCTGCATCCACTCACCTCAGTCACATAGTTATCTATGCTCCTGAGGATTCACGGCCTTGGTGCCTTCCTGCAACTCGAATTATTTAGGGTATAGACATATTGTTAACCAAATGATAACAAACTCCCTGCCGCTTCGCTACGCGATAAGCCTGTTAACTATAGTGTCTTTTATGGTAACGGGTTGCCGTCACGCCGCCCACCGATAACCACCAGGGAGCGGCGTGCAGCAGGCTATTGGCGAGGTTTGAGCTCTTCGTCGAGTTTCTTCGAGTCGTAGTAATCGCCCTGCCAGGTAATTTTGCCGTGGCTGACTTTGATAAAGCTCACGCCTTCAAACTTGATCGGGTTGTTGGTTGCCGGGCTGCCGCCCCACTCGCCGCTGTTGGTGCCGCTGAACGCCCAGCGGAAAGCGATGGTGTCGTGGTTATAAACCGGCTCGCTGGTCATCTGCCAGTGCAGGTCCGGCACCGCTTTAATAAACGCACCAATCACCTCTTTCTCGGCTTTTTCTTTCCCTTCAACCGGTGTGCCGACGGCGGCGTCGTAATAAACCATGTCGCTGGCAAGATACTGGGCCGCCTGCCCGGCTTGGTGGGCATTCCACGCGGCCATATAATTTTTCACGACGGAAAGCGGTGTGCTTTCAGCCAGCGCCAGGGTTGAAAAGAAAAACAGCGACAGCGCAACAGCATTAACTCTTTTCATCGCAGGGATCCTTATTCAGTGATATCGCACATGATGTGTTTGATGCGGGTGTATTCGTCGAGGGAGTAAGACGAAAGGTCTTTGCCGTAACCGGACTTTTTAAATCCGCCGTGGGGCATTTCCGCGCACAGCGGGATATGGTTGTTGATCCACACGGTGCCGAAATCGAGACGGGTGCTAAAGCGCTGCGCCCGGCTGTGGCTGCTGGTCCAGACGCTTGCCGCCAGGCCGTATTCCACGTCGTTGGCTCTGCTGAGCGCCTCTTCTTCGCTGCTGAAAGACTGGATAGTCATCACCGGGCCAAAAACTTCATGCTGAATGGCCTCATCGCGCTGCTTCAGCCCGGAAATGATCGTCGGCTCAAAGTAGTAGCCGGGGCCCACGCCCTTTTTGCCGCCGGTTTCAATTTTTGCATGGTCCGGAAGCCGTTCAATAAAGCCCGTCACCTGCTCCAGCTGGTTGCGGCTGTTGAGGGCACCATACAAAGCCTCGCGATCGTCCGGCTCGCCGAAGGTGATTGATTTGGTTTTCTGAATCAGCTTTTCAAGGAAAGCGTCGTAGGCGGAGGCTTCAACGATGATACGCGTGGCAGCGGTGCAATCCTGCCCGGCATTAGAGAAACCGGCGGCGGTAATCACCTCGACCGCTTTGTTCATGTCCGCATCGGCAAACACCACCACCGGCGCTTTGCCACCTAATTCGAGGTGCGCTTTGGTCAGGTTGGCGGCAGCAGAGGCGGCAACCTGCAGCCCGGCGCGAACGGAACCGGTGATCGATACCAACGAGGCTTCCGGGTTGGATACCACCAGCGAGCCCGTCCCCGCTTTGCCCAGCACCACGTTGAATGCGCCTTGTGGGAACAAAGGTGCCGCAATTTCGGCCAGAATCAGCGTGCTGATAGGCGTCGTATCGCTCGGTTTCAGCACCACGGTGTTGCCCGCCGCAAGCGCCGGCGCGATTTTCCAAACGGCCATCATGAATGGGTAGTTCCACGGCGTCACCTGCCCGACAATCCCCAGCGGTTCGCGGCGAATGGTTGAGGTAAACCCGGCGGCATATTCCCCGGAAGCTTTCCCCTCAAGGCAACGGGCTGCCCCGGCAAAGAAGCGGATAGCGTCGCAGGACGCCGCGATTTCATCGCGCTCGATAAAGTGTTTAAGCTGCCCCGTTTCCTGACTTTGCACCTCCACAATCCGCGCGGCATTACGTTCAATTTCATCGGCAAGTTTCAGCAAGGCACGCTGCCGCTCGGACGGCAGGGAATGTTTCCATACCGCGAACGCCGCTTTTGCCGCCGCGTAAGCCTGGTTAACTTCTTCCGCGCCGCCGTCAGGGGATTGCGCATAAACCTCGCCGTTGACCGGGCTGACCAGGTCAAACAATGTGGCTGGCTGGCCCGCCACATAGTGCCCGTTGATAAAATGCTTCAGGGTTTGCATCGCCTTTTCCTCAGATTAAACATAAACAATATTATGTAATATCTTTTGAGTGGCGACTTTTCAATCTGCGCTTGATAGCAACATGATCGACCCCACAATTTAACAATATTTTTACATTGCAATGCCGGGCAAGCGGTGAAAACCGCCGTTTCTGGTAGCCCGTCGATGCCTTTCTTAAAGGCCCGGGCTGTGCTATCAATAACCGTTGATTCAGGGAATTTTAATCAGAGAGCACTATGATTACTCACGCAGTAATATTCGCACCTATAGGACAGGCAAGTCGATCCGATCAAATTGTGCAGCGGCTTTCAAATGCAATTATTACTGGTTTGCTTGAGGCAAATGAGCAGCTTCCTAATGAAGCCGACCTTGCCAAAATGATGGGCGTTTCCCACATAACAATACGCGAAGCCTTAAATACTCTGCGGGCGAATAATTTAATCCACACCGTTCGTGGGCGAAATGGCGGCAGCTTTGTTTGCGAAAATAGCGGCGAATTTCAGACGCCGCTCCACCCTTTTAAGACCATCAGCTCAGACTATATTTCTGACCTCGGCGAAATGCATTGCGCCATAATTAGCCACAGCGCAAAGCTGGCTTCCAGACGCATGACCAGCGCGGATATCACCCGGCTACGGGAGTTTGTTGCCGCACTGAAATCGGCCAGCACGCCGGAGCTAAAAACTCAGGCAGATATGCGCTGCCTGCTGGCACTTTCCGCCAGTTCTCAGTCCGCAAGGCTTGCCAATCAGGAACTGCTGCTGCAGGCCGAATGGGCTTCACTGGTGGCCATTCTTTACCGTGATGAAGCCATTCATCGGGAAGTGATTGATGTTTATACCGAATTGATCGCCGCGCTAGAAACCCATCACGAGCAGGAGGCGGTGCGATTAGCCACGCAACTCATCGACACCTTCACCTTCTATCTCATTGAAAGCAAATTAAAATATAAATAAAACTGACACAACAACACGGGCATCGCCATGAATGTACCTGCAAGCCTCATCCCTTTTACCAGTAAGATTGACGACATCATTACCACCACCATCCAGGCAACCATCGCGCTTGCCGGGCAGGTTGAGTCCACGCTGGCAGCGTTTCACGGCGGCGATCATAAATTGCTGCTGGATCCCGCGGTAAAACGAACCATCCAGGAACACATCAAAGAGACGCTGAACGAAACGCCTTACTGCTCAGGCTCTGGCTTTGCCAGTCACATTGCAGGCAGCACGGAAGAGAAAGAGTACTGGCTGCTGGAGTGGTGGTACAAAAAGGCCGACGGCGTGAAAAAGGTGAATCTCGACCTGGATCAGGCCACCCAGCAGCGGCTGGATTTCAGGACCTTTGAGTGGTTTAAAGATGCTCAGGAAAACGGCCAGGCGTATATTCACGGCCCTTATGTCGATTACGTTTGTAATACGTCTTATACCTTAACGTCTGCGATGCCGGTTTATTTGCACCAGCGTTTCATCGGCGTGGCGGCAATTGATGTGCTGGTCAGTGAAGTCGAAGAAGAATTACTTCCGCTGTTCAATAACCACAGAGTTATGCTGACTAATTTAGATAAGCGGATTATTTTCTCTACTTATCCTAAATACCGCGTCGGTGAATTACTGAATACCGCTGAGGCGGTTGAAGTCTATAACACAGAATACTGCACGTTATATGAGCTGATTAAAAAAGGGTCATAAGACCCTTTCATATTGTGGATAAATGCATACAAAAAAGGGCCATAAGGCCCTTTGTATTAATACTCGCGGGAAAGATTTAGCCGTTTAGCGTATTCAATGGCGTCATTTTCAGGCGCATCAGAATGGCCGAACGGTCTGGCAATCGTCATGTAAACCAGCCCCGAGCCGATGACCAACGTCAGGCCAATCAGCACCGTCCAGCGGTCAATAAAGGTTGCGCTGTCCGCAGGCTGGGCCAGCAGCCAGATCCCGCCGATACCGTAGACCAGCGCCAGCACGTTCACCAGCATGCCCCATGTCCCCAGCGTCCATTCTCCCGCAGGCTTCCAGCCCTTAAGGCGCTGGCGCAGCGCGGCCAGAATCACCATCTGGAAGGAGACGTATATCCCTATCACGGCAAACGCGGTGATGCGAGCAAGGTTATCCGGCTGGAAGTAGACCCAGACGCAAATCACCATAGGCAGCAGGCAGCTGACCAACATCGCGTTGTCCGGCACGCTATGCTTCGAGATCTTCGCCATCCACTCGCTGCCCGGCAGCATTTTGTCGCGGGAGAACGAGAAGATCAGGCGGCTCAGCGCGGCCTGAAGCGACAGGATGCAGGAGAGCATCGCCACAATGGCAATCACGATAAACAGCATGGCGCCCTTCTCTCCCAGCGCATCGTTCAGAATTGCCGGGATCGGATCGGCTATTTTGCCGTTCACAATGTTCATCAGATCCGGGGATGACAGCAGGTAACCCAGAATGGAGATCACCGCAGAGATCGCGCCGAAAACGATACTGAGGATCATCGCCACCGGGATCTTACGCCCCGGGTTTTTCACCTCTTCCGCCACATTGCCGCAGGCTTCGAAGCCGAAGAACATAAACAACCCCATCAGCGACGCCGACATAAAAGCAGTGCCGTAGCTGCCGTCTTTTGCCAGCGCGCCCATGGCGTCAAACACCACGGAGAAAGGCTGATTGCGGTGGAAAATCAGCAGGTAAATGCCGAGCGCAATCACGCTGATAATTTCACACCAGAAACCGAAGCGGGCAACCCTCGCCAGGTTTTTCGTCCCGGACATGTTGACGCCCATCATGATGGTGAGCAGCACCACGGAAGTGAGCAGCATCGCAATTGGCGTATCGCCGTAATGGAAAAGCGAGGCGACGAAGGTGGAGGTGTATTCCACAATAGACGTAATGGTCACCACCAGCGCCCAGAGGTAAATCCACGCGGCAATCCAGGCGTATTTTTTCCCCCACAGCCTTCTGGCCCACGGATATAGCCCGCCGGTGATGGGATATTGCGAAGCCACCTCGCCAAACACTAAGGCAACCAGCAGCTGTCCGCAGGCGGCAATCAGGATCCACCATATGGCTGGCGGCCCGGCGAGGGTTATCGCCAGCGCAAACAGGGAATACACGGCAGTCAACGGCGAGAGGTAGGTAAAACCGAGCGCAAAGTTAGACACCAGGCCGATGGAGCGGTTGAACTGCTGGCCCTTCTCCGGCTGGGAATCGGTACTTTTTGTAGCAGATGTCTGTTCCATATGTCTTTCTCTTTAGGGGGCATAGTTGCAGGCAATAGCTACATTTTATAAAACATATTAAGTTATATGTATATTGTACCTTGTCACAATTTTGTTAGATATAATGTTATTATATTGTTAACAACAAAAGGCAGAAGAAGAGCGAATGGAAGCCATTTCAGAGGTGGAGAAAGCGCCAGCCACAATGTTCGCGGAGAGCCGGTCACCCCGCACTCCGCCTGCAGCTCAAAACGCGTTTATCTGGTAAAAGCCTGCACCTCTATTTCCTGAGAAATAAACAAATTGCGGATTGCCTGCGCCATAGCAAGCGCCCCCGTGCTATCGCCGTGAACACAAATGGAGTCGGCCTGGACGGGGGTAAATACGCCTTCGATTGACTCCACGCCACCCTCAGTAATCAGCTGCAGCATACGTGCGGCAACCTGCCCGGCATCGTGTAACACGGCACCAGGTTCACGTCTTGACACCAGAGAACCATCAGCGTGATAGGCCCGGTCGGCAAAGGCTTCGCTGACGGTCGCCACCCCTTTTTGCTGCGCCCATGCCAGCAGGGGCGAGCCCGCCAGCACCACCAGCGGCAAGGAGGCGTCAAACGCCAGAATGGCATCCAGCACCGCTTCGGCCTGGCGCTTGTCATGCGCGATGGTGTTATACAGCGCCCCATGCGGTTTCACGTACCGGACACGCGTTCCCACAGCCTGTGCCAGCCCCTGTAGCGCGCCAATCTGGTAAATGACGTCCGCCGTCAGTTCGTCGCTGGCAATATCCATATTGCGCCGCCCAAACCCGACGAGATCCGGATACGCCACGTGCGCGCCCACGGCAACGCCCTGAGCTTTTGCGGCGCGAAGGGTTTCGAGTATGCCCGCAGGCGATCCGGCGTGAAAACCACAGGCCACGTTGGCACTGCTGACAATTTGCAGGATCGCAGCATCATCCCCCATTGTCCACTGGCCGAAGCTTTCACCTAAATCACTGTTTAAATCGATGTTTTTTTTCATAGTCAGCCTTTACGCAGCGGCTCATTTTTCATCAGTAGCGCGAGGACAAAGCCCAGCACCACAACGCCCGCCGAAATTATAAACACGGAATGAATCGCTGAGCCAAAAGCCTGAAGATAATCGTTACGGATCGCCACGGGCAGTTGGTGTACCGCCTGCGCGCCAAGCTGGCGCGGCAATTGAGTCCCCTCCGGGATCAGCGTCTCAAGATTACTGCGCAGCACGGAGGTAAAGACCGCGCCAAACGCAGCCACGCCAATTGAACCGCCGATGGAGCGAAACAGCGTCGCGCTTGAGGTCGCTACCCCGATAAGTTTTATTTCCACGCTGTTCTGCACGGCCAGCACCAATACCTGCATCACCATGCCGAGTCCCAGCCCTAAAAGACCAACGTACAGATAAAGCGTGGTCAGCGGCGTATCCAGCTTTAGCGTACCGAGCAGCGCCATCGCGATAAAACTTAACAGCGTTCCGATAATGGGAAAAATGCGGTAGCGGCCTATTTTACTGATGATGCGCCCGCTGATGATTGAGGTCAGGATAAGTCCGCCCATCAGCGGCAGCATTTGCATCCCCGCCTGGGACGGCGTTGAGAACTTTACCACCTGCAGATAAAGGGGCAAAAAGGTCATCGAGCCAAACAGCGACATGCCGATAATAAACCCAATCAGGCAGCTCAATAAGAAAGTGCGGTTGCGGAACAGGTACGGCGGGATCATCGGCTCAATCGCCAGTCGTTCTTCATAGATAAACCCCATCAGCGCCACGACAAAGAACGCGAAGATGCACCACAGCTGCGGATCGGACCACGCCATGACCGTGCCGCCTTCGCTGGTGAATAAAATCAGGCAGGTCAGTGAAATTGTCAGGTAGCCCGCGCCAAGAAAATCAATTTGATGCCTAATTCGCGCCGTCTGGGATTTCAGCACCGCGCCGATAACCAGCAGGGCAAAAATCCCCAGCGGCAGGTTGATATAGAAAATCCAGCGCCAGGAAAAATGTTCAACCAGAAAACCGCCAATCAGCGGGCCGATGACCGTCGCCAGGCCGAAAACACCGCCAAAAAGCCCTTGGTATTTACCGCGTTCGGCGGGTGGGATCACGTCGCCCACCGCCGCCATGGTGACCACCAGCAGCCCGCCGCCGCCCAATCCCTGCAGCGCCCGCATTAAAATGAGCTGCGTCATATTTTGCGCGAGGCCGCACAGCGCGGAGCCAAGCAGAAAGGTAACGATAGCCGTTTGCAGCACAACCTTGCGCCCGAGCAGGTCGCCAAACTTGCCGTAGAGCGGCACAACTATCGTGGAAGCCAGTAGATACGCAGTGACAACCCAGGAAAGCCTGTCCAGGCCGCCCAGTTCACCCACGATAGTGGGCAAAGCCGTAGAAACGATGGTTTGGTCCAGCGCGGCCAGCAGCATGACTAGCATAAGTGCCGCGAACAGCAGGCGGACTGAGGTTGTTTGCGGCGAGCCAGATGAAGCAGTTTCGGTCGTTGTCATGGTCGTTTTCATTAAGGGGAATAAGTTCGCCCTGGCGATTTGCTGAAAGTGTAAAGATACCTGCTTAACCGCCGCCTGAACTGCATCAAAACTCTGAAAAGCGCGATTAATACGTTACTGGCAAATTCACCCTGTCGCCTCGGGTCGTCGGCTGCGAGATAACAAGAAATTCAACCTCGTTATCGGAATCATTGCGAGCCTGATGTTTTGCCTGCGGCGGAATCGGGATCCCCTTCCCCGCTGGCACAACGTAACGCTCTCCTTCCAGCTCCATCGTCAATGCCCCGGTTAACACAAAAAAGAATTGCTGCGCCACGGAATGGTAGTGCCTTTGTTCCGTCCGCCCCGGCGGCATACGTTCATGAATCACGCTCAAAGCAGGATCTTTTAACAGATGCCATCCATCACAGTCTGTTCCCCACAGATAGTGTTCCGCATTTTCTTTTGAAACGATCATTTTCCCCCCCTGTTCAGCGAAAAAAATTAATAAAATTTAGCGTAAGCAAAAATACTTATTTTTAGACGAAAAATATCGCTAAAAAAGCGATATATCTTAATGTTTTTAATGAAGTAAATAAGGGATCATCCACACCTAATTAAAGTTCAAAAAACAGACAACTGTCACAATTTTGAGACACTTGTTTTCATTTTTAATTTGGGAGTACATTAGCGCCGTCCGGGTAAGGTTTTACCTCCGAATACCAGATGAAGCGGCACCCTAAAAGCAGTTTGCGGCTTCAGCTTATTATGTACCTGTTGAGATGCGCGTCAGCGCGGAGCGATGTGAAGTGAAATATTTTCTGATGGGTATTTCTGTGATTGTTGTGTTGTGGGCCGGCACCTTCTTCCTGATGGTTGAATAAGCCTTCACAAACAGCAGCGCAAAAAGAACAGGAGCCAAAGGGCTCCTGTTTTCGTTTCATTATTCGGCGTTTTCCGCAGCGTTTTTCGGCAGCGGTGGCAGCAGCCCGTCAGCCCTGAACATCGCCTTAATACCGCGCACGGCCTGACGGATACGATCCCGGTTTTCAATCAGCGCGAAGCGAACGTGAGTGTCACCGTAGTCGCCGAAGCCAATCCCCGGTGAAACGCAGACTTTCGCTTCCTGCAGCAGCTTTTTGGCGAACTCCAGCGAACCCATCGCCGCGTAGTGTTCAGGAATTTTTGCCCAGACGTACATGGACGCTTTCGGGCATTCCACCATCCAGCCCGCTTCATGTAACCCTTTTACCAGTACGTCCCGACGGCGTTTGTATTGCTCTGCGATATCACGCACGCACTGCTGATCGCCTTCAAGGGCAGCAATCGCCGCCACCTGCAGCGGCGTAAAGGTGCCGTAATCGTGGTAGCTCTTGATACGCGCCAGCGCGCTGACCAGTTCCTGGTTACCAACCATAAAGCCGATCCGCCATCCCGCCATGTTGTAGCTTTTTGACAGCGTGAAGAACTCAACGGCCACGTCGCGCGCGCCAGGCACTTCCATAATGGAAGGCGCTTTCCAGCCGTCATAGACAATATCGGCGTAGGCCAGATCATGAATCACCAGCACGTCGTACTGCTTCGCCAGGGCAACAACCTTCTCGAAAAACTCCAGCTCCACGCACTGGGCGGTTGGGTTAGACGGAAAGCCGAGGATCATCATCTTCGGTTTCGGGTAACTTTCGCGAATCGCCCTCTCCAGCTCGGCAAAGAAGTCCACGCCTTCCACCAGCGGCACGGAGCGAACCTGCGCCCCGGCGATCACCGCCCCGTAAATATGAATCGGGTAGCTTGGGTTCGGCACCAGCACGGTATCCCCGTGATCCAGCGTCGCCAGCATCAGGTGCGCCAGCCCTTCCTTCGAGCCAATGGTCACAATGGCTTCGCTTTCCGGGTCTATATCCACGTCGTAGCGATCTTTGTACCAGCGAGAAATGGCGCGGCGCAGACGAGGAATGCCTCGCGAAGTGGAATACCCGTGCGTGTCTTCACGCTGGGCCACGGTGCAAAGTTTCTCAACGATGTGCGGCGGCGTCGCCCCGTCCGGGTTGCCCATGCTGAAATCAATAATGTCTTCGCCGCGGCGTCGCGCAGCCATTTTCAGCTCGGCAGTGATGTTAAAAACGTAAGGGGGTAAGCGATCGATACGCGAAAAACGACGTTTTGGACTGGAGTCAGCCATAAATTCCTCAGAATAACGTGAGCGCCCGGACCGTCCGAGCGACGCTGCCACGTGATGTGGCCTGTCTTGAAAATAGCCTGAATAAAAATCGCCTGTCGAGGGGGAAATGAAAATATTTTTTCCGCGACATAAAACAGGAAGTTTCGAATGAAACACATCACTATTTCATTTGGCAATTCAGGCATACATTAACCAGGTAGCAACAACTCAGTAACTTATTCTCTGAAAGAGGGCGTCACCTATGCACCTGGACATTAACGATCTGCCAAAAGCTATCCGCGAGATAAAACAAAAGCTGCGCCGCGATCTGCCCCACTATCAATCGGCGTTTACCGAACTTGAAGCCAATATTCGCCAGCAGATCGAAACGATCCGCGAAGAAATGGCGCGCGGCGAGAACCCTGTTCCGCAACTCGACGCCGACGACATTCTTCAGGGCCGCGTGAGCGAGCAACAAAAAGCGCTGATTCGCCAGCGCGGCTGCTGCACGATCCGGGGCGTTTTCCCGCAGGAACAAGCTCGTGGCTGGAATGAAGAGATCGGCAATTATCTGGCACGAAATCATTTTGTCGAACGCCTGAAAAATGCGGCGGAAGACAACTATTTCGGCACGCTTGCCGACAGTAAGCCGCAGATTTACGGCATTTACTGGTCTAAACCGCAAACCGAAGCCCGCCAGCATGAACGTATGAAAGCGGTGCAGGTGTTCCTCAACAATCTGTGGCAAACGGAAAGCCACGGCAGGCAACACTTCGATCCAAATCGCGTCGTTTCTTACGCGGATCGCACTCGCCGCCGCCCGCCCCGCTCAAGCTCGCTGGGGCTTTCTCCGCACGTTGACGGCGGCTCGGTTGAGCGCTGGCTGGACGAGAACTTCCGCCACGTTTATCGCCACGTATTTTCCGGTAACTGGAAAGATTACGATCCGTTTGCCGCCGAAGGCAGAACGGAAGTGAGGGAGTTCCCGTCCCCCGCGGTCTGTTCGATGTTCCGTACTTTCCAGGGCTGGACGGCGCTCACGCCCCAGCGCAAACACGGCGGCACGCTAAATTTGCTGCCAGTGGCTAATGCCATGGCCTGGATCCTGCTGCGGGCGCTGCAGGACGATGTACCAGAGGAATCGTTGTGCGAAGCTAAGCCAGGCAGAGCATTATCCATTAACAAAGAGTGGCATCCCCTTTTACTGACTGGGATTTCCTCAATTCCCGATATGGAGCCGGGCGATACCGTTTTCTGGCACTGCGATGTGATTCATGCCGTCGAGAACGAGCACCTCGGTGAGTTCGATAGCAACGTGATGTACATCGCCGCCGCGCCGTGGTGCGAGAAGAATGCCGGGTACTTGCCGCGCCAGTGGGACGCATTTGTTGAGGGTAAAACGCCGCCGGATTTCGCCGCCGATGATTTTGAGGTGGATTTTGCTGGCCGTGCGACTACGCAGGATTTGACGCCTGCTGGGCGGGAACAGCTTGGCGGGAAGTAATGACCCCACCCAGGCCCTCTCCCTGGAAGGGAGAGGGAATAGACTGCGTGCTGTTGTGACCTTTATTTCCTCCCTCGCCCTTTGGGGAGAGGGTCGGGGTGAGGGGTGTCCTCAACTGGAAACCCCCGCCAAATTTCCTTATCATTGGCGCTTCCCCTCTGAGCCACGCGAGTGACCCGTGCACGAAATTTTTACTATGCTGCTGGCGGTGTTCGATCGCGCGGCGCTGATGCTTATTTGCCTTTTCTTCCTGATTCGAATTCGTCTGTTCCGCGAATTGCTGCACAAAAGCGCCCATACGCCTAAAGAGCTGCTGGCGGTCACCGCTATTTTCTCAATGTTTGCGTTGTTCAGTACCTGGTCAGGCGTGCCGGTTGAAGGCTCGCTGGTCAACGTACGTATTATCGCGGTGATGTCCGGCGGGATTCTGTTTGGCCCCTGGGTGGGGATTATTACCGGGCTTATCGCCGGGACACACCGCTACCTGATTGATATCGGCGGCATCACCGCTATTCCCTGCTTTATCACCAGCATCCTGGCCGGGATAATGTCCGGCTGGATCAACCGCAAAGTGCCGAAAGAGAAGCACTGGCGGGTCGGTATCATCGGCGGCATGCTCTGTGAAACGATGACCATGATTCTGGTGGTACTCTGGGCGCCAAGCACAGCGCTGGGCCTTGATATCGTGTCCAAAATCGGCGTACCGATGATCCTCGGTTCGGTGTCAATCGGCTTTATTATCCTGCTGGTGCAAAGCGTCGAGGGCGAGAAAGAGGCCAGCGCCGCCCGCCAGGCCAAGCTGGCGCTGGATATCGCCAACAAAACGCTGCCACTGTTCCGCAAGGTTAACAGCGAGTCGCTACGCCAGGTTTGCCAGATTATTCGCCACGATATCGATGCGGATGCGGTGGCCATTACCGATACCGAAAAAGTGCTGGCCTACGTCGGGCTGGGGGAAAATAACTATCACGAGAACGACCAGGCTTTCAGCCCGCGCACCCGTCAGGCACTGAAAGAGGGGCGCATCATCATTCGCAACGATGACGAAGCCTGGCGAACGCCGGAAATTCACTCCTTAATCATCATCCCGCTGTGGGAAAAAGGCGTGGTGACCGGCACCCTGAAAATCTATTACCGCCATGCCCACCAGATCACCTCCACGCTGCAGGAAATGGCGGTTGGCCTGTCGCAGATTATTTCTACCCAGCTTGAGGTTTCCCGCGCGGAGCAGCTGCGCGAAATGGCTAACAAAGCCGAACTCCGGGCGCTGCAAAGCAAGATAAACCCGCATTTCCTGTTCAATGCGCTGAATGCGATATCCTCCTCAATCCGTATGAACCCGGACACTGCCCGCCAGCTTATCGTCAACCTGTCACGCTACCTGCGCTATAACATCGAGCTGAACGATGACGAGCAGATTGATATCCGCAAGGAGCTGTATCAAATCAAGGATTACATTGCCATTGAGCAGGCGCGCTTTGGCGACAAGCTGACGGTGATTTATAACATTGATGAAGAGGTCAACTGCCGCATTCCCAGCCTGCTTATCCAGCCTCTGGTGGAAAATGCCATTGTGCACGGCATTCAGCCCTGTAAAGGTAAGGGCGTGGTGACGATAAGTATTGAAGAGAGCGGCAACCGGGTGCGCATTGCCGTGCGCGATACCGGCCACGGAATCGATCCTAAGGTGATCGAACGCGTGGAAAATAACGAAATGCCGGGGAATAAAATTGGCCTGCTGAACGTACATCACCGCGTGCAGTTGCTCTACGGCGAAGGGCTGATCATCCGCCGCCTGGAGCCGGGAACCGAAATCGCCTTTTACGTGCCGCGCTATGTCCCCACCGCCGCACCGCGCCCACTGGAAGGGAGAGAAGCATGAAGGTCATTATCGTAGAGGATGAGTTTCTGGCGCAGCAGGAGCTGAGCTGGCTCATCAAAAACCACAGCGAAATGGAGATTGTCGCCTCTTTCGACGATGGTATGGACGTGCTGAAGTATTTGCAGCATCACGAAGTGGACGCCATTTTCCTCGACATCAACATTCCGTCGCTGGACGGCGTACTGCTGGCGCAGAACATCAGTAAATTTGCCCACAGGCCGTTCATCGTGTTTATTACCGCCTGGAAAGAGCATGCGGTGGAAGCTTTTGAGCTGGAAGCGTTTGACTACATTCTGAAGCCGTATCAGGAGTCACGTATTATTGGCATGCTGCAAAAACTCGAGGCGGCTTATCAGCAGCAAACCTCTCAGCCTGCCGCCAGCCACGAAAACCGCGACGCCACGACGATTAACCTGATCAAAGACGAGCGAATTATCGTTACCGACATCAACGATATTTACTACGCGGAAGCTCACGAGAAGATGACCTTCGTCTATACGCGCCGTGAGTCTTACGTCATGCCGATGAACATCACCGAATTCTGCAGCCGCCTGCCGGAGAGCCATTTCTTCCGCTGCCACCGCTCTTATGTGGTGAACCTGAGCAAAATCCGTGAAATAGAGCCGTGGTTTAACAATACCTATATTCTGCGCCTGCGAGATCTTGATTTTCAGGTGCCGGTGAGCCGCAGTAAGGTGAAAGAGTTCAGGCAGTTGATGCGCCTCTAGAGAAGGGAAACTGGCGGGCGCAATCGCAGTGCGCCCGCGCGGTATTACAGGACGTGGCCCAGCGTCTGGCGCAGGTGTGCCCCGGCGCCCAGCAGCCCAGGTTGATCGTGCACGATAAGATAAACGGGAATATCCTTCACGAACTCTTTGAAGCGGCCTTTGTCTTCAAACCCGCCGCGGAAGCCCGAAGCCTTAAAGAACTCCAGGAAGCGCGGCACGATACCGCCGGCGATATACACGCCGCCAAACGTACTCATGTTCAGCGCCAGGTTGCCGCCGAAACGCCCCAGGATCACGCAGAACAGCGACAGCGCGCGGCGGCAGTCGGTGCAGGTGTCGTCCACGGCTTTTTCAGTGATGTCCTTCGGCTGGTAGTTTTCCGGCTCACGGCCATCGGCCTTAACGATGGCGCGGTAGAGATTCAGCAGGCCTGGCCCGGAGAGAATGCGCTCGTTGGAGACGTGCCCAAGTTCATTGCGCAGCTGCTCCAGGATAATGCCCTCTTCTTCGCTGTTCGCCGCGAAATCTGAGTGGCCGCCCTCGCCCGGCAGGCTGATCCAGCGTTTGTCGACGTGCACCAGGTGAGAAACGCCCAGCCCGGTGCCCGCGCCGTACACCACCACCGGTTTGCCTGCCACAGGCTCGCCACCGCCGAACTGAATCAGATGCTCTTTTTTCAGCGCCGGGATGGCCATGGAAACGCCGGTAAAGTCGTTGATAATTTCCAGATGATCGAAGCCCAGGTTTTGCTTCATTTCGGCGGTGGAAAACGCCCAGGTGTGGTTGGTCATTTCCACCCAGTCCCCGTTTATCGGGCAGGCAATCGCCACGCAGCCTGACTGCACGCTGATGTTATGTTCTTTGAGGTAGTGCTGAATCACCGCTTCCAGGCTTGGAAAATCAAGGCCGGAGTAAGTCTTTGCCTGTGAAATATCACCCGTGTTCAAATCGCATAGCGCCAGACGTGCATTGGTGCCGCCGACATCTCCCACCAAAGCATATTTTGTCATTCTCAAACAGCTCCGCTAAAGTCAGAATAAGTTCTGGCAACACTGTAAAATTAGCCAGCCGAAACAACAACGACCATCATCCAGGTGCGGCGCGATTGTTGAACCAGGTCACATTCTGGCTTTACCGTTTCAGCTCTATTTGCAATGCGGTTTAAGACTTTCCGTTTTTGCGCCGTGCGACTTCCTATTGTAAGGATTGACTATGCTCCATCCGCGAGCCAGAACAATGCTGGTACTTTCCATTCCGGCTCTGATTATCGGCGTCTTATCCAGCCTGGTATTAATTGTCGTTATGAAAGTTGCCGCTGCGCTGCAGGAATATCTGTGGGCCACGCTGCCAGCGGCGCGCGGGTACGATCCCCAGTCCCCGTTTTGGATACTGCTTATTTTGACCCTGACCGGCGTCGCGGTTGGGCTGGTTATCCGCTATTTACCTGGCCACGGTGGGCCCGATCCCGCGACCGAACCGCTTATCGGGGCGCCCGTGCCAACGATGGCTATTCCTGGCCTGGTGATGGCGCTGGTGATTGGCCTTGCCGGTGGCGTGGGCCTGGGGCCGGAGCACCCGATTATGGCGGTGAATATTGCGCTCGCGGTGGCGCTTGGTGCCCGCGTTTTGCCGAAGGTCAGCCCGCTTGACTGGACTATTCTCGCCGCTGCGGGCACCGTCGGCGCTTTATTCGGCACGCCGGTGGCCGCGGCGCTTATCTTTTCGCAAACCCTGGGCGGAAATAATGAAGTCCCGCTGTGGGACAGACTGTTCGCGCCATTGATGGCCGCATCCGCCGGGGCGCTGACCACCAGCATTTTCTTTCAGCCGCACTTTGCACTGCCTGTTGCCAGCTACCCCGAAATGCACATTGAAGACCTGTTCAGCGGGGCGGTTGTCGCGGCTATCGCCATTGCGATGGGCATGGTGGGCGTCTGGTGTCTGCCAAGGCTGCACCGCCTGATGCACCAGCTCAAACATCCGGTGCTTATACTCGGTGCAGGCGGTTTTTTGCTTGGCCTGCTGGGGGTCATCGGCGGTGAGGTGACGATGTTTAAAGGCCTGGATGAGATGCGGCAGCTGGCTATCGCCGACTTCTCCGTGTCGTCGCTGCTGCTGTTTGCCGTGGTGAAGCTGGCCGCGTTGATTATTGCGGCCGCCAGCGGTTTTCGGGGCGGGCGTATTTTCCCGGCGGTGTTTGTGGGCGTGGCTTTAGGCATGATGCTGCACCAGCACGTTGAGGCGGTCCCTGCCGCGATTACCCTCTCCTGCGCCGTCCTTGGCATGGTACTCGTGGTCACGCGCGACGGTTGGCTGAGCCTGTTTATGGCGATGGCCGTGGTACCGGACGTCAAACTCCTGCCCTTGCTGTGCATCGTGATGTTACCCGCCTGGCTGCTGCTGGCGGGTAAACCGTTGATGATGGCCGGGCGGCCAAACCGCTAATTAATGTTCCATTTCCGAGTTGCGTTTACCCAGTGAGGTGGTAACCGCCCTGAGCAGCTCGGGAATGTCCTGCTTAGGCAGCACCACTTCCACCAGCGCCAGCCTCTCCGGGCTGGCCAGCTTTTCCAGCACGGCAGCAAGCTGTGATGTTTCCGTGACACGCCAGCATTCGGCCAGGCTATCCACGTTCATTGCCTGCGGCAGGCGGGTCCAGTCCCACGCGGCAATGTCGTTGTAGCGCTGTTCCGGGCCATGGATCGCGCGCTCAACCGTGTAGCCATCGTTATTCAGCACCATGACCACCGGCTTCTGGCCGTCACGCTGCATGCTACCCAGTTCCTGAATAGTCAGTTGGGCGGAGCCGTCGCCTATCAGCAGAAGCACACGCCTGTTCGGCCATGCGGTTTGCGCGCCAAATGCCGCAGGCAGCGTAAAACCAATCGAGCCCCACAGCGGCTGGACGATAAAGGTCACACCTGCGGGCAGCGTTAAGGCCGCGGCACCAAAGGCCGCCGTGCCCTGGTCGGCCAGAATGATATCGCCGGGCTGTAAGGCGTCCTGCAGGGTTTGCCAGAAAGCGTGCTGGTCCAGCCGGTCGCTGTCGCAAACGGGAAGCTGCGGTGGCCTTTGCGTGGCCTCCGGCCAGGATGCAGCCTGTTTAGCACACAGCGGCTGCAAAATGGCGATGGCCTGCGCCATCGAGATCCCGCTAAACCAGCGCTCGCCTACCCGCACCGCCTCCGGCTGAACCTCAATTGTCTGCTGCTGGCTTAGCTTCTGGCTGAAACCGGCGGTGATGGTATCGGTAAACTTCACGCCCACGCAGATAACCAGCTCCGCGCTCTCAATCCCCTGCTTCACCTGCGGCGGACTGGCCGCCCCGCTGTACGTGCCCAGAAAACCAGGCTGGCTTTCATCGAACAACCCTTTCCCCATCAGCAGCGAAGCGTGAGGGATGGGCGTGCTCGCCATCCACTGCTGGAGCGTTTTTTGCTGCCCATAACGCAGGGCCAGAAAATCGGCCAGCATCGCTACGCTTCGGCTTTCGGCAATTTTTGCCTGTGCACAATGCCGAAACGCTTCCAGCATTGCCGGTTCAGCCACCGTTTCAGGAGCCATTAGTCGTTTTGAAGGCCGCGTTGCTGGCGCCTCCGCCACATCGCTCGGCAATAACAGGTAACCGGGGCGCTGCTGCTTGAGCGCTTCAAGCATTACGCGATCAATTTCGCTGCAGGCATTGGCGGGGGTGAGCGAAGCCTGTGCCACGGAAACTTCTTCGGCAATACGCAGGAAATGGCGGAAATCCCCGTCGCCTAATGTGTGATGAAGTAGTTCACCTCGCTGCTGGGCACGGCTATTGGGCGCGCCAACAATATGAATGACAGGAAGATGTTCGGCATAGCTGCCCGCTACGCCATTCAGCGCGCTCAGTTCGCCCACGCCAAATGTGGTCAGCAGCGCCGCCGCGCCTTTGCAGCGGGCATACCCGTCGGCGGCGTAGGCAGCATTCAGCTCGTTAGCGCAGCCCACCCAGGCAAGCCTTGGATGCGCAATCACGTGATCCAGGAAAACAAGGTTGTAGTCACCGGGGACACCGAAGAGGTGCTCGATCCCGCCTTCGTTAAGCCGGTCAACAAGATAGTCTGCCACACAGTAGCGCATAGGATTTTCCTTCTATGAGGGCTTGCTGTGAGTATTAAGTAACCGGGATCGGTGTCGAGAATATATCCGATTTAAGGGGTGGCACGTGGAATTTACAGTGAAATACGACGTATTCTGGGCTGTGAAAGCGTATACACTGATTTCTCTGTTACCTATAAGGATGACAATAATGACCTGGCAGCCCAACCCTGAACGCTATTCGTCTATGGAGTACCGTCGCTGCGGCCGCAGCGGCCTGAAACTGCCCGCCATCTCCCTTGGCCTTTGGCACAATTTTGGCGATGAAACGCTGCTGGAAACCAGCCGCCAACTGCTGAGAAGGGCTTTCGATCTGGGCATTACCCATTTTGACCTTGCCAATAATTACGGGCCACCGCCTGGGTCAGCTGAAGCCAACTTTGGGCGCATTTTGCGGGAAGATTTTCAGGCCTGGCGCGACGAGCTGATTATCTCCACCAAAGCGGGTTACACCATGTGGGACGGGCCTTACGGCGACTGGGGTTCACGCAAATATCTGATTTCAAGTCTCGACCAGAGTCTGAAGCGCACGGGGCTGGAGTATGTCGATATCTTTTATCATCACCGCCCGGATCCTGACACGCCGCTGGAAGAGACCATGCGCGCCCTCGATCATGTGGTGCGCCAGGGCAAAGCGCTGTATGTCGGGATCTCAAACTACCCGGCCGATCGGGCGGAGAAAGCTATTGATATCCTGAACGATCTCGGTACACCTTGCCTGATCCACCAGCCGCGTTATTCCCTGTTTGAGCGCTGGGTTGAAGGTGGCCTGCTGGATCTGCTGCAGGAAAAAGGCGTAGGCAGCATCGCTTTTTCCCCGCTTGCCGGGGGTCAGCTAACCGACCGCTATCTGAGCGGCATCCCTGCGGATTCACGCGCTGCCAGCGGCAGCCGTTTCCTGAACCCCGATCAGATTACGGCAGAGAAGCTGGCAAAAGTACGGCAGCTCAACGCGCTGGCGGAGAAACGCGGGCAAAAGCTGTCGCAAATGGCGCTGGCCTGGGTACTCCGCGATGAAAAAGTGACTTCGGTGCTTATTGGCGCGAGTAAAACCAGCCAGATAGAGGACGCCGTGGGCATGCTAAGCCAGCGCCATTTCAGCGAACAGGAACGAGCAGAAATCGAGGCGATCTTAGTGTAAACGTTTAACTTTCCCTCCTAGTTCACGCCAGGAATTGTGCAAAAAGTGCTATGGTCGGTGATTTAGGAATTGTGTAGTTCATCAGCCTGGTTGTCGGTTTGTAAGATTGTGTTAACAAGCCGCAACACGGCTCTGAGAACCAGGGAGAGAAAGTATGTTCAGGTCACTAATGCTTGCCCTTGCCTTACTGGCCGCAGCGCCGATGGTCGCAAACGCGGGTGAAATCACCCTGCTGCCGTCGGTGAAATTACAGATTGGCGATCAAGATTATCGCGGTAATTACTGGGACGGCGGCAGATGGCGCGACCGTGATTACTGGCACCGCAATTATGAATGGCGCGATCGCGGCTGGCATCGCCACCGTGGCTGGGATCGAGGCTGGGACCGCGGACGGAATAGCTATGAACGCGGCTATCGAGAAGGCTGGAACGACCGCGACGACCATCGCGGCAGAGGTCACGGGCACCGTCATTAAATAAAAAAGGGCTGGATTATCCAGCCCTTCTCACTTTCTTTGGCAAGATTAGTTGCCAAACAGCGTACTAAAAATTAACCACAGGTTGAGCGTCACCACCACCGCGACTATCACCCAGCCAACCAGCTTAACCCAACGCACGTTAACCAAATCACCCATCAGCTTTTTGTCGCTGGTAAACACCAGCAGCGGCACCAGCGCCAGCGCGATCCCGAAGCTCAACAGCACCTGGCTCATGACCAGAATACGCGTTGGGTCGAGCCCCATCATGATGACCACGAAGGACGGCGCCATGGTAATCGCCCGGCGAACCCACAGCGGAATATAAAAACGAACAAACCCCTGCATCACCACCTGCCCGGCAAGCGTGCCCACCACCGTGGATGACAAACCGGCCGCCACCAGGCTAAGCCCGAAAATCGTGGCTGCGGCATGGCTCAACAGCGGTTCCAGCGTTTTATAGGCATCTTCCAGCTCGGCAACACCGGTATGCCCGGTGAAGTGAAACGCAGCTGCGGCGGTGGCCATCATCGCCAGGTTGACGAAGCCGGCAATCGTCATCGCTATCGCCACGTCCCATTTAGTGGCGGAATAGCGCTCTGCCCGGTTGCCCGCATGCAGGTGCTGAGTCAGAGAAGAGTGCAGGTAAATCACGTGCGGCATGATTGTGGCGCCCAGAACGCCAGCAGCAAGGTAGACCGCCTCGGACGTCGGCAGATTTGGGATCAGCATCCCTTTACCCAGCTCAGCAATCTTCGGCTGGGAAAAAATAAGCTCAACGATGTAGGCCGCCGCCACAAACAGCAGCAGCCCGCCAATGACTTTTTCCAGCGGCTTTTGCCCTCGGCTTTGCAGCATCAAAATCAGGAAAGTGGCTATCCCTGTCAGCACCGCGCCTTGTAGCAAAGAGACGCCCAGAATCAACTTGAAGCCAATGGCCGCCCCGATAAACTCCGCGAGATCCGTCGCCATGGCGATGATTTCCGCCTGCACCCAGTAAATCCACACCAGCGGACGCGGGTAATGATCGCGGATTTGCTCGGCGAGGTTCTTGCCGGTGGCTATCCCCAGCTTGGCTGAGAGTACCTGAATCAGCGCCGCCATCAGGTTTGCCCACACCACCACCCACAGCAGTTGATAGCCATAGCTCGCCCCGGCCTGGATATTGGTCGCGAAGTTACCGGGGTCGATGTAGCCGATAGCGGCGATAAACGCTGGCCCCATCAACGCCAGCCGCAGCTTACGCGCGGTGCGTCCGGTATTGCTGTCAATGCGACTGCTTGTCATCTTCTGCCTCTGAGATATAGCCTTTGCTATGTTTTATGCTATCAAAATGAGAATGGTTATCAAGTTCATTTAGTGCGGGGAAATTGATTTCTCTGATAGCTGAAAACGATGTGCAGGAGGCGTGAGATGGTGAATCTGGATGCCGGTTAACGGATTAACATTTGACCAACGCGTAAGCTGTTAACCAGCTATCCTAACGTAACTTTTATCTTCTTTACTTAACATAGCAGAAATGTATGGTGGATCACTATTTTTGCGTTCCGTCACAGCTCATCACTATAGTGTGGAATTGATCTCGTTTTCTTATTGCTTGTTACATAGAATGTGCAACGAAATTAAACCTGCCTCATATTTGGAGCAAATATGTCCCGCGTTTTGCACTTTGTTTTAGCGCTTGCTGTGGTCGCGCTGCTGGCTTTGCTGGTTAGCCCTAACCGCAAGCAAATTCGTATTCGCTTTGTCATTCAGCTGTTGGTGATCGAAGTGTTACTGGCCTGGTTCTTCCTGACCTCCGACGTCGGCCTGGGCTTCGTAAAAGGTTTCTCCGAAATGTTCGAGAAACTGCTCGGTTTCGCTAACGAAGGGACAAACTTTGTCTTCGGCAAAATGAACGATGAAGGCCTGGCTTTCTTCTTCCTGAAGGTGCTGTGCCCTATCGTGTTCATTTCTGCGCTGATCGGTATTCTGCAGCATATTCGCATTCTGCCGATTGTTATCCGCGCTATCGGTACCGTGCTTTCTAAAGTCAACGGTATGGGTAAGCTGGAATCCTTTAACGCCGTAAGCTCGCTGATTCTGGGACAGTCAGAAAACTTCATCGCCTATAAGGATATTCTCGGCAAGATGTCGCGCAACCGCATGTACACCATGGCGGCGACCGCTATGTCTACCGTGTCCATGTCAATCGTAGGTGCGTACATGACGATGCTGCAGCCAAAATACGTGGTTGCCGCGCTGGTGCTGAACATGTTCAGTACCTTTATCGTGCTGTCGCTGATCAACCCGTACCGCGTGGATGAGAAAGAAGAAAACCTGCAGATGACTAACCTGCATGAAGGTCAAAGCTTCTTCGAAATGCTCGGCGAGTACATTCTGGCAGGTTTCAAAGTGGCGATTATCGTTGCCGCCATGCTGATCGGCTTCATCGCCCTGATTTCTGGCCTGAACGCGCTGTTCGCTGCCGTGCTGGGTATCTCCTTCCAGGGCATTCTGGGCTATATCTTCTACCCGGTTGCCTGGGTGATGGGCGTGCCGTCCGCAGAAGCGCTGCAGGTCGGCAGCATCATGGCGACTAAACTAGTGTCTAACGAATTCGTTGCGATGATGGATCTGCAGAAGATTGCCGGCAGCCTGTCGCCACGCGCGGAAGGCATCCTGTCCGTGTTCCTGGTGTCCTTCGCTAACTTCTCTTCTATCGGTATTATCGCCGGGGCCATTAAAGGCCTGAACGAAGAGCAAGGCAACGTGGTTTCCCGCTTTGGCCTGAAGCTGGTTTACGGATCTACGCTGGTGAGTATCCTGTCGGCATCTATCGCCGCGCTGGTTATCTAATTTTTGCGTATTAAAAAGCCGGTGCTGGTCACCGGCTTTTTTTATGCCTGCGATTCAGCCTCGCCGCCCCAACACACTCTGTTTCTCCCCTGCTGTTTCGCCCTATACAGGCGAATATCCGCCTGACTCTGGATGTGTTCCAGGTCACCGTCTGGGGCTTCTTCATGGGAAGCCACACCCAGCGAGGCCGTCACCAGCAGTTCAGACTCGTCCTCCAGCCTGAGCGGCGTGTTCACCAGCATTTTGCGCACCCGCTGCGCCACGGCGATCGCCGCATGCAGATCGGTATTAGGCAGGTAGATACAAAACTCTTCGCCGCCGATACGCCCGACAATGTCCTGGGTACGGATCGCCTGCTGGATGCAGCGCGTGGCGTGAATAAGCACCCGGTCGCCAACCTGATGCCCAAAGCGGTCATTCACTTTTTTGAAATGATCGAGATCCAGCTGAATCAGGGAGTAATCCACGTACTTCGGGCTGATACGCCCGGTTGTTTCAAAGAAGCCACGGCGATTTAGAACGCCGGTCAGGTCATCGTGCAGCGCATGCCGGTGCATTTCCTGCTGCAAATGGCCCATGTTGCGAATCAGCCGACAAATCATGCGATGTGAACCAAACAGAATAAGAATCACCGTCAGCCACATCACTACCAGCAGCACGCTAAAACGCCCAAAGTCCTCGTGTAGCCCCTGCCGGATGGTCTGGACGCTGACAAGGATTGCCCCCGTACCCGTGACATGCCCAAAAGAGGCATAAGCATAGCCAAAACGTAAGGTGCCCCGGGATTCATCGACCAACTTTTCAAGAATTGCCTGTCGCTGCTTCTCGCTGAGGCGATAGCCATTCTGCGAACCAACGGGGCGAGTCAGCGGGTTCATCTGCTCATCAAAAAGCAGATAGGCGCTTTGCGTGTCCTCTGGCAAAGCGCTGGAGAGAAACAGCCGAAGCGTTTCGGTGGTGACCGCGATACCAAAGAGCCCAATCCACCGATCGTCAAAGTCCACCGGAAGAGAGCCATTAATCAGCGTGTTGCCGGTATCTGCGATATTTTGCCGGGTCCAGAACGGATCGCGGCGCGGGTTCAACAGCGGAGAACCAAGCACAAACGATCCCTGCATCGCCAGCGGGTTAGCACTTTCGATAAGCAGTTTGTTCACATCAGGGGAGAGCGACGCAATAAATGCCCCGGAGCGCGACATGTAGTAAATGCTGGACGAGAGACGGTTGCTCCCGCCTGCCAGCGGAAAGAGATCCTGAATGTCGCGCAGGGCCTGATATTCCCGCTGCGTAAGTTTTTCCCTTTCCGCTTTCGGCTTGTTTTTAAAAGGCTGAACGCTGTCGGGGATCGGCAGGCTTTGGATATGCAGCGGCGACAGCATCTCTTTATTGCTGGCCCGGGAAGCCAGCTGCGAGATCGGCGTGAACTGCGGCTCATTCAGCGTTTCAATGAACATGCGGCGGAGATAACGCAGGTTATCCATCTGATATTCAGATTTGCTTTCAAGCCTGGCGATCACGCTTTCGAGGTGGCTAAGTTGGCTGGTGCGATAGCCGTGGTTGAACAGCTCCCCCTGCTGCCAGAAAAGAAAGGTGATCAGCAAAAAGAGCGACAGAAAGCACACATGGGTGATGCGCAGTGTTTTTACCATCGGCAGACGAATATGGCTAATCAGCGACGTGCTCACGGTGATTCCTTTTTAGGGTGCAAAGGAGAGCGTCAGTGTTTAAGCTGCTGCAAAGGCTCGGGTCTCCCCACCAGATACCCCTGCAGGTATTGGACGCCAAGCTGCAGCAGGATGTCGCGCTGCTCTTCCGTTTCGACATACTCTGCGACGACGCTGAGCTCTCTGGCCGCCGCCAGTTCACAAATGGACTTCACGATAAGCTTATCCATCACATCGCCGGTGATATCGCGGACAAAGCAACCATCTATCTTAATGATATCCGCCTGCAGCTTCTTCAGGCGCTCATAGTTAGCGTAGCCTGTTCCAAAGTCATCAATAGCAATCTTAAAACCTTTCTCACGCAGCAGGGCAATATTTTGGTTAGAGATTTCTGAGTTTGAAAATGCCTGCTCTTCCGTCACTTCAATGACGACCGCGCTGGTCGGTACCTTGTAAACGTCAAACTGGGCAATAATCTGCTGGGCAATCTCTTTTTGCATTAGCGTGAGCGGCATCAGATTGACCGAAAAGCGCGTCTGCTGCACGTTGCCTGGGTGCTTTGCAAGCCAGGTCAGCAGCATCTTCATCACCATCATGTCAAAACGGGTGCTGAGGTTAAATTCGGCAACAATCGGAATAAATTTATCCGGGGTGATGTGTTGCCCATCAATCACCAGGCGGCTGAGGATTTCGTGATAGCCCTTCCCTTCGCAGTCGACAATAGGCTGCGCGTAGAGCTGAAAGGCTTCTTCGTCTATTGCCTGCTTAATCTTTTGCAGCAGCAGCACCCGCTCGGTTGTTTGCCCGGAGACCGCCTGCAGCCTGGCATCAAGGCCAAGTACGCGCTGCGTGTCGCTGGCTTTTTCAGCCAGATAGCTTAATTGCCCGAGCATACGCTGCAGCTCTTTCGGTGAATCCACAATGCCCCAGGAGGCCCCATATTCAATTTCAAGGGTGACATTGTGCCAGGGGATTTTCTTATTATTCAGGTGTTCAACAAAATAGGTAAGCCGAGCTTCTGTTTCGCCTTCCCGTAAAAACAGAAGCAGTTCACTACCCGGCAGCTGAAATATTTTTTCCCCTTCCAGCAGCCAGGGTTGTAATTCTCTGGCAATGGTTTTTTTGCAGTAAACACGCATCATCATGCCGTAATGTCGGCTAAGAAACTCAAAGTTCGCCATTCTCAGGCAGCAAAGTGCACCGGTTTGATAGGTCTGAATATGTTCTTCAAGCGCGCGCAAATTAGGTAATTGCGTTAATGGATCGGTTTTCGCCTGGAGATGATAAACACGCTTCATCCATTCATTTTTATGGTAGGAAGTGGCCATATACAACAGGCACACGGTAAAGGAGATAAAGACTGACAGAATAAAGGAAAGAGCATATTGCGTATTTACGCCCTGCAAAAAACCCGTGTTGTAAGTCAATAATACCCATGCCGAAATCCCCCACAACAGAGAAACAGGCCTCGCACCAAGGCGACGGATCCCCAGGGAAAGCAGCACAAAGACCAGCGGAACCAGATAGCCGGAAATCAGTTCGCTATGCCACGGCGAACACATCAGCAGCAAATACACCATCCAGACAACCAGCCAAAACGGCGTATAGAAACGGTTTTTATCCTGCCTGTAGTGCCGGACACAGCGCCGCCAGAAACCGACCGCAAAATGCGGGTTCAACAGCATACGTAGCGGATAGTAGAAAAGTGTGGTGAAGATAAGCGAGGCCACGACAAGATTCAGCACATCAACAATCATGTAGATAACGGAACCGCCACCAAAGAATGGCGCCAGTTCAGGTGGATACTCAATCACATTGCCTGCGAGGTACATCAGCAGTTTGATGGTAAACGGGGCGACAAAACCAAGCCAAAAAATACGCTGCCCCATACCTTTATTGGGCAGCCCAAAACGCCAGCGACGGCCCACGTAGCGGCGGGTAATTAAACTGGCAATCAATAAGGGGAATAGCAGACAGAAAATAAAAGCAACAAGCGGCACAACGGCTAAATCAAGCAGCCAGCTGTAAATAACCAGCGACCCTAGTGTGAGCGGAATAATCGCAGACCGGCCATAAATAATAATCATTGCCATTATAAAGCTGAGCGGCAGATAGGCGAGGTAGGTTTTATGCCCATCAACAACGGTTGTCGGTGAAATATAACGAGAAAAGGGAATGAGAAGTAAACACAGCGCCAGGGCAACCGCTATTTTTTTTATCATCTTGTAAATAATCATAAGCCCTGGTGTTAATTTTATGTGGTTGCTTAAAAAGGTTTTTTCGCTGGCAAGGTTACGTTTATTTATTGAGCGAATCAAGTTTCAGGCCTGCACAAAGGCAGATCTTACCGTACAGCAGAAATAATAGAACAAGCAGAGGTAAGTTGAGATTTTTTTACCGAGCGGTAGCCAAAAGCAGGTGTGTTGGAGTCTGAAAAGCAAAAACCCCCGCCGAAGCGAGGGTTCTAATTTTGGTGGAGCTAAGCGGGATCGAACCGCTGACCTCTTGCATGCCATGCAAGCGCTCTCCCAGCTGAGCTATAGCCCCACTGACAGGTGCTGATTTTACGGTACCAAATCTGCTGGTGAAGATTTGGTGGAGCTAAGCGGGATCGAACCGCTGACCTCTTGCATGCCATGCAAGCGCTCTCCCAGCTGAGCTATAGCCCCAAACCGTAAAGACCTTGTCGTGTTGACGGGCGGCATAATATGAAACCCCACATAGCGTGTCAACGGCAATTTGTTCTTCCGCGATCAATCGCCTAAAAAGCCATCGCCTTCGGCAATTCTCGGTTGCATATCATCCCGTTGTAGTTAATTCTGTCACAGTTTCGCGTTAGTCAGTTCAATAAAATGAACCACTAATAAAGCCGTTTCGGCCGTAATGAAAAGGAATCACTGTGCTCAAGGAAAGAATGACACCAGAAGAACTGGCCGTGATCACCGGCTACAGCCGCCAGACCATCAATAAGTGGGTGCGTAAAGAAAATTGGGAGACCTCACCTAAACCCGGCGTTCAAGGAGGAAAGGCGAGGCTTATACATATAGATGAACATGTCAGGGAATTTATCAATAGCACCCGACGAGTGACGGAAAATACAGCCCGCTACAGCGCAACGGACGCCTCCCTGGAAAATCTACTGCTCAACTCAGTTCAGCAAATGTCCGACAGCGAACAGAAAAAGATGTCTGCCATGCTGCTGCGGGACGGGATTGCCGGTTTACTTGCGCGGTTGGGGATCAGCGATAACGAATAATCGCCCGGCTATTGTCTGTCAGCGTCAGGAAAAATAAAGGATTACTGATGTTCAAGGAAAAAATGACCGCCGATGAACTGGCGGAGATGACGGGTTACACCCGCCAGACAATTAATAAATGGGTACTAAAACATAACTGGGAAACCAGTAAAAAACGAGGCGTACCGGGTGGTAAAGCAAGATTTGTTTATATCTCCGAGCCGGTGAAAACGTTTCTCTCCAACACCAGCAAAATGAGTGAGAGAGTGGCATCTTATAGCGTCCTTCGAACGCCGCTGGAACAGCTGATGCTAAACACCCTGCGTACCTTATCCGAAGAAGAACAGCATAAAATGACCGAGATCCTTGAGAGTGAAGGCAGCGAAGGTTTGCTCAAGCGACTCGGAATTCAAAAGAATGAGTAAATAAAAAAGCCGGTGACTGAGCACCGGCTTTTTACATTTACATTTGCGATGTTTACTGCTGAGCTTCACGCTCGCTGATGAAATCGAGCGCTTTATTAATGCGCGCCACGGAGCGCTGTTTGCCAATGGCATGCACGGTGACATCAAGGCCAGGAGACTGACCAGCACCGGTCACGGCGACACGCAGCGGCATCCCCACTTTCCCCATCCCAACTTCCAGCTCATCAGCAGTAGCCTGTATAGCGTGATGAACGTTTTCTGCAGTCCAGTCGCTCAGCGCTGCCAGCTTGTCACGCACCACTTCCAACGGCTGACGCGCTACCGGACGCAGGTGTTTCTTCGCCGCATCGGCATCAAACTCGCTGAAATCTTCGTAGAAGTAGCGGCAGGTCTGCGCCATCTCTTTCAGGGTTTTACAGCGTTCGCCCAGCAGTTTCACCAGCTCAGACAGCTGCGGGCCGTTACGGGTATCAATGTTTTCCTGCTCGATGTGCCATTGCAGGTGCGTTGCTACGTACTCTGGCTCCAGCGTATTGATGTAATGGTGGTTCAGCCACTGCAGCTTTTCAGTATTGAAGGCGCTGGCAGACTTGCTTACCGCGTTCAGGCTGAACATCTCAATCATCTCTTCGCGAGAGAAAATCTCCTGGTCACCGTGGGACCAGCCCAGACGCACCAGATAATTGAGCAACGCTTCTGGCAGGTAGCCGTCATCGCGGTACTGCATCACACTCACCGCCCCGTGACGCTTAGACAGCTTTTTACCGTCGTCGCCGTTGATCATAGAAACGTGGGCATAAAGCGGGACCGGCGCGTTCAGCGCTTTCAGGATGTTGATCTGGCGCGGCGTGTTGTTGATATGGTCTTCACCACGGATCACGTGGGTGATCTCCATATCCCAGTCGTCCACCACTACGCAGAAGTTGTAAGTTGGGGAACCATCGGTACGGCGAATGATCAGATCGTCCAGTTCCTGGTTACTGAATTCGATCGGGCCACGGATCTGATCATCAAAGATGACGGAACCTTCCTGCGGGTTGGCGAAACGCACAACGCACGGTTCGTCATCAGCATGGTGCTCATGGCTATGGCGGCAGCGACCGTCATAACGAGGTTTCTCGTTATTGGCCATTTGCTCTTCACGCAATGCCTCAAGGCGCTCTTTAGAGCAATAGCACTTATACGCCGTGCCCGCAGCCAGCATTTCGTCGATGGCCTGGTTGTAACGATCAAAACGCTTGGTCTGATAGTACGGGCCCTCATCCCACTGCAGGCTCAGCCAGTTCATCCCGTCCATAATCGCTTCGATGGCTTCCGGGGTTGAACGCTCGAGGTCGGTGTCTTCTATACGCAGCACGAACTCGCCTTTGTTATGACGAGCAAACAGCCAGGAGTAGAGAGCAGTACGGGCACCGCCAACGTGCAGATAGCCTGTTGGGCTTGGCGCAAAGCGAGTTTTGATTTTCATTAAACGGCCTTAGTTACACATATTTGCCGGCAAAGCGGCAATTGCCAGGGAAAATTAACAGGCAACATTCTATCACTGTGCGCTAATTCCTCAATGTTGATGCCTGTAGATAGCGGTAAAGCAGAGAATTTGATGATAAATCAAACGCCAATGCCTGTTTCTTGATCGCATCGTTTAATTTTAAGACGAACGAATAAAAACTTTAGAAAATGCGTTGACTCATTTTCAACTGTCCCTATAATGCGACTCCACAAACCGGGGGTGATTAGCTCAGTTGGTAGAGCATCTCCTTTACACGGAGGGGGTCGGCGGTTCGAGCCCGTCATCACCCACCACTCTTTAGAGTGACCCGGAATGTGAAGTAAGAGATTTAGAGATGGGTGATTAGCTCAGTTGGTAGAGCATCTCCTTTACACGGAGGGGGTCGGCGGTTCGAGCCCGTCATCACCCACCATCTCCTCTTATGAAATTAGCAGTGCCGAAGTTTGGGTGATTAGCTCAGTTGGTAGAGCACCTCCTTTACACGGAGGGGGTCGGCGGTTCGAGCCCGTCATCACCCACCATCGGGTCGTTAGCTCAGTTGGTAGAGCAGTTGACTTTTAATCAATTGGTCGCAGGTTCGAATCCTGCACGACCCACCAATGTAGAAAGGCGCCCTAAAGGCGCCTTTTTGCTATCTGCGATATCTGAAAATACCATCGTTAAAAAATTATCAACTTCCTCGCCGCCAGGCCGATAACTCCCTTACCATTCCATCAAAGGAGTTATGATGACGACAATATCCAGCAATGCTCTGCAGGGCTCTCAGTTGACAACCAGCACGTCGACAGGTTCTTCTGCTTCTGGCAACACTGACAACAGTACGGCCGCGCAGATTGCCCAGATAAGCAAAAAAATTACTCAGCTGACGGAGAAACTCAGAGAAGTTTCCGGCACACCAGATCGCTCTGCTGAAGAGAAAAAGAAGCAGGTGGAGTTACTTCAGACCGAGATTAAAATGCTACAGGCCCAGTTGGCGCAGCTTCAGCGCAAGCAAGCTGAAGAAGCCCAGCAGAAGCAGGAACAACAGCAGATCAAGGCCACTGGCGTAAACACCCCTTCAGACGACCACCAGATTGATATTTATATCTAGTCGTTCATAAATAGCGGGTCGCCAATACGGGCCAGGGTTAACAGCCTGGCCTGCTCCCGCACCTCCTGCCAGATAGCTTCCGCCGCACGAGAAAGCGATCGGTTCTTTCGTCTGACCAACATCAGCTGTCGGTTTATGACCGGCGTCAACCGCTTCACCACCAGCGGTCTCCCTTCTGGCAAAGGCAGCGCCAACGCGGGCAACACGCTTAAACCAATCCCAGCTTCTACCATCGGGTACAGCGTTGCCGGGTGCCCAATCTGCTGGACAACGTTCACCTCGATCCCCTGCCGGACAAAAGCCTCATCAATCAACGGGCGGCTGCCAGAGGCATAATCTTGCAGCACCAGCTTTTGCCCCTGTAGCGCCTGCCAGTCAACCTGCTCCGCTTTAGCAAATGGATGATCGCTGCGGCACAGCAGCAGAAAAGGCTCAGACAACACCGTTTCACACTCCAGATCGCTGGCCTGCACCGGGTCGATAACTACGCCAAAATCAACTTCGCCCTGGCGGATACTCTGCAAAACCCACTGCTGGGAAGCATCATGCAGCATAAATCGAATATTCGGATAAGCCTCCGCACTGGCAGCGATAGATTGCGGCATCAGGTGCGCGGATAGCGTCTGGCTGGCGGCCACACGAACCGTACCGCTAAGCTGATTCCCGACCACGCGAGCATCCAGCAACGTTGTGGTCAGCTCTTCCAGCAGCAGCTCAAGGCGAGGAGCCAGCAATTCCCCCGCGGACGTGAGCACCACTTCCCGCGTAGTACGGTCAAGCAGCTTAACGCCCAGCTCGGCTTCCAGCTCCTTCAGGCTGTGGCTAACGGCCGACTGACTGAGCCCAATACTCTCCCCTGCCCGACTGAAACTGCCGGCATGGGCTACGGCCACGAACACGCGAAGCTGACGCAGGGAATAATTCATCTATTTTCTTCATCAATGCATTTAATAAATCAATTTTATTTCTGAAATTAGCAGAAACACAATAGCGCCCTTCACCTTTGAGGAATGGCTATGAAATTGCTCCGCATTGTCGACCCCTTTACGTTAACGCTGGTTTGTACCGTCCTGCTGGCCTCTTTCTTCCCGGCACAAGGCAGTTTTGTCGGTTTCTTCGAGGGGCTGACCACCGCCGCCATCGCCTTATTGTTCTTTATGCATGGCGCCAAACTGTCTCGCGAGGCGGTGATCTCCGGCGGCAGCCACTGGCGGCTTCATCTGTGGGTGATGTGCAGCACATTCGTCCTGTTCCCGGTACTTGGCATGTTGTTTAGCTGGTGGAAACCGGTCAATGTCAGCCCCGAACTTTACAGCGGGTTCCTTTATCTTTGTATTTTGCCCGCCACGGTACAATCGGCCATCGCTTTTACCTCTATTGCCGGGGGCAACGTCGCGGCAGCTATTTGTTCAGCCTCGGCATCAAGCCTGCTGGGCATTTTTCTTTCGCCATTGCTGGTTGGGCTGGTGATGCATGTTCAGGGTGCAAGCGGCAGCCTGCATCAGGTGGGCAGCATTATGCTACAACTCCTGGTGCCGTTCATGGCCGGACATCTGATGCGGCCATGGATTGGTGCCTGGGTGGCAAAAAACAAGAAATGGATCGGCAAAACTGACCAAACTTCGATTCTTCTGGTGGTCTATTCCGCCTTTAGTGAAGCCGTGACGCACGGCATCTGGCATAAGGTTGGTGCGGGTTCGCTGCTGTTTATCGTGGCTTCCAGCCTCGTGCTGCTGGCCATTGTGATAGCGGTAAATATCTTTGTGGCGCGGCGCTTTGGCTTTAGCAAGGCGGATGAAATTACGATTGTTTTCTGCGGATCGAAAAAGAGCCTGGCCAACGGGATCCCGATGGCTAATATTCTATTTCCGGTTGCTGCCGTGGGAATGATGGTGCTGCCGCTGATGATCTTCCACCAGATCCAGCTGATGATATGCGCCGGTATGGCCCGACGTTACCAAAGAAAAGCGGCTGCAGCCGGTGAAAAACAGGCCGCAGCCATCAGAACCTAGTGCCGCTTGAGGGGCCGGACCAGGTTGTCCAGCCCTTCCACTTTAATCAGCAGCGTCAGGGCCATCAGCTCACCGAGATGGCCCGCGGGGAATTCCCCTTTGCGGGAAAACCATAGCAAATACTCTTCCGGTAAATCAATCAGCATCCGGCCTTTGTATTTACCAAACGGCATGGCCGTGTTAGCAATCTCAATGAGCTGTTCTTTGTCCATTTAGTCACCCAGTAAACGAATCATTTCCGCTTCGTCAATAACCTGAATGCCCAGCTCCTGCGCCTTGACAAGCTTGGAGCCAGCTGCTTCCCCAGCTATGACCAGATCGGTTTTTTTCGACACGCTTCCGGCCACTTTTGCACCGAGCGCGGTCAGCCGGTCTTTGGCTTCGTCACGGGAAAGAATGCTCAGCGAGCCGGTGAGCACCACGGTTTTCCCGGCAAACGGGCTGTCAATATCTTCTGCTTTAACAGCCACAGGCGCAGGCCAGTGAACTCCGGCGTCTCCGGTAAGCTGGCGGATAACATCCCGGTTGCTCTCTTCGGCAAAGAAGTTAAAGGTATGCGTCGCCACAACAATGCCGACATCCGGCACTTTTTGCAGCTCCTCAATGCTGGCCGAGATAAGCGCATCCAGCGTGCCGAAGTGCGCGGCCAGCCCTGCGGCGGTGGCTTCTCCGACTTCACGAATACCTAAGGCATACAGGAAGCGAGCAAAAGTTGTCTCTTTGGCTTTTTCCAGCGCATCCACAACGTTTTGTGCCGATTTCGGCCCCATGCGATCAAGCCCGGTAAGCTTACCCGCCGTCAGCTTGAACAGATCGGCTGGCGTGTGAACGTACTCTTTCTCCACCAGTTGATCGATGATTTTGTCGCCCATGCCGTCAACGTCCATCGCGCGGCGGGACACAAAGTGCTTCAGCGCCTCTTTGCGTTGGGCACCACAAATCAGGCCCCCGGTACAGCGGGCCACGGCTTCGCCTTCCACACGCTCAACGTCTGAACCGCAAACCGGGCACTGCGTTGGGAAGACGATTGCCTGAGTGTCTTCCGGGCGTTCAGACTCCACCACGCCAACAACCTGTGGGATAACATCCCCGGCACGGCGGATCACAACTCTGTCACCAATGCGCAGGCCAAGACGCTCTATCTCATCGGCATTGTGCAACGTCGCGTTGCTTACCAGTACCCCAGCAACCTGCACCGGTTCCAGACGAGCGACGGGCGTAATTGCGCCGGTACGCCCTACCTGGAACTCCACGTCTCGCACGGTGGTCATCTGTTCCTGCGCCGGAAACTTAAACGCAACGGCCCAGCGCGGCGCTCTCGCCACAAAGCCCAGCGTTTCCTGCAGCGCAAGCGAATCAACTTTGATAACCACGCCGTCAATATCAAAGCCCAGCGTTGGACGATCGGCCTCTACCTGATGATAAAACGCCAGCACTTCTTCCGGTGTGCTGCACAGACGGATGCGGTCGCTGACCGGCAGTCCCCAGGCCTTAAATTGTTGCAAACGCGCCATGTGGCTGGCTGGCAGTTCACCGCCTTCCAGCAACCCCACGCCGTAGCAGAAGAAGGTCAGCGGGCGTTTCGCGGTAATGCGTGGATCTAACTGGCGCAGCGAACCTGCCGCCGCATTACGCGGGTTGGCAAACACTTTCCCACCCGTGCGGCGCGCCTCTTCATTGATTTTTTCGAAGCCCGCCTGCGGCAAGAAAACTTCGCCACGCACCTCAACACGACGAGGAATATTATCCCCGTGAAGTTTAAGCGGTATCGCGCGAATAGTTCGGACGTTAGAAGTGATATTTTCACCGGTTGTGCCGTCACCGCGCGTTGCAGCCCGCACAAGCACTCCATCTTCATACAGCAGGCTTACTGCCAGGCCATCCAGTTTTAGTTCACAGCAAAACGTCAAAGCATCGCTGCTTTTGAGCCTGTCCAGTACCCGTTTGTTAAACGCCAGGTAGCTTGCTTCATCGAAAACGTTATCGAGGGACAGCATCGGCACTTCATGGCGTACCTGGGTGAACTCGCTCAGCGGCGCAGCACCGACTCGCTGGGTCGGTGAGTCCTGGGTTATCAATTCCGGATGCGTTTCTTCAAGCGCACGGAGTTCGCGCATCAGCCTGTCGTATTCCGCATCGGGAATTTCGGGATTATCCTGCACATGGTACAGATATTCATGATGGCGAAGCGTGGTTCGCAGGAGGTTAAGTTGTTGTTCGATTGAGTCCATATCGCACCATCAATGATAAAAAACCCCCGACAGGCGGGGGTTTAGGGGGAAGATTCAGGCCGGGATTCAGGCGTTGGCTTCAATAACCTCGCGGATCCTGTCCTGGTACTCGCGCAGTTTTTGCGGCGTCATCATGCGACGCTGATCGTCGAGCACCACGCCACCAACTTCATCGGCGATGTGCTGCGCAGACTGCAGCATCAGCTTAAAGTTTTGCGCTGCATTGCCGTAGGACGGCACCTGCATAAAGATGGTCACGCCTGGCGTGGCGAAATCTGCCATGTTCTCAGGGTCGAAAGACCCAGGTTTAACCATATTCGCCAGGCTAAACAGAACCGGACCACTGCCATCAGGGCTAAGATGGCGGTGGAAAATATTCATTTCACCAAACTTGAAACCGGCCTGCTGAATGCTGTTCAACAGCAACTCGCCGTTTAACATCGTGCCAGCGTGGGCAGCGACGTTCATCACGATCACCGTCTCTTTTTTCACCGGTGCAGGCTGCGGCACTGGTTCAGCAGCCACAGGCTCTGGCGCAGGTTCTGCAGTGAACTGTGGTGCAGGCTGAACGGGCGCAACCGGCTGTTGCTCAGGCACTGCCGCCGGGGCTGGCGCAGGAGGTGAGACAGGACGCACAGGTTCAACATGCTGAGGAGCTGGCTCAACGTGGTGCGGGGTAACCGGCTCAGGCTGGCGCGACTGCGGGGCAGGACGAGGTTCTGCTGACGCATACGGCGGCTCATAGTTGTGCTGAGGCGCCTGAGGCTGACGTGACGCCCCCGCTTCACGGGAGACAGGCTCCGGCGCAGACGCAGTACGACGCACGCGCACTTCACCGACGCCTTCCTCTTCCTCATCGTCCTCTTCTTCGTATTCGTCACGCTTCGACTTCATACGCTTCAGAGGGCGATCGCGGAACACGGAAGAGCGTTCCTTACGACTGGTCCACAGACCGTGAACCAGTAAGGCTATTATGGCGATTGCGCCAACAATGATTAATATCAGACGCAAATCCTGCATCATTATATTCTCTGTTGTTCTAACACCTTGCCACCGCGGCAAACATTTACTCACTAAGAGTATTTGCCCATCTGCTCAAGTGCAAGTGCGAGCACGGTTTTCTCACCATAAAGATAGCGTAAGCGCACCTTTTAGCTGATTTTTCGACCAATTCCTGGCAAGTTTTTCTGAATGCAGTCAGTTATGATAGCGAAGCAGCTAACTGCATTGACCTGATAAGGAGTCTGCTCAGATTATGGTTTCATCTTCCGGAACCCCGCCGCGCAGTGGCGTGTATTATTTTTCCCAGGGCTGGAAACTGGTCCGCGAACCCGGCATCAAGCGTTTCGTCGTGCTGCCGCTGTTGGTCAATATCATCTTGCTTGGTGGCGCTTTTTGGTGGTTATTCACGCGTCTTGATGTCTGGATCCCGTCGATGATGAGCCACGTGCCAGACTGGCTACAATGGCTAAGTTACGTCCTCTGGCCACTGGTAACGCTCTCGGTGTTATTGGTGTTTGGTTACTTCTTTTCGACAATCGCAAACTTGATTGCCGCGCCGTTTAGCGGCCTGCTGGCAGAGCAGCTTGAAGCTCGCCTTACGGGCGCAACGCCGCCGGATACGGGCGTGCTCGATATAATGAAAGATCTGCCACGCATCATGAAGCGTGAATGGCAAAAGCTAGCCTGGTATCTGCCGCGCGCGCTAGTCCTGCTTCTGCTCTACTTTATTCCCGGCATTGGCCAAACCGTCGCCCCGGTCTTGTGGTTCTTATTCAGCGCATGGATGTTGGCGATTCAATACTGCGACTACCCTTTTGATAACCATAAAGTGCCGTTCAAACAGATGCGAGTGGCGCTTCGCGAGCAAAAGGTCGTCAACATGCAGTTTGGCGCGCTGGTGAGCCTGTTCACGCTGATCCCGGTTCTGAACCTGTTTATCATGCCGGTTGCCGTCTGCGGTGCGACGGCCATGTGGGTGGACTGCTATCGGGCAAAACACGCCATGTGGAAATAATGCTCTCAGGAAGGGAAGCGGCTTATGCCATGGCTTATTCCATGTTGCATTGGCTTATTTCCCTTCCACATATAGATATGCTATTTCCTTACTTCCGCATATTTCCTGAGCGGGTATGCTGGACCGGTATCCCAAAATTCAGACAGTTAAGGACGAGCCATGAGCAAAATTTATGAAGACAACTCCCTGACAATCGGCCACACGCCGCTGGTTCGCCTGAACCGTATCGGCAACGGGCGCATTCTGGCTAAGGTGGAGTCCCGTAACCCAAGCTTTAGCGTCAAATGCCGTATTGGTGCCAACATGATTTGGGATGCCGAAAAACGCGGCGTGCTGAAGCCTGGCGTGGAGTTAGTCGAACCTACCAGTGGCAACACCGGTATCGCTCTGGCCTATGTCGCGGCAGCGCGCGGCTACAAGCTGACGCTGACCATGCCGGAAACCATGAGCATCGAACGCCGTAAGCTGTTAAAAGCGCTTGGTGCAAACCTGGTGCTGACCGAAGGCGCTAAAGGCATGAAAGGTGCCATCCAGAAAGCCGAAGAAATCGTCGCCAGCGACCCGGCTAAATACTTACTGCTTCAGCAGTTCAGCAACCCGGCAAACCCGGAAATTCACGAAAAAACCACCGGCCCGGAAATCTGGGAAGATACCGATGGTGAAGTGGATGTGTTTATCGCTGGCGTCGGTACCGGCGGTACGCTGACGGGCGTCAGCCGCTACATCAAAAATACCAAAGGCAAAACCTCGCTTATTAGCGTGGCGGTAGAACCAACGGATTCTCCGGTAATTACTCAAGCGCTGGCGGGTGAAGAACTGAAGCCTGGTCCGCATAAAATTCAGGGTATCGGGGCCGGTTTTATCCCTGGTAACCTCGATCTGAAGCTTATCGACAAAGTGGTCACTATCAGCAACGACGACGCCATTGCGACCGCTCGCCGCCTGATGGATGAAGAAGGTATTCTTGCGGGTATCTCTTCCGGTGCCGCCGTGGCCGCCGCACTGAAACTCCAGGAAGACGAAGCCTTTACCAATAAGAATATTGTGGTTATCCTTCCGTCCTCCGGGGAGCGCTATTTGAGTACTGCTTTGTTTGCCGATCTGTTCACTGAGAAAGAACTGCAACAGTAATGCCAGTATTTGATACATGCTTAAAAAAGCACCCGTGAGGGTGCTTTTTTGTGGCCTACATCAAACTTTCACCCTCATCGGCATTGCGCTTACCCCCGCAGGTCTGGTATTTAACCAGCAATTATTTTGATGCGCGAAATTAATCAAGCTGTGAGATGCGCCTGCTGAATCGATTTAACGATTTGGTGCCTATCTGGTTTTCACGGCATAATGATGAAGAATCAGTGAAACGCTGTTGGCGTTTTTTTCACGATTCCCATGCATCCAGTGCCTCGTTCCTTTGACGATGGCGCTAACGATACAGGCTAAAGTGTGGCCGCCAGGCTAGACTTTAGTTCCACAACACTAAACCTATAAGTTGGGGAAATACAATGTTCCAGCAAGAAGTAACTATTACCGCTCCGAACGGTCTGCATACCCGCCCTGCTGCTCAGTTTGTTAAAGAAGCTAAAGGCTTCACTTCCGAAATCACTGTGACTTCCAACGGCAAAAGCGCCAGCGCTAAGAGCCTGTTCAAACTGCAAACTCTGGGCCTGACTCAGGGTACCGTAGTGACTCTCTCCGCCGAAGGTGAAGATGAGCAGAAAGCCGTTGAGCATTTAGTAAAACTGATGGCTGAACTCGAGTAAGTTCTGGGTTCTTCGTAAATATCAGTCACAAGTAAGGTAGGGTTATGATTTCAGGCATTTTAGCATCCCCGGGTATCGCTTTCGGCAAAGCACTTTTGCTGAAAGAAGATGAAATTGTCATCGACCGGAAGAAAATTTCTGCCGACAAAGTTGAGCAGGAAGTTGAACGTTTCCTCAGCGGGCGCGCCAAAGCATCCGAGCAGTTAGAAGCGATCAAAATTAAAGCTGGCGAGACCTTCGGTGAAGAAAAGGAAGCTATCTTCGAAGGCCACATTATGTTGCTGGAAGACGAAGAGCTCGAGCAGGAAATCATAGCCCTTATCAAAGACAAACTGGTCACGGCGGACGCTGCGGCGTACGAAGTGATTGAAGGCCAGGCAACGGCTCTGGAAGAGCTGGATGACGAATACCTGAAAGAACGTGCGGCTGACGTACGTGACATCGGTAAGCGTCTGCTGCAGAACATTCTCGGCCTGAACATTATCGATTTAAGCGCAATTAAGGATGAAGTTATCCTGGTTGCCAAAGATCTGACGCCGTCTGAAACCGCACAGCTGAACCTGAAAAAGGTGCTGGGTTTCATCACCGACATCGGCGGCCGTACCTCCCACACCTCCATCATGGCGCGTTCCCTTGAGCTGCCAGCGATTGTGGGCACCGGTAGCGTCACCTCTGACGTGAAAAACGACGACTATCTGATCCTCGACGCGGTTAACAACAAAGTTTACGTTAACCCAACCAACGAGCAGATCGAAGAGCTGCGCGCCGTTCAACAGCAGGTTGCCTCTGAGAAAGCAGAGCTGGCTAAGCTGAAAGACCTGCCAGCCATCACCCTCGACGGCCACCAGGTCGAAGTGTGTGCCAACATTGGTACCGTGCGTGACATCGACGGTGCTGAGCGTAACGGCGCTGAAGGTGTGGGTCTGTATCGTACCGAATTCCTGTTCATGGACCGTGACTCACTGCCAACCGAAGAAGAGCAGTTTGCCGCATACAAAGCCGTGGCTGAAGCCTGTGGCTCTCAGGCGGTTATCGTCCGTACCATGGACATCGGCGGCGACAAAGAGCTGCCGTACATGAACTTCCCTAAAGAAGAGAACCCGTTCCTGGGCTGGCGTGCCATTCGTATCGCCATGGATCGCAAAGAGATCCTGCGTGACCAGGTTCGCGCTATCCTGCGCGCCTCTGCTTTTGGCAAGCTGCGCATTATGTTCCCGATGATCATCTCTGTTGAAGAAGTGCGTGCCCTGAGAAAAGAGATTGAGATCTTCAAGCAGGAACTGCGTGACGAAGGCAAAGCATTCGATGAATCTATCGAAATCGGCGTGATGGTCGAAACCCCTGCGGCCGCGACGATTGCTCGTCATCTGGCCAAAGAAGTGGACTTCTTCAGCATCGGCACCAACGATTTAACTCAGTACACCCTGGCAGTTGACCGCGGTAATGATATGATTTCACATCTTTACCAGCCGATGTCGCCGTCCGTACTGACTCTGATTAAGCAAGTTATTGATGCTTCTCATGCAGAAGGTAAATGGACCGGGATGTGTGGTGAGCTTGCGGGCGACGAACGTGCTACACTTCTGTTGCTTGGGATGGGCCTGGACGAATTCAGTATGAGCGCCATTTCTATCCCACGTATCAAGAAGATTATTCGTAACACGAACTTCGAAGATGCGAAAGTGTTAGCAGAGCAGGCTCTTGCTCAACCGACAACGGACGAGTTAATGACGCTGGTTAACAAGTTCATTGAAGAAAAAACAATCTGCTAATTCACGAGATGCTGCCCAAATTACTGCTTAGGAGAGAAGGCTAATGGGGTTATTTAGTAAACTGTTCGGTGACAAAGGCAATAGCGACACCGGAACCATTGAGATCGTTGCTCCACTGTCTGGCGAAATCGTTAACATTGAAGACGTGCCGGACGTCGTGTTTGCTGAAAAAATCGTTGGTGATGGGATCGCTATCAAACCAACCGGCAACAAAATGGTTGCTCCGGTTGACGGCACCATCGGTAAAATCTTTGAAACCAACCATGCCTTCTCTATCGAATCCGATAGCGGCATTGAGCTGTTTGTTCACTTTGGTATCGACACCGTTGAGCTGAAAGGCGAAGGCTTTAAGCGCATCGCTGAAGAAGGCCAGCGCGTGAAGAAAGGCGACGTGGTTATTGAGTTCGACCTGCCGCTGCTGGAAGAGAAAGCCAAGTCTACCCTGACACCGGTTGTTATCTCCAACATGGACGAAATCAAAGAGCTGATCAAACTGACAGGTAGCGTGACCGTGGGCGAAACCCCGGTTATCCGCATCAAGAAGTAAGATTCATGCAGAGAAAAAGGCACCCTGGGGTGCCTTTTTTATTGGCTGCAATTCAGCGAGGAAGAATCAGTTCATCTGAGCGCTGCGCCTGAGTCCAGGTCATCACTTCAAACACCCGATGCGCGGCTTCTCCTGCGGCCACCGCCACCTGCTTGCCTGCAAGTATTCGGCTTATCAGCTCGGCGCAGAACAAATCCCCGGTGCCTTTCAGGTCGGTCGCCACCCGCGCGTGGCTGGTCACATCGGCTTCATCTGCGGTCACCGTCACCACGGAAATAGTATCCGCGCAGTTCCCCGGCGCGCTGGTTATTACCACCCAGCGCAGCGTTTCAGAGAGAAGACTTCTGGCCGCCATCACCGCCTGCTCCAGCGTATCGCAGGGCATTCCGGTCAGAATATGCAGTTCAAAGAGATTAGGCGTGATCCCCTGCGCATGTGGCAACAGCGCCGTGCGATAAGCTTCAGGAATACCCGCCTTGACGTAAACACCGCTGTCGGTGTCCCCCATTACCGGGTCGACAAGTATCAACAGCTCAGGATGGCTTGTGCGTCTTTGACGCAGCCACTCCGCCAGCAGATGGATTTGCTCCGCACTGCCCATGTAACCCGTCGTCACGGCCTTCACTTCGCGCAACGCATCCCGTTCTTCGAGCGCTCGCAGATAGCCGCTAAACCAGTCCGCCGGGATCACGCCGCCATAAAACGTATCGTAATGCGGCGTGTTGCTGAATAACACCGTTGGCACCGCCATCACCCGCCAGCCATGCTGCTGGATCGCCGGAACCGCGATACTGTTCCCGACGCTGCCGTAAACGACCTGAGATTGCACCGCCACAATATCGGCCTGCAGCGCCCGGCCTGCATCGTGAAACAGTACAGACTGTATATCGTTATCCTGACTCATATTTTCCCCTTGCCCGCCAGACAGCTAAGGTCTGAATTGCGAAGCGGCCATTATAGCCAGACCCGGGCGGTACAACCATGCTTAGAGCGCTCTCTTTATTCCGGCAAGAGCAGAGATACAGCTACCATCCTTCAGATTTATCGAATTAACGACAAAAGTAATATTTTCTTTCAGCCGTTACACCTTGAAGATATATCACCTGAATGATGAAAAAAACATTATTACCGATTAGTGCTGGATACATGAAAATCAATAACCAACACTTAAATATTACATCAACGAAATATCCATTGCGTCATAAGAATATATCTTCACCACCCTCTATTTACATTGTCGACTCATGCCTGCCTTACAATTTCACAAGGTCAAATTCCATAAGTTCACCTATAACAAAAGTTCCCTCCGGAGAATAAACCTCACTCTGCATGAATATAAGGAAGCTATTATATGAAAGATATATCCAGAAGAAGCTTCATGGCCTTTGCCGCAGGCGGTACCGTCGTATTAGCCGCCGGGCAGGCCCATGCCCACGATGACAAAGTAAAATCCTACCCGGCAAGCGTGCGCGATCCGGGCCCTCACGACCCCATCCGGGAAGCTGAAAACCCTGACATTGTTAACCCGCCCGCTACCGACAGCGGCACGTTGCCGAACCTGCGCTACTCCTTCAGCGATGCCCATGTCAGAAAAGGCACCGGCGGCTGGACCCGACAAGTCACCAAGCGGGAGCTGGGGATTTCAACCACCATCGCCGGGGTGGATATGCGCCTTAATGCCGGAGGCATCCGCGAACTTCACTGGCACAAAGAGGGTGAATGGGCCTACATGACCTACGGCAATGCGCGGGTAACGGCCTTCGATGCAAAAGGAGGTTGGTTTGTGGATGATATCGGCGTCGGTGATTTATGGTATTTCCCGCCGGGCATTCCTCATTCCATTCAGGGTATCGGGCCAGACGGCTGTGAATTTCTTTTGGCCTTCGACGACGGCGGATTTGATGAAGACAGTACGTTCCTGTTATCCGACTGGTTTAAACATATCCCTCCGGAGATATTAGCAAAAAACTTCCAGGTGCCCGTTTCTACATTTTCTAAACTGCCTTCACCTGCTGATGAATATATTTTCGCGGGTACAGTGCCCGGTAGCCTTGCCTCAGACAGTATTAATGGCGCAGCTAAATCAGAGATTAATTTCACCCACCATATGCTGGCTCAGGATCCGATCAAAGCCCCTGGCGGCACCGTCAGAATAACGGATTCATCTAATTTCCCGGTGTCGAAGACTATTGCGGCAGCACTGGTGGAAATAGAGCCCGGCGGGCTGAGAGAACTTCACTGGCACCCAAATAACGATGAATGGCAGTACTATCTTGAAGGGGAAGGCAGAATGGGCGTTTTCGCCTCTTCGGGCCAGGCCAGAACCTTTGATTACCGCGCCGGGGATGTCGGCTACGTTCCCTTTGCGATGGGGCATTATATCGAGAATACCGGCACCACAACCCTGCGTTTCCTGGAACTGTTTAAAAGCGACTATTACGCGGATATTTCGCTTAACCAGTGGCTTGCCAGCACGCCGCCTGAGCTGGTGAAACAGCATTTACAGCTTGATGATACCTTTATGAAGGCGTTGAACCTGCACAAAAACCCGGTTGTGAAGTAAGCCTGCTCTCAGGAAAAGATCGCCTCAGGCGACCTTTTCCTGGCTTACAGCGTCAGATGCCTGCGCCCTGAACGTAGCTCTCTTCCCCGAACACGCCGGTAGAAAGATAGCGATCTCCTCTGTCGCAAATAATAGCGACCACTACGGCCCCCGGATTGGCTTTGGCTACGCGCAACGCACCCGCCACTGCACCGCCGGAACTTACGCCGCAGAAAATCCCTTCTTCCATCGCCAGGCGGCGCATCGTCTGCTCGGCTTCGGTCTGCGCCATGTCGATGACTTCATCCACCAGTGTTGGGTTGAAAATTTTCGGCAACCACTCTTCTGGCCAGCGGCGGATCCCCGGGATGCTGCTGCCTTCTTCCGGCTGCAGCCCGACAATTCTCACCGGCTTGCTTTGCTCGCGCATATAACGACTCACGCCGGTAATCGTGCCCGTCGTGCCCATGCTGGAGACAAAATGCGTGATTCGCCCTTCGGTTTGCCGCCAGATCTCCGGCCCGGTCGTCGTGTAATGCGCCAGCGGGTTATCCGGGTTATTAAACTGATCGAGGATCTTGCCTTCGCCACGGTCAGCCATTTGCTGAGCCAGCTCACGCGCGCCTTCCATGCCCTGAGCTTTACTGACCAGAATCAGCTCCGCGCCGTAAGCCTGCATTGCCGCTTTGCGCTCCATGCTCATGTTGTCCGGCATCAGCAGCTTAATACGGTAGCCTTTGAGCGCAGAGATCATCGCCAGCGCAATGCCGGTATTGCCGCTGGTTGCCTCAATCAGCGTATCGCCGGGTTGTATTTCCCCTCGCTTTTCCGCCTGAACAATCATCGACAGCGCCGCGCGATCTTTAACCGAACCTGCCGGGTTATTCCCTTCGAGTTTGACCCAAATTTCGCTACCGTTCGTCAGCCCGCTGCGCTGCAGCCGGACCAGAGGAGTATTGCCAATAGTGCTTTCTAAAGTGATCACTTGCCTGCCCGCAATAAATGAAAAAGCGGCCTCGGTGGGCCGCTAGTGCGTGTCCTGTCGGGGTAAATTATCAGGCGGACTGCGCCAGGTCTACACCCTGAATACGGTTAGCACCTTCATACACGCGCGCGTTTTGTAATCCCACAAACAGACGCTCACCGCGCTGCGGAATTTGCTGTTCCTTCAGAACCACCGTCAGCGGTTCGTCATACCAGCCCAGCGGCTGCACAACCAGCTGCATGTAATGCCCGCGCGGGCTGACTTCCAGCACCTGCACCGGCAGAGGTGAATCTAGATTCGTACGGCGGCTGACGTCCACTTCCCACGGACGCAGGAACAAATCAACATCCCCCTGATGGGCCGGAGTGAACCCCAGCGGCCAACGATGCGCGCCGACGTGGAACTGGCTCCCACGGATCACGCCTTTCAGGCGGTTAACCTCGCCGAGGAACTCCAGCACGAAGCGGGTCGCGGGCTCACGCCAGACCTGCTCAGGCGTATCGACCTGCTCGATATTGCCCTGGCTCATCACCACCACGCGGTCGGCAACTTCCATCGCTTCTTCCTGATCGTGCGTCACAAACACGCTGGTGAACTTTAACTCTTCGTGCAGCTCACGCAGCCAGCGACGCAGCTCTTTACGAACCTGTGCGTCCAGAGCGCCAAACGGTTCATCCAGCAGCAGGATTTGCGGCTCCACCGCCAGCGCACGCGCCAGGGCAACACGCTGCTTCTGCCCGCCGGACAACTGCGCCGGGTAGCGGTCGGCCAGATGGGAAAGCTGCACCATTTCCAGCAGTTTCGTCACTTTCTGTTTGATCGCAGAGGCGGAAGGCCGTTCACGACGCGGCAGCACCGTTAAGCCAAAGGCGATATTGTCGAATACCGACATATGGCGGAACAGCGCATAGTGCTGAAACACAAAGCCGACTTTGCGATCGCGGGCATGCATCCGGCTTACATCGGTACCGTGGAAGCTGATGCGACCGCTGTTCTGGTGCTCCAGCCCGGCAATAATACGCAGCAGCGTAGTTTTACCAGAACCGGACGGACCAAGCAGCGCCACCATCTGACCAGAAGGGATATCCAGCGAGATATCGTTCAGCACCTGGGTGCGTCCAAATGACTTCTTAATATTGGCAATATCAATGCTCATGATTTTCCTCCTGCTTCAGGCGTTTTTCCTGATTATTCAGACGCCACTGCACTGCACTCTTTAAGAACAAGGTCAGGACTGCCATCAGGGTCAACAACGCCGCGGCGGTAAACGAACCAACGGTGTTGTAATCCTGCTGCAGTAACTCAATCTGTAACGGCAACGAGAACGTCTCGCCGCGAATCGAACCGGACACCACCGACACCGCGCCAAATTCGCCGATGGCACGAGCGTTGGTCAGCACCACGCCATAAAGCAGCGCCCAGCGAATATTGGGCAGCGTCACGCGGCGGAACATCTGCCAGCCGGAAGCACCCAGTAAAATCGCGGCTTCATCTTCCTGGCTGCCCTGGCTTAGCATCACCGGCACCAGCTCACGCACCACAAACGGGCAGGTCACGAAGATAGTCACCAGCACCATGCCCGGCCAGGCAAACATGATTTGCAGGTTGTGGGCATCCAGGAACCCCGCCAGCGGGCCGTTAGAACCATAAAACAGCAGGTAAACCAGGCCTGCAACCACCGGGGAAACGGCAAACGGGATATCCAGCAGCGTCAGCAACAATTGGCGACCAGGGAAGTTAAAACGCGTCACCAGCCAGGCCAACAGCGTGCCGAACACCAGGTTTACCGGCACGGTAATCAGGGCAATCATCACCGTCAGCCAGATGGCGTGCAGCATGTCCGGGTTGGCGATATTTTGCAGCGCGGGCATCAGCCCTTTGGAAAAGGCTTCTACAAAAATAGACGCGACCGGCACCACCAGAATCAGGAAAGAAACCAGCACGCCGATGGCGATCAGCGCCCATTTTCCCCAGTTAATGCGGGAGCGGTTATAGTTTTTCAAAGCAGTGACGTCCGTCATCAGTGACCTACCACGCGTCGACCAAAGCGACTCTGCAACGTGTTAATGGTGAACAGCAGCAGCAGCGACGCCGCCAGAATCACTGACGCAATGGCGCTGGCCGCCGGGTAATCAAACTCCTGCAGGCGCACGAAGATCATCAGCGAGGTGACTTCCGTCTTCCAGGCGATGTTTCCGGCGATAAAGATAACCGCGCCAAATTCCCCCAGGCTGCGGGTGAAGGAAAGCGCTACGCCCGCCATCAGTGCCGGAGAAAGCTCCGGCAGCACTACGCGGCGGAAACTCTGCCAGCGAGTAGCGCCGAGCGTTTCAGCGGCTTCCTCGTATTCTGGCCCCAACTCTTCCAGCACGGGCTGAACGGTGCGCACCACAAACGGAATGCTGGTAAACGCCATCGCGACGGCAATACCCAGCCAGGTGTAAGTCACCTTAATGCCAAACTGCGCCAGCCACTCGCCGTACCAGCCGTTGACAGAAAACAGCCCGGCGAGGGTTAAGCCCGCCACCGCGGTGGGCAGCGCAAAGGGTAAATCCATCAGCGCATCTAGCAGGCTGCGCCCCGGAAACTGATAACGTGTCAGGATCCACGCCATTAACAGACCGAACACGCCGTTAAACACGGAAGCCAGCGCGGCGGAAAGCAGCGTGACTTTATAGGCGGCCACCACCTGCGGGTTGGTAATCACGTCCCAGTACTGGGAGAACGACATTTGCGCCAGCTGCATCACCAGCGCGCTCAGCGGCAGCAGCAGGATCAGGCAAACAAACAGCAGGCTGGTGCCGAGGCTAAGCGTAAACCCCGGCAATACGCGTTTTGAACGGCTGGCAAACATTAACTACGCCCCGCCGCTAACAGCTTGTCCAGCTCCCCGCCGGTAGCAAAATGCGTTTTCATCACTTCCGGCCAGCCGCCGAACGCATCTTCCACGCGGAACAGCTCGGTATGCGGGAATTTATCTTTCAGCTTATCCATTACCTGCGGGTTATTCACGCGGTAGTAGTAATCGGTAATGATGGTCTGCGCCTGAGGGCTATAGAGATAGTTCAGGTAGGCTTTGGCCGCTTTTTCCGTGCCGTTGGCCTTCACGTTTTTATCCACCCAGGCAACCGGGAACTCGGCCAGGATGTTGACCTTCGGCACTACGACTTCATAACCGTCTTTAGCGTACTGGTTGCGGATGTTATTCACTTCTGATTCAAAAGAGATCAACACGTCGCCCAGCCCACGCTCGACAAAGGAGGTTGTCGCCCCGCGGCCGCCGGTATCGAACACTTCGACGTTTTTCAGGAATTGCGTCATGAACTGCTCGGTTTTGGCTTTATTGCCGCCGTCAGCTTTGTCTGCCGCACCCCAGGCTGCAAGATAGGTATAACGAGCGTTACCAGAAGTTTTCGGATTCGGGAAAATGAGCTTCACGTCCGGGCGCACAAGATCGCTCCAGTCGTGGATGTTCTTCGGGTTGCCCTTGCGCACCAGGAAAGCCATGGTGGAGTAGAAAGGCGAGCTGTTGTTCCCCAGACGGCTCTGCCAGTCCGCCGGGATCAGGTTGCCTTTGTCGTGCAGGATCTGCACATCGGTCACCTGGTTATAAGTTACAACGTCAGCTTTTAAGCCCTGCAAAATGGCCAGCGCCTGTTTTGATGACCCGGCATGAGATTGTTTTATCGTCAGCTTGTCGCCGTTATTCTCCTGCGCCCACTGTTTTTCAAACGGCGGGTTAAGCGCGGCAAACAGCTCACGGGACACATCATAAGAGCTATTCAGCAGCTCTGTTGCATGGGCAGAGCCTGCCAGCAGCAAAGAGACAGCGAGCGCGTTCCATACTTTTTTAACTGACCTGATTGCCATGCTTCGCCCTTATAAATGTGATGAATGCCATAAAGTCATGACAGTCAGTGTATTTATAACGAGCGATAAAGCTGTAACGCTTTTATATACCGTTTGGCGATTTACAAGAAGAAAGGGATATAAGAAAACGGCGTAGCAAACGCTACGCCGGAGGGGATTACAGGCTCAGTAATTTATCGAGCGACGGCGCGAAGTAGTAACCGCCGGTGACCGGCTTAGTGAAGCGCAGCATACCGTCACGCTTCCCGTCAGCGTCGCCAAACATGCTCAACAGCTGCTGTTCAATGTTATGCAAACGCGCGCAATAGGCGATGAAATAGAGACCGTGCACGCCGCTGGCGGTGCCGTAAGGCAGGCTCTGACGCACAATTTTCAGTCCCTTGCCGTCTTCTTTCAGATCGACCCGGCTCAGGTGAGAAGTGGCTGGCCGCGCGTCGCCGTCTATCTCTTCGTTTTCCTGTTTGGTACGGCCGAAGATCATCTCCTGGTCGTGCACGCTCAGGCGGTTAAGCTGCTTGAGGTTGTGTTCCCAGCGCTGAACCAGCACATAGCTGCCCCCGGCATCCACACCTTCGTTGATCACCGCCACCTGACGACGATTCTCTTCGCCCTGCGGATTTTCGGTCCCGTCAACGAAGCCGCTGAGATCGCGCTCTTCTACCCAGCGGAAACCGTGAATCTCTTCTTCAATTTTCAGCGCATCGCCAAACGCGGCCAGCGCGGCCTGAGCCACGGAGAAGTTCACGTCATGGCGCAGAGAAAGAATGTGGATCATCACATCGTGCTGGGTTGCGGGCGCCAGGCCTTTGCCTAATGGCGTAAAGTTTTTCAGCTCTGCGGCACCTTCGCCTTTGCTGAGGTCGCGCCACAGATCGTGCCCGAAACCAACGGTGGCTCCCAGCATCGCGTCAGGAAATTTTTCCTGGAAAGCGTTCAACGCTTCAATAAAGGCTTTGCACCCTGCGCTCAGCGCGCTGAAGTCGCCCTGCACAGAAGCTTCCAGCCAAACCGCGGCACGACAATGTTCCGGCAGAATGCCGCTTTGAACCCGAGACATGATTCCTCCTGAAAAAAATGCCACCAAAGGTGGCACATAACTATGATGACTCCGAACGGAGGCATTTATCGGGCTATTCTAACCTGATTTATTCACGCCGACTTGCGACGGCGCAAACCCGGCGCAAATTTTATCGACGCCAGATAATTTTGTTAAGCGTCCATTTCTTCAGCGTATCGTCCGACGGCATTAATCCTTCCGGCCCGTGCCACTCGCCCGTAAACAGATAGCTGATGTGCTGGCTGTTCGGTGCCTGGCAGAGAACGCCTGCAGCATCGTCGCCGCTACCTTTTTCGCAGACCCCAAACGCTTTCTGATACAGATCGCTAAAAGGCGTGCCAATTTTCACGCCGCTAGCGGTTTTGATGTCATTATCCATCACATCTACGCGGCTCACGGTACCTTTTTCGCCGTTCACCACCAGCTTAACGTCTTTGTCCTTCATCGCCTCAAAGTAGCGCACGATGGTGCCGTTTTCAGTTCTCATGCCGCTGCGCAGACGATAATTGTCATTCAACCCCTCGCTCACGGCCTTCTCATCCATCGCGGTGGCTGAAGTCAGTTTCCCCACGCCCTGCTCGCTCACCTCAACGGAAGAGCCAAACCAGTTCCACGGATAAGCCGCAGACCAGTTAACGGAGGACAGCGTGGAACACCCGCTCAGAACCAGCGGCAGGCCTAGCATCATTAGGCGCAGAGATTTCATTGATCATTCCTTTTCAAAAAATGGTAACGGCCTTTGGAGTACGGGGATGTCAAAAAGTGCCGCTTAACTCGTTTTTCAGGGCAAAGTAATCCCGCAGCCGGCGGTTAGTCAGCAGCCACCAAAGCGCGAACAGATCGATAATCAGCAGAACAAGGGTGGTACCGGTCAGCGTTTCATCCCCGACCAGCAGCGCCAGTTGCCACGCCAGCAGCCCAACCTGGGCGGCAATCAATATCCAGCGAAACGCCCGCCAGAACCGGGGCCAAAGGTGGCGACGTCCGCTGAGCAAAAAGGCCAGCGCAGCCGGAATACCGGGGATCAGCCCCAGCCAGAAGTTATCGCGATCGGGATAAAACAGGCCCAGCAGCGCATCGCCCTGCTGACGAGAAGCCCCCGCCAGCACCAGCAAAACCCAGGTGCGGGCCTGTAACAACAACACCGCCCAGAACAGCAGCGGTGCTTTTAAGTTGCCCTGTGAATCATAATCAGCAGGCAAATACATGGCATGAACACATTTGAAAATTAATATTCCTGATCTTCTATCAGCCGTTTGCCGAGCAAAATGGTGTCCTGATGCTCGTAATCGAGCTTTTCATAAAGGCCGATAACCAGATCGTTCTCTTCGCGCACCATGATGTGGATCTTCGGGCAACCGCGGGCAATCAGCTTCTTTTCCAGACGGTTCAGCAAGGCGTTAGCAATGCCACGGCCCCGAAACTCCGGGTGCACGCCCAGGTAATAGGCTGAACCCCGATGGCCGTCATACCCGCCCATCAACGAACCGACGATCTCGCCGCCCACCTCAGCGACTAAAAACAGGTCCGCATCGTGATGCAGCTTACGTTCAATGTCCATTTCCGGGTCATTCCATGGGCGCAGTAAATCGCAGCGCTCCCAAAGGGTAATGACCTCTTCGAAATCTTCCTGGCGAAAAACGCGAATTTCCATGGTATTAGCCACCTTAAGCCGTAAAAGATTGATTATGGCGTTAACCGTCCGTTAAGCCAATAACTGCCGCAAAAGCGCGAAAAAAATGGCATAATCTTCGACCAGTCATGAAATGAAACGAATGGATATACATTTCTGACGCCAGAGTGTCGTTTGCATGAAGCCGATACGTTATAACTTCCCATCTGGACTCCATAAGATAAATAATTCATCCGCATGAGCAAAATTAAATCGCTAACGCAACTTACGACGCGCCGCCAGGTCCTGCTCACGGGTTTAGCAGCGTTGACGCTAACCGGTATGAACCAAGCGCTGGCAAAGGAAGAAGCCAAATCGCTGAAAACCACCAATTCCCACAGTAAAGTGGCCAAAAAGTCCGGGGCAAAACGCATTGTTATGCTTGACCCGGGCCACGGTGGGATTGATACCGGCGCCATCGGCCACAACGGCTCGAAAGAAAAACACGTGGTGCTGGCCATTGCCAAAAACGTGCGCAGCATCCTGCGTAGCAACGGCATCGATGCCAGGCTGACTCGCACCACGGACGAATTTATTCCGCTGTACGATCGCGTTGAAATCGCCCACCAGCACGGCGCAGATCTGTTTATGTCGATCCACGCGGATGGCTTCACCAGTCCAACCGCCGCAGGTGCCTCCGTATTCGCCCTGTCTAACCGAGGCGCAAGTAGCGCCATGGCGAAATATCTTTCAGACAGAGAGAACGCCGCGGATGACGTAGCGGGCAGCAAAGTGAAAGACAAAGATCACTACCTGCAGCAGGTGCTGTTTGATCTGGTGCAGACCGACACGATTAAAAACAGCCTGACGCTCGGTTCGCATATTCTGAAACAGATAAAGCCGGTGCATAAGCTGCACAGCCGTAACACGGAACAGGCAGCCTTCGTGGTCCTGAAGTCGCCGTCCATTCCGTCCGTTCTGGTTGAAACGTCGTTTATCACCAACCCGGGCGAAGAAAAGCTGCTCGGCACCACCGCCTTCCGCCAGAAGATTGCCACCGCCATTGCCTCCGGTGTAATGAGCTATTTCAACTGGTTTGATAACCATAAAGTCCACGGTAAGAAGCGTTAATTTTTATGACTGAGCCCGATATCCACGCCGTAAAACAGTTCCTGCTCTCCCTGCAGGATACGATTTGCCAGCAGCTTTCAGCCCTTGATGGCGCCGTCTTCCAGGAAGACAACTGGCAGCGAGAAGGCGGAGGCGGCGGGCGCAGTCGAGTTTTGCGCAGCGGCGCGGTGTTCGAACAGGCTGGCGTGAACTTTTCTCACGTTCACGGCGACGCCATGCCGGCGTCGGCCACGGCCCACCGCCCGGAACTGGCGGGCAGAAGTTTTCAGGCCATGGGCGTTTCGCTGGTGGTACACCCGAACAACCCTTATGTGCCGACCAGCCACGCCAACGTGCGCTTCTTTATTGCCGAAAAACCTGGCGCCGATCCGGTCTGGTGGTTTGGCGGCGGCTTCGACTTAACGCCTTACTACGGCTTCGAAGAAGATGCGGTGCACTGGCACCGCACGGCGCGTGACCTGTGCCAGCCGTTTGGTGACGACGTTTTCCCGCGTTATAAAAAGTGGTGCGATGACTACTTCTTTATCAGACACCGCAACGAGCAGCGCGGCATCGGCGGGCTGTTCTTCGACGATCTGAACAAGCCAGACTTTGACTACGGCTTCCGCTTTATTCAGGCCGTCGGACAGGGATTCTTGGATGCTTATCTGCCGATTGTTGAACGCCGCAAGGATCATCCCTTCGGCGAGCGCGAGCGGGACTTCCAGCTGTACCGCCGTGGGCGTTATGTAGAGTTTAATCTGGTGTGGGATCGCGGCACGCTGTTTGGCCTGCAAACCGGCGGGCGAACCGAGTCGATTTTAATGTCGATGCCGCCGCTGGTGCGCTGGGAGTATGACTACCAGCCAGAAGAAGGCAGCCCGGAGGCTGCCCTGTATCGTGATTTCCTGCCAGTGAAGGAGTGGGTGTAGCTTTCACTTTCCCCCCTCACCCTAACCCCGCATGAGAGAGGGCCGGGGTGAGGGGGAGTTCAATCACAGCGGTGCGGTTTGCGCCTCCACAACCGCCAGCGCCACCATATTCACAATGCGGCGCACCGAAGCAATCGGCGTCAACACGTGAACCGGCTTCGCCACGCCCATCAGGACCGGACCAACGGTCACCCCTTCAGAACTCGACACGCGCAGCAGGTTGTAGCTAATACGCGCCGCCTCAACGTTCGGCATGATCAGGATGTTGGCAGAGCCTTTCAGCGGGCTGTCTGGCATACGCTCATGGCGAATACTTTCAACCAGCGCGGCGTCTCCGTGCATCTCCCCGTCAATTTCCAGGTCAGGCGCACGCTCGCGCACCAGATCCAGCGTTTTGCGCATTTTGCAGGCGGCTTTGCTGTTGGAAGAACCGTAGTTGGAGTGGGAAAGCAGCGCAACTTTCGGCTCAATGCCGAATCGGCGCACCGTTTCCGCCGCCAGCAGCGTGATTTCAGTCAGTTCTTCCGGCGTAGGGTCATCGTTCACATAGGTATCCGCGATAAAGGTGTTGCCGCTCGGCAGCAGCAGCGCGTTCATCGCCCCGGCGGCCTTCACGCCTTCGCGGTAGCCAAACAGCTTCTCTACCACGTCAAAGTGCTCGTGATATTCGCCGATTGTCCCGCAAATCAGCGCATCCGCTTCACCACGATGCACCATGATCGCCCCGATCACAGTAGTGTTGCTGATCACCGCCCGCTGCGCCTGCTCCTGAGTGATCCCACGGCGCTTCATGATGTTGTAGTACTCGTGCCAGTACTCTTTGAAACGCGGATCGGATTCGTTATTCACGATCTCAAAATCTTTGCCCGGCTGAATTTGCAGGCCCAGCTTTTTGATACGCATTTCGATAACGCTTGGACGACCAATAAGTATAGGCTTCGCCAGCCCCAAAGTGATCAGCTCCTGTGTGGCATGCAGCACGCGCGCTTCTTCCCCTTCGCTTAACACCACGCGCTTCGGCTCTTTGCGCGCCTGAGAGAAGATCGGCTTCATAAACAGGTTGGTTTTGTAGACAAACTCTTCCAGCTTCTCGCTGTAAGCATTGAAATCTTGAATCGGGCGCGTGGCAACGCCGGAGTCCATCGCTGCTTTGGCTACCGCAGGGGCAATTTTCACGATCAGGCGCGGGTCAAATGGCTTAGGAATAATGTATTCCGGGCCGAACGTCAGTTCCTGCTCGCCGTAGGCAGAGGCCACCACATCGCTTTGTTCAGCGTGAGCCAGCTCGGCTATCGCATGCACCGCAGCCAGCTTCATCTCTTCGTTAATTGCCGTGGCGCCCACGTCCAGTGCGCCACGGAAGATGAACGGGAAGCACAGCACGTTGTTCACCTGGTTCGGGTAGTCCGAACGGCCGGTACAGATAATGGCTTCCGGACGCACTTCTTTCGCCAGCGGCGGCAGAATTTCAGGCTCAGGGTTAGCCAGCGCCAGAATCAGCGGCGCTTTGCCCATTTTCTTCACCATTTCCTGGGTCAGCACTTTCGGGCCGGAGCAGCCAAGGAAGATGTCCGCGCCTTCAATCACGTCGTCCAGCGTCCGCTTACCGCTGTCTTCTACGGCATAGGCGGCTTTGGTTTCGGCCATGTTCTCTTCGCGGCCTTTATAAATAACGCCCTTCGAGTCGCAAACCACGATGTTGTGTTTTTGCATTCCCAGCGCGACCAGCAGGTTCATACAGGCGATTGCCGAAGCCCCCGCGCCGGAAACCACCAGCCGTACATCGGTAATGTTCTTTTCAACCACGCGCAGGCCGTTCAGCACCGCGGCGGTACAAATAATCGCGGTGCCGTGCTGGTCGTCGTGGAACACCGGAATGTTCATGCGCTCGCGCAGCTTCTGCTCTATGTAGAAACACTCCGGTGCCTTGATATCTTCCAGGTTAATGCCGCCGAAAGTGGGTTCCAGCGCGGCCACCACGTCGATAAGCTTGTCCGGATCCATCTCATCAATTTCGATGTCGAAGACGTCGATACCGGCGAATTTTTTAAACAGGACGCCCTTACCTTCCATGACCGGCTTGCCTGCCAGCGCGCCGATATTGCCTAGCCCGAGCACCGCGGTACCGTTAGAAACCACGCCCACAAGGTTGCCGCGCGCGGTGTATTTGTAGGCGGCGAGCGGGTCCTTTTCAATTTCAAGGCAAGGTGCCGCTACGCCCGGCGAATACGCCAGCGCCAGGTCACGCTGGGTAGCAAGGGGTTTGGTCGGAGAAACCTGGATTTTCCCCGGAATTGGAAACTCATGGAAATCGAGGGCACTTTGCTTCAGTTGTTCATCCATTGCATCGTTCCTTTTTGGGTCTTCTTTATTGTTACGTCAGCCGCCTAGTATCACGCGGGCACGTTTCGCAAACTTTGAAGGTAGCCATACTATTAAGATTAGGCGTGATTATTGTTAGCTAACTATAGAACCAATGTTAGCGGCTGCCCCGTCATCGCCCCCATCTGCTATGCTTTTGGGTTATGCAAAGCGTAAGTTTTCACGGCGAGCGACACGGAACGCTCAGGTAAGACGTTGCTTTTTCAAGGAGATAGTAATGAATCAGTTAGACAGCATTAAACAGTACACCACCGTGGTTGCAGACAGCGGTGATATCGACTCTATTCGCCACTACCAGCCTGAAGACGCCACCACCAACCCTTCATTGTTGTTAAAAGCCGCGGGGCTTGAGCAATATCAGCCGCTGATTGATGACGCGCTGGCCTACGGCAAACAGCGCGGCGGCAGCAGGGAACAAATTGTGGCCGAAGCCAGTGACAAACTTGCGGTCAATGTCGGTGCGGAAATTCTGAAAAGCATTCCAGGTCGCGTGTCTACCGAAGTGGACGCCCGTCTCTCCTACGACAAAGAAAAGAGCATCAGCAAGGCTCGTCGCCTGGTGGACCTGTACGCCGAACAGGGGATCGATAAATCCCGCATTCTCATCAAGCTGGCGTCAACCTGGGAAGGCATCCGCGCGGCGGAAGAGCTACAAAAAGAAGGCATCAACTGCAACCTGACACTGCTGTTCTCTTTTGCTCAGGCGCGTGCCTGTGCGGAGGCGGGCGTTTTCCTGATTTCCCCGTTCGTGGGCCGTATTTACGACTGGTATCAGGCGCGTAAACCGATGGATCCGTATATCGTTGAAGAAGATCCGGGCGTGAAATCCGTGCGCAATATCTACGACTACTTCAAGCAACATAACTATGAAACCATCGTCATGGGCGCCAGCTTCCGTCGTAAGGAACAAATCCTCGCCCTGGCGGGCTGTGACCGACTGACCATCGCCCCTAACCTGCTGCAGCAGCTGCAGGACAGTGAAGAAGAAGTTATCCGTAAACTGATCCCATTCTCACAGGGCTTCCGCCGTCCGGCCCCCATGAGCGAAGCGGAATTCCGCTGGGAACATAGCCAGGATGCTATGGCCGTGGAAAAACTGGCCGAAGGGATCCGCCTGTTCGCCATAGATCAACGCAAACTGGAAGACCTGCTCGCCGCCAAACTTTAACAAGACCTGGAGTGAAACATGTCATCACGTAAAGAGCTTGCCAACGCCATTCGCGCCCTCAGTATGGATGCGGTCCAGAAAGCCAATTCCGGCCACCCCGGAGCGCCCATGGGCATGGCCGATATCGCCGAGGTACTGTGGAATGATTTCCTCAGCCATAACCCGTCTAACCCGCACTGGGCCAACCGCGACCGCTTCGTGCTGTCGAACGGCCATGCGTCGATGCTGCTTTACAGCCTGCTGCACCTGAGCGGCTATGACCTGCCGCTGGAGGAGTTGAAAAACTTCCGCCAGCTTCACTCCAAAACGCCCGGCCACCCGGAAGTGGGCTATACCCCCGGCGTGGAAACCACTACCGGCCCGCTGGGCCAGGGGTTAGCCAACGCCGTGGGGATGGCTATTGCCGAGCGCACGCTGGCCGCGCAGTTTAACCAGCCGGGCCATGACATCGTTGACCACTACACCTATGTGTTCATGGGCGACGGCTGCCTGATGGAGGGCATTTCCCATGAGGTATCTTCCCTTGCCGGAACGCTGGGTTTAGGCAAGCTGATCGGCTTCTATGACCATAACGGGATTTCTATCGACGGGGAAACCGATGGCTGGTTTACCGACGACACGGCCAAACGCTTCGAGGCCTATCACTGGCACGTGATCCATGAGATTGACGGCCACGACCCGGCAGCGCTGAAAAAAGCCATCAAAGAAGCCCAGAGCGTGAAGGACAAACCGTCCCTCATCATCTGCCGCACCGTGATCGGTTTTGGTTCGCCAAACAAAGCGGGCAAAGAAGAGGCTCACGGCGCACCGCTGGGTGAAGAAGAAGTCGCCCTGGCGCGCAAGCAGCTCGGCTGGAAATACCCGCCGTTTGAGATCCCAAAAGAGGTCTATCACGCCTGGGACGCCAAAGAGGCAGGCGAAAAAGCGGAGGCCGCCTGGAAAGAGAAGTTTGCCGCTTACGCAAAGGCTCACCCTACCCTGAGCGCCGAATTTAAACGCCGTACGGAAGGTAAACTGCCGGATAACTGGCAGAAAACAGCCCAAAGCTATATTGAACAACTGCAGGCGAACCCGGACAAAATCGCCACCCGCAAAGCTTCGCAGAATACCCTTAACGCCTTTGGTCCGTCGTTGCCGGAACTGCTTGGCGGCTCCGCCGACCTGGCCCCAAGTAACCTGACCATCTGGAAAGGCTCGAGGTCGATTAAAGAGGACACCGCCGGGAATTATATCCACTACGGCGTACGCGAATTCGGTATGACCGCCATTGCCAACGGCATCGCCCTGCACGGCGGCTTTATCCCTTACACCGCCACCTTCCTGATGTTTGTGGAGTACGCCCGTAACGCGGCGCGTATGGCGGCGCTGATGAAAGCGCGGCAGATCATGGTTTATACCCATGATTCCATCGGCCTTGGGGAAGATGGCCCGACACACCAGGCCGTCGAGCAGTTAGCCAGCCTGCGCCTGACGCCCAACTTCAGCACCTGGCGGCCTTGCGATCAGGTTGAGGCCGCAGTGGCCTGGAAATCCGCGCTTGAGCGCCAGACCGGCCCAACTGCGCTGATCCTGTCTCGCCAGAATCTGGCCCAGATGGACCGTACGCCTGAGCAACTGAAAGCGATCGGCCGAGGGGGTTATATTCTGAAGGACAGCGACGGCAAACCAGACCTCATCCTGATTGCCACAGGCTCTGAGATTGAAATCACCGTCGAGGCCGCGGCAGCATTGAGCAAAGAGGGGCATAAGATTCGCGTCGTGTCGATGCCGTCCACCGACGTTTTCGATGCTCAGGATGAGGCGTATCAGGAGTCCGTCCTGCCTTATGCCGTGCGGGCTCGAGTGGCGGTAGAGGCCGGTATTGCCGATTACTGGTATAAATACGTCGGTCTCAAAGGCGGGATTGTGGGTATGACCACTTTCGGCGAATCCGCCCCTGCCGGGAAGCTGTTCCCGTTCTTTGGCTTCACGGTAGAAAACATCGTAGCCGTAGCGAAAAAATCACTCGGCAAGAAATAGCCCACGCTGCCAGCCCTCTCCTTGCGGGGAGAGGGTTCTCTTTTATTCAGTGAATCCCAACTATTTGGTGACCCACAGCGTCGGCCAGCCGCCCGCTTTATGCCAGCTATCACAGGCAGATTCAGCGGCATAACGCACAAGCCGGAAGCGCTGTCCGTCATAGCGCCAGCGCGTGGCCACGCCGCAATCGCCAGGCCCGCGCCCTTTCGCCAGGGTGGTTAACACTTTATCGTGCTCATCAAATCCCGCGTTCATTAGCTCCAGCTCAGCGCTACCGCCGTCCGGTATAAAGGGTAATCGCAGGTGAATCGTCCTGGCGACAAACGGCTTTTGCCGGGAGATGACCCAGGCCAGATAAACCACGTTATAGGCGCCTGCTTCACAGCTGGTAAGCATCAAGGCTTTATCGTCAGTCAGAGGAAAAACGCGCACTTCCCGACGCTGCGGATCGAGCGAACACTGGCTGTTATTCATCCGCCATGTGCCATAATCCAACAGGTCGTTCAGTTCATCGTGTGAAAGTGGCGTTGATGATGCCGTAGCTGCAGCCACTTCTTTGAGCGGCGGAGCCGGAGGCACGCTGAGCGGAGGTCCGTCGCCTTTTTTAATCCATGCGGTTTCGCTGCCGATACGCTTTTGCTGGCTGTCGATAAATAGCAGCGCCGCTTTGAGCCCGCTGAGTGAAATGATGCCCCGGCCGTCGGCAAGGGTAATTTTATCGCCGTTCATAATAGCGTCTAGCAGGCCGTTAATCGCCTCCGGATTATTGGTCATCAAATGATGAGGCGACACTTTCCACTCGCTGGGCTGGATAGCAAGCGGCACGTCGTCAAGCCGCAACCTCGGTGCTACAGGCGAGACTTTAACGTCCGCACTCTCCATATTCCCCAGGTCGATGCGCAAACTGGCGTCAGTGCGGGCCCCGGCACCCCGGGTAATCGTCATCACCAACCCCTGATGCAGTCCGGTATTACGGGTGCTGCAAAAGTTCTGGTTATTGCAGGTCACCTGCCAGTCGGAAAACTGCTTTTGCGCTGGCGCGGCAAATGCAGCATTGGCTACCAGCAATGCAAGCATAAGCAAGGAGGATGTCCGATAGAACATTGAAGGCTGCCCTAAAAAGCGAAGCGTGAAAAACGTACGATGGTGCGACGTATCTTCGGCCCACGAGGCAGCCTGCTCAATCGGATTTGTCGGATAGCTTTATATCAATATTAAAAATCGCAATAACATGATTTTATGGAGTTTTACCCCATAATATTGCGCAACTGCAGCTGTTGAAGCAGTATCACTGTCTTCCCGTCGCAAATTTCCCCATTCTTCACCATCGCCATTGCCTGGCTAAACGGGATTTCCAGCACGTCGATATCTTCATCTTCCACGCCGCCACCGGCGCCTTCTCGCTGAGAATCACTGTATTCTGCCAGATAGAAGTAAATGATTTCGGTCACGCCGCCGGGAGACATATACAACTCAAAGACTTTCTCAACCTCTCCTACCTGAAAGCCCGTTTCTTCCATCGCCTCTTTGCGGGCGCAGACTTCTGGCTCGTCGGCATCCAGCAGCCCGGCACAGGCTTCTATCAGCATGCCATCTTCATTCCCGTTAACCCAGGTCGCGACGCGGAACTGGCGTGTTAGCACCACGCTTTTCTTTTCGCGGTTATAAAGCAGGATAGTTGCGCCATTGCCCCGGTCATAAACCTCACGCTTATGGCGAACGCTTTCAGCCCCATTACGAGACAGGTCATAGGTAATATTGCGCAGGATGAAGTAGTTATCAGACAGGACTTTATCTTTGATGACTTCGATACGTAACGACATACGGTCTCCACAAGGCGGTAAGGGAGCCGACAATCATATGCCGTTCTGTGAGCGTTGTCGCGTGGCGTTAGGTTTGTTTTTGTATGGGTGTTGAAACGAGAAGGAATATTTTAGTTCGCAGTTTTTCCGTTCACCGTAGCATCATTTATTTCTGCCACTTCCGTAAATAGTGAACGTGTCAGGGGGCATTACGCCATGCCCCCTGACAACCCCCGGCGCCCGGCGAGCTCATCGCCGCTGAAGCGGTAAACCCACCGGCTATCACCCAAACATTCGGGGGCGTTCGCGATTCGTTCCCGACGATCGCTCTCTTTCGCTGTTCCCGACAGCTCAACCCCGCCTGAGTTGGGTCATAACCGGGGGCGATGAGAGCCGGGGACAACGGCGTGGCTGTAAGACCTGAAGCGACTGTTAATTTCTGTTTGGCTGTGAATTTAAAGCGAGGCTCGGTTCCGGCTTAAATCGCCTCTGTTTTCTCTCCGACTGGCCAGGGTCCGGCCGTCGGGAACGGCCGGAGGCTGAGAGCGTCGGGAACGCATCTCAGCCGACCCAGGACTGGGAGATAAAACGGAGGTCTGCCGCTTCAGCGGTCGATTTATTTGGCCGGGAGTCCGGGGTCTCGGGGGAGTGACGGTGACTCCCCTGAGCCGTTCACTAATTCGATGGTGACATATTAAACAGGTTTGGAAGTGAACGGGGCCTTAGCTGATCTTTCATAAGCAACCCTCATCAGGTCCTCTGACTCGATCAAAACCCCGCCTCAACCTCCCGCATATCCGGCAGCTTATGCGCTATGCCTTTATGACAATCAATACAGGTTTTTCCGTCTTTGATCGCCTCATCGTGCATTTTGGCCGCCACGGTTTTCTGCGCGGTGAAATCCATATAATCGAAGTTATGGCAGTTTCGACACTCCTGGGAGTTATTGTTTTTCATCCGCCGCCACTCGTTTTGCGCCATCGCCAGGCGGTGATCGTCAAACTTCTGCGGCGTGTCTATCAGCCCAAAGGCCTTGGCGTACAGCTCCTTGCTGGCCTGAATTTTACGGATCATTTTCGGCACCCATTCGTGCGGCACATGGCAATCCGGGCAAGTCGCACGCACGCCACTGCGGTTGTTGTAATGCACCGTGCCCATGTATTCCTCATACACGTTATTGCGCATTTCATGGCAGCCGATGCAGAACTCTTCGCGGTTGGACATTTCCATCCCGGTGTTGAAACCGCCCCAAAAAATTATCCCGGCAGCAAAGCCAATCAGCAGCAACGTGCCTAGCGCTAACCGACTCGGCCTGCGCCACCACTGCCACACGCGTTTAATGATGCCGGGTTGACGAGTTGATTTATCCATAACTTATTTCCCAAACCCTTTGGATGGCTCGAAGGTATTTTCAACAATCGGGGCAACATCCGCCTGGGGCACGTGGCATTGCAGGCAGAAATAGCGGCGAGGCGCCACGTTCGAAAGCACCTTGCCGTCGCTATCCATAAAGTGCGTCGGGCTGACGCGCGGAGCCCCCGTGGTGCGGTAACTTTCAACGCCGTGGCACTGCAGGCAGCGGTTGCTGGTCGTCGTGACCTGGTAGCCGTCCACGCTGTGCGGGATCATCGGCGGTTGGTTAACGTAGTTCAGCGCCATCCGCTGCTGCTGCTTTGGCATCAGCACAGCCCCTTCCGGGGTGCCGGACACTTCAGGCGATTGCTTGAGGTCCACGCCAGTTGCCGCCCAAAGCGCACCGCTGACCACCAGAGTGAATGCCGCTCCCCATTGAAACAACGCCTTCATCAGGCCTTGGTTATTCATGATTTAGCTCCCAGGCTCCATCGAATTGTTATTCTGAAAACACCCTCTGGGCACTTAGCGATGCCGCGACCAAAGGGCATTGCGCATTACACCTTCGCCAGCTTTACGGCGCATTTCTTGAAATCCGCCTCTTTGGAGAGCGGGTCGGTGGCATCGAGCGTCAGGTTATTCACCAACTGCGCGGCGTCGAAGAACGGCATGTAGACCAGGCCCCGAGGCGGCTTATTGCGGCCACGGGTTTCGACGATGGAAACCACTTCACCACGGCGAGAAATCACCTTCACTTTGTCGCCACGGCGCAGACCGCGCGCCTGCGCGTCCAGCGGATGCACAAACGTGACGGCCTCAGGAAAGGCACGATGCAGCTCCGGCACGCGGCGCGTCATGCTGCCGGTATGCCAGTGCTCGAGCACACGCCCGGTAGATAGCCACAGGTCGTACTCCTGGTCCGGGGCTTCTGCCGCCGGCTCGAACGGCAGCGCGAAGATCACCGCTTTTCCGTCCGGTTTACCGTAGAACTTGTAGCCTTCCCCAGCCTTAACGTACGGATCGTGGCCTTCGCTGTAACGCCACTGGGTTTCTTTCCCGTCGACTACCGGCCAGCGTAAGCCCCGGGCTTTGTGGTACTCGTCAAACGGGGCCAGATCGTGTCCGTGCCCGCGGCCAAAGCTGGCGTATTCCTCAAACAAGCCTTTTTGCAGGTAGAAGCCCAGCTCGCGGGATTCGTCGTTTAGCTGCTCTGCTGCCAGTTCAGTCACCGGGAACTTACGGACCGCATCGCTGGCAAACAGCACCTCGAACAGGGTTTTGCCACGGTATTCTGGTTTTTTCTCAAGAAGCTCAGCAGGCCAGACATCCTCGACCTTGAAGCGTTTCGCGAAGGTCACCAGTTGCCAGAGATCGGATTTCGCCTCGCCCGGCGCGCTCACCTGCTGACGCCAGAACTGCGTACGGCGCTCGGCGTTACCGTAGGCGCCCTCTTTCTCAACCCACATTGCCGTCGGCAGGATCAGGTCCGCCGTTAACGCGCTGATGGTCGGATAAGGATCGGAGACGATGATGAAATTACGCGGATCGCGCCAGCCCGGCATACGCTCTTCGGTGATATTCGGCCCCGCCTGCATGTTGTTGTTGCACATCACCCAGTACACGTTGAGCTTGCCGTCTTTCAGCGCCCTGTCCTGCGCCACTGCGTGCAAACCCACTTTGGCTGGAATAGTGCCGGCAGGCAGCTGCCAGGTTTTTTCGACGATCTCCCTGTGCTTTTCGTTAGTGACGACCATGTCTGCCGGTAAGCGGTGTGCAAATGTGCCCACTTCACGCGCGGTGCCGCAGGCGGATGGCTGCCCGGTCAGCGAGAACGGTCCACAGCCTGGCTGAGAGATTTTCCCGGTCAGAAGATGCAGGTTGTAAACCAGGTTATTCGCCCAGACGCCGCGCACGTGCTGGTTAAAGCCCATCGTCCAGTAGGAAATCACTTTCTTATTCGGGTCAGCGTAGAGCTTCGCGAGCGCTTCAAGTTGGTCTTTCGGCACCCCGCTCATTGCAGCGGTTTTCTCCAGCGTGTACTCGGCAACAAACGTTTTGTATTCGTCGAAGCTCATCGGCTCGGAAGCGTCAGATCCCGGATTCTTCGCGGCCTTTTCCAGCGGGTGCGTCGGGCGCAGCCCATAGCCAATATCCGTCACGCCGCGACGCAGGTTAACGTGCTGCTTAAAGAACGACTCGTTCACCGCATTGTTCTGAATGATGTAGTTGGCGATATAGTTCAGGATCGCCAGATCGGTTTGCGGCGTGAAGACCATACCGTTGTCCGCCAGCTCAAAACTGCGGTGCTGGAAGGTCGAAAGCACGGCAACCTTGACGTTTTCATCGGACAGGCGGCGGTTAGCGATGCGCGACCAGAGCACCGGATGCATTTCCGCCATGTTGGAGCCCCAAAGCACAAAGGCGTCCGCCTGCTCAATATCGTCATAGCAGCCCATCGGCTCATCCATGCCGAAGGTCCGCATAAAGCCCACGACGGCAGACGCCATGCAGTGACGCGCGTTCGGATCGATGTTGTTAGAACGGAAGCCCGCCTTGAACAGCTTCGCGGCGGCATAGCCTTCCCACACCGTCCACTGGCCGGAGCCAAACATGCCGATGCCGTCCGGGCCTTTCTCTTTCAGGGTGTCCTTGAATTTATCTTCCATCACGTCGAAGGCTTTTTCCCAGCTTATCGGCTGGAACTCACCCTCTTTGTGGTACTGCCCGTCTTTCATGCGCAGCAGCGGCTGGGTGAGACGATCTTTTCCGTACATGATCTTTGGCAGGAAGTAGCCCTTAATGCAATTCAGCCCTCGGTTGACCGGCGCTTCCGGGTCGCCCTGGCTTGCGACGACGCGGCCGTTTTGGGTCCCCACCAGCACGCCGCAGCCGGTACCGCAGAAGCGGCACGGCGCTTTGTCCCATTTAATGGCATCGGGTTTGCCGACCACCGCACGAGCCACGCCCGGTGCGCTGAGGCCCGCCGCCGCGGCAGCTGCGGCAACGGCATTCGCTTTCATAAAGCTACGACGACTGAGTTTCATGGTGCTTCCTCACCTTGTTCATTCTGCTGGTGATAAACCAGCGACACCGCCAGCACGCCGGAGATATTGCGTGCCCGCTCAATTTGTTCCAGCAGCTTGTTGCTTTCGGCGGCTTCAATAACCACCGCAAGTTTGCCGCTGTCGATATCGTCAACCGCAACCTCGCTGCCAGGCAGCGAGTTGATCGCGCTGCGTACGGCAGCAACATGTTCAGGTCTGGCCTGAACCAACAGGCCGCATACGTGCCAATCAGTGTGCATTTTGTGGCCTCAGGGTGATGGCTGACGTTGGGCACCCGGCAACACAAGCGCCGCAGCCGTGACAGGCAGACAAAGAAATCTGTGGACGGGAAACGTCCTGTAGAGTGGGGATAAACCGGATGGCCTGCGGTTCACAGGCATCTTCGCAGCTGCGACATTCCACCTGATGCCAGGCCAGACAGGTTTCGCCGAGCTGTAAAGTCAGTGCCCAGGGTTGCGCTGATTGCGGGGCAAAAAGCCGCTGAGGGCAGGCGTCCGCGCACGCGTAGCAGAAAGTGCACTCGCCCTGGCTAAAGTCGATTTCGGGGTAACCGCCCTGACCACGGCGAAGCACCCGGCTCTGACAGGCGGTCACGCAGCTATCGCAGCGCGTGCAGTCCAGAAGAAAATGATTTTCATCGCCGCTCCACGGAGGGCGAATGGCGGGAGTAGAACTGTGCCAGCCCCCGGTCAGCAGGCCGCGACGGGTCAGTTTAGCCATTGGGCAGATCCTTGCTCAAAATGCCCGGCCAGGTTGCCACCGGGTAGAAACGTTATTCTTTTTATCCGCGTATTCTCTGCGGTTTTTACGGCACTTAAGGTATGTGACGAGGGGTTACAAAAGCATCCCCATAAAGGGGTAAATGCCGTTGTCGGATCAAAGAGGCGTACGGTTTCGGCGTGACGGGAGGAATCAGCAGATGTAAGGCAGACGTTATGCTGTCGCAAAGCTTGCGTTAAATACGGCGGCATTTTTCGCGCTGGGGCGAAAAAGTCACCGCCAGGCGTTTGCGTCTCAGGCAGATTCTGGTAGGTTTCGCTCCACCGCATACTTTAAAGGGTTATTCCCCCGTGACAGTCAAACGCTCGGTCTCCACCAGCCTTGCCCGCGCTTTCTTTTCGATTGTTTTGCTGTCATTGCTTTCCACCGGCATCGCGATGCTGACGCTCGCCAGCAGCCTGAAAGACGCAGAAGCGGTGAATATTGCGGGCTCGCTGCGTATGCAGAGCTACCGCCTGGGCTACGATCTTCAGAGTGACCCCAGGGCTATTGCGGCACATTTACAGCAGTATCAACAGTCGCTGAACGCCCCAACATTGCAGCAGCTTAACCGGTTTTGGGTGCCCGATGAGGTGCAAGCCCGCTATAACGCTCTGCAGCAGGCCTGGCAGCAAATGCAGCTGCATATTCTGAATGAAGACATTGACTGGTACCGCTATAACATCGCCGCCTACGTGGAACAAATCGACCTGTTTGTGCTGGCGCTGCAGCATTATGCCGAGCGAAAAATGATGCAGGTTGTCGCGGCTTCGGTAGTCGGTTTTATCGCTATTTTTACTCTGGTATTCTTCACTTTACGCCGCATCCGCCAGCAGGTGGTCATCCCGCTCAATACCATGGTGGAAGTGAGCAAAGCCATTGAGCATGGCGAATTTACCCTCCCGAACCTTGACCAAACCCTCCCCAATGAGCTGGGTGCCTTGGCACAGGCTTTTATCCGCATGACGGATGAGTTGCAAAAACTTTATCGCTCCTTAGAGCAGCAGGTGGAGCAAAAGACCCTGCGCCTGCAGGAAGCCAACCGCATGCTCGAAGTGCTTTACAGTTGCTCCCAGGCGCTGAACGTCAGCACCATCAACCGCGACTGCTTCGTGCAGATCCTGCAAATCATCCACCAGCATGAGGCGGTCAACGCCCTGGAAATGCAGGTGGGTGAAAACTGGCGGCTGATGGAAGGCTCCCCGGTCCCGGACGAAAAATGGCATACCCTGCCGCTGGTTCAGCAGGACAGCGCTTTTGGCACGCTTCGCTGGCAGTCACAGGGGAAAACTCCTTCCCCACAGCTGATGAAAAGCGTGGCCACCATGCTGGGGCGAGGCGTGTACTTTAATCAGGCACAAAAACACTACCAGCAACTGCTGTTAATGGAGGAACGGGCTACGATTGCCCGCGAGCTGCATGACTCTCTGGCCCAGGTGCTCTCTTATCTTCGTATCCAGCTGACGCTGCTCAAGCGCGCGGTGCCCGAAGAAAATCATCCTGCACAGCGAATTGTCGGGGATTTTTCCCAGGCCTTAAACGACGCCTATCGCCAGCTACGCGAGCTGCTCACCACCTTCCGCCTGACGCTGCAGCAGGCAGATTTACCCGCCGCGCTGCAGGAGCTGCTTGAACCGCTGCGCGAGCAAACCCAGGCAGAAATTAGCCTGAAATGCAGCATGCCGACTCAGGTTCTGGACGCTTCTCAGCAAATCCACCTGCTGCAAATCATCCGGGAGGCGGTACTGAATGCGATTAAACACGCCAATGCGAGCCATATTGAGGTTGTTTGCCGCTCAGAAAGCGGCGGTGAGCATTTCGCTTCGGTATTTGACAACGGGGACGGGATTGCCAGCCTTGAAGAGCCGGAAGGTCACTATGGGCTGAATATCATGCACGAACGCGCAGGCCGGCTTGGCGGCCAGCTGACAATATCCCGACCGCCCGAGGGCGGAACGCGAGTAGAGGTCCATTTTGCCTCTGCCACCGGGAGCCATAACAATAATTAGCTTTATTCAGGAGTTAGCAATGTCTGAGAAAACGGTATACCAAGTTTTAATCGTGGACGATCACCCGCTGATGCGGCGCGGAGTGCGTCAGTTGCTTGAGCTGGACAGCACGTTTACCGTGGTGGGTGAAGCCAGCAGCGGTGCGGAGGCCATCAGTTTAGCGAGTCGCCTGTCGCCGGATTTGATTTTGCTCGACCTGAACATGAAGGGCCTGAGCGGCCTTGATACGCTCAACGCCCTGCGCCGGGACGGGATCAGCGCCCGCGTGGTTATCCTGACCGTGTCCGACGCTCGCAGCGATATCTTTACGATGATTGATGCCGGTGCCGATGGTTACCTGCTGAAAGACAGCGATCCGGAGGTTTTATTACAGGACATTCACCGCTGCCTGACGGGTGAAAAAGCATTTAGCGAGCAGGTACGCGAGTATCTGACCAACCGTGGAAGCGAACGACAGAGCAGCGATCCGTTTGCTATTCTCACTGAGCGTGAGCTGGACGTGCTGTCAGAGGTGGCCCGTGGGCTGTCAAATAAGCAAATTGCCAGCGGGCTGCATATTTCAGAAGAGACGGTAAAAGTGCATATCCGTAACCTGCTTCGTAAGCTGCAGGTGAGATCACGCGTCGCGGCCACGGTATTATTTTTGGAAAGCCGGGGTTAAAACGACCCAATAAACGGTATGGTTACAAATCCTGCCAATTCCAAAGCATATTTACACTATCTCCTAGATTTCTCCACGTTTGACTAAGCGGTTAAAGCTACAGTGATGCGGTTATTGATAACAATTAGAAGCTTTTAAGGGGTCCTGACCGCATGGCGAATTTTTTCATTTCTCGCCCCATTTTTGCCTGGGTGCTGGCAATTTTACTTTGCCTGACCGGGGCACTGGCTATTTTTTCACTGCCCGTCGAACAATATCCCGACCTTGCGCCACCCAACGTAAGGATCACCGCCAACTATCCAGGTGCTTCCGCGCAAACCCTGGAAAACACCGTCACGCAGGTGATAGAGCAAAGCATGACCGGCCTGGACAACATGATGTACATGTCGTCCCAAAGCAGCAGCGCCGGTCAGGCCACCATTACCCTGAGCTTTAAGGCCGGGACGGACCCGGACTCTGCGGTACAGCAGGTGCAAAACCAGCTGCAGTCTGCGGTAAGAAAGCTGCCGCAGGACGTGCAGACTCAGGGCGTCACGGTGAACAAAACCGGTGACACCAATATTCTGATGGTGGCCTTTGTTTCCACCGACGGCAGCATGGATAAGCAGGACATCGCCGACTACGTGGCCAGTAACGTGCAGGACCCGATGAGCCGCGTGAACGGCGTCGGCAGCGTCGATGCTTACGGCTCGCAGTATTCCATGCGTATCTGGCTCGACCCGAATAAGCTCATCAACTACCAGATGACCACCCAGGACGTGGTCACCGCCATCAAATCCCAGAATGCGCAAATTGCCGTGGGCCAGCTTGGCGGCACGCCGTCGCTGGACAAACAGGCGCTGAACGCCACCATCAATGCCCAGTCGCTCCTGCAAACACCGCAGCAGTTCAAAGACATTACGCTGAGGGTGAATCAGGACGGTTCGCTGGTCACGCTGGGGGATGTGGCGGACGTTGAGATGGGGGCGGAGAAGTATGACTTCCTGAGCACCTACAACGGGCAGCCCGCTTCCGGGCTTGGCATTAAGCTGGCTTCCGGTGCCAACGAAATGGAAACCGACAAGCTGGCCCGCGCCAAGATCGAAGAGCTTTCGCAGTTTTTCCCACACGGTCTGGAAGCTAAAATCGCCTACGAAACCTCCCCGTTCGTTAAAGCCTCAATCACCGACGTGGTGAAAACGCTGCTGGAAGCGATTCTGCTGGTGTTCCTGGTGATGTACCTGTTCCTGCAAAACTTCCGCGCCACGCTTATCCCGACGATTGCCGTACCGGTGGTGCTGCTCGGCACCTTTGCCGTGCTGTATGTCTTCGGCTACAGCATTAACACGCTGACGATGTTCGCCACCGTGCTGGCTATCGGCCTGCTGGTGGATGACGCCATCGTGGTGGTAGAAAACGTCGAGCGAATTATGAGCGAGGAAGGTCTCTCCCCTCGGGAAGCGACCCGCAAATCCATGGGCCAAATCCAGGGCGCGCTGGTCGGCATCGCCATGGTGCTCTCTGCCGTGTTCGTGCCGATGGCGTTCTTTGGCGGCACAACCGGGGCGATTTACCGCCAGTTCTCGGTCACTATCGTCGCCGCTATGGTGCTCTCGGTGCTGGTGGCGATGATCCTCACCCCAGCCCTGTGTGCAACCATTCTTAAGCCGCTGCATAAAGGTGAGCATCACGGCCAGAAAGGCTTCTTTGGCTGGTTTAACCGCACCTTTAACCGCAGCGCCGAACGCTACGAAAATGGCGTGGCAAGAATCCTCGCCCGCAGCCTGCGCTGGATGCTGATTTATGCCCTGCTGCTTGGCGGCATGGTGTTCCTGTTCCTCAAACTGCCGACGTCATTCCTGCCCCAGGAAGACCGCGGCGTGTTCACCACGTCAGTACAGCTTCCGAGCGGCGCAACGCAGCAGCAGACAACCAAAGTGGTGCAGCAGGTGGAGCAGTATTACCTCACCAAAGAGAAAGACAACGTCGTGTCGGTATTTTCCACCATTGGTGCAGGCCCAGGCGGGAACGGGCAAAACGTGGCGCGCATGTTTATTCGCCTGAAGGACTGGGACGAACGCAGCGCCGACGGCAGTTCGTTTGCCATCATTGAACGGGCCACCAAAGCCTTTAATAAGATCAAAGAAGCGCGCGTCATTGCCAGCAGCCCGCCAGCGATTAACGGTTTGGGCAACGCCGCAGGCTTTGATATGGAGCTGCAGGATCATGCCGGCGCGGGGCACGATGCGCTCATGCAGGCGCGTGACCAACTGTTGGAAATGGCCGGCAATAACCCGCAGCTCACACGAGTGCGCCACAACGGCCTGGACGACAGCCCGCAGCTGCAAATCGATATCGACCAGCGTAAGGCTCAGGCACTGGGCGTCTCCATCGATGATATCAACAACACCCTGCAAACGGCCTGGGGCTCAAGCTATGTGAATGACTTTATGGATCGCGGGCGCGTGAAGAAAGTGTATGTCCAGGCTGCGGCCAAGTACCGCATGCTGCCGGACGATATCAATAGCTGGTACGTGCGTAATAAAACAGGCGGCATGGTGCCGTTCTCCGCCTTTGCCACTTCCCGGTGGGAAACAGGCTCGCCTCGCCTGGAGCGATACAACGGCTATTCCGCACTGGAAATTGTCGGGGAAGCGGCACCTGGGTTAAGTACCGGTACCGCCATGGACATTATGGAAGATCTGGTCAGCAAGCTGCCGAACGGCTTTGGTCTCGAGTGGACGGGCATGTCCTACCAGGAACGCCTCTCCGGCGCGCAAGCACCTGCCCTGTATGCCATTTCATTACTGGTCGTATTCCTGTGCCTTGCGGCGCTGTACGAGAGCTGGTCCGTGCCGTTCTCTGTCATGCTGGTGGTACCGCTTGGGGTGATTGGCGCCCTGCTCGCCACCTGGATGCGAGGCCTTGAGAATGACGTTTACTTCCAGGTCGGGCTGCTAACGGTGATCGGCCTTTCGGCGAAAAACGCCATTTTAATCGTCGAATTTGCCAACGACCTGAACGCCAAAGGCCAGGACCTGGTTGCCGCCACGCTTGAGGCCTGCCGCCAGCGACTGCGCCCGATATTAATGACGTCCCTGGCGTTTATTTTCGGGGTTCTGCCGATGGCAACCAGCACCGGAGCGGGCTCAGGTAGCCAGCATGCGGTAGGCACCGGCGTGATGGGCGGGATGATCTCCGCCACCGTGCTGGCCATCTTCTTTGTGCCGCTGTTCTTTGTTCTGGTGCGCAGACGCTTCCCGCTCAAAGAGCACCACGACTAAACTCTCGGGCAATAAGCCACAAAAAAGGCGGCCTTTTCAGGTCGCCTTTTTGCTGATGTTCGCAGAATATTCAGTATCAGAATATCGCGCCGTTGCTTTTTATGCCGGAACGCTTATTTGCGCAACATACCTTCGATGAAGTCTTTCCACTGCCCTAATTCGTGCTCGATCATAACCGCCTCTCTTGATGTTGGCGCAAGTATACGCGGATATATTCTGCAGCTGAACCTTTTTTGAGCGATCAACTATTGAGCAGCATCACAAATATATCGTTAGCAGAATAACGGTTTAGCACTGAATCGCGGCTCGATAATTCCCCTCACCTACGGCAGAATGGTTGCCCTCTGGCAAACTAAAACGGAACCGACCGCCACTATGATCACCATGTACGGCATTAAAAACTGCGACACCATCAAAAAGGCGCGCCGCTTTTTAGAAGCTCAGGGCGTGGATTACCAGTTTCATGACTATCGAGCTGACGGGCTGGATGCCGCGCTGCTGAACAGTTTTATCTCTGAGCTTGGTTGGGAAGCGCTGCTAAATACGCGGGGCACAACGTGGCGCAAGCTGGATGAGGCCCATCGCGCATCCATTAATGACGCACAAAGCGCGGCGGCGCTGATGCTGGAGATGCCGGCAATCATCAAACGCCCATTGCTCTGCGCGCCCGGTCAGCCTATGCTGCTGGGTTTCAACGAAACTCATTATCAGCAGTTTATCAACGAGGTATAGTCCTATGTCCTGCCCGGTTATTGAGCTGACGCAACAGCTTATTCGTCGTCCTTCCCTGAGCCCCGATGATGCCGGTTGCCAGGCGCTGCTGATTGAGCGCCTGCGCGCGATTGGTTTTACCGTTGAACACATGGATTTTGGCGACACCCAGAACTTCTGGGCCTGGCGTGGGCAGGGTGAGACGCTGGCGTTTGCCGGGCACACCGACGTGGTGCCATCAGGGGATGCCGACCGTTGGATTAACCCGCCATTTGAGCCCACGATTCGCGACGGAATGCTGTTTGGTCGTGGCGCGGCGGACATGAAAGGTTCACTGGCGGCGATGGTGGTAGCGGCTGAACGTTTTGTCGCCCAGCACCCCAATCATAAAGGCCGTCTGGCATTCCTGATTACCTCCGACGAAGAAGCCAGCGCAACCAACGGCACCGTGAAGGTTGTTGAAGCGCTGATGGCACGCCGCGAGCGTCTGGACTACTGCCTGGTTGGCGAGCCGTCCAGTACCGAAGTCGTTGGCGACGTGGTGAAAAATGGCCGTCGCGGCTCCCTGACCTGTAACCTGACTATTCACGGCGTCCAGGGCCACGTTGCCTACCCGCATCTGGCCGATAACCCGGTACATCGCGCAGCGCCAATGCTGGCAGAGCTGACGGGTATTGAGTGGGATAAGGGCAACGAGTTCTTCCCGGCCACCAGCATGCAGATTGCCAACGTGAAGGCCGGCACCGGCAGCAACAACGTTATTCCGGGCGATATGTTTGTGCAGTTTAACTTCCGCTTCAGCACCGAGCTGACCGATGAAGACATCAAGCAGCGCGTCGTCGCCCTGCTGGATAAGTACGAACTGCGCTATACCGTCGAATGGTGGCTTTCCGGTCTGCCGTTCCTGACGTCACGCGGTAAGCTGGTGGATGCGGTAGTGAACGCTGTTGAGCACTATAATGAAATTAAACCGCAGCTGTTAACCACGGGCGGTACATCCGACGGGCGCTTTATCGCCCGCATGGGGGCTCAGGTTGTTGAACTGGGGCCGGTGAATGCCACCATTCATAAAATCAATGAATGCGTGAACGCCGCCGACCTGCAGCTGCTGGCCCGGATGTATCAGCGCATTATGGAACAGCTTGTCGCCTGACGGGCAGCCAACTGAAGAGGTATCAGCATGGAATGGCTATCGCATTACTGGTGGATTATCGTCCTGGTGTTATTGCTGGGGATTTTTATTAACGTCATTAAAGACCTGAATCGAATCGATCCGAAGAAGTACATGGCAGACAAGCCTGAGCTTCCGCCACATCGTGATTTTAACGATAAGTGGGATGACGAGGACGACTGGCCTAAGAAGAAATAGCAGTATGTCTCACTCCGGGCGATTCCGGAGTGAGGCAAATATTTACAGCAGCTCTATCAGATCATCATCTTTCGGTGCCGCGCCGCCGCTCAAAGCCTCATCGAAATAGTGCTTCGGCACGGTGTAGCGTAGGTGATCCAGCGCCGCCTTCATGCTGCGGTCATCTATCGCATGCTCCAGATCGTCAATCAAATCCAGCGTCACGTCCCCGCCCAGGCTAAGTAACTTCTCGGCGGCATCCACCGCATGTGTCGCGTGGATCACTTTGTCGTTATCCCCGTGGATCAGGTGGATCGTGGTGCTGGTGGAGGCCTGCTGCGGCAGCTCTGCATAGCGCCCGCTAAAAGCAATGACCCGAGCAGCAAGACCCGGCTGAGCCTTAATGCTCTCCAGCGCCATAATGGTCCCCTGAGAGAAGCCAATCAGCGCCGTAGCCGTTGGCGGTACACCGCTTTGCCGCTGCCAGTCACGCACGGCTTCAATAAATCCAGGCATAGCGGCATCCACCCGCTGCTGACGGTTTTCTTCCGTTACGCCTGCCACCGAAAACCACTCCCGGCCTGCGCCACTTTGATTCGGCCCACTAATACTGACCACCAGAGCATCAGGAAATTCTGGTGCAAACCAGCTCCCGATTTCGCCCATGGCTTTAGCCGTGTCGCCTACACCGTGGAACAGCAGTATCAGCTGGCTGGCCGGCGTTGCGGGGCTTTGGACAACAAAATGGTCATGTTTCATGGCTTTCTCCTGGTTAATGGAGATAACTATACGCCGCTGCATGGGGATGACCATGCCGTTTCATTGAACAAGTTAGTGGAATTTTTGCAATTGCATAATGCCGTTGTGCAGCTCAGCCGTACGATCCCGATCGAGATTTTCCAACGCACTTTGGACTTCCTCACGCATCAGTGCAAGCAAGGCTTTTTTGCCAGAAAGCCCCAGCCGCTGGCTGAGCGCCTCGCTGTTCTCACGTTGCTGCAGCCGCCCGCGAAGCGCATGCAGCGGTAAAACGGACGCCAGCATAAGGCGATTCAATGCCCCCAGACAGGCTTCCAACGGACGATGGGCAAAGGCAAAACCGGATAACTCTTCCCAATCTTCGGCCAACAGTTCTGTTGGACAATCCGCGGTAAGAGGCAAAGACAATTCCAGCCAGTCTTTTTGCCAAGGCCAGTCTCGCCGTAGCCGCCGCCGCTCATTTTCTGCCAGCAACCTGCCTTCGGGCGTCAGAGGCAATAGTGCCATAGCGCTGTAGCAGCCGCTGCTGGCCTCTTTGTGGCTTCCGATTCGCACCAGCTCAAAACCACAGCGTTGCCAGAAGCGCCACAGTTCATCGGTATAGCCGAAGCTGACTGAAAGATAATCACATTGATGATTCACGGCCTGCCGCGCATGTTCAATCATGCTGGCACCAATATGCTCGCGTTGGCGCAAAGGATGAACCGCAATGCGGCTGATACGCAGCCCGCGAAGCGTAGCGGCCAATGGGCTTCCGCCATGTGCCGCCAGCGATTGTGCCACCAGATTGCCTCTCGGGCGCCGGAACCCAGCCCACACGCAACGGCTTAGCGTTGCATCGAGTCCACCTTCTTCAACCAGCCACAAAGCTCCTGCACACTGCTCTTTGATAATGGCCGCGATAAAATGCTGGCCGGGAGCATCAAGCATCCGCCGCCAGTCGAGCGGCGAGGTACGGTAATGTGCGCCCGAAAGCAGCCGATACATCTGCTTTAATTGCTCAGGGTTACTAAGCCAGTCTGCCTGCTCAACAATCTGTAAAACGGGATTGCCTTGCGGAAATCGCTCCAGATCCGGCTCATCAAAAAGCATGATCCTGTCAATCACCTGCTCCAGCGGATCGTTCAGCGCCCAGCGGATCGGCGCATTCAGCGTGAAAAGCTTGAGGGACGGAAATGCCGCACAGAATTTCAGTAAAAATCCGCGCCCGGTTCCCTCGTACCCCTGCACCGTCGTGGTCAGTAAAACTCGGGGGAAACGCGCTATTAGCTGGCGTAGCAGCGGGGTCGGAATAGCGGCGGCCTCGTCCACAATCAGCCAGTCATATGCCGCTAATTCACGCTCTGCGGCCAGCGCGTCCGGGGCCATAAATTGAAATGATTCGCCCGCATAGCTTGCCAGCACGTCGGTGGCGGCCTTCGCGGGCGCTGTCACGAGACAAGCACCTGGTGTCCGGTCAACCAGCATGCCCGCCAGCGCAGATTTCCCCCGGCCTCTGGCCGCCGTCACCACCGCCACGCCGCGCGCCATCCCGGACAAATTATCAAGGATAGCGGCCTGCTCTTGCTCCGGCGCACCGCTGGCGGGCTGCCAGACTGGGCGGTGAGCAAAAGGATTCAAGGGGAATGATGCATGCTGCTGCCACAGCACGACTTCTGAATCTTGCCGTATGCAGCGCTGAAGATGGAAAACAAAATGGGGGGTAGAAATCGCCTGTGGCGCATCGCTCCAGCGGCTGGAATCTTCATCCGGAAGCGAAGCCCAGCGCGACCACTCAGGCGTCAGCAGCAGCAGCCAACTGCCTGCTTTGAGCATCCCGGAAAGCGCAGCGAAGGCGGCGGCATCCAGTCCTCGCCTGGCATCAAAAACGGCATGCTGAAACTCACGCCCCAGCATGCTGCGAACCGCCGAGGGCGCACAATGTAAAGGCAACTCAGGGGAAGAGCCAACCCACAGCCAGTCACCGGATAAAGAAGCAGAAAGGGTTGCAACCTGCTCGCTGCTCCACTGGCTATCACCGGCCAGCACCATCAACCGGCGGATGCCCGTCTGCCGCATATGCGCCGTTGCCTGCTGCATCGGCGCGATGAAAGTTGCTGCGGTCATCGATTAACGGAGCGTATTGCCGAAGGTGTTACACTGGGCCGGATCGCCACTGTCAAAACCACGTTTGAACCAGGTATAGCGCTGCTCGGAAGTGCCGTGGGTAAAACTGTCCGGCACCACTCGGCCCTGGCTTTGCTGCTGCAGGCGGTCGTCCCCAATGGCTTCGGCAGCATTGAGCGCTTCTTTCAGGTCACCTGAATCAAGCACCTGCTGTTTCTGCATGCTGTTCCCCCAGACGCCGGCGAAGCAGTCGGCCTGAAGTTCCATTTTCACCGACAGGCGGTTAGCGTCAGCTTGGGAAGCATTCTGCTGCATCTGGCGCACTTTAGGTTCAATACCCAACAGCTTCTGCACGTGATGCCCCACTTCGTGAGCAATGACGTAGCCCTGGGCAAAGTCTCCGCCCGCCCCAAGCTTGTTGCGCATATCATCGTAGAACGAGAGGTCGATATAAACGGTGCTGTCCGCCGGGCAATAGAACGGCCCCATCACGGACTGGCCGGTACCGCAGCCGGTGCGCGTTGCCCCGCGGTACATCACCAGCTTAGGCTGCTGGTAGGTACGCCCCATCTTCTGGAAAATTTCACCCCATGTATCTTCGGTTGTCGCCAGAATGACCGAGGTAAATTTGGCGGCTTCGTCGTCTTTCGGACTGATGGAACGCTGCTGGGAAGACTGCTGAGAAACCGGCGGCTCGCCGGACAGGAAGGAAGTGAGATCGACGCCGTAATAGCTTGCCACAATGACCACGACCAGCAGCACCAGGCCGCCTTTTCCGCGTGGGATACGAAAACCGCCGCCGCCCATGCTCATACCTGGACCAGAGGCGTCATTGCGCCTGTCTTCTACATTGTCGCTTTCGCGACGTCCTTGCCAACGCATACGCTCGTCCTCATTCACAACCTGTAATGGAATACTCGTCATACTTCAAGCCACAGCTGCGTTGGCCGCACCCGTTCACCTCAGTCACAGAGTTAGCTATGCTCCTGAGGACTCACGGCCTTGCCGCGTGATTCAGCACTATGGCCTCACCCCTTTGGGGCCAGCGCAAGCGCTGTTCAAAACGACCACGCGTTTTGTGCTACAACTTGAATTATTTAGAGTATAGATCGTAGGTGGTTACCGGCAGGATTACCATAAGAACAGACAGCGAAAAAACAGGGTGCGCAAAAACGCACCCCATTGCGCAACGTAAACGATTGCGTAGTTAGTCTAATTTAACGCCGAGACGGTGAGCAACTTCCTCGTACGCTTCAATCAGGCCACCCAGACTCTGGCGGAAACGGTCTTTGTCCATTTTATCAAGCGTTTGCTTGTCCCACAGGCGGCTGCCATCCGGGGAGAATTCGTCACCCAGCACCACTTCGCCTTTGAACAGCCCAAACTCCAGCTTGAAGTCAACGAGGATCAGGCCAGCGTCATCAAACAGTTTGCTCAGTACGTCGTTAGCTTTGTAGCTCAGTTCACGCATGCGGGCCAGATTCTCTTTGCTCACCCAGCCAAAGGTTTCACAGTAAGATTCATTGACCATCGGGTCATGCATGGCGTCGTTTTTCAGGAACAGATCGAACAGCGGCGGGTTCAGCTCAATACCTTCCTCAATACCAAGGCGCTTCACCAGTGAACCCGCGGCGCGGTTACGAATCACGCACTCTACCGGCACCATGTCGAGCTTCTTCACCAGCACTTCGTTGTCAGAAAGCAGCGCTTCCATCTGGGTCGGGATACCCGCTTCTTCCAGTTTGGCCATAATGAAATGGTTAAACTTGTTGTTTACCATGCCTTTACGGTCGAACTGCTCGATGCGTGCCCCATCACCTGCTGACGTATCGTTACGGAATTCGAGCACCAACAGATCCGGATTTTCGGTACTGTAAACGGTCTTCGCTTTGCCGCGATACAACTCAGCTTGCTTTTGCATCTTTCTTACTCCAGGTATAGCGATCGCTTGCGCAATCGAGGGGGGTTAATACATAAGGCTTAAATAACAAGGGCCGGAATTAACCGGCCCTTGAGTATTACTTGCTGAATGCTGCCTGGAAGACAGCGACCAGTGCATCGTTCTGAGACTGCGTCAGCGGGTGCCCTTTCGGATCGATGAACTGCAGGCTGCTGCGGTTATCGAGGTCGCCAACCTGCAGCTTATAGTCGCCGTTGGTGAGCCCAGGATCTTTCGCCCCCAGATCACTCCAGCTGCTGTCAGACAGCGCTTTATAGGTTACCGCGATATTGCCCTGAGAACGGGTTGTATCGGTGACTTTCATGCCCGCTTTTTCAAGCGCAGCCGGCAGGCGGTTCCACACGACGTTGAACGGCGCACGAACGACCAGCATTGGCAGCCCGGTATCATCCGCTGCGCTCTGCACATCAAGCTGCGCTGAGCTGCGGTTGTCCTGCGTATTCTGGCGGGTCGTTTCCGACTTATCGAGACCGGCACTGATGATGTTCAGCATCTGCGCGCTGTAGCGCTGCAGAGATGAAGCATCCGCTATCGGCTTGCCGCCCTGCTCCAGGTTCAGCAGCTTAACGACGACTGACTGCTGGTAACCCTGAGGCTGCACGCTAATCTGGTAGCGGCCACGATACTGGACGTCTTCGTCAGCGCGGTTCCACTGAACCCAGTCGGTTGTCAGGGTCTGGCTGGCATCGTTGCGCTGGGCAATAGCGTAGTTCCCGGCTTGCAGGATACTGACCACCTGAGGCCACAGGCCGCTTGCCTTGTTAGCTTCAACCTGCAGCGTGGCGGTATCACCGGTGAACTGAGTACGAGCCCCGTTCACCAATGCCAGCGCCTGCGCCGGTGGGCGAATATCCAACTGCTTGCCTACAGCACCGCTGCCGTTGGTGACCGGAATGTTGTAGTCGCCATTCTGAATCGGCAGGATCATCCCGGCCGGAGAGTGGATTTCCGCAAGTGGGGTCGCATCCAGGTAGGACTCATCACCGCTAACCTGACGCTTGTAACGCTGATCGGAACTGCACGCCGCTAACAGCATGGCGAGCGAAACAACAGCAACTTTTGCCACCGTCGACTTCTGTACTGAGTAAGCCATCAAATCTCCCTAAGCTTTACAGCAGACCGGCATGCTTAAGCGCGCTGATAATCACCGGGCGACTGGCGTCGGTCAACGGCGTCATCGGCAGGCGTAAGGTGTCGGTTGCCACAAGACCCAACTCCCTCGCGGCCCATTTCACCGGGATAGGGTTAGGTTCTACAAACAATTTATGGTGCAGCGGCATCAGACGCTGGTTAATTTCGCGAGCCTGTGCAAATTGCCCTGAGGTGGCAAGTTTACACATTTCTGCCATTTCACGCGCGGCTACGTTTGCCGTCACGGAAATCACGCCGTGGCCGCCAAGCTGAATGAAGTCCAGCGCGCTGGCGTCATCACCGCTCACCAGGATGAAGTCATCTTCAACCAGCTCTTTGATCTGGTTTACGCGGCTTAAGTTCCCGGTGGCTTCTTTGATACCGATAATATTTTTGATTTTCGCCAGGCGGCCAACGGTTTCCGGCAACATGTCACAGCCGGTACGCGACGGCACGTTATACAGCATCTGCGGCAAATGAGTGCTTTCAGCAATCGCTTTAAAGTGCTGGAACAGGCCTTCCTGAGTAGGACGGTTGTAATACGGGGTGACCGTCAGACAGCCAACAATGCCGCTGTCCTGCAGGTGATGCGTCAGGGAAATCGCTTCGGAAGTGGCGTTAGCCCCGGTACCGGCAATGACCGGGATACGCCCGTCCGCCAGTTCCACGGTAAGCTTCACTACGTCGACGTGTTCGTCGTGGCTTAAGGTAGCCGATTCGCCGGTAGTCCCTACCGAGACAATCGCCGATGTTCCGCTGGCGACATGGTAATCAATCAGTTTTTTCAGGCTGGACCGGCAGACATTACCTTTCTCATCCATCGGCGTAATTATCGCGACAACACTTCCCGTAAACATTAGCCACCCTCTGTGCAAACATGTTCTCCAATGTTACGTTTGGTGCCATAGCAAAAGCAAGCCGCCAGAAGGCGCTAAGCGGTTGGCAGCATACTTTTTTTATGCTTTCCTAATGTGAATCTCACCGATTGACAGGAAGAACACGTTTGACACCCTCATCACACCATTATTTGGTTATCACAGCCCTGGGGGCGGACCGTCCGGGTATCGTCAATACCATCACACGTCACGTAAGCAGCTGCGGCTGTAATATCGAAGACAGCCGGCTGGCGATGCTGGGTGAAGAGTTCACCTTTATCATGCTGCTTTCCGGCACCTGGAACGCGATAACCCTGATCGAATCCACTCTGCCGCTAAAGGGCGCCGAACTCGATCTGTTAATTGTGATGAAACGCACAACCGCGCAGGAAAGACCGGCCACGCCGGCCACGGTTTGGGTGCAGGTTGAAGTGGCAGACTCGCCGCACCTGATTGAGCGATTTACCCATCTGTTTGATACCCATCAAATGAACATTGCCGAGCTTGTTTCCCGCACTCAGCCCGCTGAAAACGGCGTGGGGCCACGGCTGTATATTCAGATCACGGCCCACAGCCCCGGTTCACAGGATGCGACAATTATCGAGCAAGCGTTTAAAGCCCTATGTACAGAACTGAAAGCAGAAGGCACTATTAACGTGGTTAACCCACAGCAAGATGATTAAAGACGGAGAGTAGTGATGAGCCCACTGAAAGCCGGTGATATTGCACCGAAATTTAGCTTGCCCGATCAGGACGGCGAACAAGTAAATTTAACCGACTTCCAGGGACAGAGAGTTCTGGTTTATTTCTATCCAAAAGCGATGACACCAGGCTGCACCGTGCAGGCATGTGGTTTGCGCGACAACATGGATGAGTTGAAAAAGCGTGGCGTGGAAGTGCTGGGCATCAGCACCGACAAGCCGGAAAAACTTTCCCGTTTTGCCGAGAAAGAGCTGCTTAACTTCACCCTGCTTTCTGATGAAGACCATGAGGTTTGCAATCAGTTTGGCGTGTGGGGCGAGAAATCTTTTATGGGTAAAACCTACGACGGCATTCACCGCATTAGCTTCCTGCTGGACGGCGACGGTAAAGTGGAAAAGGTGTTTGACGATTTCAAAACCAGCAACCACCACGATATCGTTGTGAACTGGCTGACCGAAAACGCCTAAGAACAGATAAAAAAGCCGACATCTCAGTCGGCTTTTTTCTTACGGCGATTCCAGCCGCGCCAGACTAACTCATCAAGTCAGGCTCTCGTAATGCTGCTCAATAAATTGCGGCAACGTCACAAGCGGCTGGCCGATAATCTCAACGCCCCTCTCATCCAGCCCTGCCAGGAGTCCTTCCTGCTGATCCTTTTTAATAGCGGAGAAGTGTAGGCGCAGAAAATCATTATCAGGCATACCCAGCAGGCTCAGGAACCCCTCAACGGTGACGGCCTCAAAGCGGATCTCTTTCTCTAAAATCGCCCCTAACAGCCGGGCTATCTCAGCATGGCTATACTCTACCGGGCCATGGAGGGCGTAAGTCTGGCCCGCATGCCTGGCTGGATTGGCCAGTATTCCGGCCACCACGCGGGCGATATCGGCGGCGGCAATGGGGGCAAATCGGCTTTCTGCCTCAAACGGCGTAACATAGCGCCCTTCGCGGATTAAATGCGCCGTATACAACAGCCACTCGGCGAAGAGCGTCACCCGCAGGTGCACGGTTGGGACGCCAGACCAATTTAAAACCCGCTCGGCCAGCCAGTGTTTCAGCGTTTGCGGGCTGGTGGCATTGGGGCGCGATTGCTTATGAGACATATTGACCACCAGCTCAAGCTTCGCCTCTTTTGACGCCTGAGCAAAAATCGTCGTAGCCTCGACCAGTCCCTCGGCCAGCGGGTAGCAAAAATAAGCCACAGAAACGCCTGTCAGAGCCTCGCGCATTTGCCGAAGCTGGAGCATGTCAGCGACCACGACTTCAGCGCCTGACGCACGGAGTTTAGCGGCACGCTCATCCTCACGACGAACTAAAGCCCGAACTTTATGCCCTTTTTCAAGCAGGAATTTTACCGTAGGGGCTCCCGTGTCACCGGCCGCAGCGGTAATCAAAAATGTTTTCATTTTACTGTTCCGAATAGAGGGAAGGGTGCTGTCCGTCTCTGAAGGCAGCCTTCAGAGAGCAGGAGTCACGTTCATCGGCTGGCTACACCCGACTTACATTGTGGCAAAATGGTGCTCCAGCCCCTTCGGATTGCTTCCCCAGAAGCCGGCCACCTGAACCGAAACAGGATCGGGATAAATGTCTTCCCGCTCTTCAATCAGGCCTTGCAAAATCTCTTCGGCCGCCACGTCAGGGGACGTTCTTTTCTCCTGCAGGCCAGAGTCCATCGAGGTTTCAATCGGTCCCGGAAAGATGCTAATCACGTTGATGTTTTGTGCTTTCAGCGTTGCTCTGGCGGCCTGAGTGGCCGAAAGCAATGCGGCTTTGGAGGCCGAATATCCCGCGGTGTGTCTCATTGCCGCCAGCGCCATGACGCTCAGAACATTGGCAATAATCCCGCCCCCTTTTTTCCCAATCAGCGGCGCAAAAGACTGCATCACGCGCACCGTGCCGTAGTAATTCACCTCCATGTCATCGGCCAGGTCAGCCGTCGTCGCGGTCAGGATAGTATTGACCTTCATCGCACCGGCGTTATTCAACAAAATGTCGACTTCACCCACCTGACGCGCCGCGGCAGAAACAGATTCCGGCTGTGTGACATCCAGCTGCACGGCGGTAACACGGCTGTCGCCGAAATCCGGCAAGGTTTGAAGATCGCGTGCGCCGGCGTACACTTTGCCTGCGCCGTGCCGGAGAAAGGCACGCACTAACTCAGCGCCAAGACCCCGGTTTGCGCCGGTAACGAAAACTGTTTTGCCTTGAATGTTCATATATTGACCTTTTGGGTTGATTCACCGTGTGGTGAGGCAGTTAGCTACGCCCGGTTTATCCCGCGCGCAGCGGTTCTATTTCTGAGGCAAGCCGCAATGCATTCGCGATGCCATCCTTCAGGAGTTGCGTGGACAAAACCGGGTCGGTCACAATGCGAGACAGCTGAATCGTGCCGACCATCACGGCCCAAATCGCCGCCGCAGTTCTCATCCGCACCTCAGCCTCCACTTTTGCCGACAGGCTGTCCGCGATCTGCTGGATAAAGCCAAGCGTTTTGTCCGCAATCATCGTCCGGGTGCCTTCCGGTCGGTTCTTCAGTTCCGACGCCAGCGAGGCGAAGGCACACCCGGCTTCCGGGTTGTCGCGATGCTCCGGACTGAGATAACGCGCTAAAATCCGCTCCAGACTTATCGCGGAGTTATCCCCCCCCTCGCCGAATATGCGGCAGAAGGTTTCGTCTGCGGCAAGGCTAACGGCCTCCTGGATCAAGTCCTCTTTAGACTTAAAGTGGCTATAAAAGCCCCCCACCGTTAGCCCGGCATGGTCCATCAGAGCGGCGACCCCGACCTTCTCAATGCCTTCTTCACGAAAACGTTGCGACGCAACCTTGACGATGTGTTTGTGCGTTTCCTCTTTATGACCTTTGGCATAGCGCATACCCCTGTCCCCCTATTTTCACGCTTAACGATGATTAAATTATAATCATAATATAACCAACCGTCAGAAAACTGCCATCCTTTTTACTGGCCGGTCAGGCGTGATGCCGTCGAGAGACGTCAAAAATCAAAGAAAAATGAGGCACCATTGTGGGAGATTCGCCCGGCATGCGGCGCCCCGAAGTGGGCAGGAAACATCACGGCATGCGTTTCGGCACAATGGGTCAGAACCTGTTTACGCGAGCTGATTGCCTGGGCCGGATCCATACAGAATCGGCTGTTCCACTCTGGCCTGTAAATCTGTATGGGGTGATGCATAACGTCCCCGATGAATATGCCCTCCTCCTGGCCGCTGATTAACCGCAGTATAATGTGGCCCGGAGAATGTCCAGGCGCAGGCTCTATTAGCAGCGAGTCGCTCAGCCTGTCCGGCATACTGACCACCTGCGCCTGATTAGCCTCAAGAATGGGCAGGACTGAATCAGTAAAGACATCGCGTGGCTCTTGCGGCAGATGCGGATTTCTTGCAGGGTCCCAAAAATTCAGCTCTTCCAGCGAAAAGACATATTTTGCATTTGGAAACGTTGGCACCCAACGTCCGTCCAGGAGCCGGGTATTCCAGCCGACGTGATCCACATGCAGATGCGTGCACAGCACATAGTCGACGTCCTCAGGTTTAACGCCCACGCTTCTCAGTCGCTCAAGATACGGCGAGTTCAGCTGGTGGAAGTGTGGCGACTCCGGACGATGTTTATCATTGCCGCAGCACGCATCCACAAGAATGGTATGGTGGGCCGTCCTGATCAGCCAGGAATGCACCGACATCATGATCTGGTGGGTCGAAAGCTGGTAAAAGTCAGGCACCATCCAGGCCCCATGCTCTTTCAGGACCTCCGGATCCCAATCGGCAAAGAGTTCCTCTCCCCTGAAGCCCGGCCCGTGAAGTTCCTCAATGCGGGTCACGGTGGCATGCCCTATTTTCCAGCTCCCGGCAGTCTGCACGCTCATGCTGATTATCTCCTGATTATGTTTTGAAAGGGTCCGCTAGCGAGCCTGTTCTGCCGAGCGGGGCTGACTTCGACTGCCCTCAGGGCGGGGCCACATGGCACCTGAAAGCTCCGTCACTACGCAAATCGCAGCGGAAATCACTATCGCCGCCGCAACAATCGCAAACAGAGAGGTCAGCGAAGCATGGAAATACGTCACGGCAAGCCACCCACCGCCGGCGGCAATAATCAGACGCACCGTACCGGCAATAAAGATGCGCCACATATACCCGCTGCCCTGTGCGGCGAAACTCAGCGCGAAAACGATCCCGGTCGCGACATACAGCGGGGCAACAATTTGCAGGTAGTGAGAGCCGGTTTGCACAATCGCCGGATCGTGGGTGAATAGTCCCAGCCAAAGCGCAGGATAAAACGCGACAAGTAAGCCAATGACTTCGACGATTGCCACGCTGGCCGCCACTCCTGACCAGGCAATTTTCCTGGCGCGGGCAATCTGACCTGCGCCGACATTGGTGCCCACCATTGTCAGGATCGCCGTGCCCATCCCGAACAGTAAGGGAATCAGGACATAGTCCAGCCTGGAGGCGGTGCCGTACCCGCCGATCGCATCCAGACCGAAGCGCCCGACTGCGCCGGTCACAAGCAGCACCATCACATTAAGTTGCAGAGTCCCAAGCGCCGCCAGCACGCCCACCTTGAGAATATCGCCGAATAACCGACCGCGCAGAGGAGAGAGCCTCAAACGCAGCCCGGCACGCCCGCTAGCCATGTAGCGCAGCAGCGCCAAAGCAGCCAGCCAGTAATAGAGGCTCACGGCCACACCGGCCCCCGCGATGCCAAGGCCTTTGATCGGACCAAGGCCGAAGATAAACAGCGGCGAAAGAGGGACCAGCACAATCGCGCCGATAAACGTCACCATTGCCGGCACTTTCACATTCCCGACGCCCCTGAGAACGGCGGAAAGAAGATTAACGATCCAAATGGGTACCGCCGCGATAAAAACAAATATTGAGTATGTCTGCGCGGCATGAAGCGCCTCGCCGGATCCACCGAGAGCGGCATAAAGCACCGGCCCAAAACCAATAACGAGTCCAGAAAAAAGCAGACCAAAGGCTACCGCCACCACGACCGCATGCAGGATCAGGGCATTCACATCCTCATGCCTGCCCGCCCCGGCGGCTCTGGCAACCGCGGAAGCCACGCCGCCGCCTATGCCCCCGGCCGCCATCATCGTCATCAACATCCACACCGGGAATACCATGGAAACACCGACCAATGCAGGCGTTCCAAGAAAAGAGACGTAGTAAGTCTCGGCCACGTTAACCAGGGTCTGCGCCACAAGGACAGCGATAGTGGGCAGTGCCAGACGCATCATGGTTGAAAAAACGGGCCCGCTGAGTATCTGCTCGCGCATCAGTCGCCTGGCCGCCTCATCACTGGATTGGTGCTTCATTTTGCCTTCTCCTGCCCCGCCGGTTTAGCCGCCCGGGAAACCCAGGCCACCATTTTGCGTAGCCTTAACAACGTTTATATTATGATCATAATACTATGGGGTAAAAAAATAGAACACAAGAGGGATCGAGACAAATAATTGGAGGATCCCGGGAGGTTTGGTCCGCGGCGCCTTTGCCGCAAAGGGGGCTACTCACCGCGCTGGCAGGGCGAAGGCATTCACATCGGGATGTTTTTTATAAAGAAATATAACGATGAGATAAGGTTTTTGAGCAGAAAAAAACTGTTTCGGGATCGATATTAGAGGGAGGTTATTGACGACTGCCGGGCAGCGATGGGGCTTTTCCCCCCACCGCCAACCCGGTTGGCTATTCCCGACTCGCGACGTCATCCACCGCTGAAGCATCCGGCCAGGCGTGAACCACGGCTTTAATCAGCGTTGCCAGCGGGATTGCAAAGAACACGCCCCAGAATCCCCACAGCCCGCCAAAAATCACCACTGACAGAATAATCACCAGCGGATGAAGATTCACCGCCTCCGAGAACAGCACCGGCACCAGCAGGTTGCCGTCCAGCGCCTGAATAATCAGATACACGCCAAAGAGCGTCCAAAACTCAGTGCCCAGACCAAACTGGAACAGCGCCACGCAAATCACCGGAATAGTGACCACAAACGCGCCGATGTAAGGAATTAGCACCGAGAAGCCAACCAGCACCGCCAGCAGCAGCGAGTAATTCAGCCCGAAAATAATAAAGCCGATATAGGTCGCCACGCCCACGACAATCATCTCCAGCACTTTGCCGCGAATATAGTTGGTGATTTGCTGGTTCATCTCCAGCCAGACTTGCCCGGCCAGACCGCGGTTGCGCGGCAGAACACGGCGCACGGCATTCAGCATCTGCTCTTTGTCCTTCACCAGGAAGAACACCATCAGCGGCACAAGAATCAGGTAAATAGCCAATGTCAGCAGCCCAACCAGCGACGCCAGCGAGAATTTCACCACCTGGTCGCCCATACCGGAAAGCCGACTGCGAACGTTTTCGGCCATGGCGTCAATAATGCCCGCATCCACCAGCGCCGGATAACGCTTCGGCAATGTGGCGGCAAAATCGGAAAGTTTGTTGAGCATCCCCGGCATATCACGAATCAGGTTGATGCCCTGCTGCCAGGCGACGGGCGCCACAAACAGCACCATCAGCAGCAAAATGCCGACAAACAGCACCAGCACAATGGTGGTGGCCCACGTTCGGGAACAACCGATACGCTCGAGGCGCACCGTAGGCCACTCAAGCAAATAGGCCAGAACGATGGCAACCAGCAGCGGTGCCAGCAGACCGTGCAAGAAGAACAGGATGCAAAAACCCGCCACCAGAATAACCAACAGGGCAATCGCCTCCGGGTCGCTGAAGCGACGGCGATACCACTGCAACAACATGTCGAGCATACATCCCTTCCGTGAAGTTTTTTTTGATGCCGAATTGTATCGAAATGTCACCGCAAAGACTTTGCTTTTTACGGCGGATTACAAAGGAGAATCCACCAAATAAAATCTTCGCAGCTTCAACGCCCTACAGTACACTTCTTTAAGCGAACAAACTTGTACTCATCGTGTCAAAATCTGACAACGACTAAACGGGACAGTAGTTATGGTTAGGCAGTTGAAAAAGACCCTGATTGCAACACTTACGGCCTCGCTGCTGGTAGGCACCCTACTGCCAGCGCGCGCGGATGTGACTGACCAACTCCCAGATATGGGAACGTCCGCGGGCAGCACGCTGTCTATCGCGCAGGAAATGCAGATGGGCGATTTTTACGTCCGCCAGCTGCGCGGTAGCGCCCCGCTGATTAACGATCCGCTGCTGACGCAGTACATCAACTCACTGGGCATGAGGCTGGTTAGCCACGCCAATTCGGTGAAGACCCCGTTCCACTTCTTCCTGATCAACAACGACGAAATCAACGCCTTCGCCTTCTTTGGCGGCAATGTGGTGCTGCACTCGGCGCTGTTCCGTTATGCCGATACGGAAAGCCAGCTGGCTTCTGTTATGGCCCACGAAATCTCCCACGTCACCCAGCGCCACCTGGCGCGTGCGATGGAAGATCAAAAGAAAAATGCACCCCTGACATGGGTGGGAGCCTTAGGCTCAATTCTGCTGGCAATGGCCAGCCCCCAGGCCGGGATGGCCGCCCTGTCCGGGACGCTGGCCGGGACGCAACAAGGCATGATCAGCTTTACGCAGCAAAATGAGCAGGAAGCTGACCGCATCGGTATTCAGGTACTCCAGCGTTCGGGCTTTGATCCTCAGGCGATGCCAGGCTTCCTCGAAAAGCTGCTCGATCAGGCTCGCTACTCCTCTCGTCCACCAGAAATTCTGCTGACCCACCCATTGCCGGAAAGCCGCCTGGCGGATGCCCGCAACCGCGCCAACCAAATGCGCCCGGTGGTGGTTCAGTCCTCGGAAAATTTCTACATGGCAAAGGTTCGCACCCTGGGGATGTATAACTCGGGCCGCAATCAGCTAACCCCGGATCTGCTGGATGCCTGGTCAAAAGGCAACGTGCGTGAGCAAAACGCGGCGCAATATGGTCGCGCGCTGCAGGCTTTGCAGGCGGATAAATACGACGAGGCAAGAAAAACGCTTCAGCCACTGATTAGCGCCCAGCCGGGCAACCCGTGGTATCTCGATCTGGCCACCGATATCGATCTCGGCCAGCACAAAGCCAACGACGCGATCAACCGGCTGAAAAACGCCCCGGACCTGAAGAATAACCCGGTGCTGCAGCTGAACCTTGCCAATGCTTACCTGGAAGGCGGGCAGACCGCCGAGGCAGCAACGCAGCTTAATCGCTACACATTCGCTCACCCTGACGACACCAACGGCTGGGATTTATTGGCTCAGGCTCAGGGGAAACTGGGCAACCGCGATCAGGAGTTAGCGGCTCGCGCCGAAGTCATGGCGCTCAATGGCCGCCTGGATCAGGCTATTTCAATGCTCAGCAGCGCCAGCTCGCAGGTGAAACTCGGCAGCCTGCAACAGGCCAGGTACGACGCCCGGATCGATCAGCTGCGCCAGCTGCAGCAGCGCTTTAAACCTTATATGAAGATGTAACAGGAGTCCGTATGTCCACGAAGGTCGAAATTTATCACAACCCACGCTGCTCCAAGAGCCGTGAAACACTGAACCTGTTGAAGGAAAAAGGCGTTGAGCCAGAAGTAGTGCTTTACCTGGAAACGCCGCCGGACGCGGCCACGGTTAAATCGCTGCTGAAGAAACTGGGCTTTACCAGCGCGCGGGAACTGATGCGCCGCAAAGAAGAGCTGTACAAAGAACTGAAGCTGGACGACGCCAGCCTCAGCGAAGAAGCGCTCATTCAGGCGATGATTGAGCACCCGAAACTCATCGAGCGCCCAATCGTGCTAGCCAACGGCAAAGCCCGTATTGGCCGCCCGCCTGAACAGGTGCTCGAGATCCTCTGACCTGCCCCGCCCGTTCCCTCGCCGGGAACGGGTTAGCCGCTCACCGGCACAATTTTCAGCTCCGCCAGCCCCACGCCAATCTTACGCGGCTCATGCCCAAGAATATTGCCTTCGTTGGATAGCTGCGGCTTCGGCGGCTCAATGGTCAGCACTTTACTGCCAGCCGGGTTATCAAAGCGCAGCGTGATGGTAGAAAGCTGGTCGCCAAAAGTAATGGTTTGCGCGTCATCTCCAACCTTCACCGAAACCGGCTCGCCGACGTTTGGCCCAAAGGCTTTGGCCACCAGCACCAGCTCAAACGTTGTCGGCAGCGGATCCTGATACTCAATGGTCACCACCGGTGCCATGTTGGCGTTTGACCAGCGGCCCCAGGCTTCCGGGCGCGAAATGCCGCTGAACTGCTTCACGCTTTGCGGCGCCCCAGCTACGTTAAAGATAAAGCTGTCCGCCTGGTAGCGAATGCTGTTCTCATCCACCTTCAACAGAGCCACATTGTTTTTGAAGCGCTCGTTACTCAGCGCTTGCCCGTCAAACTGCACGTTGTATTCATCCAGCGGTTTATCCACCAGCCGTACCGTTGGCTCCCCGCCAAGCTGCCCCTGGGCTACGCACAAGCCGGTAGAAAGCGCGAGCTGCGGCTCCCACAGGCGCGCCATTTTGTAGCACCGGTCAGCCCAGATAAACCGGTCATCGCTTTTAAAATCCGCCAGCTGATAGCGCAGTGGCGCGGAGTACTCGCTTTCCGGCAGCGGTTCAATTTTGCCTTTGCCGATTTTCAGCAATAGCGGCAGCTTGAAGTGCGCGCCAGAATAACTGAACGTGTTCTTCTTCTGATCGATGCTGTAGCGGCTGATGGTTTTCGGGAAGTTCCACAGATCAATCACGTCCGGCTTCCACTCGGTAACCTTCTCTTTCAGGTTGGTAAAGACCATCGACAGCGACTCGCCCGAGAGACTGCTACGCCCCAGGCCGATGTAATTCCCGCCGCCGAGGATATCCAGCACCGTCGCGCCGTTATCCATCGTATTGCGCTTCACGGCCTTTAATTCCGCCTGCGGTTTGTCACCGCGGATCACAAAGAAGAGGTTCTGCCTGTCTTGCTTGGTGAGGTATTTATATGCCGTATTGTTCATCGCCAGGTGATCGGAAGAGACCACGATCACCGTGTTACGGAAATAAGGAGAGGCTTTGATTTTATCTATCAGCGCCGCGATATGTTCCTGGCTGCAGGAAACGGCGCTGAAAGATCGGTTTTCTTTGCCGTCATAGCTGTAGCTGCGGCGGTTACAGGTTCGCGAGATAAAACCGTCCGGATGATGCGTATCAACCGTCAGGGTAAACAGCGAGAAACGCTTCCCTGCCTTAGAAAGCTCGACAAACTTGTCATAAGCTTCGTCCAGCACCGTATCGTCGTAAAAACCCCAGTTATTTCGGTAATTCGGGTCGGCTACCATTCCCTTCAGCTCCTGCGCGCCGTACATATGCTCGAAACCGTGGGACTGCAGGAAAATATCTTTACCCGCAAAGCGCAGATCTGCGCCCTGGATAAAGTAGTTTTGATAGCCAGATGCCTTAAGAATATCGCCGAGGCAGATGTTCTTCGGGAAGAAGCTCGACATCGACGCCGAGGAGTTCCCTTCGAAAGGCGCAAACAGCGGGATCCCGCACTGCGAGGCCACAATGCCCGCAATGGTGTAGTCCATCCCCGCCATCTGTCCGGTATGGCTGAAATCTATTGCCTGGCTTTTCAGGGCGTTCAGCTCGGGCGCTAAACCGGGAAAAGTCTGCTCATCAAAATAAGTGCGTTCCAGACTTTCGCCGTAGATATACACCAGGTTGAGCTTCGGCTGTTTAATGGTGCCTTCCGGCACTTTATACCAGTCGGCAAAGTCAGACGTGCCGGTGCGGGTCTGGGATTTAATCAGCGACACCACTTGCTGATAAGCAGGCGTTGTTTTGATTGAAAACAGGGCCAGAAACAGCGCCAGGGCACTGTAGCCCAAATGATGAGGATGGTTCTTCCGGCGTAAAATCCAGGTCAGACCGCCAAAAATCGCAATCAATCCGACGGCGAGGCCCAGCCCAGGCAGAATGTATTTGCCGACGCCCGCGCCGGTCATGCTGCTGGTGAGAGTATAGAGCACCGCGTCATTAATGCCTTCGCCGGTAAAATAATTACTGGCCAGCAACGTCACGTTAAGCACGATAAACAGCCCGAGCATCAGCAGGATGATCGACAGCCACCAGATATTTCGACCCGCTTTTACCGCATACACGGTAATCGCCGCCAAAAACAGCACCAAAGAAAGCAATTCGGACAACGCCAATACCTCAACCCTCGCGCAACCTGGCGCGATTATTCATGCAGAAAAATAACAGCCGGTAATTTAACCTTACCGTCATATAGCTGCAATTCCCCTGACATTACTTTGCTCACCACCTCGACTTTTCAGAATATCCCGCGAATTTTAGGACTGATGACCTTTAATAGTTTTCAACGATTACAACCATCGCTACTACAACGAACCGGGGAATTGACCTTTTTAACGCTAAAGTGCTGTAATTTCGCCGCTGTTATAATTTTTTAAAGTGGAATTGTAACGCGCAACACCGGCCACCCCCGCAACGGGTGGCCTTTTTTATGCCCGCAGCAAAGCTGTTAGGAAATACCTCTTGATTCAATAAAGCCTACCCATTAGTGACGCAGCTCAAAATTCGGTACCTTTCTCCCATCGCAAAACGGAGGAAGTTTAGATGTCTTTAATTAATACCAAAATCAAACCATTCAAAAACCAGGCTTTTAAAAACGGCGAATTCGTTGAAGTTACGGAAAAAGATACCGAAGGCCGCTGGAGCGTTTTCTTCTTCTACCCGGCTGACTTCACTTTCGTTTGCCCGACCGAACTGGGCGACGTGGCTGACCATTACGAAGAACTGCAGAAACTGGGCGTAGACGTGTATTCCGTTTCTACCGACACCCATTTCACCCACAAAGCGTGGCACGGCAGCTCTGAAACCATCGCTAAAATCAAATACGCGATGATCGGCGACCCAACCGGCGCGCTGACCCGTAACTTCGAAAACATGCGTGAAGACGAAGGTCTGGCAGACCGCGCTACTTTCGTGGTTGACCCACAGGGCATCATCCAGGCTATCGAAGTGACCGCCGAAGGCATTGGCCGTGACGCGTCTGACCTGCTGCGTAAAGTGAAAGCTGCTCAGTACGTGGCTTCTCACCCAGGCGAAGTTTGCCCGGCTAAATGGAAAGAAGGCGAAGCGACTCTGGCTCCATCTCTGGACCTGGTCGGCAAAATCTAAGTTTTACCCGCGTTACCCTCTTTTATTTTACGGCTACTCGTTTGGTAGCCGTTTTTTTCTCGCCACCAGGGAGACTGACCATGCTCGACACAACAATGAAAACCCAGCTCAAAGCTTATCTTGAGAGACTAACGAAACCTGTTGAGTTGATTGCCACGCTGGACGACGGCGCGAAATCCTCTGAAGTAAAAGAACTGCTGGCAGACATCGCTGAGTTATCCGACAAAGTTTCTTTCAGCATTAATAACGACCTGCCGGTGCGCAAACCGTCGTTTTTAATCACTAACCCAGGCTCAAGCCAGGGCCCGCGCTTTGCCGGCTCCCCGCTGGGTCACGAATTCACTTCCCTGGTGCTGGCCTTGCTCCAGGTCGGCGGTCACCCGTCCAAAGAATCTCAGGATCTGCTGGCGCAAATCCGTGAGATCGACGGCGACTTCCATTTTGAAACCTATTATTCCCTCTCCTGCCACAACTGCCCGGACGTTGTGCAGGCGCTGAACCTGATGAGCGTGCTGAACCCGCGCATCACCCATACCGCTATCGACGGCGGCGTTTACCAGAATGAAATTCAGGAACGCAACGTGATGGGCGTGCCTGCCGTGTTCCTGAACGGCAAAGAGTTTGGTCAGGGCCGCATGACGCTGGCTGAAATCGTGGGCAAAATTGATACCGGCGCAGAAAAACGCGCGGCGGAAGCGCTCAACCAGCGTGAAGCTTATGACGTGCTGATCGTCGGCAGCGGCCCTGCGGGCGCGGCGGCGGCAGTCTATGCGGCGCGTAAAGGCATCCGTACCGGCCTGATGGGTGAACGCTTCGGCGGCCAGGTACTGGATACCGTGGATATCGAAAACTACATTTCCGTGCCGAAAACCGAAGGTCAGAAACTGGCGGGCGCGCTGAAAGCCCACGTGGACGACTATGACGTGGACGTGATCGACACCCAAAGCGCCAGCAAACTTATCCCGGCGAAAACCGAAGGTGGCCTGCACCAGATCCAAACGGCATCAGGCGCCACGCTGAAAGCGCGCAGCATTATCGTGGCGACCGGCGCAAAATGGCGCAACATGAACGTGCCGGGTGAAGATCAGTATCGCACCAAAGGCGTGACCTACTGCCCACACTGCGACGGTCCACTGTTTAAAGGCAAGCGCGTGGCGGTCATCGGCGGCGGGAACTCCGGCGTGGAAGCGGCCATTGACCTGGCGGGTATCGTCGAGCACGTCACCCTGCTGGAATTTGCCCCAGAAATGAAAGCTGACCAGGTACTGCAGAACAAAGTGCGCAGCCTGAAAAACGTCGACATCGTGCTGAACGCGCAGACGCTGGAAGTGAAAGGCGACGGCAGCAAAGTGACCGGCCTGCAGTATAAAGACCGCGTGACCGAAAGCGTGCATGACGTTGCCCTGGCCGGCATCTTCGTCCAGATCGGCCTGCTGCCGAACACCACCTGGCTGGAAGGCAGCGTGGAGCGCAACCGCATGGGTGAAATTATCATCGACGCGAAATGCGAAACCACCGTCAAAGGCGTATTCGCCGCGGGCGACTGCACCACCGTGCCTTACAAACAGATCATCATCGCGACGGGCGAAGGCGCGAAAGCCTCCCTGAGCGCGTTTGATTACCTGATTCGCACCTCAGCACCAGAATAAAGCACCTGCCAATAAGGCCGCGCCACAGCGGCCAGCCATAAAAAAAGCGGCTCATTGAGCCGCTTTTTCACGTTCTAAACCTTACTTACGACGCCAGGTCGTGCCGCCCGCGCCGTCTTCCAGCACAATGCCCATCTCGTTCAGACGGTCACGCGCCTGGTCCGCCAGCGCCCAGTCTTTCGACTGACGCGCATCGTTACGCTGCTTGATCAGCGCTTCGATTTCCGCCACTTCGCCGTCGTCCGCCTGCGCGCCGCCCTGCAGGAACTGCTCCGGATCCTGCTCCAGCAGGCCCAGAATTGCAGAGAGCTTACGCAGCGCCGCTGCCAGTCCGTTTGCCGCCGCAAGATCTTCCGCTTTCAGGCGGTTCACTTCGCGGGCCATATCGAACAGCACGGAGTAGGCTTCCGGGGTGTTGAAGTCGTCGTCCATCGCTTCGCGGAAGCGGGCTTCGAAGGCTTCGCCCCCGGCTGGTGCGACATTGCTGTCGGTGCCGCGCAGCGAGGTGTACAGGCGCTCCAGCGCAGAGCGAGCCTGTTTCAGGTTCTCTTCGCTGTAGTTGAGCTGGCTGCGGTAGTGGCCGGACATCAGGAAGTAACGCACGGTTTCCGCGTCGTAATACTTCAGCACGTCACGCACGGTAAAGAAGTTGCCCAGCGATTTGGACATCTTCTCGCGGTCAACCATCACCATCCCGGAGTGCATCCAGGTGTTGACGTACTCGCCGTCGTGGGCACAGGTAGACTGCGCGATTTCGTTCTCGTGGTGCGGGAACATCAGATCGGAGCCGCCACCGTGAATGTCAAAGTGGTTACCCAGCTCTTTGCAGTTCATGGCGGAACATTCGATATGCCAGCCCGGGCGACCTTCGCCCCACGGAGAAGTCCACGCAGGCTCGCCTGGCTTGGACATTTTCCACAGCACGAAGTCCATTGGGTTACGCTTCACGTCAACCACGTCCACGCGCGCACCCGCCTGAAGCTGATCCAGATCCTGGCGAGACAGCAGGCCATAATTCGGGTCGGTCAGCACCGAGAACATCACATCGCCGTTTTCTGCCACATAAGCGTGATCGCGGGCCAGCAGCTGTTCAACAATTTCGATGATTTCCGGAATGTGTTTGGTCGCACGCGGCTCGCTGTTCGGGCGTAAAATGTTCAGCGCGTCGAAATCTTTGTGCATTTCGACGACCATGCGGTCGACCAGCGCCACAAAGTCTTCGCCATTTTCATGGGCGCGCTTAATGATTTTATCGTCGATGTCGGTGATGTTACGCACGTAGTTCAGCTCATAGCCGAGGGAACGCAGGTAGCGCGCCACCACGTCAAACGCAACAAAAGTACGGCCATGGCCGATGTGACAGAGATCGTAAACGGTGATACCACACACGTACATGCCTACCTTTCCGGCATGAATAGGTTTGAATTCCTCTTTTTGGCGAGTCAGTGTATTAAATATTTTTAACATCAGGGGATTCCATGTAAGCGTGTGGAAGAATACTCCCGGTTATCTTACCCGATTATTTTCCCCGACGGCAGTCTGCTTTGCATTACTGACTATGATGTAGCGTTATGCTATAACAGCGTGCTGGTACGACGGCACCGTTTGCCGCCGTACTCTCTGACACTCATAGGATGCAAGCATGGTTACTTTTCACACTAATCACGGCGACATCGTCATCAAAACTTTTGATGATAAAGCGCCTGTTACCGTTAAAAACTTCCTGGACTACTGCCGCGAAGGCTTCTACAACAACACCATTTTCCACCGTGTGATCAACGGCTTTATGATCCAGGGCGGCGGTTTCGAACCGGGTATGAAGCAGAAAGCGACCAAAGACACCATTCAGAACGAAGCGAATAACGGCCTGAAAAACACCCGCGGTACGCTGGCAATGGCTCGTACCCAGGCTCCGCACTCTGCTACCGCACAGTTCTTCATCAACGTTGCCGACAACGACTTCCTGAACTTCAGCGGCGAAAGCCTGCAGGGTTGGGGCTACTGCGTGTTCGCAGAAGTGGTCGAAGGGATGGACGTGGTTGAGAAAATCAAAGCCGTTTCCACCGGCCGCAGCGGTATGCACCAGGATGTACCGAAAGAAGACGTTATTATCGAAAGCGTGACCGTCAGCGAATAATGTCGACGCTGTTTATTGCAGATTTACACCTCTGCCCAGAAGAACCGGCGATTACCGCCGGTTTTCTGCGTTTCTTATCCGGTGAAGCCCGCCAGGCGGATGCGCTCTACATCCTTGGCGACCTGTTCGAAGCCTGGATTGGCGACGACGCCCCGGAGCCACTCTACCAGCAAATCGCCGCAGCGATTAAAGCGGTGGTTGATGCCGGCATTCCCTGCTATTTCATTCACGGCAACCGGGACTTTTTACTCGGCAAGCGCTACGCCAAAGCCAGCGGCATGACGCTGTTGCCGGAAGAAAAACTCCTCGATATTTATGGCCGCAAAATCCTGATCATGCACGGCGACACGCTGTGTACCGACGACGAAGGCTACCAGGCGTTTCGCCGCAAGGTTCATCAGCCGTGGCTGCAGAAGCTCTACCTTGCCCTGCCGCTGTTTATTCGGCAGCGTATCGCCGACCGTATGCGCGCCGACAGCCAGGCGGCGAATAATATGAAGTCGCTGGAGATCATGGATGTGAACCCGCAGGCGGTGGTCGACACCCTCACCCGCCACAATGTTCAATGGCTGATTCATGGGCATACCCATCGCCCGGCGATTCACGAACTTGAGGCTAACGGGCAACCCGCTTTCCGCTGCGTGTTAGGCGCATGGCATAAAGAAGGGTCGATGATAAAAGTCACGCCGGAAAACGTCGAACTGATTCATTTTCCTTTCTGACCTAAAAGCCCGCTTTTTTGCCGATTCGTTAACCACGCAACCGTTTTCCTTGCCGGAAGTTCGTGCTATTCTCTGAGCCCTTCTGATACGGGCGCCCGTCGCCCGATGATGTCTGCACACCCACAGGAGTTTTGAGACGCATGTCTTCTGAGCACACCCCGGCGCGTATCGCCATTGTTATGGGTTCCAAAAGTGACTGGGCCACCATGCAGTTCGCCGCTGAAATCCTTACCGCCCTGAATGTCCCTCACCATGTCGAAGTCGTCTCCGCCCACCGCACGCCGGATAAGCTTTTCAGCTTCGCCGAGCAGGCCGAAGCCAATGGCTACCAGGTGATCATCGCCGGAGCCGGGGGCGCAGCGCACCTGCCGGGTATGCTGGCCGCGAAAACCCTGGTCCCGGTGCTGGGTGTGCCGGTCCAAAGCGCTGCTCTTAGCGGCGTGGACAGCCTTTATTCTATCGTCCAGATGCCGCGCGGCATTCCGGTCGGCACGCTGGCCATAGGTAAAGCCGGAGCCGCCAACGCCGCCCTGCTGGCCGCGCAGATCCTGGCCCTGCATGACGCAGACCTGAGCCAGCGCCTGGCAACCTGGCGTCAAACCCAGACCGACGAAGTGCTGGATAATCCGGACCCACGGAGTGAAGCATGAAGCGCGTCTGTGTCTTAGGTAACGGCCAGCTGGGGCGCATGCTCCGCCAGGCCGGTGAGCCGCTGGGCATCGCCGTTTACCCTGTCGGGCTGGACGCCGAGCCGGAAGCCGTGCCGTTCGCCCAAAGCGTGATCACCGCCGAGATTGAGCGCTGGCCGGAAACCGCGCTCACCCGCGAACTGGCGCGCCATAACGCCTTCGTTAACCGCAATATCTTCCCGATCATCGCCGACCGCCTGACGCAAAAGCAGCTGTTCGATAAGCTCGGCCTAGCCACCGCGCCGTGGCAGTTGCTTTCCGGCAGCCACGAATGGCAGGACGTGTTCAGTAAGCTGAGCTCTCTGGCTATCGTGAAGCGCCGCGTGGGTGGCTACGATGGCCGCGGCCAGTGGCGCTTACGTGCCGATGAAACCGACCAGCTGCCGGCAGAGTGCTACGGCGAATGCATCGTCGAGCAGGGCATTAACTTCTCCGGCGAAGTTTCTCTGGTAGGCGCGCGCGGCCACGACGGCAGCACGGTGTTCTACCCGCTAACTCACAACCTGCACCAGGACGGCATTCTGCGCACCAGCGTTGCCTTCCCACAGGCTAACGCCGAACAGCAGCGCCAGGCCGAAACCATGCTCACCGCCATCATGCACGAGCTGGGCTACGTCGGGGTGATGGCGATGGAGTGTTTCGTCACGCCAGCCGGCCTGCTGATCAACGAGCTGGCCCCGCGCGTACACAACAGCGGGCACTGGACGCAAAACGGCGCTTCAATCAGCCAGTTCGAGCTGCACCTGCGCGCCATCGTGGATTTGCCGCTGCCGCAGCCTGTCGTTAATGCCCCGTCGGTGATGGTGAACCTGATAGGCACCGACCTGAACTATGCCTGGCTGAAGCTGCCGCTGGTGCACCTGCACTGGTACGACAAAGAAGTTCGTCCGGGCCGCAAAGTCGGGCATCTCAACCTGAACGACAGCGACACCGGCCGCCTGAGCGCCTCGCTGGAAGCTCTGGTTCCCCTGCTCCCGGCCGAATACGCCAGCGGCATTGCCTGGGCGCAGAGCAAACTGGTGAAGTAAAACCGCACCTCATCTGACCCTCTGTTTGACTTTAGAGGGTCAGACCATTTTCCCCCTTCCCCTTTCCTTTGCCCGACCAGAAGCGCACAATTCCCCCGTTTCGCCGCTTCAGACTAAGGTTATGCCATGGAAAAACGCCCCAACACGCAGGACTACGACCGCCTGCTGCTCAACGACATCCCGCTGATTGACGTTCGCGCCCCGGTAGAGTTCGCTCAGGGTTCAATGCCCGCTGCCCATAACCTACCGCTGATGCTGGACGACGAGCGCGCGCAGGTCGGGACGTGTTATAAGCAGCAGGGCCAGCAGGCCGCCGTCGAACTGGGGCACCGGCTGGTGAGCGGCGAGCGAAAAGCCAGCCGAATCGAACGCTGGCTGGAGAGCTGCCGCCAGCAGCCGACAGGCTATTTATGCTGTGCCCGGGGCGGGATGCGCAGCCACATCGTCCAGCAGTGGCTGCGGGACAACGGCCTCGAGTACCCGCTGGTGACCGGCGGCTACAAAGCCCTGCGCCAGCACGCCATGCAGGTGATTGAAACCCGTTCTCAGTGGCCGATGATTATCGTCAGCGGCAACACCGGCTGTGGCAAAACTATTCTGATCCGCACGCTGCCGACGGGCATTGACCTTGAAGGCCTGGCGCACCATCGCGGCTCGTCGTTTGGCCGCACGATTGTCGCCCAGCCTTCTCAGGCCAGCTTCGAAAACAATCTCGCCGCCACCCTGCTGAAAATCAGCCCGACCGAGCCAAAAACGCTGGTTGTGGAAGATGAGGGCCGGATGATTGGCTCCCGCCATATTCCCGAAGCCTTCAGAGAACAGATGCTGCGCTCGCCGATTGTGGCCATCGACGATCCGTTCGAGCTGCGGCTGGAGCGCCTCAAAAACGAATACTTCCGCCAGATGAGCGAGGCGTTTTTATCCGTCAGCGAGGAAGAAACCGCGTGGCGCGATTACGCCGAATACCTGCACCACGGCCTGTTTGCCATCCGCCGCCGCCTGGGCATGGAACGCTTCCAGCAGTTCACCGCCAGGCTGGACGAAGCCTTATTAACCCAGCGGAAAACCGGCTCCTGCGAAGGCCATCTGGCCTGGCTGTCGCCGCTGCTGAAAGAGTATTACGACCCGATGTACCGCTATCAGCTCAGCCAGAAAGCCGACCAGATCGTCTTCCGGGGGGATTACCAGCAGGTCGAAGCCTGGCTGCGCAGCGTTAACGAGTAGCCGGTTTTTCCCCGGCGGCGAGCGTCAACCCGAGTCCGGTCACCGCCAGCCCGACCAGCGGAATACCCACCGCCCACGGCAACGTAAACGCCAGCGCGAACAGTGCCGTGCCGGTGGCTGGCCCCACCGAGCCCTGCAGATCGCTCACTACCGAAAGCGCCGCCATATATGTTGCGCGTAACCGCGCCGGGGCTAACTTGTTCACCGCCGTCGGGATCAGCGGGCCGGTCATCATCTGGGACAGCGAATAGAGGCAGACTGCCATCACCAGCGTGACGACGTGTGGATGTGCCAATAGCAAAACAAAGGCAGTAATCAGCGCCAAACCCGCACTGAGCGTGATGAACATCGCAGAGCGTCGGGCAAACAGCTTCGTTAAAGCCAGCTGGCCGACCGTATTAATCCCCGCGCCAAACGCGAACAGATAACCAATGCTGGCGGCGCTCATTCCCATCTGATTGCTGGCGTACAGCGGCATAACGGCCTCCACCCAGCTCCCGGCGACGCCCAGCAGCAGCACCCAAATCAGCAGCCCGGCCAGGCGGCGGTCCCGGAACGCGGGCAGCAGCGCGCTGAGTCCCTCTTCATCATCGGCCTCATCGTCCACTCCAGCGGCCAGCGGACGCGTTTCCGCCAGAGAGATCGTCAGCATCAAACCACCGATCACCATCACCGAACCTCCGGCCAGAAAGACGTAGCCCAACCCCTTTTGCACCAGCACCGTGCCCAGCAGTGGCCCGGCTATAGCGCCCGCCCCAGAACACACGCGCATGATGCTGAACTGGCGGCGATGTTCCGAGGCTGGCGTGGCGTCCGCCACAACGGTATAGATGGTCGGGTGCAGCACGGATTCGAACAGTCCAATAACGATCAGCACGGCGGCAGCCGCAAAGACGCCGTTCGCAAAGAACAGCGCGATAAACCCCGCCCCGACGCCGGTCGCCGAAATAATCAAAACGGGCCTTCTGCCCACGCGATCGGCAATGCCGCCAATAAACGGCGCGGCCAGCAGCTCGCCCCCGGCATAGCAGCCGAACAGCAGGCCAATAAACTCCACCGGAATAGCCGCAGACTGCTGCGCCCAAAGCGGGAAAAAGGGCACAATCGCGCCGTCGACCAGGCCGACAATGAAATAGAGGATAAAACCCAGAACGTGAGGCTTGCGATATGAAACAAGGGGAGATGCAAACAGTGCCATGATATTACCCAAGTACAATTACCCCGAATGCCGGGGAGAATATGTACGTTGGATAACGTTAACGTTTACGACTTGCGAGAAGCTGGAGCGATACTAGCCAATCGCCGGGGAAAGGGCAACTGTGAGTTTTAGGGGCTGGTGGTGGGTGGGGGATTGGGGTAGTTTGGGTTTGCTCAGATGTACGGAATGAACTCGACAACAGCCTGCTTGGCATCAGTTTAGAGATCAAAAAATATTTCACAGCTAGCGTAGTTTTTAAACATTCCTTACCATTAAATGTGTCTTATCTTCAGGTACTTGTCTTTCATTACCTTAGCCCTGCTAGAAACGAATGTTCCTGAAAATTAATAGTACAAAATTACAACAACAATGGAGCCAGAATGACTATACAAACCAGTGATCTTTTAAAAACGCTTACGGCATGTATTGAAGTTCTTAATTTAATAGATACACAGGCAAGAAAGGGATTAGCAGATGTATTCCCGGATAAGATTGCACTACGCACAGATATGTCTCTGCAAGTGGCAATCATGGCTGAACAGGCGGAGAAATTATCATCACTGCAACCCCACTCAACACTATTCGGACTGGTGTGTCATGAAGATGACCATCAGGTACTGATAAAACTATTCCTCGATGATTTAGTTCAGTTTACGACGCTTAATGACATTGATCTAGGTATGAATATGATGTCATTTGGCCAGACGAGGATTGCTGAAAACGCTTTTTATCACCTCGCTGTTTCACCTTTACTTTCGAACACATATAAGACGATCGATCAAATTGCCGGACGAGTCTTTGATACATATTCCATCCCGTTCAAGCTGCGTGCAGCACTAGAGCTGAAGCTACGAAGCATCATAGGGTTTGAAAAATATGAAATAATTCAAGATGAAAAAACAATACATACCTCAAGAGAACTACCTTTCTCGCGTATTCTGAAAGAGTTGCAGTCAATTGATTGTCTTGAACTTCCATGTTCTCTGGCCAATATCAAGAATGTCTACCAGTGGGCCTGCAACTTCTGCCATACCGGAGAGAAAGAGTATCTCTGGCTCACCATGAAAGCACTGGAACTTGTCTCTCCGTTGTTTATTTATCCGGAACAGAAGAAGGTTCAAGTAGACATTCAGAAATTCTGGCCAACCGAAGGAATTAGTGAGGAAGAAAAAATTCAACGTCTTCTTTCATTTAAGGGGCCAGTATCTCCGCTGTGTTACTTACGTGATGGCTGGACTGTCCAACGTATTCAGAGTGCACTAAATGATGCAGAGGAGACTAGAAGAACAGTTGCTTTCGCAAAAGGGCACAAGCGAAAAACCTATAAATTCAGCCTTTCTGAAACGAACCTTACTGAGGTTGCACCGTACTATTGCAGTCGTACCAAACAGTATGTCTGAGCATTCTTAATGGGGGGAGAAAACAGAGATCAGTCAGACAACGGCGTAGGCAATACGGCTCAAACGACAACTGATGCCTGCCAATAGGGCTTCTGATAACATTACGAAACGGATAAATAGGCAACCTGACGTGACCCCTGCGGTAGCCATAGTGGACCCGGGTTTCAGTGATCTCCTTGATACGAAGGCGGAGCGCGCTGTCGTCTGCCGCCACAGAGCGGTAGCGGAAAGAGCTGCGGCTGATCCGTTGGGCAAAAACAGTCTGCTCTTCGGTGAATCGCGACTTTTTCATCGGCACAACCTCCGCTCAGGGGAGTGGTCATCATGCCAGAATTCTGTTTCTGAATGGAGCAGGATTTTGGGGCAGGGTCAATTATGCTGGTCAAAATCAGAGACAACAAGACCATAGCTGTTATATCTGCACTCATCAGACAAGCCCGGGAATCACCTATTGAGCTTTATAAAATATAAACATTGGAGAGAGGGCTGAGATGACCAGTCACACCCGATTTACTGTAGCGACAGACATTCAGATTTATTTCTGTGCTCCTCAACCTCCCTAGCAACGCAGCTCCAATGAAAATACAAACAGATCGCTCAGACAGTATTTTCCAAAAGGAACTGACTTATCAGTTCACAGCCAACAAAGACTAAACAGTGTTGCCAGACAGTTCAACGAGATGTCGAGAAAAATGCTAGACTATGAATCACCTGCAGAGCGGCTCAATCAATGTATTGCATCCATCGGTTCAACTCACAGCCAATAACAGACGTTAATGCTATTAAAAAGTTTAAAACTAGGTTGTGGTTATTTATGATGCTATTAAATTCAAGTGGACTTATGAGTTTATTTATTTACGAAATCACAAAAACTTATCATCTGTTTTATTTTTAATTTCTAAAACAGCAATCCATAAATTTAATAAAACATTATTGAATATCAATTCCGCAAGAGATATTGCGATATTAATATAGATGTCGATATCCCTTCGGTATAAGGAATACATATGATTTTGTTATCTTTTTTGTGAATCTTCATCATGTTATCGCTAGAGCGAAAACAAATATCAGGGTGATATTTGTTGATGTATACATCAGATTTTCCTATTTTCTCAAACGCGTAATCACAATAAACGCTAACGTACTTTAGGCGAGTTAATAAATCGTCGATGGGTCTGGCATCACCTTTTAATATTTTTGCTCTATAATCAGAATCGACTCCGACAATTAGAAAGTCACATAACTCCTTACAAGCTAGTAAATAATTTCTGTGGCCTGAATGGAAAAGATCAAAAATTCCAGACGTATATCCAGTTATCATATATCACCTAAATATTTTTATTGCTGATTTTTTTAAAAATAAATAATCCAACTCGCGATAAACGCCCAAGTAAATATTCAAATTTAAAGTAGATGCGGCATGCCTTAAATCATGATCTAATACATATTTTATTAATTCCAACTGTTTATAAATTAAACTGGTAGGGTCTTGTTGAGCGCTTCCTATACCAAAGATAGGAATAAAAATACTCTCAAAAGAGTTGTTGATGCAATTTTTTATTGAATAGGAAATTATTTTTTTTATTGAGTCAACACTATAACTTATTGTGTTATCCCTATTTTTTTTGATTGCAACTGCATGAATAACACACTTAACACCATACTCTTTTAATTTCAAAGGTTGCGAAGAAACACATGTACCAAGATTAAAATCATTATGTTTGTTGTTCATGTTTTTAAAATGAACAATATTTTCATGCAATGGATCAGATATAATTTTCCCAACATCATCCTTTGATGATGCCATATTCCTCACTCTACCAGATATTGATGTGCTTGATAAACTGGCCAATTCCAAATCACTATTCTCAGATGTCACAATTACTTGGATATTCCTTGCATCTTCTATAGAACCGAAATATGAATATAGATTTATATTCTTATAACTCAGAATTTTACCCACGCTCAACTCGTTAACTATTTTAGTTTTTGATGGCAATGGCATTTGAGAAAAAATAACAAACAAAAATAACAAAATAAAAAACTCTATTAATGCGAGTATGATTGTTATTGAAGCACCTTTTCCCTTCAGTGAAAGAAAAAGAGTGCTAACATAATCTGGCAATAATGGCATAATCTTGCCGATAAAATCTGAGAACGGAACATATTCTATAAAAAAATATAGAACTGTAAACAAAAAAATGGTAGCCACATACTGAATGCACCTACCAAATAAATTCTTATCTTGGCTTATCTTTTTCTTGTAAAATAAAAAAGAATAATAAATATATTTCGGTTTCATTTTATATAGTACAATAGCCAATATAAGTATAACCACTGCAGTGAGAATATAATAGGTAAGCATAAGATGTTAACTTTGAATGAATTTGTCTGTTATCACGGTACCACAACGAGTGCTATGCTGTCTATAATAAATAATGGATTCAATTTGAGTCATTCAAATGAAGATTGGTTAGGACACGGCGTATATTTTTTTACAGATGGTATAGCAGACCCTTTTAAAAATGCAATAGAATGGTCTAAAAACAAACACAAACACAATGATATCTGTATAATAAAGGTTAAAATTAAAGCATGTGATTTTGAAATTTTAGATTTGAGAACCACTAGTGGTTTAAATATATACAACTCACATAGAGATAGCATCATCGAAAATTACTATAGCACATTAGCCAAGAGACGTGATATAACCATTAAAAAAAGAAAAGATGCAAGAGTAGATGATTGTACTATTATGGGCATTTTACAACAAAGCTTAAATTATAAAGTAATTGTGCATAATGTTTATATAAAGAATCATCACCAAAGAAAACTTGCATTGGAGTCAATTTATCCAAATAGTACTGTTTTATGTGTTAATGAGCTTTCTGGCATTGATATTATTGATATTATAAACATTTGATTTGAAAAATTGACACATTCCACTTCTGTATAATTAACTCTAGCATAATAAAAAACTTTAATATTCTTATTAAGTAAATTATGAGTCTGTTGCTAGCCAGTCTGTCAACTTCTCGCTCATAGCCCCTCTTCCTCAACAAACAGCCCTCCCCCACTAGGGGGAAGGCAACCATCCAACCAAAACAACAATGAACCAAATTCAAAGCCCCGCCCTGGAGCATCGCCAAACCACCATCCAACGAGCGAACAAACCTCGGGGCCTTTAAATCTTCTGCCAGCACGGTGATCAACTCATACAGCAGTCCGGTCATCTGCTGCCTTTGCTCCGGGGATTCTTGCTGATTCAGCAGGACGATGGTTAACGCCACGCAGTATTCGCGGAGCGGTTCGGAGTCGGTGGCTAGCGGGTTGTAGCAGATGCTGGCTGCGCTCTCTTTGAGCGTCAGCTTCTCTATCAGGTAGTCCGGCAGCGGGGCTTTGAGTACGCTTTTCAGGACTTCCAGCCCGGCGAGCAGGCGGCCGCAGAGCGCCATGCGTTCCGTTTGATTCTGGTTTTCAAGTAAATACTCTGCGTATTGCTCGCAGATATCGAGCACCTGGAAGAGATCCATCGCTGCGCCCTGCGGCTTTTCTAGCAAGGTTGCGAGATCGCCCGCAAATGCCGGGTCGTGGGGAGTGATTTCAGGGCGAGCCTGTGTGTTACTATCAGCATTAGCCATAGCTGTTACCTCGTATAACGGTTGTGGTCAGCCCCCGTCTGGTGTTCCACCACCCTTCGGGGGCGCTTCTTTTCCCGGCTTTGACCGGGTTTATCTCTTGCTCATCCCTCCGATCATACTGGATGGCTGCACAGTAACCCAGATGAAAAATCAGACAGATTGGCAAATTTCGAGGCGGCTCGCAGGAATGATGAAACGCTATAGAAAATTACAGCCTGGAGACTTATCAGGGAGAAAGCTGCCGGAAACTGAACGTCTCCGATAGCTAAAAATCATGCTGGCCGAACGGATGCCCGGCCAGAAGAAGGTTAATGCCTGTCGCGTTTGTCCGCGCGTTTGGCGAGATAGTCGCCAAACATTTGCACGATCTGCACCAGCACAATCAGCGCCACAACCGTGACCACCATGACCTGGGTTTCGTAGCGGTAATAGCCGAAGCGGATCGCAAGGTCACCCACGCCGCCGCCGCCGACAATCCCCGCCATCGCCGAGTAACCGATCAGGCTGACCAGGGTTATGGTTAACCCACGCAGTAAACCGGTGCTGGCTTCCGGCAACAGCACGGTGCAAATGATGCGCATCGGGCTGGCGCCAAAGGCCTCCGCCGCTTCAATAATGCCTTTGTCCACTTCCCGCAGCGCGCCGTCCACCAGGCGGGCATAAAACGCAATCGCCGCCACCGATAACGGCACAGAAGCCGCAATCGGCCCGATGGTGTTGCCGAGCAGGAACTGCGTCAGCGGCAGCAAGAGCACCAGCAGAATGACGAACGGCACCGAGCGCACGATGTTCACCACCACCGAGCTGATGATGTTCAGCGCGCGGTTCTGCCAGAACAGATTGCGGTCGGTCACGAAGATCAAAAAGCCCAGCGGCAGGCCGCCGATGATCGCCAGCAGCGTGGAAATGCCCAGCATCTGGAAGGTTTCGCCAAAGGCAATCGTCAGGTCCGCGACTAAATCATCCATTCAGCACCTCCACACAGGCCGTATGTTTCCGAATATGGTCGATGGCATCCCCCACCGCTGCCGGGTTGCCGGGCGCAGTGATCGCCACCACCAGAATGCCCAGCGCGCGGTCGCTGATGTACTCAATTTTGCCATGCAGAATGTTCACGCCGACCCCGAACTTCACCGCCGCGAAGGAGAGCACCGGCTGTTCGGCCGAGTCGCCAACGAACATGATTTTCAGCAGCGCGCCGCGCATGTTGTCGAGCAGGCGCACCGGCAGCGTCAGGTTCAGCGTATGGGACACCAGCTGCCGGGTAAATTCATGCTGCGGATGCGCGAAGATGTCGAACACCTCGCCGGACTCCACCACTTCCCCGCCGGACATCACCGCCACGCGGTCGCAAATCGTTTTGATCACGTTCATCTCGTGGGTGATCAGCACGATGGTGATCCCCAGTTGCTGATTGATCTTTTTCAGCAGCGCGAGAATGGTGGCCGACGTTTCCAGATCCAGCGCGGAAGTCGGTTCATCACAGAGTAAAACATCCGGGTGGTTAGCGATGGCGCGCGCAATGCCCACGCGCTGTTTCTGCCCGCCGCTCAGCTGCACCGGGTAGCGGTTGGCTTTGTCGGCCAGGCCCACCAGTTCAAGAATTTCGGCCACGCGTGGGCCGATTTTACTGCGTTCCCAGCCTGCGGCTTTGAGGCTGAACGCCACGTTCTGCCTGACCGTCCGGGTGTGCATCAAATTGAAGTGCTGGAAAATCATGCCGATACGCTGACGCGCTTTGCGCAGCTCGGCCCCCCGCAGCGCGGTGATCTCAGTCCCACCGATTTTTACGCGACCCTCACTTGGGCGCTGGAGCGCGTTCAGAGTACGTAATAAGGTACTTTTCCCGGCTCCGCTGGTGCCGACAATGCCAAAAATCTCCCCCGCGCCAATGTGCAGCGAAACATCGTTCACGGCCCGGCTGGTCTGGCACCGGCCCGTGGGGAAGTCCACGCAGACCTTTTCAATCTCAATCATGACAACCTCAAATCAGCGACAAAAGGCAGGCATCCCGCCTGCCCGCTTTGATCTATTACTTTTTATCGGCGGCAACCATCCAGTCCGGTTTCTGGAAGGCGTTGAAAATATTCTGCGGATCGTCGATCGCTTTTTCGTAGGCCGGGGATTTCACGGTCTCCACGATGTCTTTGGCGAACGGTTTATCCGCATCTTCGGCACGCACCGCGATGATGTTTTTGAGGTTCTCGTCCAGGTGTTCCTGTTTGAGCGCGGAAGAGAGTTTTAGCCCGGCGGCAATGGCAAAGTTACCGTTGACCAGCGCGGCGCTGGCGCTGTCCAGCGTGCGAGGCAGCTGTGCGGCTTCCAGCGATTTAAACACCAGGCCTTTCGGGTTGGTGGCGATATCGCGCTCGGAGGCTTTGGTCGGGTCAATGTTCTCTTTGATGGTGATAAGCTCCATCGACTGCAGGAAGCGCAGCCCACGGGCGAGGTTGGTCGGGTCGTTAGACAGGGTGACAATATCGCCCTTCTTCAGCTCGTCCAGGCTTTTGACTTTATGGGAATAAATGCCCATCCCGGCGGTTGGCACGGTGATAAGCTTCGCCAGCTTGAGGTTTTTGTCGGCGGTGAATTTGTCGAAGTACAGCGAGTGCTGGAACAGGTTGGCGTCGATGCTGCCGTTGGCCAGCGCCATGTTGGGCTGCACGTAGTCGCTGAACTCGCGCACCACGACTTTATAGCCTTTCTCTTTTAACGACGGGGCGATGGCCTGTTTGACCATGTCTCCGTATGGCCCCGGCGCTACGCCGAAGACAATGGTGTGCGGGTCGCTGTTAGCCTGAGCAAACTGCAGGCCGCTGGCCAGAAGTAAAGCGCCGGTCGCCACGCGCCAGCCGAAATGATTTCCCATGGGTATTCTCCCTAACAGAATGATGTGTGGTGTCCTGAGGCGAGCCTCTTTCACGGGCCGCTTACTAAGTTGTTGATCCAACTGGACAGAATAAGATGGCACATTCCGTTAACAGGGTTAATTGAAAATATTTCATCTTGCTCGCGGGAGAAGGCGCGGCGGGCATGAACAGGGCATTTGCGAATAACAACCAAGCAAAGCGGAAAACCCGCTTTGCATTGGGATGAGCTAATCAGCGCAGGATGCCGCCCGTTTGCGCTTAACGTTTGTTTTGAAATTGAACAGCAAATAACTCGCCAGCGACAAACAGCCCACGCCTATAGCGCCGTAGGCCAGCACGCCGGAAAAACCGTTATTCAGCGCCTGAATAATAATATCGCTGCTGAGCGTGGCTCTGGTGCCGCCGGCTATTTGTTCTGCCAGAGCATACCTTTCGCTCACGCTGTCGATATGACTCTGTAAGCTTTCGGCTATCCCCGCCACCAGCAGGCTCCCCATTAACGCAATATTGATGGCGAGCGTAATTAGGCGTGAACTGATATCAATCCCGGAAGCCATGCCCACACGGTTAGCACCCACGGAGCCGGTGGTAGTGTTGGTAACCGGAGTATTAATTAACCCCAGCGCCATGCCCGAGAGTATTGCGCCTGGCAGCAAACTGACGTGATAGATAACACCCAGTCTCATCAGCACAAATCCCAGGCCGATAGCAAGCAGCCCCAGCGGGATGATGCGTGCGGCACCGTATCGCAGCACGAGCTTTTCACCGACCGGTGGCATTAATAGCGTGGGCAAGGTATAGGCCAGCAGCGCCATGCCGGTCTCCATAATGCTGTAGCCCTTCCCTATCTGGTAATAAACCGGCAGATAAATCATCAGCGGCCAGAAGCTGAAATTCATCCCCACAGATCCCATCAGCGCGCCGGAGAAAGGCCTGATTCGAAAGACGGAGAAATCAAACATAGGATGCGGGTGGCGTAACTCAATAATGACGAACAGCGCCTGGCTGATAAACGTGCCCAGTAGGATGAACTGGGCTTCATGACTGCTCCACCCGATGTTCTCGCCCTGGGTGATGAGCCAGGTTGCCCCCACCACGCCCACGCTCAACGTCATCAGGCCAGCGACATCCAGCGGTTTCGTGGTGTTTTCGCGCGACTCGATAACATTTTTCAGCGTCAAGACCAGGGTGAGCAGCGCAATAACGCCGTGGATCAGAAATACCCATTGCCAGCTAAACCACGCCTCCAGCACGCCGCCGATGACGGGGCCAAAGCCCAGCCCAAAGCCAAATGTGATCCCCCAGGCGGAAAACGCCCGGCTGCGCGCTTTTCCTTCCGGAAACTGAACCGACAAGATGGCAATCAGGCTGGTTAACATCGCCCCGCCGCTCAGTCCCTGCAAAAAGCGCCCCACAATAAGCCATTCCGGCGTCCGGGACAGGCCACAGAGGATCGACGTCAGGCCAAATCCAACAATGCTGATAATAAAAATACGCTTGCGGCCATATTTATCCGCCAGCGTCCCCGTGGCCATCAGCACCGCCGTGCAGGAGAGCGTGTAAGCATTCATGATCCACTGCAGTTCGCGGAAATTGGCCTGCATCTGCTTTTCCAGCACCGGCAGGATAACCGGGACGCTGGATATTTCCAGGCCCGACATCAACGCGGCTAAACAAACCGCCATCAGCGCTAAGAGATTTTTCATACTGATTTCCTGCAAAACGTTAAGAAAGTGCCAGCATGAAAGATTCGGGGTGAAGTAGAAATCGACGCTCAGGTCAGATATCGTCAAGATCGTGCCATTTTTAGAAACAGGACGACTATGCCAGGCATCAATCCAGATCAAGACCGCGCTTTTAGACCGAAAAATCGACGGCTGGTTGTGCTGGCCTATCAGTGTCTCTGCACTTTTGAATTCGGGATTGCCGTCGAAGCTTTTGGCCGCGTGGATGAAGTGCTCGGCCAGCCTCTCTATGACTTGCGCGTCGCATCGTTAGAAAAGGGTGTTTTTGACGCTCAGGGTGGCGTGCGTTTAGTGGTGGATGGCGGACTGGAGCTGCTGGACGGCGCCGGGACAATTGTCATCCCCGGCTGGCGAAATATTTTTGAACCGGCCCCGGAGCCGCTGATTGCCGCCTTACAACGCGCCCATCAAAATGGTTCCCGCATAGTGTCGATTTGCGCCGGCAGTTTTATTCTCTGCGAAACAGGATTGCTGGACGGCAAGCGAGCCACCGCCCACTGGAACAGCACCGAGATCCTCGCGAACAGGTTCCCTGCGGTGCAGGTGGAGCACAGCATGATTTACGTCGATGAGGGCAGCCTGATCACCTCCGCAGGCGGTGTCGCTGGGGTCGATCTCTGTCTGCATCTTATTCGTCGTGATTACGGGATTGAAATCGCCAACCGGACTGCGCAGCGCATGATTACGCCCCCGTTACGGGAAGGCAGCCAGGCACAGAGGGTCCAACAACCCGTTCCTAAACGCAGCACCAAAAGTCTGGCGCCGTTGCTGGACGATTTGCGCCACCATCTCAATGCGCCCCTGGTGATTGAACAGTTAGCCAGGCAAGCGGGCATGAGCCGCCGGACCTTCATCCGCCGGTTCAAGGATGCCACCGGCACTACGCCGGGCGAGTGGATGCTCAGCCTCCGGCTGGAAAAGGCTTGTGCGCTGCTGGAAAGCGAAAAACTCAGCATTGACCAGGTGGCAGAACAGTCTGGATTCGGCTCAGCGGAAACACTCAGGCATCATTTCAGACTGCGTTTTAAAACCACGCCCACACAGTGGCGCAAAGCCTTCAAGGCCCGAACATGCTTACCCGTTTCTGATTAGATAAAAAATAAGGCAGGAAACGCTGAATGAGGCGGGCAGCAAGGCTGCCACCCGCCAGAGGCACGATTAGAAATCGTAGCGCAGACGAACCAGGTTCATGTCGCCCAGGTTGTCGGTGCTGGAGGTGAAGACGTGCTCGTAATCCACCTGGAAGCCGTAATCCAGCTTGAAGCTCACGCCCACACCGTTGTCGATGCGCTGGTAGCTGCGGCCGGTCACGTACTGCAGGCGGTCACCCATGAAGTATGGCTGTACGGATTTCACCGCGTACTGGCCAACCGGGATGGTGTAACCCGCGAAGTACTCGATGCCCCACGCGTCGCCGGAGAAGTAGTTGTTCACGTCTTTCAGCTTGGTGGTCAGGAAGTTCTGGTACCAGCCGCCGCCGAAGCTGAACGTCCAGTTGTCCGGTTTCCAGCTCAGCGCCGTACCGTAGATGTTCTGGTTGTAAGACTTGCTGTCGCCGTCGGTCGGGTTACGCATATCGGCACGGGTGTAGTTCCATGCGGTACCCCAGGTCAGGTCTTTGGTGATGTGGTAATCCACGCCCAGAGAGCCGCCGCCTTTACGCTTGTAGCGCATGCCGTTGGTGGCACGAATATCGTGATCTTCAAACAGGTAAGAAGCGTACACGTCCGCATCGCCGAAGGTGTTTTTGTACTTCAGCATGTTGCGGGAACGGTAAGAACCGTCGTAGTCGCCGTTCATGCCGTTACCTGGAGCCTGACCGATCATGTCGTAGTCCCAGATATCGGTTTTCGCGCCAACCACATCATAGTAGATGCTGTTTTGCTGGCCGTAGGTCAGTTGACCCCAGGTTTTGCTTTTCAGGCCGGTATAGAGCATACGGCGAGTAGTATTGTTCGCGCCTTCTGCATAGTGGTTATCCCACTCGAAGACCGCCGGAATATTCACGCCCAGCTCGTAATAGCTGATCCAGCTAATATCATCGAACAGATAATAATCAGCTGCGAAGCGGAAACGGGTGCCGCCATCAAAGCCATTACGTTTGTAAGAGCCCTTATCGCCGTCACCGGACATCATATTAAACTGTGGACGAATACTGCCGCCCACGGTGAAATTGAGGCGGCTGAGCGGGTTCCCGGCCTGCGGATCTTGCTTCAGGACGGTGATTTCTGCGTTAGCAGCGAAAGACGCCATACCTGCAAGCAGGCCGGCCCCAATCAGTAATGGTAAAGCGCGCAAATTTGATTTCATCTGTAATCCCTAGTAACCATATTTATTATAAGCGGGGGCATATTAACGCTTATTAAGCCCGATTTCTGAGGGATTTTTATTAATTCGTGCGGTTATCTATCAGTCTTTTCTTAATAGATATTAAAAAAACATCAATAAATGCAGAAAATATGTTCTAACGCAATAAATAGCGAAATATAACAAAGTTTATAGCGATAGCCAGGCATCCCTGCCCGGCCTCCTCAGACGACAAACTGGCGGAACAGCGCCTTCCCTTTCAGCAAACGAACGCCCAGCCAGCCGCCGCACAGCGACAGCAATACCGCCCCGGTCACCGGCAGCACGATCCACAGGCGCAAATCCGGCTCCCACGGGAAGTCGAACACGCGCGTTTGCAGTACGCCCAGCGCCGTTTCCGCGCCGATGGTTGCTACCAGACCGGACACCAGCCCCAGCACGGCAAACTCGCACCACAGCGTGGTTCTGAGCAGCTTTTTACCCGCGCCCAGCGTGCGATAAACCACCAGTTCCTGATGGCGCTGGCGCATACCCACCTGTACCTGAGCCAGCAACAGCAGCAGGCCACAGGCGGTCACCAGCACCACCATCACCTCCAGCGCGCGGCTGACCTGCTCCAGCACCTGGCCGATTTGTTTCAGGATAGCCCCGATATCCAGCAGGCTGACGGTCGGGAACTCGCGGTTAAGCTGGGTCAGCAGGCCGTTATTCCCCTCCCAGCGGAAGCTGGTGAGCCAGCTCTGCGGCTGCCCGTCCAGCGCGCCCGGCGGGAAGATAAAGTAGAAGTTTGGCCGCAGACTTTCCCAGTCCACCTTGCGCAGGCTGGTGACTTTCGCGGTAAAGTCCTGGGTATCCCCCATAAAGGTCACGCTGTCGCCGAGTTTAATGTTCAGGCGTTTCGCCACGCCGTCGTCCATCGACACTTCCCCGGCCTTCGGCGGCCAGCTTCCCGCCAGGATAGGGTTATGATCCGGCTTCTCACTCTGCCAGGTCAGATTCAGCTCGCGGTTCAGCGCCTCATCCGGGTTGCCCTCGGTGGACTGTCCGTTAATCGCCGTCATGCGCGCCCGTACAATGGGATAGAACGACTCCGGGATCACCTGGTGGTCGGCAAGGAAGGTTTTCACCGGCTGAACCTGCTCCGGCGCAATGTTCACCAGGAAGTAGTTCGGGCTTTCCGGCGGCAGCTGCTGCTGCCATCTGTCAAGCAAGTCTCCCCTCAGCACTAACAGCAATGCCAGCAGCATAAACGACAGCGAGAACGCCGCCAGTTGACTGAGCGTCGCCCACGGCTGGCGCAGCAGGCGGTTAACCGCCAGGCGCAGGGCCAGGTTTTTCAGCGTCAGCTTTTTCAGCAGCTTCAGCACGCCCCAGCCGACGAGGCCACACAGCGCCGCGAGCACCAACGTGCCCGCCAGCACCGCCCATAGCAGCGAACTGCCGCCCATTAGTAACGCCAGCAGCAACACCACCACCACGCTGATAACCGGCAGATAAATTTTCAGCGGCCAGACGTTGGTCACGGCGTCACGGCGCAAGACGCGCAATGGCTGAGTGGCCAGCAGCAGCCGGTATGGGCGCAGCCCCACCAGCACGGAGATAGTGACCATCGCGCCGATAGCCCACACCCACGGCCACAGGCTCGCTGGCGGCAATGCGGCGGGCAATACCGGCTTCAACAGTTGCATCAGAGCGGCCTCGAACAGCAAGCCGACGGCGCCTCCGGCAATCGCTGAGAGCACCAGCACCATCAGCCACTGGCCGATAATCAGTTTCCGTAGCGCTGCCCTGCCCGCCCCCAGCGTTTTCAGGATCGCCACCAGGTCGTAGCGGCTGCGGCAGTAATGGCTCATCGCCACGGCAATCGCGGCCACGGCCAGCAGCAATGTCAGCAAGGCGGAAAGCAGCAGGAACTGCTGAGAACGCTCCAGGGATTTGCCCAGCGCGCCTTCGTCCTGCTCCATGCCGATCCAGCGCTGCTCCGGCTTCAGCTTCGGCAGCAGGTAGTTTTCATACTGCAGCAGCTGCTGCGGGTTGCCGCCAAACTTGTAGCGCCAGCTAATGCGGCTTCCCGGCTGCACCGCCCCGGTTTTCTCGACGTCAGCCAGGTTCATCATCAGTCGCGGCGCAATCTGGAACGGGTTAAACCCGGCGTCCGGCTCCTGAATCACCTGCCCGACAATACGCAGCGTGGCATCGCCAACGTCAATGTTGTCGCCCACTTTCAGGTTGAGCAAAGCCAGCAGGCGCGGCGCCAGCAGCGCGGTGCCAGGCTCAGGCTTCAGGCCCGGCGGGTTGGTTTCCAGCTCGCCGTACATCGGATAAACGCCGTCGACCGCTTTCACATCGGCAAGCTGCGGCGTGTCACCGGCAAAGGTCATGGTGGCGAAGCTCAGCTGTTTGCCGACCTTTAAGCCATCGCTTTGCGCCTGAGTCAGCCATTCGTCTGGAACGGCGCGGGCGCTACGCAACGTCCGGTCGCCCGCCATATACTCGCGGCTTTGCTGACTGAGGCCTTTTTCCATTCTGTCGCTGATGCTGCCAAGCGCCAGCACACAGGCCACCGCCAGGCTAAGCGCCAGCCAGACAATCAGCAGCGAGGGAGAGCGCCACTCGCGCCAGAACCAGCGGGCTATCATGCTTCCTCCCACAATTTGCCTTCGCGCAGCCGCAGGCGGCGGTCGCAGCGTGCCGCCAGCTGTTCGTCGTGGGTGACGAGGATCAGCGTGGTGGCGAAATCACGGTTGAGGGAAAACAGCAGGTCGGCAATGCGGTCGCCGGTTTGCCTGTCGAGGTTACCGGTGGGTTCATCGGCAAACAGCACGCCCGGCTTGCCGTTAAACGCGCGAGCCAGCGCCACGCGCTGCTGCTCACCCCCGGAGAGTTGTGCAGGCAGGTGATCGAGGCGTTTGCCTAAGCCCAGTTGTTCCAGCAGCGCTTTCGCCTGTGCGCGGCTGGCCGAACTGTTTTCGCCGCGCAGCAGCGAGGGAAGCTCCACGTTTTCCAGAGCATTAAGTGTAGGCACCAGCATAAAGGACTGAAACACAAAGCCGACGTTCTTCGCACGCAGCGCCGCTCTGGCCTCTTCATCCATGCTGTGCAGCGGCTGACCGCAAAGGTGGACTTCGCCGTCCGTGCCGTCATCAAGCCCGGCCAGAATCGCCAGCAGCGTGGACTTGCCCGATCCTGACTCGCCAATCAGGGCGATGGTTTCGGCCGGTTTGACAACCAGCTCAACTCCGGTAAGGATGGAAAGCTCGTGTTCACCCTGACCCACGGACTTACTAAGATGATGAACTTCAACAATGTTTTCCGCTGGCATTTGCCCTTCCTGTTTCTGGCTTTGATGACTTTCCGCGCCGCCGCGGCGGACACGTTATTGATTTTAGGCGATAGCCTGAGCGCCGGTTACCGTATGGCGGCCACCAGCGCCTGGCCCGCTCTGCTGGATGCCAAATGGCAGCCGCAGGGTACAAAAGTCGTGAATGCGAGCATCAGCGGCGATACCGCAGCGCAGGGCCTGGCTCGCCTGCCGGCGCTGTTAAAACAGCACCAGCCCCGCTGGGTTTTAGTGGAACTTGGCGGCAACGACGGCCTGCGTGGGTTCCAGCCTCAGGAGGTAGAAAAAAACCTCAACCAGGTTATCACCGACGTGAAGGCTGCCGGTGCGCAGCCGATGCTGATGCAAATTCGCCTGCCCGCCAACTACGGACGCCGCTATAATGAGGCGTTTAGCGCTATTTATCCGCAGCTTGCCAAAGCGTTTGATATTCCCCTGCTCCCGTTCTTTATGGAGGAGGTGTATCTGAAACCGCAATGGATGCAGGATGACGGCATTCACCCTAATCGGGATGCTCAGCCGTTTATCGCCGACTGGATGGCGACGCGGCTGACTCCGTTACTCTCTAAATAACCGGCGCAGCCGCGTCGGATACAACGAGATAGTTAAACACGACTGATAAATAATCGGGGCGCCCTTCGGGTAAAGTTATGCAAAAATCCGTTTTAATTACAGGCTGCTCCAGCGGGATTGGCTTAGCCAGCGCGCAGGAGTTACAGAAGCTTGGCTATAACATTCTCGCCGCCTGCCGCAAACCGGCCGATGTAGAGCGCATGAATCAGCTTGGGTTTACCGGCATTGAGCTCGATCTTGATGATGCGGAAAGCGTCCAACGCGCCGCCGCCGAGGTGATTACCATCACCGGCAACCGCCTGTACGGGCTGTTTAATAACGGTGGCTACGGCGTGTATGGCCCGCTGAACGCCATTTCCCGTGAACAGCTTGAGCAACAATTTTCCACCAACTTCTTCGGCACGCACCAGCTCACCATGCTGCTGCTGCCGGCCATGCAGCCTCATCAGGAAGGCCGCATCGTGATGACCAGCTCGGTGATGGGGCTGATTTCCACGCCGGGTCGTGGGGCCTACGCCGCCAGTAAATATGCGCTGGAAGCGTGGTCCGACGCGCTGCGCATGGAGCTTCGCCACAGCGGGATTAAAGTCAGCCTGATTGAGCCGGGGCCGATACGCACCCGCTTTACCGATAACGTCAATCAAACCCAAAGCGACAAACCGGTAGAGAATCCGGGGATTGCCGCGCGGTTTACGCTCGGCCCGGAAGCGGTGGTAGCGAAAGTACGCCATGCTTTTGAAAGCCCAAGGCCGAAGCTGCGCTACCCGGTGACCGTGGTAACTCACGTGATTACCGTGCTCCGCCGCCTGCTGCCAGCGTGCGCAATGGACAAAATTTTACGGCGCTGAGTTGAAGTCCCGGCCTCAGTCCCCATGTAAAAAAACAAATGCTTAACAGAGAATCGCCCATGTCCGCAGAAAACATTATCAACATTACCGAAGCGAACCTGCATCAGACGCTGGAACAGTCTATGGCTAAGCCGGTGCTGTTTTATTTCTGGTCTGCCCGCAGCCAGCATTGCGAGCAGTTAACGCCGATCCTGGACAAGCTCGCGGCCCAATACAGCGGCCAGTTTATTCTCGCCAAAGTGGACTGCGACGCCGAACAGATGGTGGCTTCGCAGTTTGGCCTGCGCTCCATTCCTACCGTCTATCTGTTCCAGAATGGTCAGCCGGTGGACGGTTTCCAGGGGCCGCAACCGGAAGAGGCGATTCGCGCCCTGCTCGACAAAGTGCTGCCGCGTGAAGAAGAGCTGAAAGCCCAGCAGGCCGTAGAACTGATGCAGGAAGGCAAACACGCCGAAGCCCTGCCGCTGCTGAAAGATGCGTGGCAGCTGTCTGGCCAGAACAGCGAAATTGGCCTGCTGCTGGCGGAAGTGCAGATTGCCCTGAACCGCAGCGAAGACGCCGAAGCGGTCCTGAAAACCGTGCCTTTGCAGGACCAGGACACCCGCTATCAGGCGCTGGTTTCCCAGATTGAACTGCTGAAACAGGCCGCCGACACGCCGGAAATTCAGCAGCTGCAGCAGCAGGTTCAAAACGAGCCGGACAACGCCCAGCTCGCCAGCCAGCTCGCGCTGCAGCTGCATCAGGTTGGCCGGAACGAAGAAGCGCTGGAGCTGCTTTACACCCACCTGAAAAAAGACCTGGGTGCCGCCGACGGCCAGGCACGCAAAATGATGATGGAGATTCTGGCCGCGCTGGGCACCGGCGACGCGCTTGCGTCCAAATACCGCCGTCAGATTTATGCGTTGATGTATTAATCAGCTGAAAACAGAAAAGGCCGGATATTCCGGCCTTCTGTTTATCTATACACGCGGATCCCGCCGTCCACCCCATTCGGACTTAACAGCACCTGCCAAAGCTGAATATTCCTCGCGCGAAATGCGCCCGCGCAGGCATTCAAATAATAAGTAAACATCCGTTTGAAGCGCTCGTCATAATTACGCGAGATATTAGGCCAGCAGCGGAGGAAATTATCGTACCAGGCCATCAGCGTTCTGTCGTAATCCGCCCCGATATTGTGCCAGTCTTCCATAATGAAATGTTTTTCACTGGCGCTGGCAATGTGGCGCACCGAAGGCAAACAGCCATTAGGGAAGATGTATTTGTTGATCCACGGGTCGACGTTTAAATCCGTTTCATTCGAACCAATGGTGTGCAGCAAGAACAGGCCATCAGGTTTTAAATTGCGGGCAGCAACTTCAAAATAGGTATTGTAGTTTTTTGGCCCGACGTGTTCGAACATGCCCACGGAAACAATGCGATCAAATTTGCTATTGAGGTCGCGATAGTCCTGCAACAGGATCTCAACGTCCAGACCCCGGCAGCGATCCTGCGCCATTTTTTGCTGTTCCGCCGAAATAGTCACGCCGACGACGGAGACGCCATATTCCTGCGCCGCATATTGCGCCAGCCCGCCCCAGCCGCAGCCGATATCCAGCAGCTTCATGCCCGCTTTGAGCTGCAGTTTTTCGCAGATCATATGCAACTTGCTACGCTGAGATTCTTCCAGATTGCCCGCGTCTTTCCAGTAGCCGCAGGAATATTGCATATACGGATCGAGCATCGCCGCAAACAGATCGTTGCCAATATCGTAGTGCTCTTTGCCGACTATCCAGGCACGTTTCCGGGACTGCAAATTAAAAACTCTGGCCCCGGCAATACGCAGCAGGTCGGAGAAATGCTTCGGCATTTTGCTGTCCAGGCCGTGGCGCAAAATCCGGGTAAATAAAATGTCCAGCCGGTCGCAGTCCCACCAGCCGTCCATATAGCTTTCCCCCAGGCCGAGAGAACCTTCCTGTAATATCCGCTTGAAGAAATCTGGATTGTTCACCCGAATATCTGCCGGGCCGTTGCCGTCAATATCAATCGCCATGGGTGAAATTAATTCTTCCACAATTTTCTGCCAGCGGTTGTTATTCGCCTGATGCTGCTCAGCTATTATTGTTCCCATTGCTTCCTCACCGGGATAAGTGTTCTTGCCAAATACCGCCCGCCCGATAGCGCGAGCTGCCGAAGCATTCGATACTACGCCTGCGAACACCATGCGTGAAATGAACTTACTCCATGAAAATCATTCCATTTAGGCATAATAAAAAGGAAAGCAGCAATTAATTCTCATCGGGCTCAGGGATGTTGCTGAATGTTTCAAATTAAGCAGTTAGACTGAATGCAAAACAAACAGGAGGTTTTTTAATGCTTATCGTGATCCCCGTATTAATTCTCGTGGCGCTGGTGATTGTGGCGGCCGGGGTAAAAATCGTGCCCCAGGGCTTCCAATGGACCGTCGAACGCTTTGGCCGCTACACCAAAACCCTGATGCCAGGCCTGAATCTTGTGGTGCCGTTTATGGATCGCATAGGCCGCAAAATCAACATGATGGAACAGGTGCTCGACATCCCTTCTCAGGAAGTCATTTCCAAAGACAACGCCAACGTCGCCATTGACGCCGTGTGCTTCATTCAGGTGGTTGACGCCCCGCGCGCCGCCTATGAAGTCAGCAACCTTGAGCTGGCGATCATCAACCTGACGATGACCAACATCCGTACCGTGCTCGGCTCGATGGAGCTGGATGAAATGCTGTCCCAGCGCGACAACATCAACACCCGCCTGCTGCACATCGTCGACGAAGCCACCAACCCGTGGGGCATTAAAATCACCCGTATCGAAATCCGCGACGTGCGCCCGCCGGCTGAGCTGATTGATGCGATGAACGCCCAGATGAAAGCCGAGCGTACCAAGCGTGCCTACATTCTTGAGGCCGAAGGGATCCGCCAGGCGGAGATCGTCAAAGCCGAAGGTGAAAAGCAGTCGAAGATCCTGAAAGCTGAGGGTGAGCGCCAGTCTGCTTTCCTCGAGGCGGAAGCCCGCGAGCGTAGTGCCGAAGCAGAAGCCCGCGCCACGCAAATGGTGTCCGAAGCTATCGCCAAAGGGGATATTCAGGCGGTGAACTACTTCGTGGCCCAAAAATACACCGACGCGCTGCAGCAAATCGGGTCGGCCAATAACAGCAAAGTGGTGCTGATGCCGCTGGATGCCTCCAGCCTGATGGGCTCCATCGCCGGGATCAGCGAACTTATCGCCCAGAGCGGCACCGAGCGTAAAAAATGATCGACAGTATTCTCGCGCACCCACACGTCTTCTGGCTTGCGCTTGGCGGACTGCTGCTGGCGGCGGAGATGCTCGGCGCCAGCGGCTATCTGCTGTGGAGCGGCGTGGCGGCGGTAATCACCGGCCTGCTGGTCTGGCTGCTGCCGCTTGGCTGGGAAACGCAGGGCGTCTGCTTTGCCCTGCTGACACTGATCGCCGCCTTTCTCTGGTGGCGCTGGCTGTCCAGCCGCAAGCAGCAAATTCCAGGTGAAGTGCTGAATCAGCGCGGGCAGCAGCTGGTTGGCCGCCGCTTCCGTCTTGAAGCGGCGCTGGTCAATGGCCGGGGACATGTACGCGTGGCCGACAGCAGTTGGCCAGTCACCGCCGATGAAGATCTCCCGGCGGGCTGTGAAGTTGTGGTGCTGGCCGTGGAAGGCATAACGCTCAAAATTAAGGCGGTTTAGTTTATCTCGTGGCGATGGCAGCAGCCGGAAAGATTGTCGATGATCGGGCAATCGGCGCTTTCATCACCCGGGCAAGCCTCTGCCAGCGTGAGCAAATGCTGGCGCATATTCTGCAGCTCAATAATGTGCCGCTCGATATCCGCGACTTTCTGCAAAGTGCGGGCTTTTACGTCCGCGCTGTGCCGGGCCGGATCGTTAAACAGGCTCACCAGCTCTTTGCACTCTTCCAGATTAAACCCAACCTGACGGGCCTGACGCAGCAGCGTCAGCTCATCGAGATGCTTTTGCGTATAGCTGCGGTAGCCGTTGTCGGCACGAAACGGCGGCGTGACCAGCCCTTTCTCTTCGTAAAAACGAATCGCCTTGCTGGTTAGCCCGGTTTTTTTCGCCACATCGCTAATATTCATTTTTGCTCCTTGACCTTCCCCTTGATGGAAGGTTTAACCTCTTTCATAGTTAACCGAATCATCCTTTCGGTCAATATTTCACCTCACCATCATACAGGAGTCTCGCGATGTCACACATTGTGGATCTGAATCTGGATGGCCTGACCTGCGGCCATTGTGTTAAACGCGTCAAAGAGAGCCTCGAGCAGCGTGCAGACGTTGAGCAGGCTGAAGTCACCCAAACCCACGCCCGCGTTACCGGCAGTGCCACACCGGAAGCGTTAGTGGAAACTGTCCAACAAGCGGGATACGGCGCAGAAGTCGCCAGCCACCCAAAGGCTGAACCGCTGGCAGAGTCATCAACTCCGTCGGAAGCACTGACAGCGGTCGCCCCTTCGCTTCCGGCAGCCTCTACCGACGATGACAGCCAGCAGTTGCTGATCGGCGGTATGAGCTGCGCCAGCTGCGTCTCCCGGGTGCAAAATGCCTTACAAAATGTACCGGGCGTCAGCCAGGCACGGGTTAACCTTGCGGAGCGCAGTGCGCTGGTGATGGGCACCGCCTCCGCAGAATCGCTGGTCAAAGCCGTGGAAAGTGCCGGCTACGGTGCCGAAGCGATTGAAGACGATCAGAAACGCCGCGAGCGCCAGCAAGAAACGGCGAACGCTGCCATGAAGCGCTTCCGCTGGCAGGCGATTGTTGCCCTCGCCGTCGGGATCCCGGTGATGATCTGGGGCATGATCGGCGACAACATGATGGTCACCGAGAGCAACCGCTCCCTGTGGCTGACCATCGGTATTATTACCCTTGGGGTGATGGTCTTTGCCGGCGGTCATTTTTACCGTAGCGCCTGGCGCAGCCTGATGAACCGCGCGGCCACCATGGACACGCTCGTCGCCCTCGGCACCGGCGCGGCCTGGCTCTATTCGATTACCGTGAATATCTGGCCGCAGCACTTCCCGATGGAAGCCCGCCACCTCTACTACGAGGCCAGCGCGATGATCATCGGCCTGATAAATCTCGGCCATATGCTGGAACAGCGCGCACGTCAGCGCTCTTCTAAAGCGCTTGAACGCCTGCTGGACTTAACGCCGCCGACCGCGCGAGTGGTGACGGAAGAAGGCGAGAAAACCTTACCGCTGGCGGAAGTCACCGCCGGAATGACGCTGCGCCTGACCACCGGCGACCGCGTGCCGGTTGACGGGGAAATCACCCAAGGTGAAGCCTGGTTCGACGAAGCGATGCTGACCGGCGAACCGGTGCCGATGCAAAAATCAAACGGCGATGGGATTCACGCCGGGACTGTAGTGCAGGACGGCAGCGTGCTGTTCACCGCCACCGCCACCGGCAGCCACACCACGCTGTCACGTATTATCCGCATGGTTCGCCAGGCGCAGAGCAGCAAGCCGGAAATCGGCCAGCTTGCCGATAAAATTTCTGCCGTGTTTGTGCCGGTCGTCGTTGCTATCGCGCTGATCAGTGCCGCCATCTGGTACTTCGTCGGCCCTGCACCGCAAATTGTTTACACCCTGGTCATTGCCACCACGGTGCTGATTATCGCCTGCCCTTGCGCCCTGGGCCTTGCCACGCCGATGTCGATTATTTCAGGCGTGGGCCGTGCCGCCGAATTTGGCGTTCTGGTTCGTGATGCCGATGCCCTGCAGCGCGCCAGCACGCTGGATACTGTGGTCTTTGACAAAACGGGCACGCTGACCGAAGGCAAACCGCAGGTGGTCGCCGTGGAAACCCGCGCCGGCGTGGACGAGGTGCAAGCGATACGCCTTGCAGCCGCGCTTGAGCAGGGTTCAAGCCACCCGCTTGCTCGCGCCATTATTGAAAAAGCAGGCAGTTCGACGCTGCCGGAAGTGACGTCGTTCCGTACTTTGCGCGGGCTCGGCGTCAGCGGTGAGGTGGACGGGCATAAACTGCTGCTGGGCAACAAAGCATTGCTCGATGAGCAGGGCGTGGACACTCAGCCACTTGCCGACAGCATTGATACTCAGGCTCGCCTGGGCGCAACCCCGGTGCTGCTGGCGGTAGACGGCCAGCTCATGGCGCTGTTAGCCATCCGCGACCCGCTTCGCAGCGACAGTGTCAGTGCGCTCCAGCGCCTGCACCGTAACGGCTACCGCCTGGTCATGCTCACCGGCGATAACCCGGTGACCGCCAACGCTATCGCCAAAGAAGTCGGCATTGATGAAGTGATTGCGGGCGTGCTGCCGGACGGCAAAGCTGACGCTATCAAGCAGTTGCAGCAGCAGGGCCGCCAGGTGGCGATGGTCGGCGACGGCATTAACGATGCCCCGGCGCTGGCTCAGGCCGAGGTAGGGATTGCGATGGGTGGCGGCAGCGATGTCGCCATTGAAACCGCCGCCATTACGCTGATGCGTCACAGCCTGGTGGGCGTTGCCGATGCGCTGGCCATTTCCAAAGCCACGCTGCGGAACATGAAGCAAAACCTGATGGGGGCGTTCGTTTACAACTCGCTTGGCATTCCGATTGCCGCGGGCGTGCTTTACCCGCTGACCGGCACGCTGCTCAACCCGGTGGTTGCCGGTGCCGCGATGGCGCTGTCTTCCATCACCGTGGTCAGCAACGCCAACCGCCTGCTGCGCTTTAAACCGAAAGACTAACTTCTCAGCGGCCTTCCCTTCTCCTTTTGAGCGGAAGGCCGACTTTTTCCTTTCCCCTTCCAGCCCAGGGCGTTAGCATGGCTTTTTAGCCAGGGAATCGCGATATGGGTTTGTTCCAACGTCTTAGCGCACTGCTTTCCAGCCTGACAGCCTCTACTTATCCCTGGCCTGCCCTTGATATCACGCTCCCCGGCAAGCGCCATTTGCACCTCGTGGGCAGCATTCATATGGGTACCCGGGACATGGCTCCGCTTTCCTCACGCCTGGTGGACAAACTTCGCACGGCAGATGCGCTGATCGTCGAGGCAGATATCCGCTCTGGCGATTCGCCGTTCAGCGAAATAGTGGAGGACATCGAATTGGAGGCTCGTCTGGCTCCAGACGATTACCAGCAGGTGCTGAGCCTGTGCAGCGAGTTAGGTATTTCACTGAGCAGCATTGAGCACCAGCCCGCCTGGCAGGTGGCACTGATTTTACAGGCGCATCAGGCACAGCGGCTTGGCCTTCGCCCGGACTACGGCATCGACTATCAGCTTCTGGAAGCTGCACAGCGCTACGGCGTGCCGGTCACCGAGCTTGAAGGCGCGCAAAGCCAGATAGAATTATTGAAGGGGTTACCTGAAGGTGGGCTGCCGCTGCTGAACGACACGCTGGAGCACTGGCACACCAACGCGCGGCTGCTGCAGATCATGATTGGCTGGTGGCTGGAAACGCCGCCGCAGCAAGGCAATATTGCGCTACCGAACACCTTTGGCGATGCACTGTATGACGTGTTGATGCATCAGCGAAACCGCCAGTGGCAGGCGTTTCTGCAACAGCTGCCCGCCGGGCGCTATGTGGTTGCCGTCGGGGCATTGCACCTTTACGGCGAAGGTAACCTGCCAGAAATGCTGAAAAAAGGATAAAAAAATGGCCAATATTTCTATTGGCCCGTCAAAGAGGAATTTCATTTATTATTCTGTTTATCCCGGCTGCCGAAGCAACCGAAGCTGAATTGTCGCTTAATGTGATGGTTTACGCCATCACTATTGTGTAGCGCTATATTACTCGTCAAGTATATCACTATGATTACTATTTTGTGCGTTTTCAAAACAACGAATAAAGAAGGAAACCATGACTCCCGCGGTAAAACTCCTCGAAAAAAACAAAATCAGCTTTCAAATTCATGCCTATGAGCACGATCCGCTGGAAACCAACTTTGGCGACGAAGTGGTCCGCAAACTGGGGCTGAATGCCGATCAGGTATATAAAACGCTGCTGGTGGCGCTGAATGGCGACATGAAACACCTGGCCGTGGCGGTGGCACCGGTTGCCGGGCAGCTTGACCTGAAAAAGGTCGCTAAGGCGCTGGGCGTGAAGAAGGTTGAAATGGCGGACCCGATGGTCGCGCAGCGAATCACCGGTTATCTGGTGGGCGGCATTAGCCCGCTGGGGCAGAAGAAGCGCCTGCCAACGGTGATTGATGCTCCGGCACAGGAATTTGCCAGCATCTACATTTCCGGCGGCAAGCGCGGGCTGGATATCGAACTCGCGGCAAGCGATCTGGCGAAACTGCTGGATGCCAGCTTCGCCGATATCGCCCGCCACGATTAACGCTTAGTTCCAGCTTACCTCGCCCTTAGGTTGGTAAGCATTTACGTCCAGCGGGGAGTTCTGTTCGATGTACTGCTTCAGGACTTCCGCATCGACAAACCCGGTGTTGACGTAGCCCGGCTTTTTATCAATTTCCGGGTAACCATCGCCGCCGGTGCCGTTGAAGCTTAGCGTGGCCATGCGGTAAGTTTTGGCCGGATCAATCGGCTGGTCTTTGATTTTCAGGTTACTCAGCTTGCCGCCGGTTGAGGTGAAGCTGACGTTAGAGAACTGCGGGTAAGCGCCGGAGTCCGGCGTTTTCTGCGCCACCGCCGTAAGGTATTCCGCAACGTCTTTGCCGTTCATGTCGATATAAACCACGGTGTTGCCGAATGGCTGCACCTTGAGCACATCTTTATAGGTAATGTTCCCGGCTTCGATAGAATCGCGCACGCCGCCGCCGCTCATCACCGCAAAGTCTGCGTTGGTTCGCGCCATTTGTGCCGCCAGCAATACGCGCGCCAGGTTGGTCTGCACAAAGCGTACTTTGCTGCGGTCCCCTTCCAGGTGCCCGTTCACGCTGCCCACTTTCACCTTCAGCGCGGCCTGGCCTTTGTTCTGGAACGGCGTCAGCAGGGAAAGCATCTGCTGGTTTTCGGCGATTTCAGGCGTGTAAAGTACGCGCTCACTTTGCCCGTTATCGTAGGTGATTTTCTTTTTCAGGTTGATGGGGATCAGCTGATAATGCACCAGCTTCATCTCGCCGTTGCGGAACTCAAAATCTGCCCGCCCGACGTATTTTCCCCACTCATGCGCCTGCACAATCCAGGTGCCGTTTTGCCTGTCCGGCGCGCACGGCGTACCCGGTACATAATCTTTCTGCTTCTGGTTTTCCTGCGCCATGCAGACCGGATCCTGTGAGTGACCACCCACAATCATCGTCAGCGCACCTTCCGGCAGGTTTCTTGCCATTTCAACATCGCCCGGCGCATTTGAACCGTGGTTGCCGTTATCGTAGTGGCCCATGTGGGTTGCGGCGATAATCACGTCAGGCTTTTCGGTGCCCTGCAGCTCCTGAATCACCAGTTTGGCTTCCTCCGCAGGCTTGCGGAATTCGATATCGGTGAAGTATTCCGGGTTGCCGATTTTAGCCGTATCGTCGGTGGTCAGGCCGATAACCGCCACCTTAATGCCCTGAGGTTTAAAAACCGCGTAGGGCTTAAACAGGCGCTCGCCGGTACTTTTTTGATAAATGTTGGCGGACAGCAGCGGGAACTTCGCCCATTTTTCCTGCTGACGCAGCACGGATAACGGATTGTCGAATTCGTGGTTGCCGACGGCCATGGCGTCATAGCCAATCAGGCTCATACCGCGAAAATCCGGTTCAGCATCCTGCAGGTCTGATTCCGGCACGCCGGTGTTGATATCACCCCCGGACAACAACAGCACGCTGCCGCCTTCTGCCGCGACTTCTTTACGCACGCTGTCTACAAGCGTTTTTTGTGCCGCCAGGCCGTACTCCGAGTACTCATTGCGCCAGAAGTGACCGTGATGATCGTTAGTATGAAGAATGGTAATTTTATAGGTCTTGTCTTTTTCCCAAGCCAGCGCTGAAGCGCTGGTTAAACTCAATGCCACCAGCAGCGCCGTGGTTATTGTTTTCGCAGCAAACCGCATTGCAAATCTCCATGTCAAAATGTAACTGCGCAGAAATAACAGATAGCTACCAGGATAGACAGCTATCTTTTCCGAAATGCGACTTTCTTCAAATCCCCTGCGCGAGTATGTTAGCAGGGTAAGAATTTCTTCCGGACGATTTCCTGCGTCGCCCGCTCTAAAAACAATAACCGTTCGTACAGGTAATTATGGCAAGCTCTCAAACCCTCACGCAGCCGGGCACGCCCCCGGAGCAAAAAAAAGCGCGCACCGCATTTGGGATCCTCGGCGCTATAAGCCTCTCCCACCTGCTTAACGACATGATCCAGTCGCTGATTCTGGCTATCTATCCGCTACTTCAGGCCGAGTTCTCCCTGAGCTTTATGCAAATCGGGATGATCACCCTGACCTTCCAGCTCTCTTCATCGCTGCTACAGCCGCTGGTGGGCTACTACACCGACAAATACCCGATGCCGTGGTCGTTGCCGATCGGTATGTGCTTTACCCTTTGCGGCCTGGTGCTACTGGCGCTGGCGGGCAGCTTCCCGGCCGTTCTGGTGGCTGCTGCTTTGGTGGGTACCGGTTCGTCCGTCTTCCACCCTGAGTCCTCGCGCGTGGCGCGTATGGCGTCCGGTGGCCGCCACGGACTTGCGCAGTCGCTGTTCCAGGTGGGCGGTAACTTCGGCAGCTCTCTGGGGCCATTACTGGCAGCTATTATTATCGCGCCTTACGGTAAAGGTAACGTGGCGTGGTTCGTGCTAGCCGCCCTGCTGGCTATCGTGGTTCTGCTGCAAATTAGCCGCTGGTACGCCGCTCAGCATAAAATCGCCAAAAGCCGCCCTGCCATGCCGGTGATCAACCCGCTGCCGCGCAACAAAGTGATTCTGGCGGTTTCTATTTTGCTGCTGCTGATATTCTCTAAATACTTTTATATGGCGAGCATCAGCAGCTACTTCACTTTCTACCTGATGCAAAAATTCGGATTATCCGTACAAAATGCCCAGATTCACCTGTTCGCTTTCCTGTTTGCCGTCGCGGCAGGCACGGTGATCGGTGGCCCCGTGGGGGATAAGATTGGCAGAAAATACGTGATTTGGGGCTCTATCCTCGGCGTGGCGCCATTTACCCTTGTTTTACCCTACGCATCACTTTACTGGACGGGCGTCCTGACGGTGATCATTGGCTTCATTTTAGCCTCCGCATTCTCCGCCATCCTGGTGTATGCCCAGGAACTGCTTCCTGGCCGTATCGGTATGGTTTCCGGGCTCTTTTTCGGATTTGCCTTTGGCATGGGTGGCCTTGGCGCAGCGGTGCTTGGGTTAATTGCTGACCACACCAGCATCGAGTTGGTCTACAAAATATGTGCCTTCTTGCCATTGCTCGGCATTATTACAATATTCCTGCCCGATAATCGCCACAAGGCGTAGCTTTTAGCGGCCAAAGTATTGCTTTGGCCGCCTCCTGTCGCCATACCCCTCTGGTAGTTTCCCCACATAACTGAGTTAAATGCTACTCAGGGCCTTTTTTTTATCGAAATGCGCTTTTTATTCAAAATTCAACAATTATTCATAAACGCCGATAAAGAAATTGTCATAAACTGTGTAACAGAAAGTTTTGGAACATCGGCCAACCAAAGGAGACGGAATGCATCACGCCACACCGCTTATTACCACCATTGTTGGTGGTCTCGTGCTCGCTTTTTTACTGGGTATGCTGGCTAACAAGCTGCGTATATCTCCGCTGGTGGGCTATTTATTAGCTGGCGTGCTGGCTGGACCTTTTACTCCCGGTTTTGTTGCTGATACTAAACTTGCCCCTGAGCTGGCGGAATTAGGCGTGATTCTGCTGATGTTCGGCGTCGGGCTGCATTTTTCATTGAAGGATTTGATGGCGGTAAAGGCCATCGCCATCCCCGGTGCCATCGCGCAAATAGGCGTCGCGACGCTGCTGGGCATGGTGCTCTCCTGGCTGATGGGCTGGTCATTGATGACCGGCATCGTCTTCGGGCTGTGTTTGTCGACGGCAAGTACCGTGGTGCTGTTGCGTGCGCTTGAAGAGAGGCAGTTGATTGACACCCAGCGAGGGCAGATTGCCATCGGCTGGCTGATTGTTGAAGACCTGGTGATGGTGTTGACGCTGGTGCTGTTACCCGCCGTCGCCGGGATGCTGGAAAAAGGCGACGTTGGCCTGGCTTCCCTGAGCCTGGATATGGCGATCACCATCGGGAAGGTCGCTGCCTTTATTGCCCTGATGATGCTGGTAGGCCGCCGCCTTGTGCCTTGGATTCTGGCTCGCAGCGCAGCGACAGGCTCCCGCGAGCTGTTTACCCTTTCCGTGCTGGCGCTGGCGCTGGGCATCGCATTCGGCGCGGTTGAATTGTTTGATGTCTCCTTTGCGCTGGGTGCCTTCTTTGCCGGTATGGTGCTGAATGAATCCGAGCTAAGCCACCGCGCGGCACACGACACCCTGCCGCTGCGCGATGCGTTTGCGGTGCTGTTCTTTGTTTCCGTCGGCATGCTGTTTGATCCGCTGATTCTGATTCAGGAACCGCTGGCGGTACTGGGCACGCTGGCCATCATCATCTTCGGTAAATCCCTGGCGGCGTTCCTGCTGGTGCGCATGTTTGGTCACTCCCAGCGGACCGCGCTGACCATCGCCACCAGCCTCGCGCAGATCGGTGAGTTCGCCTTTATTCTGGCCGGCCTCGGCATGGCGCTGAACCTGTTGCCACAAACGGGGCAGAATTTGGTGCTGGCTGGCGCAATTCTGTCGATTATGCTGAACCCAATTCTGTTTGCCGTGCTTGAGCGCTACCTCGAGAAAACCGAAACGCTGGACGAGCAAACCCTGGAAGAAGCCATCGAGGAAGAAAAACAAATCCCTGTGGATATCTGCAACCATGCGCTGCTGGTCGGCTATGGCCGCGTCGGTAGCCTGCTTGGCGAGAAGCTTATTGCCGAAGGCGTACCACTGGTGGTGATTGAAACCTCCCGCAGCCGCGTGGATGAGCTGCGCGAGCGTGGCATCCGCGCCGTGCTGGGCAATGCCGCTAACGAAGAGATCATGAACTTGGCGCATCTGGACTGCGCACGCTGGCTGCTGCTGACCATTCCTAACGGCTACGAAGCCGGTGAAATCGTCGCGACGGCCAGAGCAAAATGCCCGGATATCGAAATCATCGCTCGCGCACATTACGACGACGAAGTGGATTACATCACCGAGCGTGGCGCTAATCAGGTTGTGATGGGAGAAAGAGAGATTGCCAATACCATGCTTGGGCTGCTGGTACCGCCGGTCACATAGGAAGCGGTGACGGGTTAATTCTGTTTTAGGGCAGGTCTAACACCTGCCCACGCCCAAAAAAGCTGAGCTTTCAGGCTCAGCTTTTCAGCTTAACGTTCCCAGTAAGACTCTTCGAGGCTGTCTTCCCGCTCAGGCAGGCCGCGCGTCAGGCGCGGAGAATGCTGGTTCAGAACCTGATAGCTCACGCGGTTGGCGTATTTGCATACCTGGGCCAGCGAGGAATAAGTCAGCCAGGTCAGCTTATGTTTGCTGGAATTCGGCACGTTACTGCGGTGGTAATTGTTCGCGGTGATATCGTGCAACAGCGCCGCAAGCGCCCCGTCCCCCGCGCCGTTGGTGTTCATGATCTTCTCCGGGCCGCCCATATATGGCGCGATGTGGGAGTAGATTCGCAGCGGCTCAGCGCAGTCTTTCAGGCGCATCGCGCGGCTAAATTCGAACTGGTTAAATTCGGCAATCGCACCAGGCAGAAGTGGGTGCTGGGTTTTACGCTTCGCGGTCTCTTCGGTATAACCCGCCATATAAAGGCCTACCGGCCCGGCGGTGCAAAGCACCAGGTCAACCCAGTCCAGCGCCTTGTCGGCGGCCAGCAGCGGATCGCTTTCACCGGTTAGCGCTTCACCCTCTTCTTCGTTCATCGCCAGGATCGAAACGTGCTCGCTCAGGAAGGCCTGCCACCAGGTCGGGTTTTCGGCAATCACGTATTTGGTGCCCAGAGTCAGTACCACCGGCACGTTGTGTTTCTTCGCCCAGGCAATCGCCTGCATGGTGGCCTCCGGCATCGGCTCGCCCGGCTTGCAGCGCACCAGATAAGAGGTCAGCACCAGCGCGGATGCCCCGGCAATCACTTCTTCCGGAATGCTATCCGCACGTAGCTGGTTCATGTGGCCCGGGCTGATGGCAAAGGTACGCTCGCCCTGGTCGCCAATCAGCGTAAAGCAGCGGCCAATCGGGCCGTCAACGCCTTGCAAATAGTTAAGGTCGGTCCGGCTGGAGGTATTGCAGAGGTAGCGGTAGGCGTAGCTGCCAATCTCGACATTACGGCACATCACACCGAGCAGCACCGAGCGGTCATCGGCCAGCACCGAGTAATTGTGCATGGTATTGCCGATGGTGCCTCCGGCGAACTGGTGGGTAATCAGGTTGTTGTCGACCAGCTCTTTGTAGAGCGCGTCGGCCACGTCATCCTCAATCACCAGAGAATGGCCAAAACTCAGCCCGTAACGCTGTACAAATTCATCGTCCACTTTGGCTTCAATATCGACCAGCGTTTGGTCGATACCGACCACCCAGGAAGAGCCGCTTTCGGCCTCAGGCTGAGTTTGCTGTAAGAGCGGGTCGCGGGCGCTGACGGGGAAGTAGTGTTTGGATTTGCGTTTACCGGGAAATTTCATGGTGTCGTTACGGGGCTGGATAATAAGGCGGAGAATAGTAGCATTCCCCGCCTCAGGTTTCTATTTGCGATACCGCTCCACCAGATTCATCATCATCGCGATATGGGCCGGATCGTCATTCAGCGCCGGAATGTACTCGTATTTCGTCCCGCCCGCCTCGATAAACACTTCCCGGTTCTGGACCGCCATCTCTTCCAGCGTTTCCAGGCAGTCAGCGGAGAAGCCCGGGCACATCACCTGAATATGCTTCACGCCCTTTTCGGCCAGCATTTTCAACGTTTCGTCGGTGTACGGCATCAGCCAGGGTTCGCGGCCAAAGCGGGACTGGTAGGTCATCATCACTTTTTCCGGCGGCAGCTCAAGGGCGCTCAGCAGTTCGCGGGTGGTGTCGCGGCAGCGCTGCGGGTAATCATCGCCTTCATTCGCGTAGCGCTGCGGAATACCGTGATAGGAAAGCAGCAGCACGTCCGGTTCACCGTGTTCGGCAAAAGAGCGTTTGACCGAGGCCGCCAGCGCGTTGATGTAAGCCGGCTCTGTCGCGTAGTCGCGAATCAGGGAAATAGAAGGCAGGCTGCGGTAATCGGCGAAGATCCGCCCCAGCTCGTCCCATACCGCCGCCACGGTTGAGCAGGAAAACTGCGGATAAAGCGGCAGCACCACAATGTGCGTCACGTTCTGCGCTAGGAGGTCGTCCACGGCGCTTTTGAGCGACGGTTCGCCGTAGCTCATCCCCAGCGCAACCGGCGTGTCCGGCAGCTGCTGCGCCAGCGCTTTTTCCTGCCGACGGCTGTATACCATCAAGGGCGAGCCCTCTTCCATCCAGATGGACTGATAGAGTTTGGCGACACGCGGTGAACGGATCGGCAGAATGATGCCGCGCAGCAGCGGCCACCAAAGCAGGCGGGGCGTATCTACCACGCGCTTATCGCTCAGGAACTGACGAAGATAGCGGTTGACCGCCGCCGGTGTCGGGGCGCTCGGCGTACCAAGGTTAGCCAGTAAGATGCCAATTTTTTCCTGATTCATTCCCACCCCTTATCTGTAAATTGCCGTCAATTGTAACGTAAAAGAGCGAAACGAGAACCGATTACAGTGAAAGGGGAAATTATGGGCAAAAAAATACCAGGGCATGCCCTGGTATTTTTTGCTGCAGCGGGAAATTATCCGAGGATTTTTTCCAGTTCAGCGCGAACGTCAGCCACGGCCTGAGTGCCGTCAACTTTAGCGTATTGCGTGTTGCCCGCCTGCGCTTCTTTAGAGTAGTAGCCGATCAGCGGCGCGGTCATCTGATGGTATTCCACCAGGCGTTTACGCACAGTTTCTTCCTGGTCGTCTTTACGGGTGGTCAGCTCTTCGCCGGTCACGTCGTCTTTACCTTCAACCTTAGGCGGGTTGAATTTAATGTGGTAAACGCGGCCAGAAGCAGCGTGCACGCGGCGACCCACGATGCGGTCAACGATCAGCTCGTCAGGTACGTCGAACTCCAGCACGAAATCGACCTTGATGCCCGCTTCTTTCATGGCGTCTGCCTGCGGGATAGTGCGTGGGAAACCGTCCAGCAGGAAACCGTTACGGCAGTCTTCCTGCGCAATGCGCTCTTTAACCAGGGCGATAACCAGCTCATCGGTCACCAGTTTGCCAGCATCCATGATGTCTTTGGCCTGTTTACCCAGTTCTGAACCAGATTTAACCGCAGCACGCAGCATATCACCGGTGGAGATTTGCGGAATACCGTATTTCTCCATGATGAACTGAGCCTGAGTCCCTTTACCTGCGCCCGGTGCGCCGAGCAGAATGATACGCATTGCGTAATTCCCCATACATTTAATTATTCAATCGAATTTGAGGCGAAAACCATACCACTAAAGGCGGTATCATCACAAGGAAGGGAGGCGCTCAGGCTGAAGCCCCGGGCCTCGGTTTCGCCTGAATCCCGACCACTTAGCGGACCTGAATGAAGCCAGAATCGGTTCAGCCAAACAGCATTTTTATTTTACAGCAGCGGACTTATCCCTTATCTCATCGGGGGAATAATAAGGTCTTCGCCTGGTAATTTATGAACCGTCAGGCTTGCTGAAAAAGACCTGCTATATAGATTAGGTTTATGTACAGCAATTATAATGACGGCCAACACAGCCTGCCGACGCTGTTTGTCGTCAGGCTGTTAACCAGGAGATCTATTTTGCTAAGAGGAAGAGCGCCCGCCATGAATAAGCCCTTAATTGCCATTATCTGTTGTTTGCTGCTAAGCGGGTGCACATCTCAGTGGGTAAAAACCCGCAGTAACGCGCAGGAGTACACCAGCGCACGAGGAGACTGTGAAACCCAGTCCCAGCAGGCTTTTCCGGTAAGGAATGAGGTTGCACAACGTACTAAGTACACCACTTACTACGAAGCCTGTACTAAAAAAGATGAGTGTGATGGCGAGAAAACCCGGGCGGTAAAAAAACCAGAAATTGAAAGCTATGTGATGGACGTGAATAGCGAAAGCCGGGACCGGTTATTTAATCAGTGCATGGAACTGAAAGGTTGGGAAAGCAAAATAAAGTGGCTGTAATATCTGAAATTCAACATCCATAGCCCGTATTCCGACAGAAAAATAACCTTACTTTTTAAAGCATGAAATTTTCTGCAGTTACTGTGCCTGAATATTTAAGTGAAAAAAAACCACCTGTCTATACAGGTGGTTTTTGTCAGATAATCAATCGGACTTAAGAAACCAGCAGCTGGTTCATGCGGCGGATGAACTGGTTAGGATCTTCCAGCTGGCCGCGCTCAGCTAACAGCGCCTGGTCAAGCAGCAGCTCAACCCACTCGCTAAACTGCGCGTCATCCTGCGTATCCGCAGCGCGTTTCACCAGCGCATGCTCCGGGTTAAGCTCGAAGATGTACTTCACTTCCGGCACTTCCTGGCCCGCAGCGGCAAACAGTTTCGCCATCTGGGTGCTCATGTCGTTGCTGTCAGTGGTGACGATCGCCGGGGTATCGGTCAGACGATGCGTCAGACGCACTTCCTTCACACGCTCGCCCAGCAGGGTTTTCACGCGGTCCACGAACGGCTCCAGCGCCTTCTCAGCTTCTTTCGCTTCTTCGGTTTCTTCGTCCGTCAACTTATCCAGTGATTCATCGGTCTTGCTGACTGACTGGAACGCTTTACCGTCGAACTCGGTCAGGTAGCTCATCATCCACTCGTCGATGCGATCGGAAAGCAGCAGGACTTCGATGCCTTTCTTACGCAGCAGTTCCAGGTGCGGGCTGCTCTTCGCCGCCGCGTAGCTGTCCGCGGTGATGTAGTAGATCTTCTCCTGGCCTTCTTTCATGCGGGAGACATACTCTTCCAACGACACGGTCTGCGCGGAGGAGTCGCTGTGCGTGGTCGCGAAGCGCAGCAGTTTAGCGATAGCTTCCTGGTTCGCGTTATCTTCCGCCGGGCCTTCTTTCAACACCAGGCCAAAGTTTTTCCAGAAGGTCTGGTATTTCTCAGCATCGTCTTTCGCCAGCTTGTCCAGCATCTGCAGCACACGCTTGGTCAGCGCGCTGCGCAGGTTCTGGGTCACGCGGCTGTCCTGCAGGATTTCACGGGAAACGTTCAGCGGCAGATCGTTAGAATCTATCAGGCCACGCACGAAGCGCAGGTAGTTCGGCATGAACTGCTCGGCATCGTCCATGATAAACACGCGCTGCACGTAGAGTTTCAGCCCGTGTTTGTGGTCACGGTTCCACATATCCCACGGCGCCTGCGCAGGGATGTACAACAGGCTGGTGTACTCCTGCTTCCCTTCTACGCGGTTGTGGCTCCAGGCCAGCGGGTCGGTAAAGTCGTGTGCGATGTGCTTGTAGAACTCTTTGTATTCGTCATCGCTAACTTCGGATTTGCTGCGGGTCCACAGCGCCTGAGCTTTGTTGATTTTTTCCCAGCTAACGATGGTTTCACCGTCTTTCTCTTCCTGCTGTTCAATCTCAACCGGCAGAGCGATGTGGTCAGAATATTTGCTGATAATGGAGCGAACGCGCCAGTCGTCGAGGAACTCATCTTCGCCTTCACGCAGGTGCAGCGTGATTTCGGTACCACGATCGACTTTCTCAATGTCGGCCACGGTGTATTCACCCGCGCCTTCAGACTCCCAGAACACGCCCTGCTCCGCGCTGGCACCGGCGGCACGAGTGCGAACGGTAACTTTGTCCGCCACGATAAATGCAGAGTAGAAGCCCACGCCGAACTGGCCGATAAGCTGGCTGTCTTTCGCCTGGTCAGAACCCATGGACTCGAGGAAAGCCTTGGTGCCGGATTTAGCAATGGTGCCCAGATGATCGATAACTTCATCACGGGTCATGCCGATGCCGTTATCGGCAATAGTCAGGGTACGGTTGTCTTTGTTAAAAGAGACACGAACGCGCAGTTCACCGTCACCTTCGTAAAGGCTGGCGTTAGACAGGGCGCGGAAGCGCAGCTTGTCTGCCGCATCGGAGGCGTTGGAGATCAGCTCACGCAGGAAGATTTCTTTGTTTGAATAGAGAGAATGGATCATCAGGTGCAGAAGCTGTTTTACCTCTGACTGAAAACCGCGGGTCTCTTGTCCTTTCATGGTCATTGATACCTCAACAAAATCATACGGGATGAAGAAAACGTTGAGGGGGATATGGTAGCGATTTGTGCCTTTTCAAGCTGGAGGAGGCAAAAACCTCCCCCAACCGATTAAAAATTAATCTTATGCCGACCAAGCAGCGAGTGTGAAAGCGTGGTGCCATCCACCATTTCCAGCTCGCCGCCCACCGGCACCCCGTGGGCGATACGGCTGGCTTCAACGCCGTACTGCGCGCACAGCTCGGCAATGTAGTTTGCCGTGGCTTCGCCTTCTACCGTCGGATTAGTGGCAAGAATAACTTCTTTCATCGGCTCGCTGGCAAGGCGCTGCTCAAGACGATCCAGTCCAATATCGTTCGGGCCAATGCCGTCCAGCGGCGAGAGGTGCCCCATTAAGACAAAGTAGCGGCCAGAGAACTGACCGGTTTGCTCGATGGCGTGAATATCCGCCGGGCTCTCCACCACGCAAATCTGGCCGTTTTCCTGGCGACGTGGATTGGAGCAAATGGAGCAAACTTCCTGCTCGGTAAAGGTACGGCAATCAGCACAGTGGCCAATCTCGGACATGGCGCGGGTCAGCGCCTGAGCCAGACGCATGCCGCCGCTGCGGTCCCGCTGCAGCAGGGCAAACGCCATACGCTGGGCGGATTTCGGGCCAACGCCGGGCAGGCAGCGCAGGGATTCCATAAGGGCTGAGAGTAAAGGACTGGTTTGCATCGCTCGGGCTTGTGAGAAAAAGTGGGCTATAGCCTAACATTAGCCCCGCGGATGGGTATAGGAAAAGATATCCCCCGCACGAAGGCTCGCCGGGGGAAAAGTTTACGCGATGTCTTTGCCGAAACGGCCCTGATTAAAATCATCGATGGCCTGATGAATCTCCTCTTTGGTGTTCATCACGAACGGGCCATAACCCACCACAGGCTCATTCAGAGGCTCACCACTGAGCAGCAGAACCACCGCGTCATTATTGGCTTCAAGGGTCACGCTTTCGCCTTTGGCATCCAGTACTACCAGCTGTGCTTCACGCGCCACCTCTTCACCGTTGACCAGCACCGTGCCTTTCAACACCACCAGCGCCGTGTTCCAGCCGTCTTTCACCGCCAACTGCGTAACGCCTTGCGGGTTCAGGCGCAAATCCCAAATGCTGATTGGTGAGAAGGTCCTGGCCGGGCCTTTGGTTCCGTCAAACCCACCGGCAATCACGCGAACCTTACCGGCATTGTCCGGCAAATCGACCACCGGAATATCGCCGTCGGTAATCGGCTGATAGCCAGGCGCGGTCATTTTGTCTTTTGCAGGCAGGTTAACCCACAGCTGCACCATTTCCAGGCTGCCGCCCGCTTCGCTGAATGCCGGAGAATGGTATTCCTCGTGAAGGATCCCGCTCCCGGCGGTCATCCATTGCACGTCCCCCGGGCCAATCACACCGCCGTTGCCCGCGTTATCACGGTGCGCCACTTCGCCTTTGTAGACGATGGTCACGGTTTCAAAACCGCGATGCGGATGCTGATCCACGCCACGCTGGCCTTTATTGCTCGGCTTAAATTCCGCCGGGCCCGCGTAGTCCAGCAGCAGGAACGGGCTAAGCTGCTCGGCAAATTTTGAGTAAGAAAACAGCGAACGAACCGGGAAACCATCCCCCACCCAGTGGGAAGCCGGTGCGGTATAGACGCCAAGAATTGATTTCATGATTCTCTCCACAAGGGTTGTTTCTGATGGGATAAAGCTTACCCGTCAGACGTTCAGCCCGGTAGAGTGCTAAAATGGACTCAGTGTTCCATAATCAGGACAATAGAAATGCAGGATCTAAACGATCTGTGGTACTTCGTGCAGGTGGTAGACAACGGCGGTTTTTCCCCCGCCAGCCGGGTTATCGACATTCCAAAGTCCCGTCTGAGCCGCCGCATTGCGCTGCTGGAAGAGCGGCTTGAAACCCGCCTGCTGCAGCGCTCGACGCGGAGCTTCACGGTCACCGAAGCCGGGCATATTTTCTACCGCCACTGCAAGGCAATGATGATTGAAGCAGAAGCGGCGCAGGAAGCCATCGACACGCTCAAGTCAGAGCCGCGAGGGCTGATCCGCCTCACCTGCCCGATAGCGCTGCTGCATGTCCACGTCGGCGATATGCTGGCGCGCTTTATGCAGCTTTATCCGCAGATTGTGATTCAGCTTGAGGAAACCAACCGCCGCGTGGACGTGCTGAACGAAAACGTTGATTTAGCTATTCGCGTGCGCCCTTTGCCGCTGGAAGACAGCGACCTGGTGATGCGCAAGCTGGCCACCCGCAGCATGTGCCTGGTCGCCAGCCCTGATCTGGTCGCCCGCCAGGGTATGCCTGCGGCACCTACAGATCTCGCCCACTGGCCAAGCCTGGCGCTGGACAGGCCGCAGCAAACTTATCGCTGGTGCCTGTTTGGCCCGGAACAGCAGGAGGTGATTGTTCACCACAAGCCGCGCTATGTAACGACGGACATGATCGCGCTACGTACCGCGGCGCTGAACGGGATTGGCGTCGTGCAGCTCCCGAAGCTGATGCTTAACGACGCGCTGGCGCAAGGCAAGCTGGTTCACGTGTTGCCAGAATGGCGCGCAAGAATGGAGATCGTGCATGCGGTCTTCCCTTCACGAAGAGGGCAGTTACCTGCGGTGCGGGCGTTGATTGATTTTCTGGCGGAGAGCTACCAGGCGCTGGACGAGGAGTAAGAAAACGGCCTTCTCCCGGGCGGGAGAAGGCGGAAAAGCATCAGAATGGCATTTTGAAGCCCGGTGGCAACTGCATGCCGTTGGAAACCCCAGCCATTTTTTCTTTCTGCGCTTCGCCGATACGGCGAGCGGCATCGTTGAAGGCTGCGGCAACCAGATCTTCAACCATCTCTTTGTCATCTTCCATCAGGCTTGGGTCGATTTCGACACGGCGGCAGTTGTGCGCCCCGTTGATGGTCACTTTCACCAGGCCCGCGCCGGACTCGCCGGTGACTTCCATGTTGGCGATTTCTTCCTGAGCCTGGGCCATTTTTTCCTGCATCTGCTGGGCCTGCTTCATCAGGTTACCCAGACCGCCTTTTCCAAACATAATCTTCTCTCTTTCATCGGGCCAGCCCTCACAGAATGCGAGAGTGGCTATCAGGGTTTCACACTATGCCGCGCCAGGCGAGGCATATCAAACAGGGCGAATACTATCTTCATCCAGCTCAGCATCAAAGAACCTTTGCAGAGTCTGAATATTGCTGTCGTTGCTCATCGCCTCGCGCGCCTGCGCAAGCTTCTCTTCGTAGATAGCCTGACGCCACTCCAGCGGCGTGCGGCGAGCCAGATTATCATCTTCAATAATAGTCAGTTCTATCGCTTCACCATGGTGCGAACTCAGGGCATCTGACAGCGTTTTTTGCGCCGATGGCGAATTCAGGTGACGCTGGCCAGGACGCAAATGCAGGCAAACCCGGTTCCCGTCCACCTCTTTCCAGGCGTTAAGCGCCAGCTGTTGCACCAGCTTTGGCAGCACCAGCTGATTGATTTCCGCCGCCCATTCATCGCGCTCGATAGCCTCTTCGGCCAGCTTCTGCGCCAGCTCCGGCGTTTTTTCATGCTCAAGCGCTTTTTTCAGCGCCTTGGGTGTAGCGACCGGTTCAGGAGCGACTTCCGTCGGATTTTGTGCCTTCCAGCGATAGGCTTCAGGCTTCGCTGGTTTTTCCAGCGCCGTCGGCGCGGGGCGCGCCTGAACGCGTTCGGTCACCGAGGCCAAACGTTCCAGCGCGGAGCTTTTTGCCGGCCGCGCTAGTCGTTGCGCTGCCGGCTCATTCTTTTTTGCTTTATCAGCCTCCTGCTGGCGCATCAGTTGGCTGCGCGCCTGGAGGATCTGGCTGGTGGCATCCGGCAGCGGAGGGGCTTCCCGGTCCGGCGGCGGTGCCGCCTGCTGCTGCCTTACCGCTGGCGGGTGTGAGACCGGGTTAATCACCGGAATGCTTGCCGCCTGGCGAGGTGCTTCCGGCTCAGGCAGCGGCTTGCGCGGATGGAAAGCCAGCGCGCGCAGCAGCGTCATTTCTACGCCCATGCGGCGATCCGGCGCCCACGGCAGCTCTTTGCGGCCAATCAGCAATGTCTGGTAATAAAGCTGCACGTCGGCCGGTGGAACAACGCGGGCAAGCTCTCGCATGCGCTGTTCGATGGCTGCCATATCGCTGCCAAGGGCAGACGGAGAAAGCTGAACCATCGCCACGCGGTGCAGCAGCGCGGACATTTCTACCAGCAGAGCTTCCCACTCCACGCCGCGCGCGGCTGCGTCGTTCAGCAATGCCATTACTCGCTGGCCGTCAGCCTGGACGACAGCTTCAATCAGCGACAGCGCCTGGTCATCATCCAGCGTGCCGAGCATAGCGCTGACGGCGGCGGTGGTGACCTGCCCGTCGCCGCTGGCAATCGCCTGGTCGGTGAGGCTCAGCGCATCGCGCAGGCTGCCGTCCGCCGCGCGGGCTAACAGCTGCAGCGCGCGGGGCTCGCTCACGACCTTCTCTTCACCAAGAATGTGCTCCAACTGATGGCGGATCTGTTCGACATCCAGCGCTTTCAGGTGGAATTGCAGGCAGCGAGAAAGAATGGTCACCGGCAGCTTTTGCGGATCGGTGGTGGCCAGCAGGAATTTTACGTGTGGAGGCGGCTCTTCCAGCGTCTTAAGCAGCGCGTTAAAGCTGTGGCGCGAGAGCATGTGCACTTCGTCAATAAGGTAGACTTTAAAGCGGCCACGCGCGGGGGCGTACTGCACGTTGTCCAGCAGATCGCGAGTGTCTTCTACTTTGGTACGCGAGGCGGCGTCTATCTCAATCAGGTCGACAAAGCGACCCTGTTCTATTTCACGGCAGTTATCGCAGACGCCACAAGGGGTCGCGGTAATACCGGTTTCGCAATTCAGCCCTTTCGCCAGCAGACGAGCGATTGAGGTTTTCCCCACCCCACGAGTGCCGGAAAAAAGATACGCATGATGGATGCGGCCCAGCGACAAACCATTAGCCAGCGCGGTCAGTACGTGTTGCTGGCCGACAACATCAGCAAAAGTTTGGGGGCGCCATTTGCGGGCTAAGACCTGGTAGCTCATCTGGAGTTAGGCTCTGGTTCGCGGGAAAGGTGAATCGAGGGGGTAATGCTAACATAAGCCCCGCCCGCTGGGCGAGGCTTGTGATATCTGACTGGATATTGACGCTTTAAAAGCATTCTCTTCGCCTCAAAAAAGCAAAGGATCTGAACTTTTGGCTTGCCCAAACGCCTAAAAACCACGTTTTTTGGGCGTTTGTCTCTAAACTAAAGCCCCACCCGCTGGGCGAGGCCTGTAGGTCGAAGAAGCTTAGTGGCCCGGGAAAGGCACCAGGCAGAAGCTTTTCACGCCCATGTTTTCCAGACGCTGCTCGCCGCCGAGGTCAAACAGGTTGATAACGAAAGCGGCATCAGTCACTTCCCCACCGAGGCGGCGAATCAGTTTCACCGTCGCTTCAATGGTCCCGCCTGTAGCCAGCAGATCGTCCACGACCAGCACTTTATCACCCGGTTTGATGGCATCTACGTGGATTTCAAGGCTGTCGGTGCCGTATTCCAGCTCGTAGCTTTCGGCGATGGTTTCGCGCGGCAGCTTACGAGGTTTGCGCACGGGAATGAACCCCACGCCCAGCTCCAGCGCAACCGGAGCACCAAACAGGAAACCACGGGCCTCGGTGCCCACCACTTTGGTGATACCGGCGTCTTTGAAACGAGAAACTAACAGCGCAATGCTGGTGGCATATGCTTTCGGATCTTCCAGCAAGCTGGTCACGTCACGGAACAGAATTCCTGGTTTTGGGTAATCAGGAACGCTTTTAATGCTGTTTTTGAGATATTCAAGCTGCTGCGCAGTCGCGGTCATCGGTTTATGCCTGCTAAAAACATGATACTAAACAGAGTACCTGTGGGTTCAAATGTGAACCACTGGTTAACGGTTAACCAGCTGTACCCGTGCTCGAAAACGCTCGAATTTACTGGCTGGACGCGACAATTGCAACAGCTTCTGCTGCGGTTTATCGCTTTTGTTGCGCTTCATCAACCACCGGAATGCGCCACATAAAGATCAACAGCGCACAAAGTATCACCAGCAGCAAAATTCTAACCCACACTATCTTCACCAGCCATAGCGAAAGCGCGAAGGTGGCAAGAATAAACAGGATAGCTTTTGGCTTTGCGCCCCGGGGCATCGCGCGGTGCGTTTGCCAGTGCCGCAGATAGCTGCCAAACCATGAACGGTACAGCAGCCAGTGGTGAAAACGCGGCGACGAGCGGGCAAAACACCACGCGGCCAGCAGCAAAAATGGCGTGGTCGGCAACAGCGGTAATATCACGCCCAGCGTCGCAAGCACTACCGCCAGCCAGCCGATGATGAGTAGAATAAGACGCTTCATGCTGTAACCTCTGACAATCCCTGGAGAGCCATTCTGTGAAAACCGCTTCGCTGTTACAAGCCCTGGAAACCCGGATCGCCGAGCTGGCCGCCGCCGTTGAGCCGGTCGCCCTGCTTCGGGCAAGCCAGGCGCGCTTCGACCGCAAGCTTTTCCATACCCACAGCACGCAGCTGAAAGACTATCTCCAGGAAGCTCAGGCTAATCTCGCCCAGCTTCAGCTTAGCGTCAGCCACGGTAAAACGGACCAGGTGGCATTTATCGCCGAAAAGCTGGTGGCGCAAATTGCCGCGCTACAGCGGGAATTGGCCACCGCGCATTTACGCCAAAGCGAGCCTCAGCAAAAGGCACAGGAAAATCTGTACGAAAAACTGGCCACCCATCAGGATTACGAACGCAGGCTGCTGGCAATGGTGAGCGATCGTGAAAGTCAGCTTTCCCTGCAAACCACGCTTGCTGGCCAGCAAAAGCTTCAGCGAGAACTGGCCGCGCTGGAAGGCCGCCTGCAGCGCTGCCGTCAGGCGTTGACCCGCATAGAAAAAGCCATTGAAAGACGTGAGCGCGGGCTGAGTTAACCCCCAACTAAGGAGCAAGAATGTCGCTGGATAACGCCCCGGACGAGGTCAAACTGGCCGTCGATTTAATCATGCTGCTGGAGCAGCACCAGATCCCAACGGACACCGCCCTCGCGGCGCTGGACATTGTCCGTCAGGATTTTCTGCGTAAACAGCGGGAAGCACAAACGCCCCCCGCCGGCGATTAAGGCTGGCTGGTCGGCGGCAGCATACCGCCGTTTTTGCCTAAATCACGCTTCACTTCCGTCAGTTCATCGCCTTTTTCATTGTGCAGATGCACTTCAAGCTGGTTGAAGGCGATGTTGATATTGTTTTCACGACACAGTCTGTCAATGGCGCGGTTCAGCTCATCCACGGTAATGCTGCGGTCGCGAAGTTCACGGACATACAGACGCAGTTCATGGTCAAGCGTGCTGGCGCCAAACGTGGTGAAGTACACCGCCGGTTCCGGGTCGTGCATCACCCTCGGATGTTCCATCGCCGCCTTCAGCAAGATCGCTTTCACTTTATCGAGATCGGATCCATACGCCACGCCGAGCTTGATCACTACGCGGGTGATCGTATCCGTCAGCGACCAGTTGATCAGTCGTTCGGTCACAAACGCTTTGTTCGGAATGATCACTTCTTTACGGTCAAAGTCGGTGATTGTCGTCGCACGGATGCGGATCTTACTGACGCTACCGGAGAATGTCCCGATGGTAACGGTATCGCCGATGCGGACCGGGCGTTCAAACAGGATGATAAGGCCGGAAACGAAGTTACCGAAGATTTCTTGCAAACCAAAGCCCAAGCCCACCGACAGTGCCGCCGCCAGCCACTGCAGTTTGTCCCACGACACGCCCAGCGAGCCAAACACCGTCATCGCTCCAATCACGATAATGGCGTAGTTGAGGATGGTCGTAATGGCGTAAGAGGCGCCCTGGCGCATTTTCAGCCGCGACAGAACCAGCACTTCCAGCAGGCCCGGTAAGTTTCGAATCAGCGCCCAGGCGACCATCGTCGCCACTATCGCGAACAAGATGCTGCCCATCGTAACGTTTTTCATCACCGCGGCGCCGGCTTCGCTGCCGGTGTAATGCCACAGCACGATGCTGTCGAGATAGGCAAAGACGGTAATTAAATCCGACCAGATGGCGTAGAACACCACGCCGAACAGGGCGAACATCAGCAGCATGGTCAAACGCATGGTTTGCTGGTTGATCTGATCCAGCGCCAGCGGCGGCTCTTCTACCGGCTCTGCGCCCTCCGCCCCCTCTTTAACCATATTCTGGCGGCGAGCCAGCGCGCGGCGGTAGGCAATACGGCGTGCCGCAACGCTCAGACCACGGATCACCGTCTGATGAATCAGGTTCCAGATAATGACCAGATAAACTGTGTCTATCCAGCGATTAGCCAGGCGCAGCGTGGTATAGAAATAGCCGGTTGCGGTCAGCACCAGCAGCGCGACCGGCACAATGGAGAGCACGGTAATGGTCAGCAGCCGCATCGGATGGGACTCTTTGTCCCGCCAGTTGTCGCGGCACATCGGGATAACCAGAGCGGTGATCAGCAGCAGGTTAAGGAAGATCATAAACTGCCCGAGCACATCGTCCATCAGGTTCAGCGGCGACATCTCGCCGACGACAGACCAGAATAGCAGCGGCAGCAAAGCAAAGCTGATGCGCACGATTTGACGACGATAATGACGGGTCAGATGCTCCGGCATGTTAAACCAGATCACGGCCAGACCACGGCTGCTCAGAATGCGCCAGGCCATGCCAAACACCAGCCAGAACAGCGCCAGCTCTTTGGCAAACGCCCACAGCAGTTCACTGATATTGAGCTGCATAAACAGCAATACCAGCCCCACCGAGAGAATGGCCATCGTCAGCGGCAGCACTTTCAGGAAGTTAAGCAAAATCGCCTTAGGCGTGTTGAGCTGGGTATCCGTGCGCAGCTGCCCGACCTCCGAGGCAAGCTTAGCCAGCTGCCTGTCGATCCACTTGTAGCGCCAGCGCAGCAGCCCGGCCAGCAGCATTAACGGCAGCGCGGTGAACAGCGACATAAACAGCCCGTCCAGCACTTTGTGCCAGCTGATATCCAGCTTCATGCCTTTGATTTGGTCGTGCAGCGCGCCCGGGAAGGATTTGATCCATTCCCAGTTCATCGGTTTGTTACTGTTCACCCAAAAGATTTGCTGGGTCAGCATTTTCTTCAAGCTGCTGCTGACGCTCATCAGCTGCTGTTGGTTAATCTGCAGGTTAATCGCCATCATCAGCTGGTTGCCCAACTGCTTGTTGAGCTGGTCCAGCAGCTCACGACGCATGTCCACCACCTGCATCAGCGCGTCATGAACTTCGTCGTTAACCTCGTTTTTATGCCCTTCGACAATCTTGTCGACGTAGCTGTCACTTTGGAACAGCGCATCACGCTGCTGGTTAATGTCGAACTGCTCCAGGCGCAGGTCGGCGATGCGGTTGGTGAGGTCTTCCAGGTCGTCGGCTGACGGCAGCGTTTGCTGCTGCTGATAAAGAATGCGCGACAACAAAAGGCTGCCCTTCAGCACCGAGATTTGTTCTTTCAGATTACGCTCGGACTGCAGCGCACGATCGAGCCAGTTTTTAACGCGGATATTCCGCTGAACCAGCTCATTCCCGCTTTGGGTGGCGTTAATCAGCCGCTGGCTAAGCTGGTGGTTAACATCCAGCTCCTGACGCACCAGCGGGTTATTCTGCACCGCGCTGGCATCAGCGTCGTCCGGCGTGACGGCTTCCTGCGCCGTTTTTTCCGTCAGCGTTAAGCGTTTACTGTTAACCGCTTCCTGCAGCAGCTGAAGCGTATGCTCAAGCTGCCCGATATTAGCGTTGGTGTAGTCACGCTGTTTTTGCAGCGCATCCTGCAAAACGGTGTTGCCTTCCAGGCTTTTCCGCTGTTGCTCAATTTGGGTATTCAACAGCGCCTGCTGCACCAGCAGCAAGTTTTGCTGGCTTGGACGGAGAGTGGCTTCCCCCGGCGTGGTGCCGTTCAGCCTGTTACGCACCTGCAGAAGCTGCTGAGAGGCGCTGTACATGGCATTCTGCACGCGCTCAGGCTGGGTTTGCAGCGACACCAGCTGGCTGTTCAGCGTGGATAAATCGTTGTTGGCCGACTGGAGCTGATCCAGCACGCTGGTCAGCCGGGCTTCCAGCTGGCGAAGGGAAAGCGAACCCAGCGTTTTGCGCGTCGCTTCGTCATCGGCTGGCGTGCTCAGCGAATTCAGCGCGTCGGTCGCCTGCTTCAGCTTGTCCGGTGCCTGGGCAACCGTGGTTTTGAGCTGTGCCGTTTCCTGCTTCACGCGGTCGAGCTTGTCCAGCATCTCAAGCGTTTCGGTGAGATCTTTCTGGGTAAGCTTATCGTCAGGGGTGAGCGTTTTTTGCTTGTTTAGCGTGTCCAGCTGCGACTGCACCTCCGCTCTGGCTGGCAGATCGCCATTACTTTGCGCCGCCTGAGCCATGGACAAAGGCAGCAGGATGGAAACAAACAAAAACAGGAAAAGAATGAATGCGGAACGAGAAGTCCGCGACAGAGCGTTGTGCTGCGTAGTCATGGTTGAGTCATTACGGTGCTGCGCATGTGAGTGCCAGCTAAAAGTAAAAGGCCACGGAAGACGCGCAGAATAACACGGCTTCAGGGCGCAGAATAGCAATCGCCCTCGGAGGAATCTCAAATGATTTATCGGGTGAATGGCAGCCGAAAGTTACGCCGGTTTGTTCAGCGTTGGGCTAAGCTGGAACATCTCCAGCAGGACGGCAATAAAGTCTGGCGCTTTAGCATGGAGATCAAAGGTTTCCGGGGCAACCAGCCAGTTCTCAATCAGCCCGGTAATATAGCTGCGCATCAACGTGACGGCGAGGGAAAGGCGCAGGCCTGCAGGTAACTTCCCCGCGTCGATGCAGCGCTGCAAAGCGGCCTCAATGCGTTCGTTGCCTTCCATGTAAAGCGTGCGTCGGGCCTGCTGCAAAACTTCGAGTTCGCCGACAAACTCGCACTTGTGGAAAATGATTTCCGTCATTAAGCGTCGGCGCTCTTCAGTCACCGTTGCCTGTAGGATATAAATGAGTAATTCTCTTATCACAGACAGTGGATCGTCTGGATATTTTGCCCGATACTCAATCTCTAAGTCACCAATACTGGATTCGGTTAGCTCCCAGATCTCACTAAACAACTCCGACTTATTTTTGAAATGCCAGTAAATCGCACCACGTGTTACCCCGGCAGCCTGCGCGATATCCGCGAGCGAAGTCGCAGAGACGCCCTGCTGTGAAAACAGGCGAATCGCAACGTCGAGGATGTGCTGGCGGGTTTCAAGCGCCTGAGCTTTGGTTTTTCGTGCCATAAGTGGGTGAATTTACTTTAGTCAGATTTACATACATTTGTGAACGTATGTACCATAGCACGACGATAATATAAACGCAGCAATGGGTTTGTGGACATTTGATCCATTGAACAACTTTGAAATCGGACACTCGAGGTTTACATATGAACAAAAACAGAGGGTTTACGCCTCTGGCGGCCGTTCTGATGCTCTCAGGCAGCTTAGCGCTTACAGGATGTAACGAGAAAGAGACCCAGCAGAGTGCGCCGCACGCCCCGGAAGTGGGTGTAGTGACTCTGAAAAGCGCGCCATTACAGATTACTACTGAGCTTCCAGGACGCACCAACGCCTTCCGCATTGCAGAAGTTCGCCCTCAGGTTAGCGGCATTATTCTGAAGCGTAACTTTACCGAAGGGAGCGACATTCAGGCTGGTGTTTCGCTGTATCAGATCGATCCTGCCACCTATCAGGCTGCGTACGACAGCGCAAAGGGCGACCTGGCGAAAGCCCAGTCCAGCGCAAATCTTGCACAGCTGACCGTCAAACGTTATCAGAAACTGCTGGGTACCAAGTACATCAGCCAGTCTGACTACGACACGGCCGCAGCAACCGCGCAGCAGGCAAACGCTGACGTCGTCGCAGCAAAAGCCGCGGTTGAAACTGCACGTATCAACCTGGCGTACACCAAAGTGACCTCGCCTATCAGCGGCCGCATCGGGAAATCCGCGGTCACCGAAGGTGCGCTGGTTACCAGCGGGCAAACCACCGCCCTCGCCACCGTCCAGCAGCTTGACCCTATTTATGTGGATGTGACCCAGTCCAGCGATGACTTCCTGCGTCTGAAGCAGGAGCTGGCCGACGGCAAACTGAAACAGGAAAACGGCAAAGCGAAAGTCCAACTGATGATGAACAACGGCGTCGCCTACCCTCAGGAAGGCTCGCTGGAATTCTCTGAAGTGACCGTTGACCAGACCACCGGGTCTATCACCCTGCGCGCTATCTTCCCTAACCCGGATAAAACCCTGCTGCCAGGGATGTTTGTTCGCGCCAAGCTGGAAGAAGGCGTTAACCCGAATGCTATCCTGGTTCCGCAGCAGGGGGTTACTCGTACTCCACGCGGCGATGCCTCCGCGATGGTCGTTGGGAAGGATGACAAAGTTGAAGTTCGCCAGCTGCAAACCAGCCAGGCGATCGGCGACAAATGGCTGGTTACCGATGGGTTACAAACAGGCGATCGCGTGATTGTTACCGGCCTACAGAAAGTAAAACCGGGTGTTCAGGTAAAAGCGCAGGAAGTTGCGGAAGACAATAAAGGCCAACAGCAACCCGCCGCAGGCGCGCAGTCAGAACAACCGAAGTCTTAACTCAAACAGGAGCCGTTAAGACATGTCTAAGTTTTTTATCGATCGCCCCATCTTTGCCTGGGTAATCGCCATCATTATTATGTTGGCGGGTGCGCTTGCGATCATGAAATTGCCTATCGCGCAGTATCCTACGATCGCGCCACCGGCCATTCAGATCTCGGCTAACTACCCGGGTGCAGATGCGAAAACGGTACAGGATTCAGTAACCCAGGTTATCGAACAGAATATGAACGGTATCGATGGCCTGTTATACATGTCCTCTACCAGTGATTCCTCTGGTACCGTTCAAATCACCATCACCTTCGATTCCGGCACCGATGCCGATATCGCACAGGTTCAGGTGCAGAACAAACTGCAATTGGCTATGCCGCTGCTGCCGCAGGAAGTACAGCAGCAAGGGGTTAGCGTTGAGAAGTCCTCAAGCAGCTTCCTGATGGTACTGGGTATGATCAGCACCGACGGTTCTATGAACCAGCAGGATATTGCGGACTACGTTGGCGCAACCATTAAAGATCCGGTCAGCCGTACCCACGGTGTCGGTGACGTTCAGCTGTTTGGTGCTCAGTACGCGATGCGTATCTGGATGGATCCGAACAAACTGAACAACTACCAGCTGACGCCGGTGGATGTGATCAACGCTATCAAGGCACAAAACGCCCAGGTAGCGGCGGGCCAGCTCGGTGGGACTCCGCCGGTCAAAGGTCAGCAGTTGAACGCCTCCATCATTGCGCAAACCCGTCTGAAATCAGCAGAAGAGTTCAGCAAAATCCTGATGAAAGTGAATCAGGATGGATCTCGCGTACTGCTGAAAGACGTGGCAAAAGTTGAGTTGGGCGGCGAAAGCTATGACGTTATCGCTCGCTATAACGGCCAGCCTGCTGCCGGTCTGGGTGTAAAACTGGCTACCGGTGCTAACGCCCTGGATACCGCCGAAGCGGTACGCGCCACGGTAGAAAAACTTCAGCCTTACTTCCCGGCGGGACTGAAAGTTGTATACCCGTACGACACCACGCCGTTCGTTAAAATCTCCATTAACGAAGTGGTGAAAACGCTGGTCGAAGCTATCGTGCTGGTGTTCCTGGTTATGTATCTGTTCCTGCAGAACTTCCGGGCAACGCTGATTCCAACCATTGCGGTACCGGTGGTACTGCTGGGCACATTCGCTATCCTTGCCGCCTTTGGCTACTCGATAAACACCCTGACGATGTTCGGCATGGTGCTGGCGATAGGCCTGTTGGTGGATGACGCCATCGTTGTGGTTGAGAACGTCGAGCGTGTGATGGTGGAAGATGGACTGCCACCGAAGGAAGCCACACGCAAATCCATGGGTCAGATTCAGGGCGCACTGGTCGGTATCGCGATGGTACTTTCTGCAGTGTTTGTCCCAATGGCCTTCTTCGGCGGCTCTACCGGTGCCATCTATCGTCAGTTCTCGATTACTATCGTTTCGGCGATGGTGCTGTCGGTACTGGTCGCGATGATCCTGACTCCTGCACTCTGTGCAACCATGCTTAAGCCAATCCCGAAAGGTCATCACGATGACAAGAAAGGGTTCTTCGGCTGGTTCAACAGAATGTTCGACAAGAGCACGCACCACTACACCGACAGCGTCGGTAACATTCTGCGTAGCACAGGTCGTTACCTGCTGCTGTATCTGATGATTGTGGTTGGCATGGCAGTGCTGTTTGTTCGTCTGCCGAGCTCGTTCCTGCCGGACGAAGACCAGGGCGTGCTGTTAGCCATGGCGCAGCTGCCAGCGGGGGCAACCCAGGAACGTACGCAGAAAGTGCTGGATGAAGTCACGGATTACTTCCTGACGAAAGAGAAAGCCAACGTTAACTCAGTGTTTACCGTTAACGGCTTCGGCTTCTCAGGTCGTGGTCAGAACACCGGTCTGGCGTTCGTTTCGCTGAAAGACTGGAGTGAGCGCTCTGGAGAAGAGAACAAAGTTCCGGCTATTGCAGGCCGTGCGATGGGCACCTTCTCGCAGATTAAAGATGCAATGGTGTTTGCCTTTAACCTGCCGGCGATTGTCGAGCTGGGTACCGCAACCGGCTTTGACTTCCAGCTGATTGACCAGGCAAACCTTGGCCACGAGCAGCTCACACAGGCTCGTAACCAGCTGTTCGGCATGATTGCCCAGCACCCTGACCTGCTGGTTGGCGTGCGTCCGAACGGTCTGGAAGATACACCGCAGTTCAAAATCGATATCGATCAGGAAAAAGCACAGGCGCTGGGGGTATCCATTAGCGATATCAATACCACTCTGGGCGCAGCCTGGGGCGGCAGCTACGTCAATGACTTCATCGACCGTGGCCGCGTGAAGAAAGTGTACGTCATGGCCGAAGCGCCATACCGTATGCTGCCAAGCGACATCGGTAACTGGTACGTGCGTGGCTCTTCCGGCCAGATGGTACCGTTCTCCGCGTTCTCTACCTCACGCTGGGAATACGGTTCACCGCGTCTGGAACGTTACAATGGCTTACCGTCCATGGAAATTCTTGGCCAGGCAGCACCGGGTAAAAGTACCGGTGAAGCAATGGACATGATGGAACAGCTTGCGTCGAAATTGCCAACCGGCATTGGCTTTGACTGGACGGGCATGTCCTACCAGGAACGCCTGTCCGGCAACCAGGCCCCTGCCCTGTACGCCATCTCGCTGATTGTGGTGTTCCTGTGTCTGGCGGCGCTGTATGAGAGCTGGTCAATTCCGTTCTCGGTCATGCTGGTTGTTCCGCTTGGCGTATTCGGTGCCCTGCTGGCGGCAACGATGCGTGGCCTCACCAACGACGTTTACTTCCAGGTTGGCCTGCTAACAACCATTGGTTTGTCGGCGAAGAACGCGATACTTATCGTTGAATTCGCCAAAGATCTGATGGAGAAAGAAGGCAAAGGTCTGATTGAAGCGACGCTGGAAGCCGTGCGTATGCGTCTGCGTCCGATCCTGATGACTTCTCTGGCGTTTATCCTGGGGGTAATGCCGCTGGTTATCAGTACCGGTGCGGGCAGTGGCGCGCAGAACGCCGTAGGTACCGGTGTAATGGGCGGTATGGTGACTGCGACCGTGCTGGCTATCTTCTTCGTGCCGGTGTTCTTCGTGGTGGTACGCCGCCGCTTTAGCCGCAAGAGTGAAGATATTGAACATGCGCATGTGGTAGAGCATCACCAGTAAGCCGTTCAATCACATAACAAAAGGCCGCATAATGCGGCCTTTTTTATGAATGCAGAAACCGGTTTCAGTATTGTTAATTCAGATTTCTTATTTCCACATTCACTTCTCTCTTCCGCATTATCTTCAACATAAATGCCGCCTCATTTCGGAAAAAATAACGCTTAAATGCTCGTTAATCCATGATTAACGAAACAACAAAAACCGAAGTGTTACATTTATTTGGGAATATTCTTACAAATTAACGCCTGATTTTTAGCCGGATACAGAATCGTCTTATAGATTGATTAACCAGCTGAAAGTTATAAATATTACCGATTATGGGTTAATGACTGCCTGAGAATTTAAGTTAAAATTCATACTAAAGTTTTAATTCACATTTAGTAACGTATTCCCCTTTTTTAACTTAATTGTAATTTTTCGTTAGAGCCGCATGAAATCCAGGCAATATTGATTTATAGTTACAGCACATGTAATAATCGTGGCAACAGTTCTTCACCTCATCAGGTGTGTCCACCCCAACCCGTTGTGTTTATCATTTGGTTTACCGATAAAAGGGGCAGCACTATGGACGAATACTCACCAAAGCGGCATGACATCGCGCAGCTTAAGTTCCTCTGTGAGAGTCTGTATCACGATTGTCTGACCAATCTTGGTGAGAGCAATCATGGGTGGGTTAATGACCCTACGTCGGCCATTAATCTGCAGTTGAATGAATTGATTGAGCACATTGCAGCATCGGCGCTTAATTATAAGATTAAGTATCCAGATGAGAGCAAATTGATTGAACAGATTGATGAATACCTGGACGATACTTTCATGTTATTTAGCAATTACGGCATTAACGCACAGGACTTGCAGCGGTGGCGTAAATCAGGGAATCGCTTGTTCAGATGTTTCATCAGTGAGAGTCGCGCTAATCCAGTAAGCCACTCGTTCTAAAAATATTAAAATACTTAAGGCGAATTTATGACTACCAAGCTCACTAAGACTGATTATTTGATGCGCCTGCGGCGTTGTCAGACAATTGATACGCTGGAACGCGTAATAGAAAAAAATAAATATGAATTATCAGATAATGAACTGGCGGTATTTTATTCAGCAGCCGACCACCGTCTTGCAGAACTGACGATGAATAAACTGTATGATAAAATCCCACCGTCAGTGTGGAAATTTATTCGTTAATAGTTGTCTTATTAAATAATATTTAAAATCACATTTTATCTTCTGTTATTGTCTGGTTTGTCTCAGTCGATGTTACACAGGTTTGGATTAACGCCCGTTAACCAGCCAGCGAAATACCGCCAGCACTCCTCAACGCTAACCTTCCGCGCCGCAGTCTGCGACGTGAGGTCCATCACGCTCAGGGAACGATACCCACTCTTTTCTTCCGAAATTCAGGTAGCCTTGCAGGCCACTGAAGAGGGAACCCGTGATGAGTGAAGAAAAGCGTAAAATGATTGCCGGAGAGCTATACCGGCCTGGAGACGAAACCCTGCAGCTAGAGAGCCACAAAGCACGCCAGCTGCTGCATCGCTACAACCAAAGTTCGCCGGACGAACAGGCGTACCGCGATGAGATTCTCGCCGAGCTGCTTGGCCAGAGCGAAGGGGCTTACATCGAACCCACTTTCCGCTGCGACTATGGCTACAACATCTACCTGGGTAAAAACTTCTACGCCAACTTCGAATGCGTCATGCTGGACCCTTGTCCTATCCGCATTGGTGACAACTGTATGCTGGCACCTGGCGTTCATATTTATACCGCGACCCATCCCCTGGATGCAGAAACACGAAATAGCGGAGTCGAACTTGGCAAGCCGGTGACAATTGGCAATAACGTCTGGATTGGCGGACGCGCGGTTATTAATCCGGGCGTCACCATTGGCGATAATGTGGTGGTGGGTTCAGGCTCGGTAGTGACCAGAGATATCCCAGCCAACTGCGTTGTTGTGGGTAACCCGGCCCGTATCATTAAGACGCTTTAAGTCGGTCAGGCTTGTTAACTGTTATGGTTATTTTTGGCTTATCTGTTACTTTTTTGCCTGGTCCCTGGTTCTTAAAATAGTCTGGCCACGCGTACAACCGAAACAGAGAACTTAGAAGGCACACCATGTCAGAAATTCAGCGCCTGCTTACCAATACCATCGAACATCTGAATGAAACTGAAAAGCGCGATAACCGCCCGCGCTTCAGTATCAGTTTTATCCGCAAGCATCCCGGATTATTTATTGGCATGTATATCGGCTGGTTTGCCACAATGTGGGTAATGCTGGAATCAGAAACCCTGGCGGGCTCAGTATGGCTGCTGGTCGTGCTGTTCGCGCTGATGAACGCGTTTTTCTTCTTTGACGTCAACCCTCGCTACCGCTACAGCGATATTGACGTTCTCGACCTGCGCGTTTGCTATAACGGCGAATGGTACAACACCCGCAACGTGCCCACGGCGCTGATCGATGAAATTCTTAACTCCCCAAGCGTGGATGAAGAGCAAAAATCTTTGTTGCACAAAATGCTCAACCGCAAAGGGGAACTGTCGTTTTATGATGTATTCTCACTCACCCGCCAGCAGCCTGCGGGTGAGCGATAACCGCTAGCGACGTTTCTTCCGTCCCTGCACCGCTTTAAAACGCGGATTAGATTTGCAAATCACATACAGCCGCCCCTTACGCTTCACAATCTGGCAATCGGGGTGGCGCTGTTTTGCACTGCGAAGTGAATTCAATACCTGCATTTCTTAAGACTCCTTCCCGCCAAAGAACTTGCCAAAACGCTGCTGGAAGCGCGCCGGGCCGCCTTCATTGACGAAGACTTTCTGTTTGCCGGTGTAATGAGGATGTGAAGCAGAAGAGACTTCGATCGTCACGTAGGGGTAAGTCACCCCGTCCAGCTCAATCTCGCGGTCGGTTTTGATCGTCGAGCCCACTTTAAAATATTCATTTACGCTGGTGTCGTGAAACACCACGGTCCGGTAAAACGGATGGATATCGCGCTGCATAAAAATCATTCCGATATGTTATAACGTAACAATAAAATAAAAGATGATTGGGCAAATTGCAAGCGGGGTTTCAACGGGAAGGTAGGGCAAAAAGAAACGGGCACCGCCTGGGTGCCCGCTGTGATTAGAGTTTAAATCCGGCGACTACACGCTCAAGCTGAGTGGATTGTTCCGCCATCGAATGCGAGGCGGAAGAGACTTCCTGGACCAGTGCGGCGTTCTGCTGGGTGGTGCTATCCAGCTGATTAATCGCCAGATTCACCTGCTCAATGCCGGTGCTCTGCTCGCGGCTGGAAGACATAATTTCGGCCATCAACGTCGTCACGTTACGCACACCCTGAGTCAGCTCTTCCATGGTGCTGCCAGCCTGATTAACCAGCTCAGTCCCCAGATTCACATTGCTCACCGAATTTTCAATCAGCGCTTTGATTTCCCGTGCCGATTGCGCAGAACGCTGAGCCAGGCTGCGAACCTCAGAAGCCACAACCGCAAAACCTCTGCCCTGCTCACCGGCTCGGGCGGCTTCAACAGCGGCGTTGAGCGCCAGGATATTGGTCTGGAAAGCGATGCTGTCAATCACGCTGATAATATCCACCACTTTGCCGGAAGAAGTCTGAATAGCATTCATCGTGCTGACGACCTGCTTCACCACTTCTCCCCCTTTCACCGCCACGCTGGACGCTTCGCGCGCCAGCTCGTTGGCGTGGGCGGCGTTGTCGGCATTCTGGCGAACGGTGCTGGTCAGCTCCTCCATCGAGGCCGCTGTTTGCTCAATCGAACTGGCCTGATCTTCGGTTCGGGCGGACAGATCCTGGTTGCCCGTCGCAATCTGATGAGAGGCCGAAGAAATGGCCCGGGCGCTATCCCCAACCTGCCGCAGCATGGTTTGCAGGTAACTAATCACGCCGTTAAAACTGTCGATAATGGCATTAAATTCCGGGCTGCTGGTGGGCTCAAGGCGCTGCGTCAGGTCAGCACCACCGGCAGACAGACGGCTGATGTTGTGGTTAAGATCGCCCAGGCGGCGCATCATATTGCGAACAAACAGCACCAGGATCCCGAGCAAAACGATCGCCATCGGGATCTGCACCATGCCAAGGCGCAGCAGAATCGCGTCCGTTTGTTTGGCCAGCAGCGCAGTTGGCAGGTCAACCGCCAGAATCCACGGGCTGCCTTTTACCGTCTGTAAAATAACGGTGTGCGAAGTGCCGTCGTTATCGTATTCAATCTCACTGCTCTGGCTGGCATTGAAACCGGGCAACATTCCCTGAACCGCTTTCGCCATTGGCAGCGAGCCGCTTAGCTCAGAAAGATTTTTTAAGCCCGCCGTTTTGCCAATCTGATCCGCGTTGCCGACGACTTTCCCGTCGGCTTCGATGATCAGCACCTGGCCTTTCACCGCCTCGCTCATCTGTTTGGCCAGCTGATTAAAGAAGCCCAGCGTCACGTCGATGGTTGCCACGCCCCACGGCTGCCCCTCTTTGGTAATCGCCATGGCGCAGTTAGTTCGCGGCTGCGGGCTGGCGTCATCCTGGTAGGCGTTTGCCCAGGCACATTGCCCTGCCGGAGACGCCAGCCCGGCTTTGTACCACACCTGCTCGTAGTAGTTAGGCGCGGCATCCGAGTTCCAGTAGGTGTTTTCTTCAAGTTTATTGCTGCCGTTGCGGGCAAAGAAAGTGCTGAACTTATTACGCCCCGCCTCGCGTTTTTCCGGCAGAGGCCAGATGCCGCCGCCAAACACGTTCACATCCTGGTACTGATCCACCAGCGTCGGTAATAACTTATTAATATCATCGCTTTGCATCGCAGCCACGGACTGGGTAATGCTGCGCATCTGCGCCTGTACCCGGTTCATCTGCTCGGTAATATTGACCGCCACGTTATCCACTTCGAAGCGAATCAGCTGGGTTTCATTGTGCTTAAGCTGCGGCGTCACAAAAAAGTGAATCACCAGCGAAGTGACCGCAATTAACAACATGAAAAACAAACATAAAGAGGTAATAAATCGGGATTGTGTAGTTTTTAGCATGATGAAGACACCTGGTGGTAGAAAGCGAAACGCTTAGCAACCTCTTCGGCATAAAACCCATAAACTTAACTGCCGCCATAACTTAACAGCTCGTTAACTATTTCTAAATGTAATTAAGCCTCAGTGAAATCCATAAGTTACCCCTATTCATTGAAATATTTTGCAATGATTAGACTTTTCTCGTTTCCGCAAATGCTTAGAACCCCACCGGGTCATACCTTAGAAGATAACAATATTGGGCGAGGTTTTTTGATTGCGGCAAGGTAAGCGCTAACGCTACCCGACCGTATCCAAAAGGACATTGCCATGATGCTGCCCCGCTGTTGTGCCGAACTCAACGTAACCCCTTTATCCAAGACCCTGATTACCGGAGTAAACTATGAGCACAAATCCTGGCCTGGCACTGCCGATTCTTGACCTGTCCCAGCTGAGCGGCAGCGAAACTGACCGTTCAGCCTTCCTCAGCCAGTTGCGCTACGCCGCGCGAGAAATTGGCTTTTTCTACCTGATCAACCACGGTATCAGCCCTGACCTGCAGCAGGCGGTCCAGGACGAAGCCCGCAGCTTCTTTGCCCTCCCCGACGATGAAAAACAGCAGGTGGCGATGATCCATTCGCCGCATTTCCGTGGCTACAACCGCGCCGCCAGCGAACTTACCCGCGGCCAGCCCGACTGGCGCGAACAGTTTGACCTTGGCGCAGAACGCCAGGCATTGCCGCCGGATGAATATGCCCCGGCGTGGCGTCGCCTGCAGGGGCCAAACCTCTGGCCGACTGCCAGACCTGCACTCAAGCCCACGCTTTTACGGTGGCAAAGCGAAATGACCGCGGTAGCGTTAAAACTGCTGCGCACCTTTGCCGAAGCCCTTAGCCTGCCGGCCGATGCCTTTGACGACCTTTACGGCAACCTGCCCAACGAACACATCAAACTGATTCGCTATCCGGGTCAGTCTGCCACGCAGAGCAGCCAGGGCGTGGGCGCTCATAAAGACTCCGGCTTCCTGAGCTTCCTGTTGCAGGACGAGAAAAAAGGCCTGCAGGTCGAAGTCTCACCGGACAACTGGGTCGATGCCCAGCCGCTGCCGGGCAGCTTTGTAGTCAACATTGGCGAACTGCTGGAGCTGGCGACCAACGGCTACCTGCGCGCTACCGTTCACCGGGTGGTGTCTCCACCTCAGGATGAAGAACGTCTGTCGATTGCCTTCTTCCTCGGCGCACAGCTCAACGCTGTGGTGCCGGTTTATCAGCTCCCGGAATCGCTGGCCCGCGAAGCCCAAGGGCCAGAAAGCGACCCGCAAAACCCGCTGCTGCGCGACGTGGGCTGGAACTATCTGAAAGGCCGACTGCGCTCACACCCTGACGTGGCGGAGCGCTATTACCCGGATATCCTTCGTAACAGCAGTGAACTGATCGCTTAATAAAACATTAAAACAAAAGGAAAATAACGATGAAAAAGACCGCTTTTAAATTGGCTGGCGTTGCGCTGTCACTGTCTCTGGCTTTCGCGGCACAGGCCGCAGATGCGCTGCGCGTCGCGGCAGATCCGGTCCCGCATGCGGAAATCCTCGCCTTTGTGCAAAAACTCGACCCTAACCTCAAACTGAAGGTCGTCGAACTGAGCAACGGCGTTAACGCCAACGAACTGCTGGCGAACGGCGACGTCGATGCCAACTACTTCCAGCATGTGCCTTATCTACGTGACCAGGAGAAAGCGCTCGGCAAGAAATTTGTTGTCGCCGCCACGGTACATATCGAACCGCTGGGCATCTACTCGCACAAATACAAAGACCTGAAATCCATCCCGGAAGGCACAACCATCGCGGTGCCGAACAACGTCACCAACCTCAGTCGTGCCCTTTACCTGCTCCAGGACAAAGGCCTGATCACCCTCAAACCGGAATTTAAGGACGCCGCCACCAACCAGGCAACGCCCAAAGACATCGCCAGCAACCCGAAGAATCTGAAAATCCTGGAAGTTGAATCCCCGCAGATTCCCCGTTCGCTGGATGACGTAGGCCTGGGCGTGATCAACGGCAACTATGCGCTGGAAGCCGGACTCAGCCCGGCCAAAGACGCCCTTGGCCTGGAAAGCGCCACCCATAACCCTTACGCCAACATTCTGGTCACCAACCCGAATCTGGAAAACGACCCGCGCATCAAACAGCTGGCGAAAGACCTTGAATCCCCTCAGGTGGCCGAGTTCATTCGCAAGCAGTACAAAGGCTCGGTGATCCCGGTAGAGACTAAGTCATGATCGCCCTTGAGCGGCTGAGCAAAGTGTACGCCGGAGAAGACCGACCGGCGCTGGATGACATTAACCTTGTGGTCCCGGATGGCGCTATTTACGGCATTCTTGGCCGCAGCGGCGCCGGGAAAAGTACGCTTATTCGCTGTCTCAATCTGCTGGAGCGGCCCACCTCGGGCCGCATTATCATGAATGACCGGGACATCACCACTTTTAACCAGCGCGAGCTGCGCCAGCACCGCCAGCGCACCGGCATGGTGTTCCAGCATTTCAACCTGATCCACGCCCGCAGCGTGGAGGACAATGTCGCCGTGCCGCTGGAAATCTCCGGCACACCGCGTGAGGCTCGCCAAAAGCGCGTTGCCGAGCTGCTGAATCTTGTGGGCCTGAGCGACAAAGCCAAAGCCTTTCCGTCCCAGCTTTCCGGCGGGCAAAAACAGCGCGTTGGCATTGCCCGGGCGCTGGCCGCCCACCCGGAAATCCTGCTCTGCGATGAGGCCACTAGCGCGCTGGATCCTGACACGACCGCGTCAATTCTGGCCCTGCTGGCGGACATCAACCGCCAGCTTGGGCTGACTATCGTACTGATCACCCATCAACTGGAAGTCGTCAAAGCCATCTGCGATCACGCGGCGCTGCTGGAGCACGGCAAATTAATCGAAAGCGGCCCGCTGTCTGAACGATTAGTAGACCCGTTCTCCAGATTACGTACTTCGCTGCTGCACGACGCAGAGGCCGAACGCGAGTTCTTACGCCGCCACGGCGTGGAAGGGAGAGTTTTATGCGAAGTAGCATGAGTTGGGAAGATCTTTGGCCACTGCTGCTGGACGGCACCCTCGACACGCTTTACATGGTGGGCCTGGCCGGGCTGTTTACCGTACTGATTGGGCTGCCGCTCGGCGTCCTGCTGTTCCTGACTCGCCGGGATGCGGTATTGCCCGCCCCCCGCTTGAATCAGGTACTCGGCAGCATCATTAACGTGGGGCGCTCTTTGCCGTTTATTGTCCTGCTTATCGCGCTGATCCCGCTGACCCGCATTATCGTCGGCACCACGCTCGGCAGCACTGCGGCTGTGGTGCCCATCACCATCGGCGCCTTCCCCTTCTTCGCCCGCGTGGTCGAAAGCGCGCTGGATGAGGTAGACAAAGGCCGGATTGAAGCCATTCTGTCGATGGGCGGCAACGCCTGGCATGTGGTGAGTAAAGTGCTGCTGCCCGAGGCGCTCCCTGCCATTCTGGCGGGCATCACGCTGACAATAGTGATGCTGATCGGCTTCTCTTCAATGGCCGGTGTTATCGGCGGCGGTGGCCTGGGCGACCTGGCGATTCGCTACGGCTACCAGCGCTTTAACAACCAGGTCATGGTCGGGACCGTCATCATCCTGATTGTAATGGTGCATCTGGTGCAAAGCCTCGGCGACCATTTAGTTCGCCGCCTGGCCCATCGCCGCTGATCCGCCCTGATGAACGCCCGATGCCCTGCATCGGGCCTCCCTCTAATTTCCCTCTTTCGCTGATGATCCAATCTGGATCACAAAACCACATTGTTAACGTTAACTATTGCGATTAACATCACATTTATGAAGCTTACGCTCTTCTCCCACTTAAAAGTTAACGTTAACAATACAGCCATTCAAGCATTCAGAGACTGCACACATGGCACTGACCAAACGCAATAAACACCACTATCTGATCCTGAGCGGGCTGCTGTTTACCTTTTTCTGGACCTGGTCATCGGCGTTTTCACTGATCGCCCTCTGGCTGAACCAGAAAATCGGCCTGAAAGGAGCAGAAACCGGGCTGATCTTCTCAATCATCGCCTTTACCGCCCTGTGTGCTCAGCCGCTGTACGGCTTTGTTCAGGACAAACTGGGGCTTCGTAAATCGCTGCTGTGGGTGATAGGCGTCCTGCTTCTGATAAGCGGGCCCTGGTTTATCTTCGTCTGCACGCCCTTGCTCCAGATAAATATTGTCGCAGGTGCTATCAGCGTAGGGCTTTATGTCGGGGCAACCTTCTTCGCCGGGATTGGTGCGCTGGAGTCCTATACCGAACGCGTCAGCCGCATCGTCGGCTTTGAATACGGCAAGTCACGCATGTGGGGCTCTTTAGGCTGGGCTGGCGCTACATTTTTTGCCGGGCTGCTCTTTAATCTCGATCCACAGCTGAATTTTTGGATGGGTAGCGCCTCTGCCTGCCTGTTTCTGCTGTTGCTGTGGCGCATGCGCGATATGCAACCCAACGCCCTCAGCGAACTAGAATACGGCAAAGCCAGCGCCCTTACGCTGACCGATGCCTTCGGGCTGCTGAAGCTCTCTCGCTTCTGGGCGCTGGTCCTTTTCGTTTGCGGCGTCAGCGTCTACAACGTATACGATCAGCAGTTCCCTGTTTATTTCGCCTCGCTGTTTAACGACGTACAGCGCGGCAACGAAATGTTTGGTTTTCTCAACTCTTTCCAGGTTTTTCTGGAAGCGGGCGGAATGTTTCTCGCCCCAATGCTGGTCAACCGCATAGGGGCCAAACGCGGGTTGCTGCTCAGCGGCCTGATCATGGCCATGCGTATTTTTGGCTCCGGTATGGCAAGCGATCCGCTGACCATCTCCTGCATGAAGCTATTGCACGCCGTTGAGCTTCCTATCCTGCTTATTTCAATGTTTAAGTACATCACCACGCAGTTCGATCAGCGACTCTCCGCCACGCTGTATCTGGTGGGCTTCCAGTTTATAACGTCAATCTGTGCCACCGTACTTTCTCCACTGGTAGGGCGCGGCTACGACCAGCTAGGCTTCGCAGACACCTACATGATTCTGGCCGGACTGGTTCTGGCACTCACGCTGATATCCGCTTTTCTGCTCAAAGACTCAACCCCCGGGAACGAACATCCTTCTTTAAATCTGACCACCAGGTAATGCTATGAATACCCCACTGAACAAGGCGCAATCCGCCTTAGAAACTCTGCAAACAGCGCGCGGCAACGCCTTTTATCCGCTCTATCATCTGGCCCCACCCGCGGGCTGGATGAACGATCCTAACGGCCTGATTTATCACAATGGGCTTTACCACGCCTTCTATCAACACCATCCGTTCGATCAAAACTGGGGGCCAATGCATTGGGGGCATGCCACCAGCCGGGATATGGTTCGCTGGGAACATCAGCCCATTGCGCTGGCGCCGGGGGACGAATGGGATCGCGATGGCTGCTTCTCCGGCAGCGCGGTGGACGATAACGGCGTGCTCTCGCTGATTTACACCGGGCATATCTGGCTGGAAGGTGCGGGCAATGACAGCGCTATACGCCAGGTGCAATGTCTCGCCACCAGCGAAGACGGGGTTCACTTTAAGAAACAAGGCGTCATTCTCACCCCACCGCCCGGCATCATGCATTTCCGCGATCCGAAGGTATGGCAACAGGAGGGCACCTGGTGGATGGTCATTGGTGCCCGGGACGAGCACGATCGAGGCAAAGTATTACTTTATCGAGGCAATTCACTTCGTGACTGGCAGTTAGATCGCATTCTCGCAGAAGCCAACGCGGATATGGGTTATATGTGGGAATGCCCGGATTTCTTCCCGCTCGGAAACAGCCAGATCCTGATGTTTTCCCCGCAGGGCATCAAGGCTAAAGGCCTGGCTTATCAGAACCTGTTCCAGAGCGGCTATTTGCGTGGGCGATGGCAACCGGGGAAAGGCTTCACCGTTTATCAGCCGTTTGAAGAGATGGATCACGGCCACGATTTTTACGCCCCGCAGTCCTTTGTCGCCGAAGATGGCCGCCGCATCGTGCTGGGATGGATGGACATGTGGGAATCTCCCATGCCTTCTAAACGCGAAGGCTGGGCGGGTTGCCTTACCGTGCCGCGCGAGCTGTGCATGATGCCAAACGGCAAACTCTACCAAAATCCGGTTCACGAACTGGCAACGCTCCGCACCGGGGAGCAATTAGTGCTGCCCTGCGTGCTGGAAACGCAAGAGCTGATGCTGCACCCGAATGCAGAAGCCGTGGAGTTAGAGATAGCCTGGGAAGCCGGGCAAAGCACGGCTGAACGCTACGGTATTCGCCTTGGACAGGGTTGTGAGCTGTTTGTCGATGCGTTGACGCAGCGTCTGGTGCTGTCACGCGGCTATCAGGACGCGCAGTTGGACGGCAATCGCAGCGTGCCGTTATCGGAAAACGGCGACCTGCATCTGCGGATTTTTATCGATCGCTCTTCCATCGAAGTCTTTGTTAACCATGGCGAATATTGTCTCAGCAGCCGCCTCTACCCGCAGCCTGGGGAACGTCAACTGGAACTGTTTGCCAGCCACGGGAAAGCCTTATGCCGGGGCGGCACGCTGTGGCAATTGAACGCGCTATAGCGAAACGCGCTTGACCAGCGGGCAAGGCAGCCGCTGGATGCCGCTGCGGGTCAACCCGTCAATTAAATGCAATGCCGCCTGGCGACCAATCGCGTCATGCGGCAACTGAACCGTCGTCAGCGGCGGAAGGAACAAATCACCGATCCCTATCTGATTATCGAATCCAAGCACAGCCACCTGCTCAGGAATTGCCACCCCCTGCGCCAACAGCGTCTGCCAGGCCACAAAAGCGATGCGGTCATTACCGCACACCAGCACATCGAAATCCGCTTTTCCCTGCAGGCAATGTGCCAGAACAAGCCCAGCCAATTCAGGATAATGGCTGTCGCCCCACTGCATGTGATACTGCATCACAGTCTCAACGTCGAGCCCGGCTTCGCGCCAGGCCTGCTCGAATCCATCCTGACGAGAACGGCTGGCAAGCGCTTCTTCGGGCAGCCACAGGCAAAGCGGACGGCGGTATCCCCGCTCAATCAGATGGCGAGTGGCCTGGTACTGCCCGTTAAAATCATCCGGAATGTAACTCGGTAAATCAGCATCATCACTAATACAGTTGGCCAGCACCACCCGGTGGTTTTTTAGTACCGCAGGGAGCTCAACGTGCCGCAGCCCCATCGAGGTAAAAATGATGCCGTCCGGCCGCTGGGCCAGGAGTTGATTCACTGCCCGCTCGGCGTCGCCAGCAGAAAGGATATTAATGAGAAAACTGTTCCAGCCTCGCTCACGTGCAGTCTGCTCAATGGCCAACAGTATTTCTACAGAATAGGGCGTGGTGGCGGTGTCCAGCGCCAGAATACCGATTGTCGATGCTTTAACGCCTTTGCTTCGAATCTTCCTGGCGGAATAGTCCGGCACATAATTCAGCTCATCAATGGCCCGCTGTACCCGCTCCCGGGTCGCCGGGCTAACGTGTTCAGCCTGATTAATGACCCTGGAAACGGTCATCAGCGACACGCCCGCCAGGGTTGCAACATCTTTCAGAGAAGCCATATCCAATCATTCAGCACGAGAGAAAAACCGATAGTAGCGGTTTTTACACGCTTTTTCTCGACGAGAATGCGTTTGTCTCTTTCTCACGCACCAGCACGGTGGTCAGCGCAAAAGAAAGTCCCAGCGCCAGCGCCACGCCCAGCAGGGCAAAGATAAAGTACGGCCCAATATAAGCGGGCAGACTAAAAATGCTCGACAGAATATAGCCGTACAGCCGCACGCCGAAGAACGCGATGAAGGCCGACGCAATCGAACTGGCAACCGTGGCGGCAATAAACGCTTTCTTGTAGCGGGTTAACACGCCAAACAGCGCCGGTTCGGTAATCCCCAGCAGCGCGGAGATCCCGGCAGAGAGCACCACCGAACGATCCGCCTTCGACTTGCTTTGCCGCCAGATGGCAAACGTCGCCCCGGCGATAGCCATGTTGGCCATAAACATCATCGGCATCAGCATGTCATAGCCGCGATCGGTAAAGTTCTGCAGCGCAATCGGCGTCATGGCGTGGTGCATTCCGGTCAGAATCGCTATCGGGCGAATTGCGCCCACCACCAGCCCAGCGAAGCTCGCGGAAATCCCGAACAGCCCTTCAATAAACCAGGCCAGCCCTTTCCCCAGATAAATCCCCAGCGGGCCGATCACCACCAGCGCTACCAGCGCGGAGATGAATAACGTCAGTGTCGGGGTGAACACCGTTTTCAGCACGTCAGGCATAATGCTGTCCACCCAGCGGTGGATGTAGCTCAGCGCCAGCACCGAGAAAATAACCGGGATCACGCTGGAGGCGTAGTTAAACACCGAAACCGGGATCGCATTCAGAAAATAGAAAGCATCCACCGCGCCCGCCTGATGCCCGGCCAGCGCTTTCGCCGCCTCAATCAGCGACGGATACATGAAGCAGGCCGCCACCGCCGCCGCGAGGTATTCGTTAGTTTTAAACATTCTTGCCGCGGAGATCGCGAGGAAAAACGGCAGGAAATAAAACACGCCGCTGGCGATGAGATCGATAACGATCACCGTATCGCTTTTGGCCGAAATCAGCTTGAGCGCCACCAGCCCGGCCAGCAGGCCTTTGATCATCCCCGCCCCGGCTATTGCCGGGACAATCGGGCCAAAAACGCCGGAAACCGTGTCCATAAACAGCGACACCAGGCTCTTACGCTCTTTCTTGCCAGTAGAAGCGGCAGGTGCCTCTTTTGCGCCGCCAAGCAGCGCAGTCAGTTGCTCATACCAGCTGTTCACCTGCGGGCCGATGATTATCTGAAACTGATCGCTTTGTGTCTGCGCGCCCAGCACGCCGGGCAGCTTTTTGATCTCTGCCTGGTTCACTTTATTATCATCAATTAAATCGAAACGCAGACGCGTCATGCAGTGCCAGACTTTATTAATATTATCCGTCCCGCCGACCAGACGAATAATAGAAGCAATGACGTCACGACTCCCCATGAATAACTCCCCGGTGTTGGTTTATTGTTATGTGTTGCTGCGCCGATGGTAGAGAATCGAAAAATCAAAAACAAACCAATGAAACATGACAACCGTCACAAATAGCCAAAACAAAAGAACAACAACAGTAATTGGTACGGTTTTATGGCCTTTAAAAGTGAAATAACTGACCAATAAAAAAGAGTCAAAAAAGCGTTTACCCGAGGAGAAAAATAGGGTGATAGTAATAGCAGAACTTAATTCACTGTGTTTATCTCAGCCTGACGGTGGAGCTTTCTCGTGCTACCCACAATTATCGAAAATATTGAATGTTTTATTACTAAACCGGACCGGCACAACCTGGTCACGGTCCGCGTCACCACTCACAAAGGCGTCACCGGCCTCGGCTGCGCCACCTTCCAGCAGCGGCCGCTGGCGGTAAAAACCCTGGTCGATGAATACCTCAAGCCGCTGTTAATTGGCCGCGACGCCAACCACATTGAAGACCTGTGGCAGATGATGACCGTCAACGCCTACTGGCGAAACGGACCGGTCATGAACAACGCCATCGCCGGCGTGGATATGGCGCTGTGGGACATCAAAGGCCAGCTGGCGAATATGCCGCTTTACCAGCTTTTAGGCGGCAAATCGAAGGATGCCATCGCCGTTTACAGCCACGCCGCCAGTGAAACGCTTGCAGGGCTCTATCAGGAAGTGGATAAGCTGCTGGCGCAAGGATACCGCTACATTCGCTGCCAGCTGGGGTTCTATGGCGGCACACCTCAGAGTATGCACCAGACCAAAGATCCCACGCCCGGCGCGTATTACGACCAGGACGAATACATGGCTAACACGGTGGAAATGTTCCGCGCATTGCGTGAGAAATACGGCCACCGCTTCCATATCCTGCATGACGTTCACGAGCGGTTATTCCCCCAGCAGGCCATTCAACTGGCGAAAGCGCTGGAGCCTTACCAGCCGTGGTTTATCGAAGATATTCTGCCGCCGCAGCAAAGCGCGTGGCTGGAACAGGTGCGCCAGCACTCCTCCGTGCCGCTGGCGATGGGCGAACTGTTCAACAACCCGGCGGAATGGCATGACCTGATCGTGAACCGCCGCATCGATTTTATTCGCTGCCACGTTTCGCAGATCGGCGGGATCACCCCGGCGCTAAAACTGGCGGTGCTCTGCCAGGCCTTTGGCGTGCGCCTCGCCTGGCACGGGCCACCGGACATGACGCCGATTGCGGTTGCGGTGAATACGCACCTGAACATTCACCTGCATAACGCGGCGATTCAGGAGTTTATTCCCGTCAAAGAGAACACCGCCGCCGTCTTCCCCGGCTCCCCGGCTGCGGAAAAAGGCTATATGTATCCGCTGGAAAAACCGGGCATTGGCGTGGGGTTTGACCAGCAGCAGGCGGAACGCTTCCCGGTGGAATATCGCCCGCACGAATGGACGCAAAGCCGCCTGCCCAACGGCGCGATCCACACGCCTTAAGACGTTTTACGCCGGGCGAGATTAGCGTGGTTGAAGGGGATGACATAGGTGCAGGAATAGTTGATATCGACGATATCGCTGATCTCAAACACCCGTCCCCCTTCCAGAATGCCACGGTTGCTGATTTGCATCGCGGGCTGGCCCTTCTTGCATTCGAGCAGTTGGGCCTGCTCTTTATTGACCACCACGGCCTGATAGCGGGTCAGCAAATGCGAAATACGAAACCCCTTGCTCAGAACATACTGCTGCAAAGAGCTTTCAATCACCTTCTGATTGAGATCCGGGAAATCTTTAGCCGGCATGCGCGACGTTTCAATCTGCACTTTTTGCTTATCCACCAGCCGCAGGCGGCAAAACTGCCAGATAAACGCCTCGGGGCCGAGGCCAAAAACCTGCTGCTCGTCGCGGTCGGGCAGCTTTTTATGCAGGCTAACCAGCCGAAACGTAATGCGATCGAAAGACTTTTCGGTAATCGAGTTATACACCAGCGGGCTGTTGCGGGCCTGCTCGTTAATCCAGATCCCGGAACCCTGAATAATGGAGACCACGCCAATGCTGACCAGTTTTTCCAGCGCCTGTCGAATGGTAAAGCGTGAAACCCCATATTCTTCGGCCAGCTGCCGCTCAGGCGGCAATTTGCGCGGGCCGGGCTCGCTGTGCTGATAAATTTTGCTCAGTAAATCCTGGGTCACAAAGTCTTTTTTTTTCATCGCGGGCTCCTAACCTTTGCGCTGAAACATAACATTCCTGTGCCCGGTGAACTATGCTGGCAGGTAAATTACCCCAAATGTTGACTCCCTTACGCCGGAACCCATTTATGACAAGCCAAAAAAGGGTCAGTCTCGTCAATGGCGTGCTGATCCTGGCCGTGCTGCTACCGGTCTTGCTTAGCATCTATCTGGCGCATAACGAGGCTGAAAAAACCTTCCACAGCGAGCTGGAAAATTACGCCGACCGCGCGCTGCTGCGCAGCGACAGAGTAATTAACCAGGCCACCGCGGCGCTCAGGCAAATCAACGCTTTTCGCGGCCAGCACTGCTCTGCCAGCCACCTGAATGCCATGCGCCGTGTCGCTTTTGATTATCTCTACATCCAGGAAGTCGTCTATCTCGTCGGCGACCAGGCCGTATGCTCTTCCCTTGAAGCAGCACACCATGGCATTAAGCTTGGCCCACCCGATACGCAAAGCACACGGGGCTTCTTCGCCTGGTACACCGACGTCACCGATCTGGGTTTCCAGCGCCCAATGATATACATCGGTAACCAGGATCATGTGGTGGTTATCGATCCGCAGGCCTTCATTGACGTCATTCCTCTTGGCAATACGCCGGTCAACGTTGCCCTGGTTGGCCTGGCGCGTAATCGACTGATTGCCAGTAACGCCGGGTTGCCCAACAACAGCTGGGCAAGTCAGGTAGCAAAGGGCGTGACAACTTACTCCGACGGGAAAAACGACTATGTCATTCTCCGCTCTCCGGCGTCCGGGCTGGCCCTGATAACCTGGGCATCCAGTGCCCCGCTGCAAACGGCCTGGTATAAGCAACTGGTCATCTGGCTGCCAATAGGTATTCTCGTTAGCCTTAGCGCAGGCTGGTTCATCACTCGCCTGCTGCGCCGCCTTGAATCCCCACAGGCGCGTATTCAGGACGCCATCAGAGGCCGGGAATTTAGCCTCGAATATCAGCCCATCGTTGATTTAAAAACCGGTGAAGGCGTAGGTGCAGAAGCGCTGCTTCGCTGGCGCTTACCGGACGGAAGTTTCATCAGTCCGGACATCTTCATTCCCATTGCCGAGCAAACCGGGCTTATTTCGCAGATCACCGAGCTGGTGATTAAAAAGACTTTCGCCGATCTCGGTGACTGGCTGCACGCCCACCCTCAGCACCATATTTCAATCAATCTCTCCCCGAGCGACGTGCTTAACGACAGGGTGCTGCTGGCCATCAGGCCGCTGCTGCTGAAGCATCAGGTCAAAGCGGAACAAATAGCGCTGGAGATTACCGAGCGAGGCTTTGCCAACCCTAAGGTGAGCGCCCCGATTGTGGCGAAATACCGCGAAGCGGGTCATCCTATCTATCTGGATGACTTTGGCACCGGCTATTCCAGCCTAAGCTACCTGCAGGATCTCGACGTCGATATCCTGAAAATAGACAAATCGTTCGTTGACGCGCTGGAGTACAAAAACGTCACGCCATACATCATTGAAATGGCAAAAACGCTTCATCTGGCGACGCTCGCCGAAGGGATTGAAACGGCGGCGCAGGCGGCGTGGCTGCGGGAACACGGCGTCACCTGGGGGCAGGGCTGGCTTTACAGCAAAGCCCTGCCGAAACAGGCTTTCATCGACTGGATTGCCCGCAACCGCACTCTGAGCTGATCACTTCCGCAACAGCTGCTGGAGGCGCTGCTGCTGGCGTTTCTCCAGCCAGCCCTTCAGCAGGAACAGGCGCAGGCCGCCCATCACCAGCAGCGCGCCCCAAATCAGCGTTGCCCACTGGAACCAATAGTGGCCCGGCGAAGTCAGCCAGTTAATAACGGCCAGTCCGGCGCACACAATCGCCCACACCAGCACGGAACGGTAGAAGCGATACTCGCGAGCCACGCGGCGCTTAGCTTCAAGAATGCGCGTATTGAGCGCATCCTCAGGTTCACCGTCCGGCTCATTGTCGTCGTACAAATCCGTCACCTTGAGATCGAATGCCGCCGCAATCGCGCTCATGGTTTCCAGGCTTGCCTGCCCGCCATTTTCAATACGCTGAATAGTTCTGACGCTCAGGGAAGAGAGTTCGGCCAGCTGCTCCTGGGACCAGGCGCGGGACAAACGCAACGCTTTAATGTTGTTACTCATGGCTGGAGATCCTCAAATGATTTAACCCGCCCTGACTATGGCTCAGCCCTCGCCACTTCAACACGACAGCGACACGACATCAACCCGACAGCAACCTGACAGCCCTAATGTGCCGCTTTTCGTCGGGCAAAAGCAAAGCAGATAATCGGCAGAGGCAAAGTGAACAGCAGCAGCAGCCATACCAAAGTATAAACCGCATCCACGCCGTCGTTTTGCAGATTGGTATACAGCTTGACGGGGATCCCCTGAGGGAAATAGGCAAAAATCATCACGATGCCAAATTCACCAATGGCCCGAACCCAGGCCACCGCAAGCGCCGACGCAAGTCCCGGCGCGGATATCGGCAAAGCAAGGCGCAGGAAGCGCTGCCAGGGCGAGGCCCCGAGCGTGCGCCCGGCTTCAAGGATCTCTTTCGGCACCGCGGCAAACGCGGAACGGGCGGCGGTAATAAAGTAAGGCAGCGCGCCGTAAACCTGAGCCATCACGAAAGCCCCGGGGTTATTCACCAGCGTCAGCCCGAAGCGGGACAGCCACTCCCCCGCCACGCTATACGGCCCCCAGGCGGAAATCAGCAAAATCCCCATCGCCAGCGGCGGCGTAAGCAGGGGAAGCAACACCAGTACCTCAACCAGCAGTCGACGCCGGCCCTTGGCCCAGGCCAGCCACCATGCCACCGGCAGCCCCAGCGCGACAACAATCATCAGCGCCAGGCCGCCCAGCCCAAGGGAAACGGCAATCGCGCCACCGTCTCCCCAGGCCAAATGAAACCCGTGCCACGGCGTGACGCCCAGCAAAGTCGCAAACGGAATCGCCAGCAGAAGCAGTGCCGGGAGCGACAGCCACATTGCCGGGCTACGCATCATTGCGCGTAAATCGCCTGGCCTTTAGGTGCCGCATAGCCATTCGCTTTAAATAGCTTCTGGCCTTCGGCGCTGCGCATAAAGTCGATAAACTTCTGCCCCTGCGTCACGCCGTTCGGGGCGTTTTTCAGCACGGCAGCGTAATAGACCAGCGGCTGGGTATGCAGCACCTGATCTTTCCCGGCGCTGTCCTTGATGGTGAAGCTCACGGTGTCGTACCACTGTTTGGCTTCATCAGGGTTGCTGAGGTTGATCTCATCCGGCAGCGCGATGTACGGCAGTTTGGCGGAAATCACTTCGCTTTCGTACCCGGCGGCGGCGTCAACCTGCCCGCTCTCCAGCCGCGTCAGCAGGCCCCCCTCCAGACTGACCTGGGCAGGGTTTTGTACTTCCCCCATCACCTGCTTCGCCACGCCCGGCTGCTGGTAATATTTTTCCGCCAGCAGCAGCGTAAAGACAATATTCTGCCCTTTAGGATCGTTATACGGATCGGTACGGCCAAACTTCAGCCCCGGCGTCGCCAGCACTTTCAGCCAGCTGGCGTCTTTCCCGCTCGCGGCGGCAAACTGCGGCGCGTATTTTCCTTTCGGGCTATAGGCGATAACCATGCTGGTGCTGGCCACCGGCACGGCATCGTCAATCAGCCCGGCATCTTTCAGAATTTGCATAGGGCCAGGGGTGATGGAGACAAACACATCGGCGGTAATTTTCTTGCTGGCGAGCAGCCGCGCCATTCCGTAAGCGCCTTGCCCCTGCCCCTGGTAATCACCGTGGTTTTCTTTCGCGAAGGCCGGGCCGAGGGACTGGTCCATGACCTTACCCATCGAACCTGCATAGGTGACGCGAATATCGGCAGAAGCCAGCGCCGAGGCGCTGAAAATAAGTGAGCAAAGCGCCAGGGCGCCCGCGCTGCGTGCTGAAGTCAAAGCCATAGCATCCTCGTTATATATAAAAATACACAGCGATTATCCGCGCCGCTTCGCCGCTAAACAACGAGTTTGTATGATGAATTTATCTGCGGTTGAAGTTAAGAGGTACTCCCTTGGGGTGATTTCACTCCCAGCCGCTTCGCCAGCCGGTGGAGGTTGGCCACATCGACGCCGAGCTGCCGGGCGCTGGCCGCCCAGTTATTGCCGTTACGGGCAAGCGCTTCCATAACCTGGCCGCGCTGAAACGCATCGGTCGCTTCTCGCAGGCTGGCAAAAGGGGTTTCTACAGGTGGAATTTCTGGCTCGTGGGCTACCACATCCAACTGGCCAGCAAGCTGGAAATGTTGAGGCTGAAGCACAAGCTCGCCCTGCGGGTAACCGGCGCGGGCCAGCACAATCGCGCGATAAATGGCGTGTTCCAGCTCGCGGATATTTCCCGGCCAGCCATACTGCGCCAGAAGCATCCGAGCCGATTCACTCAGCCCAACCTGCTTCAGCCCCATCTTCACGCGGCTTTGCTCGCAGAAAAAACCGGCCAGCAGCGCAATGTCCTCTCCCCGCTCGCGCAACGGTGGAATGTGCAGCGGAAAAACGCTCAGGCGGTGAAACAGGTCGGCGCGAAACTCGCCGGCCAGTACCTGCTGGCGCAGATCGCGGTTAGTCGCGGCCAATACCCGAACATCCACGCGCTGGCTGCGATCGTCCCCTACCCGCTGAATATCACCGTACTGCAACACGCGCAGCAGCTTGGCCTGCAGCGCCAGCGGTAATTCACCGATTTCATCGAGAAACAGTGTGCCGTTATCCGCCATTTCAAACTTGCCGGTACGGTGATGAATCGCCCCGGTAAAAGCGCCCTTCACATGGCCGAACAGCTCACTTTCCGCCACGCTTTCCGGTAGCGCGGCGCAGTTAAGGTAAACCAGCGGACTGGCCACCCTGACCGATCCGGCGTGAATCGCCCGCGCCACCAGCTCTTTCCCCACGCCAGTCTCGCCGGTGATCAGCACGTTCAGATCGGAACTGGCAACGATATCAATCTCTTTTTTCAGTTGGATGATGCCCGGCGAGCGGCCAATCATCTCCCCAGCGGCCTCCCGCGCAATAGCGGGCTGCACCGTGCCTTCCGGCGTTTGTTTTTCAAGCTGTTCCAGCAGCAAAGCATTGTTCAGCGCCCCGGACGCCAGCACGCCAATCAGCCTGAGTTCCTCATCGCTGAAGCTGTCGAACTGATAAGGATCCATGCCGTCCACGGTCAGCGCCCCGATGAGCGTCTGGTCGGCAAACAGCGGCAGCCCCAGACAGGCGTGAACCTTGAGTTCTTCATGGTCTGGAATCAGGCCGTCATACGGATCGGGCAGCTCGCTGTCTGCCGGGAAACGCACCACGTCACCCGCGCGGGCAATGGCCTCCAGTCGCGGATGAGCGTCCACGGCAAAGCGCCGCCCCAGCACATCGATGGCAAGGCCGTCTATCGCCAGCGGGTAAAAATGCCTCGACTCGTAGCGCAGCAGCGCCGTGGCATCACCGCCGAGCAGCTTTCTCAGGGTTCGGATAACGCGGGTAAAGCGATCGGAATGGCTGATGCCGCTCTGCAGTTCGATTGCAATGGCGGCGAGAGAAGACATCGACAGGCTCATAGGGAGGCTCCTGGAACGCGAGGCGTTCAGCTTACGCCTGAATAGTCAAAATGACAAACATCAGAGTCATTATGACCAAAAACAAAAATGTCATTATGACAATAAAAAAGAACACAAAAAACAACAAATAATTAAAAATCAATAAATTATAAAACTGGCACGATACTCGCAATAACACAGTCATTGAAGTACTTAACGCTATGACATCAATGAGGTTCTCAATGGCTATTCAGGTTAAAAACAACATTCAGTGGGTTGGGCAACGTGACTGGGAAGTGCGTGATTTTCACGGCACCGAATATAAAACGCTGCGCGGCAGCAGCTACAACAGCTACCTCATTCGCGAAGAGAAAACTGTCCTGATCGATACTGTGGACCACAAGTTCAGCCGCGAGTTTGTGCAAAACCTTGAGCGTGAAATTGACCTTAACACGCTCGACTACATCATTATCAACCACGCAGAAGAAGACCACGCGGGAGCGCTGACCGAGCTGATGTCACGCATCCCGCACACGCCAATCTACTGCACCGCCAACGGCATCGACTCCATTAATGGTCACCACCATCACCCGGAGTGGAACTTTAAGGTGGTGAAAACCGGCGACAGCCTGGACATCGGCAATGGCAAACAGCTGATCTTCGTTGAAACGCCAATGCTGCACTGGCCGGACAGCATGATGACCTACCTGACCGGCGACGCGGTGCTGTTCAGCAACGACGCCTTCGGCCAACATTACTGCGATGAACATCTGTTTAACGACGAAGTGGATCAGACCGAGCTGTTCGAACAATGCCAGCGCTACTACGCCAACATCCTGACGCCGTTCAGCCGCCTGGTAACGCCGAAAATTACCGAAATCCTCGGCTTCAATCTGCCGGTGGAGATGATTGCCACTTCCCACGGCGTGGTCTGGCGCGACAACCCGACGCAAATCGTTGAGCTGTACCTGAAATGGGCCGCCGATTACCAGGAAGACCGCATCACGCTGTTCTACGACACCATGTCGAACAACACCCGCATGATGGCGGACGCCATTGCCCAGGGCATTCACGAAGTTGACCCACGCGTGGCGGTGAAAATCTTCAACGTGGCGCGCAGCGATAAAAACGAAATTCTGACCAACGTGTTCCGCTCGAAAGGCGTGCTGGTCGGCACCTCCACCATGAACAACGTGATGATGCCGAAAATCGCCGGGCTGGTGGAAGAGATAACCGGGCTGCGCTTCCGCAACAAACGCGCCAGCGCCTTCGGCTCCCACGGCTGGAGCGGCGGCGCGGTCGATCGCCTTTCCACCCGTCTGCAGGACGCCGGGTTTGAAATGTCCCTCAGCCTGAAGGCGAAATGGCGTCCGGACGGCAACGCCCTGGAACTTTGCCGCGAACACGGTCGCGAAATCGCCCGCCAGTGGGCGCTCTCCCCGCTGCCGGTGGCTCAGGCTTCAATCTCCGTCGCTCCGCTAGCCGAAGAAGCAAAAGCAGAATCCACCGGCGCCGACCTCGGCCCCTGCATGCAGTGCAGCGTTTGCCAGTGGATTTACGATCCAGCCCAGGGCGAACCGATGCAGGCCGTTGAGCCAGGCACGCCATGGAGCGAAGTGCCTGACAGTTTCTTGTGCCCTGAATGTTCGCTGGGCAAAGACGTCTTCGACGAACTGGCAACGGAGGCCAAATGAACAACGGCATTGTGATAGTCGGCTCGGGCTTTGCCGCCCGCCAGTTGGTGAAAAATATCCGCAAACACAGCGCAGAGGTGCCCATCCGGCTTATTGCCGCCGACAGCGCCGACGAGTACAACAAACCGGACCTGAGCCACGTCATCAGTTTAAATCAGCAAGCCGAAGCGATGACCCGCCAGCAGGCTGGCGCGTTTGCGGAGCAGTTCAACCTGACGCTGCACGCCAATAGCTGGGTCAGCAGCCTTGACCCCAAAAATAAACGGGTCAGCTGCGGCGAGCAGCAATGGCACTACGACAAGCTGGTGCTGGCGACCGGCTCTTCCGCCCTGCTGCCGCCCGTTGCCGGCAAAGAGCTGATGACGACGCTCAACAGTCAGCAGGAGTATCAGGCCTGTGAAGCCCGGCTGCGCGACGCCCGGCGGGTGATGATCCTCGGCGGCGGGCTGATCGGCAGCGAGCTGGCGATGGACTTCTGCCGTGCGGGCAAAGAGGTCGTGCTGGTGGATAACGCCAGCCACCTGATGGCGTCGCTGCTTCCGGCAGAGGTTAGCGGCCGCCTGCAATCCCGCCTGAACCAGATGGGCGTCGAGCTACTGTTCAACCAGCGTCTGGCAGCGGTGAGTCAGGCGGAGTCAGGGCTGTGTGCCACGCTCAACAACGGACGTGAGCTGCAAGTTGATGCGGTAGTGTCCGCCATCGGCCTGCGCCCGAACGTTGGGCTGGCCCAGCATGCAGGGCTTGAGGTTAACAGGGGCATCAAGGTGAACAGCCAGCTGCAAACATCCGATCCGAATATTTACGCCCTCGGCGACTGCGCAGAAATCGATGGCAAAGTGCTGCCGTTCCTGCAGCCGATTCAGCTCAGCGCCATGACGCTGGCGAAAAACCTGCTCGGGGCGAGCGACGCGCTTTCTCTTCCGGCGATGCTGGTCAAGGTGAAAACGCCGGAGATGCCGCTGCACCTGGCCGGAGAAACCCACCGCCGCGACCTGGTCTGGCAGATTAGCGCCAGCCCGCAAGGGCTGATTGCCAAAGGGATGGACGCTGCGCAGCAGCTAAGGGCGTTTATCGTCAGCGAGGATCATATGAAGCAGGCGTTTAGTTTGGTGCGGGAGTTGCAGTTAAGCTGAAGGGAAATGAGCGTAGGGAGCAATTTGTCCCCTCACCCCGGCCCTCTCCCCTGTGAGGAGAGGGTTAGGGGGAGGGGCAAACCTTACAACGCCTCAACCTTCTCCAGCGCCGCCAGCAAACTCTCCGGCGACAGCGCCACCGGCAGCGCATGAATCGACTCCCCGGCCTGTAAAGTACGGGCAATCATCTTATTCAGGTTGGCACGATTATGGATATCCACATCCAGCTGCGCCAGTTTCGTTGGCAGATTGAAACGCTTATAGGCCTGCGTCAGCTGCGCCAGAACATCGTCCTGCCCCAGCAGTGCGCTCTGCACCAGAATCCCGTAGGCCACTTTCGTGCCGTGCAGGAAGCGGTCGGTTTGCGGCAGCGTCGTCAGCCCGTTATGGACGGCATGCGCGGCGGCAACGCGGGTGTAACGTTCGCCCAGGCCGCCCACCATCCCGCCCCCGGCAATAATCGCCTCGACCACGTCCAGAAACGCCTGACTTAACTTGCCCTGGCGCTGATCTTCCAGCGCCTGCTCGCTGCTCTCCAGCAAAACATCGCGGATCGCCAGCGCCGCACCAATGCCGAGGCGCACGGTCAGCGGCAGATTTTCCGGCTGCGGGCTAAGCACCACCGCTTCGTACCACTTCGCCAGCGTGTCGCCGACGCCGGCCAGCAGATATTCCTGCGGCGCACGCAGGATAATTTCCGGCTCCACCAGCACCAGATGGTTAGCATCGTTGAAAATCTCGAAGCGCAGCGCCTGCCCTGCGTCGTTGTACCACACGGACAGCGGCGTCCAGGCCGCGCAGGTTGCCGCGATGGTCGGGATCGCCACCACTGGTGCATTCAGCCGACGAGCAACCACTTTGACCGTATCCAGCAGCGCTCCACCGCCGAGGCCGATCACCACCTGACGTTCACCAGACTCCGCCACCAGCCTCTGCACGTCGCTTTCGCTGCAGTGCCCACCAAACTGAATATGCTTCGCGCCTGGCAGCGAAAACGCCGCCGGCAGGAAAGGCCGGGCCGCCGCAAACGCACGTTCGCCGTAGATCCAGACCGCGTTATTCAGCTGATCTTCGCTGTAAAACTCAGTCAGACGGGCAAGGCTGCCGGGGTGTGAATAGTAATTCGCGGGGCCGGTAACCACGCGGATAGCGGTGCTGGTCATGATGCATTTCCTTTTCTTCGCTGGCGGGATATATTCTATGCCGATGATATGTCCAGACATCTGGACGGCTAATATCATTTTGCTTTATCTTATGTCTTTTCGTTCATTGCCCGCAACCCAGAAGGCCGTTAAAAATTCGACAGATCAATTCATTAAACCCGGAAGCCGCCGCCGCTATGACCACGCTTAACCGCCTTGAGATGCGAGAAATCTCTATCGCCTTCGCGGGCTTTAACGCGCTGAGCCAGGTGAGTTTCCGGCTGGAGGGCGGCTCGGTACATGCTTTAACCGGCGCAAACGGCGCGGGTAAATCCACGTTGATGGCGGTGCTTTCCGGCGCGCACGAGGGTTACCAGGGCAAAATCCTGATCGACGGTGAAACGGTGACGATCCGCAGCCCGCGTGACGCCAAACTGCTGGGGATCCATCTGGTGCAGCAGGAAGTGGACGTTGCCCTGGTGCCGGGCCTGAGCGTGGCGGAAAACATCATGCTCGATAAGCTGGCCGAAACGGGGCATGTCTACCGCTGGTCGAAAATTTACCGGCAGGCTCGCGAAGCGCTGGCGCAGCTCGACGTGGAGATCGACGTCAAAAAACGTATTGAGCAATGCACCCTGGCGGAAAAACAGCAAATCCTGCTGGCACGGGCGCTCTCTCACCATTGCCGCTTTCTGATCCTCGACGAACCCACCGCTCCGCTGGACAGCCAGGAAAGCGAGCATCTTTTCCGCGTCGTGCAGCGACTACAAAGCGGTGGCATCGGCGTGGTGTTTATCTCACACCGCATTCACGAGCTAAAAGCCATTTGCGACCAGATGACGGTGCTTCGCGACGGCAAGCTGGTGGACAGCGGCCCGATGGGGCATCTCAGCGGCGAAGAGATTGTCGAGAAAATGCTGGGCCACCAGTTGGACGATATTTATCCCCCTCACCGCCCGCCGGTTGAAGGCGACACGCTGCTGGCGGTGGAAGGTTTGCATGACGATGCGCTGCTGCGCGACATCTCGTTGCGCCTGCGCAAAGGCGAAATTCTGGGCATTGCGGGCCTCGCCGGAGCGGGGAAAACCGAGCTTTGCAAAGCGCTGTTCGGCGCCACCCGCAGCACGCTTGAGGGTGGCGAACTAAAAGGCAAGGCCTGGCGCCCGACCGACCCGGCGGATTCCGTCACTCGCGGCATTGTGCTGGTGCCGGAGGAGCGCCGCAAAGAAGGTATTTTTATCGACGAGTCGGTCACCATGAATCTCGCCGTCAGCGCCGACAGCCAGTTTACCCGCTGGGGGCTGTTCGACTACCGCAAAGCCAGGCGCTGGGCGGAGGAGACCATTCAGCAGTTGGGCATTCGCACCAGCGGCCCGGCGCAAACGCTGCGCCGCCTGTCCGGCGGCAATCAGCAAAAAGTGGCCATCGGCAAATGGCTGCGCAACGAAGCCGACGTGCTGATTTTTGATGAGCCAACCAAAGGCGTAGACATCAAAGCCAAAACCGACCTCTTCGTGCTGATTGATAAGTTGGCCCGCCGTGGCAAAGGGGTGATTTACGCCTCGGGCGAATTTGCCGAGCTGGTCGGGCTGTGCGATCGCATCTGCGTACTGTGGGACGGGCACATCGTCGCTGAACTGGACGGCCACCAGGCCACCGAAGAAACCTTATTACTCTACTCCACCGGAGGAACCCCCGCGTGAGCAAAGCATTATCCCTTAAGGCCAGCGCGTCAGGCCGCCAGCAGTTCTTTGACTTTCTCTACAAATGGGGGATGTTGCTCACCGTGGTGGCCCTGGTGGCGCTGTTCGGCATCGCGTCCGACAGTTTCCTTGAGCCGAACAACATCATCAACATTCTGCGCTCCATCGCCATCGTGACGGTGATCGCCATCGGCGTGTCAATCTCGCTCACCGTGGGCGGGTTTGATTTGTCGGTCGGCTCGACCGCCTCGCTGGCAAACGCGCTGGTGATTTCGCTGTTCGTCTGGCACGGCTTCGGCACCACCGAAGCGATTCTTATCACCCTGGTGCTGTGCACGCTGGTCGGGCTATTCAACGCCTTCCTGATCGTGGTGCTAAAAATTCCCGACATGCTTGCCACGCTTGCCAGCCTGTTTGTGATTCAGGGCGTGGCGATGACCTACAGCTACGGTGGCTCGATCACCGAAAACATGGTGCTGCCGAGCGGCGACATGGCGGAAGGGACGATTCCCGCCGCCTTTGGCCTGCTCGGGCAGGTGCCGACCATCGTCATCATCATGCTGGTGGTTACGCTGGTCGCACAACTCGCGCTCTCTCTGACCAAACATGGCCGCCGGATGTACGCCATCGGCGGCAACCCGGAGGCGGCTCGCCTGTCCGGCATTCGCACCACCCGTTACCGCGTGGCGGCCTACGTGCTGGCCTCGCTGCTGGCAGGTTTGGGCGGCATCCTGCTGGCCTCACGTATTGGCTCTTCACAGGTTAACGCCGGTGGCGGCTACCTGATGGATGCCGTAGCTGCCGCCTGGATTGGTTTCTCTCTGGCAGGTTCCGGTAAACCTAACGCGCTCGGCACGCTGGTAGGCGCGGTGATTCTGGGCGTGTTGCAAAACGGGCTGGTGATGCTCTCCGTGCCCTATTACGCGATGGACATTATTAAAGGCCTGGTGCTGGCTGCCGCACTGGCAATTACTTACATACAACGACGCTAAAACAACAACTTCACACAGGGTAACGACCATGAAAAAACTGACAACTTCACTGCTGGCGCTTAGCCTGCTTGCCGCTCTGCCGGGCCACGCCGCCACGCCATCGCCGGTGCCGGAAAAAATCGCCGCCCACGACGGCCCAATCCGCATCGCCGTGATCCGCAACCTGGGCTCCGACGACAACACCACGCAGTTTGTCGCAGGTGCGGTTCAACAGGCTAAAAAGCTGGGCTTCAAGGTCAGCACGTTCCTGAGCAACGGCGACGACGCCCGCTTCCAGGACTTTGTGAACCAGGCGATCAGCCAGAAGTATGACGGGATTATTCTTTCTCAGGGTCGCGATCCTTACTCCACCGAACTGGTGAAAAAAGCCGTAGCCGCAGGCATTGCGGTGTCGGTCTTTGATACCGCTGTAAACGGCACCATTCCCGGCGTGACCGTCACCCAGCAGGACGACGCCTCGCTGACCAGCCTCTCCTTCGGCCAGTTGGTCAAAGACTTCAACGGCAAAGCCAACATCATCAAGCTGTGGGTGGCCGGTTTCCCACCGATGGAACGCCGCCAGGCCGCCTATCAGGAACTGCTGAAAGCCAACCCGGGCATTAAAGAGCTGGAGTCCATCGGCGCGGTTTCTTCCGACGTGCAGGGCGACACCGCCAACAAAGTGGGCGCAGTGCTGGCGAAGTACCCGAAAGGCAAGATCGACGCAATCTGGGGCACCTGGGATGCCTTCAGCCAGGGCGCCTATAAAGCGCTGCAGGAAAACGGCCGTACCGAAATTAAGCTCTATAGCATCGACGTTTCCAACCAGGACATTCAGCTGATGCGCGAAGCCAACAGTCCGTGGAAAGTCAGCGTGGCGGTCGATCCGAAGCTGATCGGTGCCACCAACGTGCGCCTGGTGGCCTACAAGATCGCCGGGGAACAAACGCCTGCGACCTACGACTTTAAAGCCGCAGCCATTCCGCAGGCTCTGCTAGCCAACCAGCCTGGCCCGGTCAACGTCACTTCGTTGGGCAAAATCATTCCAGGCTGGGGCCAGACCGACGACTTTATCGCGCCGTGGTTCGCCACGCTCGAAGCGAAAAATAAATAAGGAGTTCCGCAATGGCACTGCCACAACCCGAATACAGCCGCAATATGCGGCTGATCGGCCATAGCGATCAGGGAGGAAAACCGGACGGCGTGCAGCTAATGGTGCACCGGGGATATGCGTATATCGGCCATATGGTGTCGCAGGGCTTTTCGATTGTGGACGTCCGCGATCCTAAAAACCCGAAAGCGGCGGGCTTCATGCCTGCGCCGCCGGGCACCTGGAATATTCACCTGCAGGCGCACGACGACCTGCTGCTGGTGATTAACGCCCGGGATCTGTTTGCCGACGTGCGCTTCGCCGATGAGAAGGTTTACTACACCAAATCGGTTGGCGAAACGGTTCGCGACGTGCAGGACAAAGGCTGGAGCGCCGGGTTACGCATTTTCGATATCTCCACGCCGGACAAGCCTAAAGAAATCAGTTTTCTGTCGCTGAGCGGCATCGGCATCCACCGCTGCTGGTACGTGGGCGGCCGCTGGGCCTATGTTTCCGCGCTGATCGATGGGTTTAGCGATTATATCTTCCTGACTATCGACCTCGCCGACCCGCGCAATCCGCAGGTGGCAGGCAACTGGTGGCTGCCGGGCATGAACACCGCCGCAGGCGAGCAGCCCACCTGGCCGGAAGGCAAACGCTATGCGCTACACCACGCGATTATCAGCGGCGACACGGCGTATGCCAGCTGGCGCGACGGCGGCCTGACGCTGCTGGACGTTTCCGATCGCGCTCAGCCGCAGCTCATCAGCCACCGTAACTGGAGCCCGCCCTTTGGCGGCGGTACCCATACGGCGCTGCCGCTGCCGAATCGCGATTTGTTGGTAGTACTCGACGAAGCGGTGCTGGACAATCAGGAGGACGGCGAGAAGCTGATTTGGCTGTTCGATATTCGCACCCCGTCGAACCCGGTCAGCATCTCCACATTCCCGCAGCCGGATGAGATTGATTATGTGGCGAAAGGCGCGCATTTCGGCCCGCATAATCTGCACGAAAACCGCCCAGGCAGTTTTATCAGCGATACGCTAATTTTCGCGACGTATCAGAACGCTGGCGTGCGAGCCTACGATATTTCCAACCCGTACCGCCCGGTAGAAACAGGTGCGCTGGTACCTGCCGCCCCGGAAAAGATGATGGATACTCGCCCTGGACGCCCACGGGTGATCCAGTCCTGTGATGTCTTTGTCGACGCTCAGGGGATTGTGTACAGCACGGATTATAACGGCGGGTTGTCGATTATTGAGTATTTGGGGTAGTTTGACTTAAAGAGGCAATTGCTTTGACATTGATAATTTTTATGCAGATACGGATGAAATTCCGTTCACTTCCAGCCCTGTCAGATATGTCGCACCCCAGCTTGTGAACGGCTCGGGGGAGTCACCGTCACTCCCCCGAGACCCTGGACTCCCGGCCAAATAAATCAACCGCTGAAGCGGCAGACCTCCGTTTTATCTCCCAGTCCAGGGTCGCCTGAGATGCGTTTCCGGCGGCCGGGCCCTGGCCAGTCGGAGAGAAAACGCAGGCGATTTAAGCCGGAACCGTGCCTCGTTTCAAGCTCATAGCCACGCGGAACGCTAACGTTGCTGCAAGACCCACAGCCACGTCCTTGTCCCCGGCTCTCAGCGCCCCCGGTGATGACACAACTCAAGCGGGGTTGAGCTGTCGGGAACAGCGAAAGAGAGCGATCGTCGGGAACGAATCGCGAACAACCCCGAATGTTTGGGTGATAGCCGGTGGGTTTACCGCTTCAGCGGCGATGAGCTTGCCGAGCGCCGGGGGTTGTCAGGGGGCATGGCGTAATGCCACCTGACACGTTCACCGGTTCGGTGGTCACATATGAAACGGGATTGGAAGTGAACGGAACCTTTCTCTAGACCCACATAGACCCTATTTAAATCTAACGTAGCAGAGAAACTCACCCCTTCTGCCGAACTCTGGCAATAAACTCATCCACCGAATTCACCTGCCCGGCGATCAGAATCAAAAACTTGCCCAGCTCAATCGCGTGGCTGACACAGGCCAGGCGCGCCGCCTCATCCTCAATACTTTCCAGATCGGCAACGTGCGACAAACCAACCGAGCGGCGAATCAGTTCGGTGCCGCAGAAGCCTACCGCATCAACCCACACTTTTTGCAGGTAGTGCTCAACATAGCCTTCCGTTGCCAGCGCCGCGTCGCGTGTTTTCTCGCGGGCAAGCGCCGTAAAGCGCTCTGAGAAGCTCAGCCACAGTTCCTGAATATCCTTCAGGCGCTGTTCACGCTGGCTGGCTGCGTCCCGTGGACCAAAATGCCCCGGCAGCGCACAGTAGTTCAGCAGCAGGTTGCCGATGGCGGTCCCAAGATCAAACCCGGCCGGGCCCACGTAACCAAATTCAGCGTCGATCGCTTTCAGGCTACCTTCCGCAACGAAAATCGACCCGCTGTGGATATCGCCGTGCAACAGCGCTTCAGCGCTGGAAAAGAATTTATGCTTCAGTAACGCCACGGCCAACTTCAGGTCGCTGTCGCTTCGCAGCGCGGCAACCTGTTGTTCCAGCGCGGCCGGGTAGTTATTTCGCTCGTGGATCTGATACGGATCGTTAAAGAACAGATCTTCGGTGATTTCGCACATTTCCGGGTTGATAAAGCGGGCAACCAGCGCCTTCTTATCATGTGCATGCAGATAAAAATCTGACGTGTGGAACAGCGCCTTTGCCAGATACTCACCAAGCTGGCTGGCCGCCTGAGGATAATAAACTCCCTTCACCAACTCGCCGCGCCAGATGCGATGGCTGGAGAGATCTTCCATCACCATCACCGCCAACTCTGGGTCGTAATGCACCACGTTGACCGTGTGTTCCGGGCTGTGCTGGTAGTGCTCCACCAGGGTTTGCGCCTCAAGGCGAGCGCGATCCAGCGTCAGCGGCCAGGACTCGCCCACGCAGCGCACATACGGCAGCGCCTGCTTCACGATAGTCCGGCTGATGCCCTGCGTATCAAAGATTTTAAACACCAGATTGAGGTTGCCGTCGCCCACTTCCTGCGCCTCCACCAGCTCAGACGGCGTCTGCAGCCCGCCAAACTGTTGAGCATAGGCCACTGCGTCAGCGGCGGTAAAAGTGCGGTATTGCGACATGGCGATCCTCTCAGAAATAAAGTTAATTAAGACGTTTGGACGTCTATACATCTGGAAGTCATGTTGGCACAATATACCGCAACAACGCAACATGGAATTAACACGAATGCATAATTTAAAAACCACCAGCCTTGAAGTGCGTGATAACCAGCTTTGGATCCTTGACCAGCAGGCGCTGCCGCAGCAGAAAAACTGGCTCCCGGCGCACACCGTGTCACAGCTGGTCGCGCATATTCACGCCCTCAGCGTACGCGGCGCGCCGCTCATCGGCCTTTCCGCCAGCCTGCTGCTGGCGCTGTTGGCGGAGCAAGGGCTGACAAAAGCTCAGCTCGCTGAAGCGCTGGAAACCCTGCGGGCGTCCCGCCCGACGGCGGTGAACCTGATGAATAACCTCGACCGCATGAAGCAGGCGCTGGCTCAGGAAAATGTTGTGGCTGCGCTCGAAGAAGAAGCGCTGCGGCTGGTGGCAGAAGATAAAGTGCTGTGCGATAACATCGCCCAGGCGGGTGCGGCGCTGGTTAAACCCGGTAGCCGCCTGCTGACCCACTGCAATACCGGCGGGTTGGCTACCGTAGGCGTGGGCACCGCGCTGGGCGTTATTCAGCGGGCATTTAACGAAGGTAACGTCGCGAGCGTTTGGGTGGACGAAACCCGCCCGCTGCTGCAAGGCGGCAGGCTGACGGCGTGGGAACTAGGGGAGCTGGGTATTCCTTACCAGCTGATTTGCGATTCCATGGCCGCCAGCCTGATGGCGAAAAAGCAGGTGGACGCCATCTGGGTGGGCGCGGACCGCATCGCCGCGAATGGTGACGTGGCCAACAAAATCGGCACATACAGCCTGGCTGTACTGGCACATTATCACGGCGTTCCGTTCTATGTTGCCGCCCCGCACACCACGCTCGACAGAAACTGTCCAAACGGCGAAGCCATTCCGATTGAGCAACGTGCCGCCAGTGAAGTGACCGGCGTGGCGGGCAGCTTTGGCAGCGTGCAGTGGGCGCCAGACAACGCAAGCGTATATAACCCGGCGTTTGACGTTACCCCGGCAGAATTAATTAGCGGCTGGATTTTGGATACGGGCGTGGTAACACCGGAACAGGTTCGGGATGGCATATTTTTACCGAAGAAATAATTCCCCTCACCCCGGCCCTCTCCCTCTGGGAGAGGGTTAGGATAAGGGTAAAAAAACCAGAAGCGACACTGTGGCTAAGGGAAATATTGTTCGTACTGCGAGGCACGGTTTAGGCTTAAATCGCCTCGGTTTTCTCTGACTGGCCAGCCTCAAGCCGTCGGAACCGGCCAGAGGCTGGAGGTGAACGGCACAACAGCTGGACTAAAAAGCCTTCCCGAAGGAAGGCTCAACTAAACAGCTAAGGCAAGCGTGGATAAGCATCCGCAATCGTATCGCCGGTAAAGTGCGCCACCCAGCCTTCCGGGTTATCAAAAATACGAATCGCGGTAAAATGCGGCTCAGACCCCATATCAAACCAGTGCGGTGTCCCGGCCGGGACGGAAATCAGGTCGTTCTTCTCGCAGAGGATCTGATACACCTTGTCGTCCAGATGCAGGCAGAACAACCCCGCGCCTTCGACGAAGAAACGTACTTCATCTTCGCCGTGGGTATGTTCAGACAGGAATTTAGTCCGCAGCACGTCTTTCTGCGGGTTATCCGCCCGCAGGCTGATCACATCCCAGCTCTGATAGCCCTTCTCCGCCACCAGCTTGTCGATAGCATGCTGATAAGCATGGATCACCGTTTCCGGCGTTGGGTCGTTGCCTAAATCCTGGTTCGCTTCCCAGCGTTCAAAACGCACGTCTTTGGCGTTCAACTGCTCGCGAATTTCTTGCGCGTCCGTGCTGTGCCATACCGGCTCCTTTGCTTCGGTATCGGTAAAAATGGTCAATGCGCTCATGAAGAAAACGACTCCAGATTAATGTGGTCGAAACGGTTTACCTGGCGATGGCGGCTGACGTCATCCGCCTCGCCGCGAATAAGCTGCACGGTTTGCCAACCGGCCTCCCGTGCGGCATCCAGCTCCTGGTGAATATCTGACAAGAACAGCAGCGACTCTGGTGCCACGCCGATCTCCGCCGCGATTTTGCGGTAGGACTGCGCTTCACGCTTAGCTCCAACGTGAGTATCAAAATAGCCGCTGAACAACTCAGTAATATCCCCGGCGTCGCTGTAGCCAAAAAGCAGCTTCTGCGCCGCCACCGAGCCGGATGAATAGACAAACAGGGCAATGCCCTGCTGTTTCCAGGCCTTGAGCGCGGGCAGAACGTCATCATAGAGATGGCCGGTGAAGTCTCCATTCACGTAGCCATCTCGCCAGATAAGTCCCTGCAACGCTTTTAGCGCGGTAGATTTACGATCTACATCCATGAAGCTAAACAACGTCTCAATCAGCCGTTCAATATCCGCCTGCGGTTCATTAATTTCCGCCCGCAGGTCGTTGAGTATTGGGGCTATTTCATTTTGCTGCTCGCGAACAAAACCCGCGAGGCGTTCGCGGGCATACGGGAACAGGATGTTGTGCACAAAGCGAATGTCGCTGGTGGTGCCTTCAATATCGGTAACAATGGCGCGAATCATCATCTCTCCAGCCGTTAACGCTGCGTTATGTTTGCAACTGAGGTCATTATTATTTAGACGTCTAAGCGTCTTGATTGCTAAATCTTAACATCGTGTTATAGTCCCGGCAACACAGGGAAACAGACGCACCACGTTAAGGTCGAAGAATAATGAGCCACTCCCCTTTGATTCCAGAAAGCAAACTGCCGGCGCTCGGCACCACTATTTTCACGCAAATGAGCGCCCTCGCGCAGCAGCACAATGCGATTAACCTTTCCCAGGGCTTCCCGGATTTTGACGGACCGCGCTACCTGCAGGAACGCCTGGCGTTTCACGTCAGTCAGGGCGCAAACCAGTACGCCCCGATGACCGGCGTGCCGGCCCTGCGCGAAGCCATCGCCGAGAAAACCGAAGCCCTGTACGGCCACAAGCCGGATGCCAATACCGATATCACGGTCACCGCTGGCGCCACCGAAGCGCTTTATGCCGCCATCACCGCGCTGGTTCGCCCGGGCGATGAAGTGATTTGCTTTGACCCAAGCTATGACAGCTATGCCCCAGCCGTGACGCTTTCCGGCGGCATTCTGAAACGTATTGCTCTCCAGCCGCCGCACTTCCGCGTCGACTGGCAAGAATTTGCTGCTCTGCTGAGCGACAAAACTCGCCTCGTCATTCTTAACACGCCGCACAACCCCTCCGCTACCGTCTGGCGCAAAAGTGATTTTGCCGCGCTGTGGCAGGCCATTGCGCAGCACGAAGTCTACGTGCTGAGCGACGAAGTGTACGAGCATATCTGTTTCGACGAAGAAGGCCACGCCAGCGTACTGGCCCACCCGCAGCTGCGCGAGCGCGCTATCTCTGTGTCCTCTTTCGGCAAAACGTTCCATATGACGGGCTGGAAAGTGGGCTACTGCGTGGCACCGGCGGCCATCAGCGCTGAGCTGCGTAAAGTTCATCAGTATCTGACGTTCGCGGTGAATACCCCGGCGCAGCTTGCGATTGCCGACATGCTGCGTGCCGAACCGGAACATTATCGTGAACTGCCGGAGTTTTACCGCGCGCGCCGCGACCGCTTTGTTGAAGCGTTGGCGGACAGCCGGTTTGAAATTCTGCCCTGCGAAGGGACTTACTTCCTGCTGGCCGACTACAGCGCAATCTCCGATCTCGACGACGTGAGTTTCTGCCAGTGGCTGACCAAAGAAGTCGGTGTGGCGGCAATTCCGCTGTCGGTGTTTTGCGCGGATGCTTTCCCGCATAAGCTGATTCGCCTGTGCTTTGCCAAGCAGGAAGCGACGCTGGACGCTGCGGCAGAAAGATTACGCCAGGTATAAAGCGACATTCCCCGTCAGCGGACGGGGAAAACTACAGGCTGAGGATCTCTTTAACGAACGGAATAGTGAGTTTGCGCTGGGCGGTAATCGAGGCGTGATCGAGCTGATCGAGCGTCATAAACAGGGTTCGCATTTCGCGATCGAGGCGTTTTAACAGGAAACGCCCCACGTCTTCCGGCAGCTCAAACCCCCGCAACCGGGAGCGCAGCTGCAGCGCCTGCAGCTTGTCGTCATCGGAAAGCGGCTGCAGCTTGTAGATTTGTCCCCAATCGAGGCGGGAAGCCAGGTCAGGCAACTGCAGGTTGAGCTGGCGAGGCGGCCTGTCACCTGTGATCAGCAGGCGCGTTTTCCCGGATTCCAGAATGCGATTATAAAGATTGAAGATCGCCATTTCCCACGGCTCATCCCCGGCCACGCATTCGATATTGTCGATGCAAACCAGCGACAGCTGCTCCATCCCGTCGAGCACTTCCGGCACAAACCAGGTGCGCTTATCCAGCGGCACATAGCCCACGGCTTCACCGCGCTGGGAAAGCTCTGCGCAGGCCGCATGCAGCAAATGGCTGCGCCCGCCGCCTTCACGCGACCAGAAATAGATGTACCCGCTGTGATCCTGACGGAGTACCGCCTGCAGGGCGGCTAATAAAGAAGGGTTGTCACCCGGCCAGAAACTCGCAAAGGTTTCGTCGTCGGGAAGATAGAGTGGCAGTGAGAGCTGTGCCGGCGTATTCAGAAGTACCTCAACCATAACAGGCAGAAAATCGAAACGAGTCTAACACAGAATGGCTGAGGTTTAGAACCGGGCGAGGATCCGCCCGGTGAGGAAACGATCAGGCCTGCGCGTCGTTGTCTTTCGCGTCAAGCACGACTTCTTCCGGGCGCAGTATGCTGATAAGTTTGAAAATAAGGCTCAGGCCCACGCCGACGATGGTCGCCAGCGCCATGCCTTTCAGCTCTGCCGCACCAATGTGCACTTTCGCCCCGCTCACCCCGATGATCAGGATCACGGAGGTCAGGATCAGGTTTTGCGCTTTGCTGTAATCCACTTTGGATTCGATCAGCACGCGAATACCGGAGGCGCCGATCACTCCGTACAGCAACAGAGAAACACCGCCCATCACCGGCACCGGAATGATTTGAATCGCCGCCGCCAGTTTGCCGACGCAGGAAAGCAGAATGGCGATAATTGCCGCACCGCCGATAACCCAGGTCGAGTACACGCGGGTGATCGCCATGACGCCGATGTTTTCACCGTAGGTGGTGTTTGGCGTGGAGCCGAAGAAGCCGGAGAACACGGTTGAAATGCCGTTGGCAAACATCGAACGGTGCAGGCCCGGGTCGCGAATCAGGTCTTTTTTCACGATATTCGCGGTAACCACAAGGTGGCCCACGTGTTCGGCAATAACCACCAGCGCAGCAGGCAGAATGGTGAAGATAGCGAACCATTCAAAGCGAGGCGTATAGAAGGTTGGCAGCGCGAACCAGTGCGCTTCGCGGATTGGTGTCACGTCTACCACGCCCATGGCGAAGGAGAGCGCGTAACCCGCCAGCACGCCGATGAGAATCGGGATAATGGCCATAAAACCACGGAACAGCACGGAACCAAACACCGTGACCGCCAGCGTCACCAGCGAGATAATAATGGTGGTGGAATCCGGGGATGCACCCTCCGCAGGCAACAGCCCTGCCATGTTAGCCGCCACGCCCGCCAGCTCAAGGCCGATAACCGCAACAATCGCGCCCATCGCCGCCGGAGGGAACATCACGTCCAGCCAGCCGGTACCGGCTTTTTTCACAATCAGCGCCACGATGCAGAACAGCACGCCGCACATAATAAATCCGCCGAGGGCTACTTCATACCCCAACGGCAGCAGCAGTAATACCGGAGAGATAAACGCGAAGCTGGACCCGAGATAAGCCGGGATTTTGCCTTTACAGATGAACAGGTAAAGCAAGGTGCCGATGCCGTTAAACAGCAGCACCGTAGCCGGGTTGATGTGGAACAAAATTGGCACCAGCACGGTTGCGCCGAACATGGCGAACAGATGCTGCAGGCTCAACGGAATCGTTTGCAGTAAGGGCGGGCGTTCACTTACCCCAATGGCGCGGCGGGTCATGTTGTTTTCCTCTAAGTGTTATTTTTAACGAACGGTGTTTGCTGCAATCAAAAAAAAGCCGACTTTCAAAGTCGGCTGATGAATCTTATTTGGTTCCGAATATCTTATCGCCCGCATCACCGAGGCCGGGAATAATGTACCCGTGCTCGTTGAGGCCCTGATCGATAGAAGCGGTGTACAGCTCCACGTCCGGGTGCGCTTTTTCCAGCGCGGCGATGCCTTCCGGCGCGGCAACCAGCACCAGTACCTTAATGCTGGTACAGCCCGCCTTTTTCAGCAGGTCGATGGTGGCAATCATAGAGCCGCCGGTCGCCAGCATCGGGTCAACCACCAGCGCCATACGTTCTTCTATATTAGAAACCAGCTTCTGGAAGTAAGGCACCGGCTGCAGGGTTTCTTCATCGCGGTAAACGCCAACGACGCTGATACGCGCGCTTGGCACGTTTTCTAGTACGCCTTCCATCATGCCAAGGCCAGCACGCAGAATCGGCACAACGGTAATTTTCTTGCCTTTGATCTGGTCGACTTCCACCGGGCCGTTCCAGCCTTCGATGGTGACTTTCTCGGTTTCCAGATCCGCAGTGGCTTCATAGGTAAGCAGGCTGCCTACTTCAGAGGCGAGTTCACGAAAGCGCTTGGTGCTGATGTCTTGCTCGCGCATCAGGCCCAGCTTGTGTTTGACGAGTGGGTGTTTCACTTCCACGATCTTCATACTCTTTCTCCCCCGAGATAGTTGGCTACCACAAAAAAAATCGCCGGATTATACCGCTTTTTTGCCGCTGCGCTACAGCTAATGGGATGATCGAGATCAACCGGACTGGATTGAGTCTATCTCAGGAATTCTTTTCTTGCCGATGATAAGAGGCTCGCAAACGTTTGCCTGCACTGTTAGAATTGCCGCGTTTTTCTTATATACCACCCGTGGGGAACGAGCAGTGACCGATAAAACCTCTCTCAGCTATAAAGATGCCGGTGTAGATATTGATGCTGGTAACGCTCTGGTCGACAGAATTAAAGGCGTAGTGAAAAAGACCCGCCGCCCGGAAGTGATGGGTGGCCTGGGCGGTTTCGGTGCGCTGTGCGCGTTGCCTCAGAAATATCGCGAACCGGTTCTGGTTTCCGGCACCGACGGTGTGGGGACCAAGCTGCGTCTGGCAATGGATTTAAAACGCCACGATGCGATCGGCATTGACCTGGTGGCTATGTGCGTGAACGACCTGGTGGTTCAGGGCGCCGAGCCGCTGTTCTTCCTTGACTACTACGCCACCGGCAAGCTGGACGTGGACACCGCCGCAAGCGTCATCACCGGCATCGCCGAAGGCTGCCTGCAATCAGGCTGCTCGCTGGTTGGCGGTGAAACTGCTGAAATGCCGGGCATGTACCACGGGGAAGACTACGACGTGGCCGGGTTCTGCGTCGGCGTGGTTGAGAAATCGGAAATCATCGACGGGTCTAAAGTTGCCGATGGCGATGTCCTGATTGCACTGGGTTCAAGCGGCCCGCACTCCAACGGCTACTCGCTGGTGCGCAAAGTGCTGGAAGTGAGCGGCACCGACCCGCTGACCACCGAACTGGAAGGGAAACCGCTGGCGGATCACCTACTCGAGCCAACCCGCATTTACGTGAAAAACATCCTTGAGCTGATTGAAAACGTGGATGTTCACGCCATCGCCCACCTGACCGGCGGCGGCTTCTGGGAAAACATTCCGCGCGTACTGCCGGACAACACCCAGGCCGTTATCACCGAATCTTCCTGGCAGTGGCCAGCCGTCTTCAACTGGCTGCAGCAGGCCGGTAATATCAGCCGCCACGAAATGTACCGCACCTTTAACTGCGGCGTGGGCATGGTCATTGCGCTGCCGGCGGCAGAAGCGGATAAAGCCGTTGCGCTGATGCAGGCCAAAGGTGAAAAGGCGTGGAAAATCGGTATCATCAAGGCATCTGATTCCGAAGAGCGCGTGGTTATTGAGTAATGAAACACATTGTGGTGCTGATTTCCGGTAACGGAAGCAATCTGCAGGCGATCATTGACGCCTGCCAGCAGAAGAAGATTAACGGCACCATCAGCGCGGTGTTCAGCAATAAGGCCGACGCATTCGGCCTTGAGCGAGCCCGCGAAGCCGGGATCCCGACCCACGCGCTGGCGGCAAGCGAGTTTTCCAGCCGCGAGGCGTTCGATCGCCAACTGATGCAGGAGATCGACGCCTACGCGCCGGACGTCGTGGTGCTGGCGGGTTATATGCGTATTCTCAGCCCCGCCTTTGTGGCGCGCTACAGCGGTCGCTTACTCAACATTCACCCTTCCTTGCTGCCGAAATATCCCGGCCTGCATACCCACCGACAGGTGCTGGAAAACGGCGATGAAGAGCACGGCACTTCCGTGCATTTTGTCACTGACGAACTGGACGGCGGCCCGGTCATTTTGCAGTCCAAAGTGCCTGTATTTGAAGGGGATGATGAGGACGAAATCACCGCCCGAGTTCAGCATCAGGAACACGCGATTTACCCGCTGGTCGTGAGCTGGTTCCTCGACGACCGCCTAAAAATGCGCCAAAACGCCGCCTGGCTTGATGGCGTGCAGCTGCCCCCGCAGGGACATGCAGCAGAATAATTTAACTAAAAAGGGCTTCGGCCCTTTTTTTGTGTCTGTCTCTCATAAAGTTGTCATGGTCAGATGAGAGAGTTTCATCTGCATAGTTGGACATTCTCCGCTAAAGCTCGCCATAATAACTGACGTGACGGTGACGGCATTGCCACGTCCACGAAAACGGAGTGTGAGGACTAATGGGTCAGGATAAGCTGTATATCGAAAAAGAACTGAGCTGGTTGTCTTTTAACGAACGCGTTCTGCAGGAAGCGGCGGACAAGCTCAACCCGTTGATTGAAAGGATGCGTTTTCTCGGCATCTATTCCAATAACCTCGATGAATTCTATAAAGTGCGTTTCGCCGAACTGAAGCGCCGCATTTTAATCAGTGAAGAACAGGGTTCTCCTTCCAACCAGCGCCATCTGCTGAACAAGATTCAGGCTCGGGTGCTGAAGGCCGATCAGGAATTTGACAGCCTGTATAACGAGCTGCTGCTGGAGATGGCCCGCAACCAAATCTTCCTGATTAACGAACGTCAGCTTTCCGAAAATCAGCAAAACTGGCTGCGCAGCTACTTCAAGCATCAGCTTCGCCCGCACATCACCCCGATTTTGATCAACCGCGATACCGACCTGGTGCAGTTCCTGAAGGACGATTACACCTACCTGGCGGTGGAAATCATTCGTGGGGACAGCATTCGCTACGCGCTGCTGGAGATCCCGTCTGACAAAGTGCCGCGGTTTGTGAACCTGCCGCCGGAAGCGCCACGTCGCCGCAAGCCGATGATCCTGCTGGATAACATCCTGCGCTATTGCCTGGACGAGATCTTCAAAGGGTTCTTCGACTACGACGCGCTCAACGCCTATTCAATGAAGATGACGCGTGACGCCGAGTACGACCTGGTCACCGAAATGGAATCCAGCCTGCTGGAACTGATGTCCTCCAGCCTGAAACAGCGCCTGACCGCCGAGCCGGTGCGCTTTGTTTATCAGCGCGATATGCCGGACGCGATGGTGGAGATGCTGCGCGACAAGCTGACCATTTCCAACTATGACTCGATCATTCCCGGCGGGCGCTACCACAACTTCAAAGACTTTATTGGCTTCCCGAACGTCGGGAAAGCGAACCTGGTGAACAAGCCGCTGCCGCGCCTGCGCCACATCTGGTTCGATAAATTCCGTAACGGCTTCGACGCCATTCGCGAGCGCGACGTCCTGCTTTATTACCCGTACCACACCTTCGAACACGTCCTTGAACTGCTGCGCCAGGCCTCCTTCGACCCGAGCGTGCTGGCGATTAAAATCAATATTTACCGCGTGGCAAAAGACTCGCGCATTATTGATTCGATGATCCACGCCGCGCATAACGGCAAGAAAGTGACCGTAGTGGTGGAGCTGCAGGCGCGTTTCGACGAAGAAGCGAATATCCACTGGGCGAAGCGCCTTACCGAGGCGGGCGTCCACGTTATCTTCTCCGCGCCGGGGCTGAAAATTCACGCCAAGCTGTTCCTGATCTCACGTATGGAAGGCGAAGAGATTGTGCGTTATGCGCACATCGGGACCGGTAACTTTAACGAGAAAACTGCCCGTCTCTACACGGACTATTCCCTGTTAACCGCCGATGCGCGCATCACCAACGAAGTGCGTCGCGTGTTTAACTTTATCGAAAACCCGTATCGCCCGGTGACCTTCGACTATCTGCTGGTGTCGCCACAGAACTCGCGTCGCCTGCTGTACGATTTGGTGGATCGCGAAATCAAAAATGCCCAGAACGGGCAGCCTGCCGGGATCACGCTGAAGCTGAACAATCTGGTAGACAAAGGCCTGGTGGACAGACTGTATGCAGCGTCCAGCGCGGGCGTGAAGGTGAACCTGCTGATACGCGGCATGTGTTCACTGATTCCAGAACTCGATGGGATCAGCGATAATATCCGTGTGCTGAGTATCGTTGACCGCTACCTCGAGCACGACCGGGTCTATATTTTTGAAAACGGCGGCGATAAAAAAGTCTTCCTCTCGTCAGCCGACTGGATGACCCGTAACATCGACTACCGCATTGAAGTGGCCGTCCCGGTCCTCGATCCGCGCCTAAAGCAGCGTATGCTTGATATCATTGATATCCAGCTGAACGACACGGTGAAAGCGCGCATCATCGACAAAGAACTGAGTAATCGCTATGTGTCGCGCGGCAACCGCCGGAAAGTGCGTTCGCAACTTGCGATCTACGATTATATTAAAACTCTGGAACAACCTGACTAACGCTCTCAGGCGAAGATAAAATTATGCCGATATCAAACCATGCTCCACGGCCGCAGGAATTTGCTGCGGTCGACCTCGGCTCGAACAGCTTCCACATGGTCATTGCCCGTGTGGTGGATGGCGCCATGCAAATCATTGGCCGCCTGAAGCAGCGCGTGCACCTCGCGGATGGCCTCGGGCCCGATAACAAATTAAGCGAGGAGGCCATGGAGCGTGGGCTCTCCTGCCTGGCGCTGTTTGCCGAACGCCTGCAGGGATTTGCAGCAGACAACGTGTGCATTGTGGGCACCCACTCGCTTCGCGAGGCCACCAATGCCGCCGAGTTTCTGAAACGCGCGGAGAAAGTGATCCCCTACCCGATCGAAATCATTCCCGGGAACGAAGAAGCCCGTCTGATTTTTATGGGCGTGGAACACACTCAGCCGGAGAAAGGCCGCAAGCTGGTGATTGATATCGGCGGGGGTTCCACCGAACTGGTGATCGGCGAGGATTTTGAGCCGATGCTGGTGGAAAGCCGCCGTATGGGCTGCGTCAGCTTCGCACAAAACTTCTTCCCCGGCGGCGTCATCAGCCCGGAAAACTTCAAGCGCGCCCGCATGGCGGCTATCCAAAAACTGGAAACCCTTGCCTGGCAATATCGCCTGCAGGGCTGGAAAGTCGCGATGGGCGCCTCTGGCTCCATTAAAGCGGCGCATGAAGTGCTGATCGAGATGGGCGAAAAAGACGGGATGATCACCCCGGAACGCCTGGACATGCTCCAGCAGGAAGTGCTGAAGTTTAAAACCTTCGACGCCCTGAGCCTGCCGGGCCTGTCCGAAGAGCGTAAAGCGGTGTTTGTGCCTGGGCTGGCCATTCTGTGCGGCGTGTTTGATGCGCTCGCCATCCGCGAGCTGCGCCTGTCTGACGGTGCGCTGCGGGAAGGCGTGCTGTACGAAATGGAAGGCCGCTTCCGCCATCAAGATATTCGCATTCGCACCGCGCAAAGCCTGGCGGAGCAGTACCACATCGACAGCGATCAGGCTCGTCGGGTACTGGAAACCGTTGAACTGCTGTACCAGCAGTGGGAAAAACAGAACCACAAGCTGGCTAACCCGCAGATGGCCGCGCTGCTGAAGTGGGCCGCGATGCTGCATGAAGTCGGGCTTGGCATCAACCACAGCGGGATGCACCGCCACTCGGCCTACATTCTGCAAAACAGCAACCTGCCGGGCTTCAACCAGGAGCAGCAGGTGCTGATGGCTTCCCTGGTGCGCTACCACCGCAAGGCCATTAAGCTGGACGATCTCCCGCGCTTCACGCTGTTTAAAAAGAAACAGTTCCTGCCGCTGATTCAGCTGATTCGTCTGGCCACGCTGCTGAATAACCAGCGCCAGGCGACAACCACCCCGCCGACGCTGGTGCTGGAAACCGACGACAACCACTGGACGCTGCGCTTCCCGCACGACTGGTTCAGCCAGAACACGCTGGTTCAGCTGGATTTGGAGCGTGAACAGCTGTATTGGGAAAGCATGACCGGCTGGAAGCTGACCATCGAAGAAGAGGCCGAAGCGGCGCTCTCCGCCTGATTTACTCCATCAGCCCCCTGACGTCTTCCGGCGCAGAGGGGCTTTGTTCTTCTACAAGGCTCTCCAGCGGCTGAGGGCGACCAATCAAATATCCCTGCACATAATCTATGCCCATCGCCCGGACGGCATCTTTCAGCGCCTGCGTTTCGACATATTCCGCCACAACCTGCATCTTCTTCATTCTTGCCAGCTGGCATATCGAGCTCACCACCTGGTAATCCAGGCTGCTGGTTAAAATATTGCGGATAAAGCTGCCGTCAATTTTAAGGATGTCGGCGCTCAGCTCTTTCAGACGCGCATAGCTGGCATAGCCTGTGCCAAAGTCGTCGATGGCCACCCGGCAACCCATACGCTGCAGCATCTTCAACGTTACATTGGCCTGTTCAAGGTTGGTTAAAGAGTGACTTTCTGTCACTTCAAAAACCAGCTGCCACGGCTCAATACGGTACTTTGTCAGCAAATGCTGCACATCCCCCGGAAGCTGGGCCTGGCACACCGAAGCGGGCGTCAGGTTAATGGCGAGCCTGCAGCCCGGCAAACTGTCGCGGTGCTTATCCATAAACTGCAGGGCGGCATTCAGCACCCAGCGGTCAATGCGGGATGAAAGCCCAAATTCATGGGCGACGGGCAAAAAGATATCCGGTGACAGCAGTTCGCCTTTATCGCCGCGCATCCGCAGCAGCACCTCGTAGTAGGCGTCACCCCGTAACCCTTCAATACGCTGCGCCATCAGCACAAACAGGTCCTGATCGAGCGCATGCTGGAGGCGGTTCATCATTTCAACTTTTCGTTTGACCGCATTCTGAATGTGATTGGAGCCTTTTTGCTGCAGGCTTTCGGGCTGTTGCGTAGAGAGCGATACCCCGGCCATGGTGCTTAGCTCGCCGAGCAATAAGTAGAGATGAGACACCGGGTGGCGCACAAAGCAATAGCTGATGCCGATTTGCGGCTGCAGCGGCATCCCATCCCACATAAAGCGGAACCGTCGGGCATGGGCGTACAGAGACTCAATTTTAGCCTGATGAGATTCATAATTGAGGCGCAGGGCGAGATCGTGCCCGGAAAGGTTGTACACCCTCTCCCCGGGCGACAGCTGGCCGCGCAAATATTCCGCCAGCTGCTGTTTGTATTGAATGCGCAGCAAAACGCCGTAGTTTCGCCCCAGAAGCTCCAGCTCGGGAATCGACACAAATCCCAGCGCGGACCAGGGCGTGTTCCCGAGGTCGCGAGATAACGCGCGTAGATTCGGCATCTGCATCATTGGGTCGATGAACGCCACGCGGCGTGCTTTATAGTGCAAGAAGCGCTGTCGGGTGGTCACCGCCGCCATTAAATAGATGGTGATGGAGAACACCGCGTAGCAGGACGACGCAATGGCCAAATGCAGCTGAAAGCCCATATCCGGCGGCAGGTAATTATGGAACCCGCCGCAGAGAATAATCAGCACCATGGTCCAGGCGTTGGTAATAAACAAGAAGCCGAAACGCATCGCCCCCCACAGCATAACGGGCAGAATAAGCGTCAGCGTGTAATCGGTATTAAAAATAGTTTTGTTTTGGCTAATCGGGTACAGCAGCAGCCAAATAAGCAGGCCAACGAGCGCTGCCCAGAGCAGCATTTCACTTCGCGTCACGCCCTTCTGCCGCTGTCCCCGCATGCGGGACCAGAAGCTTTTGATAAAGCGCGGGTGCACTATCATTCTTAAAATAAAATAGAAGAACGGCAGCCCGGTTAATCCCCCTACCAGCACGGCCTGGAAATTAATTAATGTCCTGGCGCTCCACGGCGTGGCGGACAGAATAGAAAAGCTGCGATCGTACCAGCCTAAAAATAACGCCATCTCGTAGAACACCAGAAATAACCCGGCGTTAACCAGCACCAGCCAAAACATACGCTGAGCGGTGAGCTGAATCAGGCCGAAGGTCACCGCGCTGCGTCGCGGCGCAAAATAGCGGTAGCAGCACGAACTGACCGTAATCGGCACGATAAAGTGCAGGACGGCGAGCAACGAAACCCCCCCCCCTTCTGAGGGCAGATAGCGAATCAGCAATGCCAGAACAATGCCCGGAATAGCCGCGCGCCCAAACAGTACGATGCAGGCGGTTAGCAGCGGGAGCGACATGTAAAGCAGGAAAACTCGCCCGCCATCCAGTACCGTCTGCGCGTTAAACGTTGCCACCAGGGGCAGCAGCAGGCTGGGGAGAATCAGGGGCAGTGCCCACCATTTACTTTTTGATTGTTTATACCAGCTAGCCAGTTGCATACATCTTCGCCAAAATCCCTGTTCCTCTTCGGGTATCTCCCGGATATCCTTTCCGGTTCGTTACGGCCCATCTTCCGTCACTGCGGGGGACAAATTTTAGTTCGCTAACATTAAGAACAATTGATGCATATCAGTATCAGTTCAATGAATCACCGCTGAGGTAAAATTCAGACTGAATATGATTCATATTAGTTCACAACAAATTCACCTCATGAATGAAATGCCCATGAATCATTCATTCAGGCCGTTTTTACATGATGAATAATTGACCTGAGTGGTTCTGTGTGACTAAATAGCCCCGTCGCCCGCATCGCCGGGCCAATCTTAAGGACCCCTGCGTGACACAGGTTACGACTATGCAAAGACGAAACCGTTTTAATAATCGCATGACCCGCATTATTCTGCTCATCAGTTTTCTGTTCTTTTTTGGTCGCTTTATTTATTCCTCCATCGGAGCCTGGTACCACCATCAGGATAAAAAAGCAGAAACCCAACAAAGCAGCCAGCAGGTGGACAGCGCTAACCGCTAGTCCGTCGGTTCCCCCTCGCGCTCTTTTAGTTTCCTACCACTTGTTCAAAAATGCTCAAGCGTCTCGTTTGCTGGCCCCTCGCCTTGACCTAAAGTTAACTTGAGGTTGTAAAGTCACGCCATCAAAAACAGCTGAATGGGCACACTATGGAACAGATTGATGTCGGCTTTACCCACGTCGCATTTATGGTGAAGGATCTGGATAAAAGCGTCGATTTCTACCTCCGCTATACCGCAATGAAAGTGATTCACCAGCGCGAACCCAACCTGCCGGACGCACGCAAAGTGGCCTGGCTAAGCGATCGCACCCGGCCTTTTGCGCTGGTTCTGGTACAGGCAGACAACAACACCGACACGCCGCTAGGGAATTTTGGTCACCTGGGCGTGGCCTGCGCAACCAAAGAAGAAATTGATCGCAAGACGGAAATGGCGAGAGCCGAAGGTGTGCTGCGCAGAGAACCAGAGCAGCTTGGCGACCCGGTGGGTTACTTCGTGTTCTTTGCCGATCCGGACGGTAACACGCTTGAACTCTCCTACGGCCAGCGGGTTGGCATTGAGTCAATGTAAAGCCTGCAGGGCGGCCAAAAGTCGCCCTTTTCTGCCTTGATGCCGCTACGCACCTCTGCCTTTATTCTCTCTTTCCGCTAAAGCATTTTATGTTCTAAGCATAGCTATTTATATTCCTATGGGCTTTAGCGGCGACGATTTACTCTCTGCTCAAATCAACGATTAATTGCGGGCAGTGATAAGTTAAATGAGTGGCAGAGCGTCGGTCTATTTACATGAAGAACAACGGGAATTTGTCAGTAAACTGCGGCGTTCGTGGCTGTGGCGCACGGAGCTGCCCACCTGGCTGCTGATTATCACGATTTACGGCGGCTGGTTTGCCACCGTGGCGTGGTGGAAAACCATTGGCCTCTTCCCGGCTACGCTGCTGCTCATCTGGTTAGCCACCTGGTATATGTCGCTGCAGCATGAGCTTTTACACGGCCACCCGACGCGCTTCCCGCGCCTGAACCAGCTGTTCGGGCTGATCCCTTTTTCTCTCTGGTATCCGTACGGCACTTATCGCGATCTGCATCTGAAACATCACCAGGATGAAGATCTGACCGTGCCGGAAACTGACCCGGAAAGTTACTACTTTACCCGCCGTCGCTGGCAGCATTTTAGCGGCGTTCAGCGCTTGCTGGTCCGCCTGCGTAACACCTTCCCAGGTCGGCTGCTGCTGACGCCGGTGCTAACCATGCGCTGGACGGTGGTCAATATTTGGGAAACTTTCCGCAGCGGTAATCGCCCGGCGATGGCAATGTGGACGGTACATCTGCTGCTGCTTATCCCGGTGCTCGGCTGGCTGGTGAAGCATGATTTCTCGGTGGTTTACTACCTGCTGGTCGTCACCTGGCCGATGCTGGCGATGACCAAAGTCCGCTCTTTCTTCGAACACCGCGCGGCGGAAGACCCTGAGGCTCGAACGGTGATTAACGAAGCAGGCGTGTTCTGGCGTCTGCTGTTCTTGAATCTGAACTATCACTCAGTGCACCACGATCTCCCCGGCATTCCGTGGTACGGGCTGCCAACCGTTTACCGCGCGTATAAAGAGGAATACCTGCGGCGGAACCAGGGCTTCTTTGTGAACGGTTACGGCGAGCTGATGCGCGAGCATCTGATTAAACCGATCCAGGTGGAAATTAACCCATTCTTCCCGGACGGCCGCCTGGCGCAAGACGCGGTGCCGCAGGAGAAAGCCCATGAGTAAGCTTATCTCGCTGCCGATGTACGACGTGCATCACCCGGATACCGAAGCGCTGTTAGCCGCCTTGCGCCTGCTGCTGAGCGAAGAAGGGCTGGACGGCGACAGTTTGATTTATAGCGAACCCGAAGATCGCCTGAGCCACTGGAAAGACTCGCGGCTGCTGCTCAGCCAGACCTGCGGTTATCCCCTGCGCGCCCTGCTGCCTAACGTGCAGGTCGTCGGTACGTTTCATTATCAGGCAGCAGGCTGCGAAGGGTTTCACTACAGCAGCCAGCTGATTGTTCGTGAAGCCGACGCGGGAAAAACGCTGGCAGATTTCCGGGGAAAGCGCGTCGTCTGCAACAGCGACGACTCCCAGTCCGGCTATCACGGCCTGCGCAGCCTGGTTGCCCCGCTGCAAAAAGACGGGAAGTTCTTCTCAGACATCGCCTTTAGCGGCAGCCACCGCCAGTCGCTGGCGGAGGTGCAGGCCGGCACGAGCGATATTGCCGCCATTGATGCAGTCACTCTCGCGCTGGTTGCTTATCACGAACCGGAACGCGTTGCGGGCCTGGTTTCTATCGGCACAACGGCGCTGGCACCGGGTTTACCGATGATCACCTCGGCGCAAACTTCAGCCGTGGAACTGGCGCAGCTGCGCCGCGCGTTGAAACGGCTGGTGAGCGAGCCTGAGTGGCGAGCCGTGCGCGAAGCACTGCTGATTGAGGATTTTAGAGCGACGCGGCGTGAAGATTATCAGCCGATTAGCGATGCGGCGCAGAAAGCTGCGGCTAGTGGTTTGGTGACGCTTTAGGTTACGGCTTTTTTACCCTCACCCCGACCCTCTCCCAAAGGGAGAGGAGTATTCGTTATTCCTTGCGTTTTTAGCCCCCCTCTCCCCCGTGGGGAGAGGGTTAGAGTGAGAGGCGAACCTGTCACCCACGCTTAAACTGATTCCCCACCGGCGGCAGCCCCAACTTCTCACGCAGCGTACCTGGCCGGTAAGCCTGCTGCATCACCCCGCTCTCTTTCAAAATCGGCGCCACCTGGCCGACAAAATTATCGAAATCCACCGGCAGGAACGGGAACATCAAGTTGTAGCCGTCCACGGCCCCGGCATGAAACGCCTCACTCAGCGTGTCGGCGACTTCCTGCGCCGTGCCAATGACCAGCCAGCTGTCGGAACTTTGAAGCAATAACCGGCCCAGCTCCAGCACCGTCAGGGCGGGATCGTAACCCTTGATGATCTGCAGCGCGGTTCTCAGCCCGTCAAAGCCCTGTTCGTCCGGCAAAGGCGGCAGCGGCGCGTGGCGATCGTATTCCCCCATATCCATCCGCAGATAGGTACTGAGGAGATCCAGCGCCATCTGGTCGTTCATCAGCGTCTGAATCAGCGCCCGGCGCTGCTCCTTTTCTTCCGGCGTGTTCACCACCACCGGCAGCACGCCACCGAGGATCTTAAAATGTTCCGGCTCGCGCCCATTTTCACGCAGACGTTTATCCATATCCTCGCGATAGGCCAGCCCTTTTTCGATGTTGCTCATAAACACAAAATGAATGTCAGCCTGAGCCGCCGCCAGTGCTTTACCGGACTCGGAGGAGCCAGCCTGTACCACAATCGGGTGCCCTTGCGGCGGGCTCGGCACGTTCAGCGGGCCGCGCACCTTAAAGAATTCACCTGCGTGGTTGAGCGGATGTACGCGCTCAGGATCGGCAAAATAGCCGCTTTGCTTATCGATCAGCACGGCTTCCTCTTCCCAGGAATCCCACAGTTTTCTTACCACTGCGATAAACTCGGCGGCGCGCTCGTAACGCCTGCCGTGCTCTGGCAGGGTATCCAGCCCATAGTTGGCCGCTTCTTCTGGCAGCCAGGATGTGACAACGTTCCAGCTCGCTCGCCCCCCGCTCAAATGGTCAAGCGAGGCAAAATAGCGCGCCAGATTATAAGGTTCGGTGTAGGACGTTGAAGCCGTCGCCATCAGGCCGATGTTTTCGGTCACCGCCGACAGCGCAGCCAGCAGGGTGATTGGCTCAAGCCGCGGGTTAGCGTAATGCGGCACTCCGCTCGGCACCGTGTCCCAAATAGCGACATGGTCGGCGATAAAAATGTTATCCAGCGCGGCGGCTTCGGCCCTGCGCGCCAGGTCGGCGTAATACTTCAGGGTAAAAATCTCTTTGCCCGGTGCCTTCGGATGGCGCCAGGAAAAGCGATAATCGCCCTGCGGGTTGAAGAAGAACAGGTTAAAAATGGCGGTAGCTTGCGACATGGCGGGATACTCGTTGTGAAATGGCCCTCCCTGGCCGGGGACTCATTATTTAGCGGCCAGTTTTTCTTTTACCCACTGGTCGGCAACTTTAGCCGGATCTTTATGATCGACGTCTACCAGCTTGTTCAGCTGGATCAAATCTTTGGTGGTCAATTTGGCGGAGATATCGTTGAGTACGTCCTCCACTTTCGGCGAAACAGCGCCTTTGTGCACCAGCGGGACCAGGTTCTGAGCCGGCTGCTCGTGTTTGTCATCCTCCAGCACCACCCACTTCTCTTTCAGCAGATCGCCCTGGGTCGACACCAGCGTCGCTACGTCGATTTTGCCGGAGTTCAGCGCCAGGCGGCTCAGCGGGCCACCGATATCCAGTGACTTAAAGGATTTGAATTTGATTCCGTACACGCGCTCCAGCCCCGGCAGGCCAAGGGCGCGGGTCGCCACTTCCGGCGGGCCACCGACCACAAGCTCAGGGGCAACTTTCGCCAGGTCGGACAGCGTTTTCAGATTATATTTTTTGGCCGTCTCTTCGCGCACACCCCATGCGGTAATGGAGGCCGCCGAGGACGGTTTGAGCAACGCCAGATCCGCCGGTAGCGCCTGCTGCAGTTCGGCAGAGACTTCCTGTTCGGTCGTCGCTTTACTGCCGCCGTGGTAATAGTTCAGCAGCGCGCCGAGATACTCCGGCACCACGTCCAGCTCGCCGGATTTCAGCGCCGGAATGATAATTTCGCGGTTGCCGAGGTTAAGGCGTGTTTTTACCTCGATGCCCTGTTGCTTCAGCGCGCTGGCGTAAATGTTGGCCAGGATCGTTTGTTCTGAGTAGTTTGCGCCGCCAATCGTGACGGTTTCCGCGTGCGCCGCAAATCCTACGCTTGCCAGCCCCGCAGCCAGTAAAGTCAGCCTGAATCCCTTGCTTGCCGTTGTCAGCCAGTTTTTCATCATCATCACCTTTCTCTCTTTTATGTTGTGTTGTGCGCAGACGTTAACCTGCGGTTGGTATTGCAAACTTGAGCCAGCGTTTAGCCACCTGCGACATCAGCAGCTCGCAGCCGACGGCCAGCAGGGAAATCACCACCGAACCGGCGATCACCTGCGGGTAGTCGCGCTGCCCCAGGCCGTCGATGAGGAAGCGTCCAAGGCCATCCAGTCCGGCGTAGGCGGCAACCACCGCCGTCGCAATTAGCTGCAGCAGCGAGGTTCGGATGCCGGCAAAAATCAGCGGCATCGCCAGCGGAATACGCACTTTGATCAGGCTTTGCAGCGGCGTCATGCCCATCGCTTTGGCCGCATCACACAGCGTTTGATCGGCGTGGCTGATGCCGACGTAGGTGTTGGTCAGCATCGGCGGAATCGCCAGCGCAACGAGGGCGATAAACACCGGCACATCGTTAAAACCCAGCAGCATGATGCACAGCAGGATTATCCCCAGCGAAGGGAACGCCTGGCCGATGTTGAACAGGTTGATGGCGAAAAACGCCCCGCGCCGCCAGTAGCCGAGCAGAATGCCGAGCGGCTGGGCAATCAGCGCCCCAAGCAGCAGGCTTATCAGTACGTAATAAAGATGCTCGCCAAAGCGGTGCCAGATGCCGAGATCGCCTCCCCAGTGGTCGGCCTGCAAAAACCAAAGCCAGGTTTGATGTACGATATCCATCAGCGCGTCCACCCCGTCAGGCTGTAGCCGAGACGCGCAATCAGCAGATCAAGCCCCAGCGACAGCACCAGGCTCAGCGCCAGGCTGACCAGAATCGGCGTTAAGAAGTTTTGGTTGAAACCGAGGATCATGAGCTGCCCAAGCCCACCCTGGCCTATCAGCGCGGTGACGATCACTAAGCCCACCAGCGTCACGGAAGCGATGCGCAGCCCGGCAAACAGCGCGGGCAGAATCAGAAACAGCTCCACGTCGATAAAGCGGCCAAAGCGCGTGTAGCCCAGCGCCCGGCCAGACTCCAGCACGTCGGCGGGCAGTTTTTGCATACCTGCCAGGACGTTACGCAGCAGGATCAGCAGAGAATAAAGCGTCAGGCCGATGACCGCCGTGGTCACTGACAGCCCGGTCCACGGCAGCAGCAAAATAAACAGCGCCAGCGACGGAATGGTGAAAAGCACCCCGCTCAGGGAAATCAGCGGGCCGGACAGCGCGGGCCAGACGATGGACAGTAAAAGCATCCCGGCGGTCAGCAGCGTCCCCATCGCCAGAGACAGCAACACCATCTGCAAATGCTGCAGCATCAGCTCGCCTATCATGTCGAGATTGTCGGTCACCCATTGACAGTCAATCATTGCGGTGCAACTCCTGGTGCCGGTTAAGCGCATCGCTTAACAGAGCGCTGTCCACGGCGCCCGCGTAGTGCCCTTCTTCGGTGACACGCACCAGCACGCCCTGTGGGACATCCAGCAGGGCGCTGTAAACGTGGCGCAGCGACTCACTTTCTTTGGCAATACGGACCGGCAACTGCTGCCCGTTTTCCTGCCAGTGCTGAGGCCGCCCTTCGGCGTCCAGGACCAGTGCACGCTGCTCGTGGAGCAACGCAGAGTCGGTGGATGCTGACTCATCGTGCGTGAAGACTGGCACATCCCTACGCGGCAGATCGCCCACGCGCATCATGCCCAGCCGCTTGAGGTTAGGCTCAGGGCCAATAAAGTCGCGCACAAAGTCGCTGGCGGGCCAGGAGAGAATGTTGTCCGGGGTGTCAAACTGCTCGAGGTGCCCGCCTTCGCGGAAAATGGCTATGCGGTCGCCCAGGCGAATCGCCTCGTTGATGTCGTGGGTCACCAGGATGATGGTTTTATGCAGCCGGGCCTGCAGCGCCAGCAGCTCGCCCTGAAGCCTGTCGCGCACGACGGGGTCGATGGCGGCAAAAGGTTCGTCCATCAGCAAAATCGGCGGATCGGCCGCAAGGGCGCGGGCGATAGACACCCGGCTTTGCTGCCCGCCGGAAAGCTGATGAGGGTAACGCTTCAGCACCAGCGGGTTCAGGGACATCAGCGCCACAAGCTCGTCAATGCGGCGGACAATGGCCCGCTTATCCCAGCCTAAAAGGCGCGGCACGGTGGCGATGTTCTCCGCGACGGTGCGATGCGGAAACAGCGCGGGGCTTTGCATCACAAAGCCAATTTTGCGGCGAACCTGAATGATATCGGCCCGGGAGAGCGGCTCTCCCTGAATATAGACCTCACCGCTGTCCGGGATATCCAGGCGGTTGATCATTCGTAGCGTGGTGGTTTTCCCGCAGCCGCTGGGGCCAACAAAGGTACAAAACTCCCCTTCGTTGATGGTCATATTCAGCGAGTTAATCGCGTGCTGCACATTGCCCGGATAGATCTTATTGATGTTTTCTAGTTGAATCATGATGCTTATGCACTTCCTCATACCGCGCAATTTTGCCCTTCGGGCTTATACGTTTCAGCACACGCCAGGGCAGTATTGCAGAGGAAAAAGCGTTCACAAATTCAACATGATGCTAAGAATTGCCAGAAAATAACTATCGGCAATCATCGGGTTATTTCATATAAAAACAACAAATAAGGTAGCTATTTAAAAGCCGTTTCTCGCGCTACTATCGGCGGATACGCGCTAAAAAGCGCCTGATAACTCCTCCTAAAAAAAAAGCTTATCCGATGAATCAAATACACTTTATTGAAGGCCCGGTTGGCGCGGGTAAATCGACCTACGCTAAAGCCCTGGCCAAAAGCGACGGCTTTACCCATATCGCGCTGGACGAGTGGTTCGTGCGGCTCTACAGCCCCGACCGCCCGGCCGGGAATTTTGTGCCCTGGTATGTGGAACGCAAAGACCGGCTTATTGAGCTGATCCTGAGCTATGCCCGCACCGTGCTTGCCACCAACAGCATTGCGCTGGAGCTGGGGTTGATTCAGCAAGGCCCAAGGTTAGCGCTGCTTCGCCAGCTGCAGGAAGAAGGTATTCTATTCTGCGTGCACGTCCTCGACGCGCCCAAAAGCGTTCGCCGCGAGCGCGTGCAGCGCCGTAATACCGAGCAAGGCGAAACCTTCTCGATGGTGGTGCCGGACGATATTTTTGAAGTCGCCAGCAGCCTTTGGGAAGCGCCCGATGAGTTTGAACAGGAAGAGTTTGAGTTTGTTTTCCCGGCTACCGCCAGCCGCTAGCTGACCCACAGGGAGAAGTCGCCATGCCGCAAATTTATGCTCGCCCATTAACGGTGGGAGACACGATCGCCGTGTTTTCCCCCTCATCGGCGGCCACCGAGTTTGCCCCGCAGCGCTATCAAAGGGCAAAAGCGTTTATTGAGTCGCAGGGATTCTGTCTGCAGGAAGGCAGCCTGACGGGCAAAAAGGATTACTGGCGTTCTGGCTCCATTCGCAAACGGGCGGATGAGTTTAATGCCCTTTTGCATGACCCGAACGTGCGCTGCATTATTTCGGCTATTGGCGGCTTAAACAGCAACTCGCTGCTGCCTTATATTGACTACGCGCAGCTGATGAAAGATCCCAAAATCATCATCGGCTATTCGGACGTGACCGCGCTGCTGGCGGGCATCTATCAAAGAACTGGGTTGATTACCTTTTATGGCCCGGCGGTGGTGGCTTCTTTGGGAGAATTCCCTCCGCTGGTCGACAGCACGTTTGACTATTTCCTCAATATTCTCAGCCGGCCTCAGGAACTGCCCTACACGCTGAGCCAGCCCGCAGCGTGGACCGAGGAAATGCTCGACTGGGAAACACAATCCCGGGCGAAAACCCTGCGTCCAGGCGGCTGGTGCTTCGAGGGCGAAGGCAAGGTAGAAGGCCGCGTCATTGGCGGCAACCTGAATACGCTTTATGGCATCTGGGGCAGCGAATACATGCCCGATATCAACCGCGGCGATATTCTGTTTATTGAAGACAGCCTGCACAGCGCGGCTGAGCTGGAGAGGGAGTTTTCCCATCTTTTACTGTGCGGCGTTTTCGACCGCATCGCCGCCATTGTGCTCGGCAGACACGAGCTGTTTGACGATCAGGGCAGCGGAAAAACGCCGCTGCACATCCTGAGGGAAGTGCTGAACGGCCGCGAGATCCCCATCGTCTCTGATTTTGACTGCTGCCACACGCACCCAATGCTGACACTCCCGCTCGGGGTGCGGATGCGTATCGACTTTGACACTCAGGCCATGTCACTGACCAGCCAGTGGCTGGCATAAACGAAGGCGTCGCAGTAATGACTGAAGCACTCATCCAGGCAGGGGAAACCAAAGTGCTCTGTTTTACTGAGCAAGGCCCCACGTTTGATGACAACGCGGTGCGGGAAGGTATCAGCCAGGCCATTGAACGGCAGGCGGAGTGGATCGCCATCCCCGTCGAGCGACTACCAGCAAGCTTTTTCGATTTGCGTACCGGCGTGGCGGGCCTGTGGCTACAAAAACTGGTGAATTACCGGCTTGGGCTGGCGATCATCGGGGACGTTGAACCCTGGCAAAGGAAGAGCAAGGCGCTTGAAGCGCTGATCGTGGAATGTAATCGGGGCAAAAGCTGCTGGTTTTTACCGGATCTTGCGAGCCTGCAAGAGCGCCTGGCAAAAACCGGTCAGTAATCGAAAGCCAGCATACCCGAACGCCAGACACTGGTCGTGCGGATCAGCGCCTTATCGCGCAGGAAGTTAATCAGCGTGGCGATCACTTTGTCATGGCGCAGCTCGGGGCGGGTGACGATGAACAAATGGCGGCGCAGCGGCTGGGGCAAATCCAGAATGCGCATATTTTCCGGCACCGGCAGCACCGACAGCCACGGCATAATGGAGAACCCCAGCCCCTGATTCACCAGCCCGACTATCCCGCTGTCGCTGGCCAGCTTATGCACCACCTCATTACGGAGTCCCATCTCGCGGCAGCGCTCCACGGCGGGGCTTAAGGTGTTGGCATTCGGCTGGATAAACGGCAGGTTTTCTAACTGCTGCCAGCTAAAAGGCTGCCGCAGGCGGAAGCTGCGCGGCAGCATCAGCACGTAAGGATCGCTGATGTACGGCACGCCGTGCAGCGAGTCCGGGTAGCCCTGAATGGTAATACCGATATCCGCCCGCCCGGACACCACCGCGTCGTTGAGATGATGGTATTCCGTCGCGCTGTCATCAATATCCAGATGAATATCAGGCAGCGCCGTGGCCAGCGCCTCAAAATAAGGCGGCAACAGGTTCGCCGTTGCGCTGCGGAAGCAGGCCACCCTCACGCGCCCGGCAAGCTGTGGCGCTTCCGACGCAGTCTGCTCAATACCGTCCAGCAGCTGCATGATTTTTTTCGCATCTTTGAGGATTTGCGTGCAGGCGGCAGTCGGCACGCAGCCGCTGCGCGAGCGGTGAAGCAGGCGCACATTCAGGTGTTGTTCCAGCTCGGCAATCGCATGGCTGATGCGCGACTGAGTACAGCCCAATGCTGCGGCTGCGGCGCTGAAACCATTGTTTTCCACTACGGCTATCAGCATTTCCAGCTGATTTAGCTTTATTCCGGCCATATTTTCAGTCAGTTATTGGAAAGAGCAGCTTTCGACAAATCGAAATTCTTCATAGATAAGGAAAACATATCACGCTTTTCGGTTGCCGCATACCGGCCTTCCTTCCCATCATAAAGCCAGCCAGTACGGCGCATAAAAGCAAGAATGCATCATCTGAACTAAGCACTTTAAGGAAAACCTGAGCATGCCCGGCATCATTCATTACGGCACCTTTGTCGTCTCTTTCATCCTGCTGTTAATCATTCCCGGCCCCGGGAATCTGATCCTGATCACCAGCGCCAGCAAAGGCGGCGCGCGCAGCGGCTATCTCTGCCTGATGGGGATTATTCTGGGTGACCAGGTGCTGCTGTGGTTGGCTATCGCGGGCGTGGCGGCGCTGCTCGAATCCTCGCCGCATATTTTCCAGATAATTAAGTGGCTGGGCGCAGCTTACCTGCTGTGGATGGGTGCGCAGCTGCTGCTCAAGGCGAAAACCAGTGCCCCGCCGCCGGTGACCGGTAAAAGAACGCCTTTTTTGCAGGGCATGGTCATCACCCTGATGAACCCCAAACCCATTCTGTTTTACGTGATGTTCCTGCCGCTGTTTATCGACCCCGCGCGTAGCCTGGGGATCCCGACGTTCGCTATTCTGGCGGGAACGGCGGCCGCGCTGACCTTTATCTATTGTTCGATAATGATCTTCCTGACGACTTCGCTTGCCGAGAAAGTGCGTTCCCGACCGGGCATGGTTTATCTGCTGGGGAAAGCCACTGGCCTGTTCCTGGCGATATTTGCGGTCAAGCTGGCGTTTTTTAGCTGAGGTCGATAGCTCAGCAAAATAAAGGGGCAACGCCTTGCCCCGGATTAAGCTTACTCAAAACGCTGTAACGTTCTGGCTAACTGGCTAAACAATTCATAACCGTCATCGGTGATGAGCAACATATCTTCCAACATGATCGCCCCGATGCCGATACCGTAGTAAGGCGTTTCCACGCTAAAGACCATGCCCGGCTCAAAAGTTTCGGTCGCCGCAGCGCTCACGAATGGCGCCTCTTCCAGGCCTAAAAACAGCCCGTCGCCGTGCCCTAAATGGCCGCGATTATAGTGCGGCAAGCCATTGGCTTTGATTTTGCTCATCGTGTCGTTAAACACGTGGCTGAGCTTCACGCCTGGGCCAATCAGGCCGAGCATATGCTCGTGGCCTTGCAAAATGGTTTGATAGATTCGCTCGGCCATGGCCGTTGGCTGCCCGAACACCACGGTGCGCGCCAAATCCGCGCCGTAACCGGCGACATCCACGCCGCAGTCAAATTTGATTAAGTCCCCCGGTTTAACGGGTTCACGACTCGGAAGTAATTTGGGGGCAAAATCGTCGCCCACAGAGATCAAATGGAAGCGCGAAAGGTTGGTCTCCGGGTGCTGCATAATGGCCGCTTTATAGGCGGCGGTGAGATCCCACGCCGAACAACCCGCGCCAATCGCCTTAAAGGCTTCACTGATGCCATACTCGGTTACCTGCGCGCTTTTACGCAGAAAGGCTATCTCCCACGGGCTTTTGACCATCCGCAGCTCATTGAAGATTACCGTAGAGTCCACCAGCCGTAGATTCGGGATCACCTTATCCAGGGTCTGCTTACCGCCGTTGCTCATCGCATTCAGCTCGATAGCGATGTTTTTATCCAGCACCCCCGCGTCCGCCAATGTGGACTTGAGCAGCGTGAAAACGGCCTCCACAGGCGGGCCAATCGGCCGCTCTTTTACCACTCGCTGTGGGTTGAAAGGCTCATCCACATCCACCCAAACCGGGAAGGTCTTCAGCTCATAGTTCGGCAGATCAAACTGCAGGCCGGCCGCCTCAAACTCGTTCACCACGATCAAAGATGGCAGCTTTTCATCCCGGAAAATGACCGCCAGCGCCGCGCCTGTGTGGCGGAAGGTGTACATAAAGAAACTGGCAAACCCGGTGACATGGCAAAAGTTGTCCGGGGTGGTCACCACCAAAGCCTCAACATTGTTCCGTGTCATGATCGCTCGGGCTTTGGCCGTGACCGCATGGAGATGATCTGCTTTATTCATGGTGTTCGTTACCTCAGTCTTGTTTAACTTTTGCCGTAGTCAGGCCGCCAGATGTTTTAACAGATCACTCGGGATTTATATAGCGAGCTTTTGAGTCAGATACTGAGGTCGCGCAGCAGGCTTTCAAGCCTTGCTTCTCCTTCGACGGTTTGCGCCCCGGCCTTCAGCCCGCCACGGATCAACCTCTCTGCCGCAGGCCGGGCAAAGAGTCCAGCCCAGGCCTCGTGTTCGCGGTGGAACCCTTCCCTAAGATCCGAAGCCGGAATGGCTTTTTTCGCTGCCTCAATCACGCCGTCAGGCAGGCTGGCAATGTTGTTAGCTAGTCTTTCAACAAAAGAGTCCAGTTCGTCATCAGGTAAGGCACGATTTATCCAGCCATATCGCTCCGCCAATTTGGCATCTATAAGATCTGCCCCCAGCACCACTTCAAGCGCCCTGCCTCGCGTCATTCTGTCGGACAGATATTGCGTCGCCCCTCCGCCGGGAACAATACCCATCAACGCTTCACACTGCGCCAGACCTGCCCGTTTTTCTGCAGCAAACACCATGTCTGCGGCGGCAACAAACTCCGCGCCTCCGCCGCGCGCGAGGCCAGCCAGTTTCACGAGGGTAACCTGCGGCTGGCAGCGTAAGAGTTCGCCAAAAGCCTGGAAAGGATTTAGCCCATCAGGAGCCGCCTTGGCTAATTCGTCGAAGGCGTGAGGCTCATCAATCAGCGCCATATCCACATGCGCAATAAAGAATTCAGGGATTGCACTGTCGAAAACCAAAACCTTAATAGCGGGATCGCTACGCAGAGCAAGCAGAACCTGGGTGAGTTCGGACATGAGCGCCGCATCAAGTACATTCACCGGCGGATTGTTGATCGTTACCGTCATCACGCCATGGCGCTGAGTAAGCAGGAGCTTGCTGTAATTTGTTTTTCTCATCGGGGTATCCTTTATCATTTGGAAAATAGCCTGCCGGTATTTTCGCCAGCCCCTGAATAGTATATTTTGGATACCTGGCGTCAATTACGCACCTTAACCATCCCAGGGATGCTGGAGGATACCGATGAGCAAAAGTGACATCGTTTACCGGGCAGACTGCCCCAGCCGTATCGTGCTGGATCAAATAGCCGATAAGTGGTCGATGATGGTGTTGGAAGTGCTTCGCGAGCCGCAGCGTTTTAACGCCATTAAGCGAAGGCTAGAGGGTGTGACGCAGAGAGTCCTGACGCAGACGCTGCGCAAGCTGGAGCGCAACGGCATGGTCAAACGCAAAGTGCTGGATGGCAGGGTGCTCGGCGTGGAATATTCACTGACCCCGCTCGGGCAATCCTTGCAGGAGCCTTTCTCGATTCTGTTTAACTGGACGCTGGAAAATATAGACACCATTCAGCATAGCCAGAATTTGTATGATGCTGAGGGCGAATAAATTACCCCCAAATTGCATGGCCTGCAGGGAATGCTATTTGATAGTTATCGGGCATTTTAACTTTTGAGAAAGTGGTTTTCTTTACGGTAGCTAACGAGGCCAGATTGATGACAACGCGCGACAAAACGAGCAGTGACTGGGTTGATATCAATCGCGATGAAGAGAGCGGCATCGAAAGCATTAACGCTCACTTCTCCGGCCACGCTTATGACGCGCACGATCACGACGAAGTGCTTGTCGGCGTGACGCAGCAAGGGCTCCAGCGTTTTAACTGCCACCGCACCACGCATACCAGCCATCCGGGCAGAGCCATTCTGATTGAACCCGGCGCGGTGCACGACGGCCACGCTCCCGAAGCCGAAGGCTTTACTTACGCGATGCTCTACCTGCCGCAAGCCTGGGTAAGCGAGAACATGCAGCGTCGCGGGCTGGGCAACATCGCCACGCTGGAAGCCGCTTTCCATAACACTCTGGCGGACGACCCGCAGCTAAGTATTGCTATTCAGCAGGCGTTTTTTGCCGTACACCATCGCGAAGGGCGGCTCGCCCGCGACCAGACGCTCGACCACCTTGTCGCCCTGCTTTCCCGCCACATCAGCCTCAGGCCGCCTTCTGCCTCAAAGGATGCGCTGCGGCAAATGTATGAGGTCCGGAATTTTCTTCACGATCGGATGCATCTGGACATCAGCCTCGACGAACTCGCGCTGCACTCCGGGATCGACAGGTTCCGGCTCAACCGCCAGTTTAAGCAGGCTTTTGGCCAGTCGCCCCACGCTTACCTGGTGCGGCTTCGCCTGCGTACCGCCCGCTCGCTGCTGGCCCAGGGGAAAGAGCCTGCGCTGGTCGCCTCACAAACCGGATTTGCCGACCAAAGCCACATGGGACGCTGGTTCCAGCGCGCCTATCGCCTCTCCCCCGTCGCCTACCAGCGACGCTGCACAAACGTTCTATACTGACCGCCCTGCAATCTCCGATGATGCTTTCTCAGAAAGATAAACGGAGAAGCAGGACAGATGTTTGATACCAAAATTGCCTTTATCGTACGCGACGATTTACCCACCTGGCAGCGCCTGAACGTGGTGGCTTTTCTCGGCACCGGCGTGGCCGCCGCCTCCCCGGAAATCATGGGCGCTCCCTACATAGACGCGAAAGGCCGCGAATACGGCAATTTGTCCGGTCAGCCGATGCTGATTTTCGAATCCGACCTCGCCGGGCTGCAAACTGCGCACCGCAAAGGCCTGGAGCGCGAACTAACCCTGATCCCTTACGTACACGCCATGTTTTCCACCGGGCATGACGCAGCCAACCGGGAAGTCTTCAAAGCAGAAGATGCCGACAGCATGAACCTGGTCGGCCTGGCAATGCGCGGCCCGAAGAAGGTGGTGGATAAGGTGATAAAGGGGATGAAGCTGCATAACTGAGAGAAGATAAATATAAAAAAGCCCGCAATCGCGGGCTTTCAGCACATCTAATCAGCTAAGAGAGTGATTATTCCCACTCAATCGTCGCTGGCGGCTTACCGGAGATATCGTAAACCACGCGGGAGATGCCGTTCACTTCGTTGATGATGCGGTTGGACACGCGGCCGAGGAAGTCATACGGCAGGTGCGCCCAGTGCGCGGTCATGAAGTCGATGGTTTCTACCGCACGCAGGGAAACAACCCAGTCGTACTTGCGGCCATCGCCCATTACGCCCACAGAACGGACCGGCAGGAACACGGTGAACGCCTGGCTCACTTTGTTGTACAGGTCAGCTTTGTGCAGCTCTTCGATGAAGATAGCGTCGGCGCGGCGCAGCAGGTCGCAGTACTCTTTCTTCACTTCACCCAGCACGCGAACGCCAAGGCCTGGGCCCGGGAACGGGTGGCGGTAAAGCATGTCGTACGGCAGGCCCAGCTCGAGGCCGATTTTACGCACTTCGTCTTTGAACAGCTCACGCAGCGGCTCAACCAGGCCCATCTTCATCTCTTTCGGCAGGCCGCCCACGTTGTGGTGAGATTTGATGACGTGTGCTTTCCCGGTCGCGGAGGCCGCAGACTCGATAACGTCAGGGTAGATGGTGCCCTGCGCCAGCCATTTAACGTCTTCCAGCTTCAGCGCTTCTTCGTCGAACACTTCCACGAACACGCGGCCGATAATCTTACGCTTGGCTTCCGGGTCGTTCTCGCCCGCCAGCGCGGTCAGGAAGCGGTTTTCGCCTTCAACGTGAACGATGTTCAGGCCGAAGTGGTCGCCGAACATGTCCATCACCTGCTGAGCTTCGTTCAGGCGCAGCAGGCCGTTGTCCACAAACACGCAGGTCAGGTTTTTGCCGATGGCGCGGTGCAGCAGCATCGCGGTCACGGAAGAGTCAACGCCGCCGGACAGGCCGAGGATAACTTTATCGTCACCCACCTGCTCGCGGATGCGGACGATGGCGTCTTCGATGATTTTTGCCGGGGTCCACAGCGCTTCGCAGCCGCAGATTTCCAGCACAAAACGCTCCAGCAGACGCTGACCCTGACGGGTGTGGGTCACTTCCGGGTGGAACTGCACGCCGTAGAAGCGTTTTTCTTCGTTGGCCATAATGGCAAACGGACAGGTTTCGGTGCTGGCAACGGTCACGAAGTCAGACGGGATAGCGGTGACTTTGTCGCCGTGGCTCATCCAGACGTCCAACAGCGGTTGACCGGCTGCGCTCAGGGAGTCTTCGATGCCGCGAACCAGCGCGCTGTCGGTTTTCACTTCAACCTGCGCGTAGCCAAATTCACGCTCGGTAGAGCTTTCAACGTGGCCGCCCAGCTGCATGGCCATGGTCTGCATGCCGTAGCAAACGCCGAACACCGGCACACCGGCTTCGAACACGTACTCAGGTGCACGCGGGCTGTTTTCTTCGGTCGTGCTTTCCGGGCCGCCGGAAAGGATGATGCCGCTTGGGTTGAACTCACGAATTTGAGCTTCGGTAACATCCCAGGCCCACAGTTCGCAGTAAACGCCCAGCTCACGGACGCGGCGCGCCACCAGCTGAGTGTACTGAGAGCCGAAGTCGAGGATCAGGATGCGATGTTTATGAATGTTTTCCGTCATGGACGTTAATTCCGAGGCAAGTGAAACGAGAATATAAATAGCCCGGCGCGTGGCCGGGCTAGTGAAATCAGGAGCCCATACGGTAGTTCGGGGACTCTTTGGTGATCGTCACGTCGTGAACGTGGCTTTCCTGGATGCCCGCGCCGCTGATACGTACGAATTCTGCTTTAGTGCGCAGCAAGTCGATAGTACCACAGCCGGTCAGGCCCATGCAGGAACGCAGGCCGCCCATCTGCTGGTGCACGATCTCTTTCAGACGGCCTTTGTACGCCACGCGACCTTCGATACCTTCCGGCACCAGTTTGTCTGCGGCGTTGTCGGTCTGGAAGTAACGGTCAGAAGAGCCTTTGGACATCGCGCCCAGAGAACCCATGCCGCGGTAGGATTTGAACGCACGGCCCTGGTACAGTTCGATTTCGCCCGGAGACTCTTCGGTACCTGCCAGCATACCGCCAACCATAACGGCAGCTGCGCCTGCGGCGATGGCTTTCGCGATGTCGCCTGAGAAGCGGATACCGCCGTCAGCGATAACCGGAATACCGGTGCCTTCCAGCGCTTCAACTGCGTCAGCCACAGCAGTGATCTGCGGTACACCTACGCCGGTAACAATACGAGTAGTACAGATAGAGCCAGGACCGATCCCGACCTTCACCGCGCTGCAGCCAGCTTCGGCCAGGGCGCGAGCACCAGCGGCGGTTGCTACGTTACCGCCGATGATTTGCAGGTCAGGATATTTAGCACGGGTTTCACGAATACGTTGCAGAACGCCTTCGGAGTGGCCGTGAGAGGAGTCAATCAGCAGAATATCAACGCCAGCAGCGACCAGCGCGTCAACACGCTCTTCGTTGCCTGCGCCTGCGCCAACCGCAGCTCCAACGCGCAGACGGCCCTGCTCATCTTTACAGGCGTTAGGTTTACGCTCTGCTTTCTGGAAGTCTTTTACGGTGATCATGCCGCGCAGGTGGAAGCCCGCATCCACAACCAGCGCTTTCTCAACGCGTTTTTCGTGCATTTTAGACAGCACGACGTCGCGCGCTTCGCCTTCTTTCACGGTAACCAGACGCTCTTTCGGGGTCATGTATACGCTAACTGGCTGGGCCAGGTCGGTCACGAAGCGCACGTCACGGCCGGTGATGATGCCCACCAGCTCGTTGTCTTCGGTCACCACCGGGTAGCCGGCAAAGCCGTTACGCTCGGTTAATTCTTTTACTTCACGCAGGGTGGTGGACGGCAGCACGGTTTGCGGGTCGGTGACTACGCCGCTTTCGTGTTTTTTCACGCGCCTGACTTCTTCAGCCTGGCGCTCGATAGGCATATTTTTGTGGATAAAGCCGATGCCGCCTTCCTGTGCCAGGGCGATAGCCAGACGCGCTTCCGTTACGGTGTCCATCGCCGCAGAGAGCATTGGAATATTCAGGCGAATAGTTTTTGTCAGCTGGGTACTGAGATCGGCAGTATTCGGCAGAACAGTGGAGTGAGCGGGAACGAGGAGGACGTCGTCAAACGTCAGGGCTTCTTTGGCGATACGTAGCATGGGCAATATCTCTACCTGGAGGTTAATAAATATTGCCGCGGCATTATACAGAGCGTAATCGGTTGCATCCACACCTTTTTGCAAATAATGCTTGCGATCCCTGGTCTGCGGGTTACTATCGACTGAATAACCTGCTGATTTAGAATTTGATCCAGCTCACATGTCGACGCAAAATTCTCCCTCAATTTATACCGTTTCGCGCCTGAACCAGACGGTGCGTTTGCTGCTTGAGCAGGAAATGGGGCAGGTCTGGATCAGCGGTGAAATTTCTAACTTCAGCCAGCCCTCTTCAGGCCACTGGTATTTCACGCTCAAAGACGATACCGCTCAGGTGCGCTGCGCGATGTTCCGCACCAGCAACCGCCGCGTGACCTTCCGCCCACAGCACGGCCAGCAGGTGTTAGTGCGCGCTAACATCACCCTTTACGAGCCGCGCGGCGACTACCAGATTATTGTCGAAAGTATGCAGCCCGCCGGTGAAGGGCTGTTGCAGCAGCAGTACGAGCAGCTCAAGCAGAAGCTGAGCGCCGAAGGACTTTTCGACCCGTTGCACAAGCAGCCGCTGCCCATTCCGGCTCGCCAGGTTGGCGTTATTACGTCTAAAACCGGTGCGGCCCTGCATGATGTGCTGCACGTTTTACAGCGCCGCGATCCGTCCCTGCCGGTCATTATCTACCCGACCGCCGTTCAGGGCGCCGACGCCCCGCTGCAGATTGTGCGCGCCATTCAGCTGGCCAACCTGCGCAACGAATGTGACGTGCTGATTGTCGGGCGCGGCGGCGGCTCGCTGGAAGATCTATGGAGCTTTAACGATGAGCGGGTTGCGCGGGCAATATTTGCAAGCAAGATCCCGGTTGTTAGCGCCGTAGGGCATGAAACTGACGTCACGATTGCCGATTTTGTCGCTGATTTACGTGCACCAACGCCGTCCGCTGCGGCGGAAATCGTCAGCCGCAATCAGACGGAGTTACTCCGCCAGCTTCAGGCTCAGCAGCAGCGTATGGAAATGGCGATGGACTATTACCTCGCCCAGCGCTCGCGGAGGTTTACCCAGCTACACCACCGCCTGCAGCAGCAGCATCCTCAACTACGTTTAGCCCGCCAACAAACCACACTCGAGCGCCTGCGCCAGCGTCTGACCGTGGCAATGGACGGCAAAATGCGCCGGGCTAGTCAGCAGCAGCTACGCCTTAGCCAGCGTCTTAACCAACAGCAGCCTCAGCCCCGCATTCACCGCGCCCAGTCTCGCTTACAGCAGCTGGAATACCGCCTGTCGCAGTTAGTAAGCGCTCAGCTTAGCCAGACGAAACAACGCTTTGGCACCGCGCTCGCCCAGTTGGAAGCCGTCAGCCCGCTGGCGACGCTCGCGCGCGGCTACAGCGTGACTACCGCCGAAGACGGCAAAGTGCTCAAGAAGACCAAACAGGTGAAGTCTGGGGACACGCTAACCACGCGTCTGGATGATGGCTGGGTCGAGAGTCAGGTGACGGGCATTAAACCGGTGAAAGCACCGCGGAAGCGCAAGCCCGCGGCGAAAAATGAATAAGTCGCTCAGAGCGCGGCGGGCACAAACTCCACGCGCTTTTTAGAAATCAGTCCGTGGCCATTCTGACAGAAATAATCCACCGCCCCACACGCCTTCAGCACCTGCAACGGCTTATGGCAGTCCGGGCAAAGCGCTTCGAGGCGGAAGTCCTTCCCGCAGGCATCGCAGTGTGCCCCATCGTCCGTTTGTTTCAGTTCGCTACTACACGCCGGGCAATTAACCATCATCCTTCCCTCCCGCTAAGTCATCAATGAGCCGCATTATATACCCATAACGTTAAGATGGTTTCATTTCACACCTGTGCAAAAGGCAGGCAATTTTAGCGCATTCATGCACCGTTTTTGCCCAGAGTCCGTCTGCGTGGCCTCGCGCTTGTATCCTGCCTGGTATCCCAGATAGCGCCGTAGCTGAACCTTCAATTTTTTGAAGTCATTGGCACAATAATTGAATTATCCCTGTTATGCGTTTTAACGGGGAGGATTTTCATGTTTGATGAGCTGTTAGATAAAGATGCCACTGCACTTGCGGCACTCATTCGCGGCGGCGAGGTTTCAGCCCGGGAAGTCACTCAGGCGGCTATTGATCGCCAGCGGGCGCGAGAGCCCTTGATTCAGGCATTTTGTACCCCGACGCCGGAACTTGCCCTGGCTCAGGCGGACGCCGTCGATGCTAAGCGCGCCAGCGGGCAACCCTTAGGCGCGCTGGCGGGCGTTCCTCTGGCGGTGAAAGATCTGATTTGTACCGCCGGGGTGAAAACCACCTCAGGCTCTGTCGCCTATCAGGACTTTGTGCCAGAGGAAGACGATATCGCCGTGGAGCGTCTGCTGGCAGCAGGTGCCATCCTGCTGGGTAAAACCACCGCGCCCGAATTTGGCTACAGCGGCGTCGGGCACAATCCCCTGTTTCCCTCGCCGCGCAACCCCTGGGATCTTAGCAAAACGCCGGGCGGCTCCAGCGCAGGTTCCGGTGCAGCGCTCGCCGCCCGGATGTGCCCTATTGCGCTGGGCAGCGACGGCGGGGGTTCGGTACGCATTCCGGCCGCCCACTGTGGCGTCTATGGCCTGAAAGCGTCGATGGGACGCGTGCCGCTTTGGCCCGGCTGCCGCGACGACCGCTATCCGGGCGTCTCCAGCTGGGAGTCGTTAGAGCACATTGGCCCCATGACGCGCACCGTGCGGGATGCCGCCTTGATGATGTCGCTGCTGGCAGGCCCGGACATGCGCGACCGCCACTCAATTCCCTGCTCTGACGTTGACTGGCTGGGCTCGGTAGAAAAGCCCTTGAGCGGCCTGCGTATCGCCTTTAGCGCCGATTTTGGCTATGTCGCCGTGGACAGTGAGGTTCGCCGGGTCACGACGGAAGCAGCGCGTCGTTTTGCACGTGAGCTGGGCGCAGAGCTGGAGGAAGTTGACCCCGGCATTGCCGATGAGGCTGCTACCTTCGCCGCCCTTGTCGCCTTTGAAAGCGACCTGACCGGCATGCGTAAAATGCAGGCCAAACTCGGGCCGCGAATGTCGCCTCATCTCAGCGCCATGCTACAGCGCGAGTGGCGGGCAGAAACCTTCACCGACGCCAACACGCAGCGTAAAAAAATCTGCAATCAGCTTTGGCGCTTTATGCAGCGCTATGACCTGCTGCTGTCGCCCACGCTTGCCGTGCCGCCGTTTCCACTGAATATGCAGGGGCCGGAGATCATAGACGGGCGCATGGTCAGAAGCGACCACTGGCTCTCGTTCTGTTTCCCCTTCAACTTTACCGGCCAGCCGGCCGCTTCGGTGCCCGCAGGCTTTACCTCCGACGGTCTACCCGTCGGACTGCAAATCGTGGGTCGTCATCTGGATGATGGCCTGGTGATCGCGGCAAGCGCCGCTTTCGAGCGCATTCAACCATGGAATCACATCAGCCCTGCTTCACCCGGAGTTGTCCATGAATAAGAAATCATCCCCTGCCCTGGAGCAGGAATTTGAGCACGAGCCCGTACCGCTAAGCCACCGTCACTCCACGGGCTCCGTCTCGGCGGTGTGGTTTGGCTTCCCAATGATCCTCACCAATGCGCTGTTTGGCGGCATCATTACCTGGTCGCTGGGCTTCTGGCCTGCAATTATCGCCATTCTGCTGGGTAACCTGGTGCTGTTTGCCTATGTGGGTTCCCTCAGCTGGTTTGCCGGGCAAACGGGGATGAATTTCGCCCTGCAGGCCAAACGCACCTTCGGTACCAAAGGCTACATTTTGGTTTCTGGCTTTCTTTCCACCGTGGTGATTGGCTGGTATGCCTTTCAGACCGGCCTGACCGGCACGGTGATTAATCAGACCTTCGGCTGGAACGCGCTGGCAGTGACGGCATTCGCCATCGTGCTCTACACCGGAGTCACCTTCCTGGGCGTGCGGGCTCTGTCGATTCTCGGCATGGTTGCGGCCCCGCTGTTTGTGGTGCTGGGCCTGGTGGCGCTGTGGCTGATTAGTCAGCAGCATGATTTTAGCGCCGTCCTGCAATGGCACGGCAGCCCTGCCGCCGTGGGCACCATGAGCATGGGCACTGCCGTCACCATGGTGGTGGCGGGCTTTGCTGATTCCGGCACCATGACCGCAGACTTCACCCGCTGGTCAAAAAACGGGAAATCTGCCGTGATAGCCGCTTTCTCGGCCTTCCCCGTCGCCAACGTCATTTCTTATCTTTTTGGCGTGGTTATCGTGGCGGTCGGCGCGGCCGTTGACCCGGCAAGCAACGGCGGAAACTTTCTGCCGATTCTGATGGGGCACGGAGAATTACTGTCGGCCATCGCCTGCCTGTTTGTGTTTATTAATCTCGGCTCCGTGTGTACTCACTGCCTTTACAACGGGGCCGTTGGCTACAGCCATCTGTTCCACAGCAAAATGCGGCTCTGGACGCTTATTCTTGGCGTGGCGGGTGGCGTATTAGCGTTAGCGGGCGTGTGGTCTTATTTCCTGGAATGGCTGAGCCTGCTTGGTATTGTCGTGCCGCCGTTTGGCGCGGTGATGATCGTTGATTTGATTTTTATGGCCAAAATTAGCCAAAGCCGTAAAACAAGCCGTATGCGCGGCAGTGCCTTTGCGGCCTGGGCTATCGGCAGCCTGTGCGCCGTTATCGCCCACCTGCTGTTCCCGCAGTTTGGCGAAGCAGTCATTGGCCTGGTGACAGCGGCCATCAGTTACACCCTGATAATGAAAGTCAAAAGCGAAGCTCCAGCAAGCATCATGGAGGGAAAAAATGCCTGATTACACTCTAAATTCAACGCCCTACACCTGGCCCTTTGATGGACACTATAGCGCCAGCGACACCGCGCTGATCGTTATCGATATGCAGACCGATTTCTGCGGTAAAGGAGGCTATGTCGACAGCATGGGTTATGACATTGCGCTGACACGAGCGCCAATAAAACCGCTCCAGCGCGTTTTGGCCCGGATGCGGGAGCTTGGCTTTCCGATTATTCATACCCGCGAGGGGCATCGCCCGGACTTAAGCGACCTGCCAGCGAATAAGCGCTGGCGTTCAAAACGCATGAATGCCGAGATCGGTGCCGACGGTCCCTGCGGCCGCATCCTGGTCCGCGGGGAACCGGGCTGGGAAATCATTCCGGAACTGGCGCCGCTTGCGGGAGAAGTGATTATTGATAAGCCGGGCAAAGGATCGTTTTATGCTACCGATTTAGAGTTGATCCTGCGCAGCCGGGGGATCCGCAATCTGATTCTGAGCGGTATTACGACGGATGTTTGCGTGCATACCACGCTGCGTGAAGCCAACGACCGCGGTTTTGAATGCTTGGTCCTGACCGACTGCTGTGCGGCCACGGAAGTAAAACATCACGAAGCGGCACTGAGCATGATTCATATGCAGGGCGGAATTTTTGGGGCAGTGGCGAGTTCAGAGGTATTGCTGGAAGGATTAAGTCATCGTACGCCAGTGATGGCGGTGTGATCTTTAAGCCGGTGCGCTCACGCTTATGACACGTGGGCGCACCCGTTATCGCTTACTTGCTTTTCTTGATGTGCTTGATCAGACGCTTACGCTTACGCATCTGGTTCGGCGTCAGGGTGTTACGTTTCCCGGCGAACGGGTTCTCCCCTTCCTTAAACTGAATGCGGATTGGCGTCCCCATCACGTCCAGCGATTTGCGGAAGTAGTTCATCAGGTAACGCTTGTAGGAATCCGGCAGGTCTTTTACCTGGTTGCCGTGAATCACTACGATTGGCGGGTTATAGCCGCCAGCGTGCGCGTATTTAAGCTTAACGCGACGACCACGCACCAACGGTGGCTGATGATCTTCTGCCGCCATGTTCATGATGCGGGTCAGCAGCGCGGTGCTTACGCGACGCGTGGAGCTGTCGTAGGCTTCACGCACGGATTCGAACAGGTTACCTACGCCGCTGCCGTGCAGAGCGGAGATGAAGTGCACACGGGCGAAGTCGATAAAGCCCAGACGGTAGTCCAGCGTCTCTTTTACCTGCTCGCGAACTTCGTTGCTCAGACCATCCCATTTGTTGACCACGATAACCAGTGAGCGCCCACTATTCAGGATGAAGCCCAGCAGCGAGAGATCCTGGTCGGAAATGCCTTCGCGGGCATCAATAACCAGCAGCACAACGTTCGCATCTTCGATCGCTTGCAGGGTTTTGATTACCGAGAATTTTTCTACCGTGTCAGTAATTTTCCCACGCTTACGCACTCCCGCAGTATCAATCAGCACGAATTCACGCTCGTCGCGCTCCATCGGGATGTAGATGCTGTCGCGGGTGGTGCCCGGCATGTCATAAACGACAACGCGTTCTTCGCCGAGGATACGGTTAGTTAGCGTGGACTTACCTACGTTAGGACGGCCAACGATAGCGAGCTTGATCGGCAGATCCTGAGGATTGAAGGCTTCTTCTTCCTCTTCTTCCTCAAACTCTTCGTCATCGGACACAATGCCGTTTTTGGCGTTAAACGCGGCCCAGTAGGCTTCGTCTTCGTCCATCTCTTCCGGCTGTTCGCGCGGGTCGATATCGTCCATCCACGGCACCAGAACGTGTTCCAGCAGGCTGGTCACGCCGCGGCCATGGGAAGCCGCAATCGGGTGGATTTCGCCGAGGCCCAGAGAGTAGAAGTCAATCACCGCCTGGTCCGGGTCAAGACCGTCGGTCTTGTTCGCTACCAGGAAAGTTGGCTTCTGGCGGGAGCGCAGGTGCTGAGCGATGGCTTCATCGGCAGGCATCAGGCCCGCACGTGCATCCACCATGAACAGCACAACATCCGCCTCTTCAATCGCCAGCAGCGACTGCTCGGCCATGCGCGTTTCCACACCGTCTTCCGTGCCATCGATACCGCCGGTATCAATACAGATAAACTCGCGGCCTTCGACTTCCGCACGACCGTACTTGCGATCGCGAGTCAGCCCCGGAAAATCCGCAACCAGCGCATCGCGGGTACGCGTTAAGCGGTTAAACAGGGTCGATTTACCGACGTTAGGGCGCCCAACAAGCGCGACCACAGGTACCATTATAAAAGCCTCATTACTCAAAATTTATTAATAAAACAGCGTCAATTTTCGGCTGTTTTTAAAAAGCCAAAACGGCTCCCGAACTACGGGAACCGTTTCAAACGTGACGATTATCCGACAAGTTTAGCGTTTGATGGCGTACAGCGTGCCGTCTTTTGCCTGGATAAGCAGTTTGTCGCTGGCAACCACTGGCGTCGTCTGGAAGCCGGAGCTGTCCACTTTCTGCTGGGCAACAAAGCGCCCATCATCGTTGTTGATCCAGTGCATGTAGCCTTCGCTGTCGCCAACGACCAGGTAGCCATTGTACAGCACTGGCGCGGTCAGGTTTCGGTGCAGCAGATCGCTTTGCGTCCACAGCGTTACGCCGCCATCTACGTTCAGAGCCACAACGCGGTCATTCTGATCCACCAGGTAAATGCGGTTCCCGTCCACGATGAAGTCGTTCACCGAGCCCATCTCACGTTTCCACATGATCTGGCCGGAACGCAGATCCAGCGCCGTCAGGTTGCCGTTGTAAGCCAGAGCATAAACCACGCCATTCACGATAACCGGCGTGGTATCCACGTCGCTCAGACGGTCAATTTCTGTCGCGCCAGTCGCCTGGGAGATACGCTGCTGCCAGATAAGCTGGCCCTGCTGCATCAGCACGGCGCTCACGCGGCCGTTATCTCCGCCGACAATAGCGGCACCAAAGGCGGTAGCCGGAGCCGATTCACCGCGCAGGGACAGCGCAGGCATATCGAGGTTAACGCTCCATTTTACCGCGCCGTCTGCTTCGTTCAGCGCCTGCAGCATGCCGTTGCTGGTATGAATCAGCACCACGCCGTCGCTCACAACCGGGCGAGACAGCGCTTCACCAGCCACTTTTGCCTGCCAGGCGATGCTGCCGTCGGAGGTGTTCAGGGCGAAGACTTTCGCTTTTTCGGTGCCGACATAAACGTGGCCGCCGTCAACGGTCAGGCCGCCAGACAGCAGAGCAGGAATATTGCTGGAGAAGAAGCCGGTTTTTTCAGAGAGATCAACCTTCCACTCTTCTTTGCCGTCGTCCGCATTCAGCGCTTTCACGGTACCGCGACGATCAGCAGCATAGATGGTGCTGCCCTGCCACGCCGGATGCAGGTTAGAGTAGAAATCACCGATTCCATCACCCACGGACGTGCTCCACGCTTTTGCCGGAGTGAACTGATTTTCCACCGTTGGCAGCGGGGACATTTTAACCACATCCTCTTCGCCGCTGAACAGGGAGCAGCCGCTGAGCAGCGTCAAGGAGAGCAGCCCAGGCACAAATAGTTTACGCAATTGCATCGGGTCCCTCTTAGCTGGACAAATTATTGATTTTCATCTGCATCATTTCACGCAGGGCCGGAGAAGCATTGGTCTGTGAACCTTTGCTCCACGCATCACGAGCGCCCTGCTTATCCCCTTTACTGAGCAGCGCTTCGCCGCGCAGGTCGGCAACCATCGCTACCCAGCCTTCGCCTTTTACGCTATCCAGGGTTTTCAGCGCGGCATCAGCCTGTTTCTGCTGAATCTGAACGCGAGCCAGACGCAGATTGATCAGCGCCTGCATGTTCGCATCTTTGGTGCTGCTAAGGCCGTTCTGCAGCTGCGTTGCCGCTTTATCCATCTCGTTTTTATCCACGAACTGCTGCGCCAGCTCTAACGCCGCCAGCGCGCCGTAGGTGTTTTTGTTGTCAGCGGCAAATTTCTCGACCGCTTCCAGCGTTTGCGGCTGGTCTGCTTTCACCGCGCTGGTCACATTCTGGTAAGCCAGGGAGGCTTCACGCATGGAGTCGTCCTGGTGGCCGTTCCAGTAACGCCAGCCCACCAGAGCGCCGATACCCAGCACAACCCCGACTACCAGCGCTTTGCCGTTTTCCGCAAAGAAGCGCTTAACCGCTTCCATCTGATCGTTTTCGTTCTCGTAAACTTCCACGCAGTCCTTCTCCTTAACGAATAATCACCGGGTAATTAACCCAGTAACGCCTGCAGATGGGCGGCAGCGTCGGCTTGCGCGACGTTTTGTTGCTCACCTGTGCGTAAATCCTTAACCACGACTTCGCCTTTAGCGACTTCATCTTCGCCCAGCACCAGTGCAACGCGAGCGCCCCACTTGTCGGCACGAACGAACTGCTTCTTGAAGTTACCGCCGCCATAGTTAGTCATCAATTTCAGGGCCGGCACCTGGTCACGTAGCTTTTCAGCCAGCAGCATTGCCGCGCCCTGCGTTCCCTGACCTGAAGATATCAGGTACATATCGACAACGGATTCTGCTTTAAATTCAGGATTAATCGCCTGAACCAGTAAAACAAGGCGTTCGAGGCCCATGGCAAAGCCAACCGCTGGCGCCGCGCGCCCGCCAAGCTGCTCCACCAGACCATCGTAGCGGCCACCGGCACACACGGTACCCTGAGAGCCCAGGCTATTGGTCACCCACTCAAACACGGTGCGGTTGTAGTAATCCAGGCCGCGAACCAAACGCTGGTTAACGGTGTAAGCAATGCCTGCCGCATCCAGGAACTGGCACAGACCAGCGAAATGCTCGCGGGACTCTTCATCCAGGTAATCGCCCAGCTGAGGCGCGTCGTTCAACAGAGCCTGAACGTCCTGATTTTTGGAGTCCAGCACGCGCAGCGGGTTGCTGTACATGCGGCGTTTGCAGTCTTCGTCCAGCTTCTCTTTATGCTGTTCCAGGAAAGCAACAAGCGCATCACGGTAGTTAGCGCGCGCTTCCAGAGAACCGATGGAGTTCAGCTCCAGGCTGACGTGCTGGTCAATACCCAGCGCGCGCCACCAGCGAGCAGTCAGCATGATAAGCTCGGCGTCGATATCCGGACCGTTCAGGCCAAACACTTCCACACCCAGCTGATTAAACTGGCGATAACGCCCTTTCTGAGGACGTTCGTGGCGGAACATCGGCCCGATGTACCACAAACGCTGTTCCTGATTGTACAGAAGACCATGTTCGATACCGGCACGCACGCAGCCCGCGGTGCCCTCAGGACGCAGGGTCAGGCTGTCGCCGTTGCGATCCTCAAAGGTATACATCTCTTTTTCAACCACGTCGGTGACTTCACCGATAGCGCGTTTGAATAACGGGGTCTGCTCTACAATCGGCAAACGGATTTCGCTGTAACCGTAGCTCGCGAGCACCTGCTTAAGAATGCCTTCAATACGCTGCCAGATGGCGGTTTCGCCCGGCAGGTAATCGTTCATGCCGCGAATGGCTTGAATATTTTTTGCCACGTTTGTTCTCTGCTTTATATACAAAAAATGAACCCGAAATCAGGCCACTTACTCAGGTAAACGGCCGTGCGGGCTCAATCATACACGGGAAGCCCTGTGCTTCCCATGCTTCGCATTATTTTTCCAGCTGTTGGATATCAATACGCTGTTTTTCATCCAGCATGCTGGCTTTGGCACGAATACGCGCTTCAAGCTGCGCAATCATGTCGTAGTTGTCCATACGATCTCGCTGGCGGACGCCATCTTCGTAGAAACCACTTTTTTTATTGCCGCCGGTCACCCCAAGCGTGGAAACCAGCGCTTCACCCGGGCCATTCACCACGCAGCCGATAATGGAAACGTCCATCGGGGTGATAATGTCTTCCAGGCGCTGCTCCAGGGCGTTTACCGTCCCGATAACGTCAAACTCCTGACGTGAGCAAGTTGGACAGGCGATAAAGTTGATCCCACGGGAGCGAATGCGCAACGACTTAAGGATGTCGAAGCCCACTTTGATCTCTTCCACCGGATCTGCCGCCAGGGAAATGCGCAGCGTGTCACCGATCCCTTCAGAGAGCAGCAGCCCGAGGCCGATAGCGGATTTGACAGAACCTGCGCGCGCGCCGCCCGCTTCGGTGATCCCGAGATGCAGCGGCTGATCGATCTGTTTTGCCAGCAGGCGATAAGACTCAACGGCCAGGAATACGTCTGACGCTTTTACGCTCACCTTAAACTGATCGAAGTTGAGACGATCCAGATGATCGACGTGGCGCATGGCGGATTCGAGCAGCGCCTGAGGTGTCGGCTCGCCGTATTTTTCCTGCAGATCTTTTTCCAGAGAACCGGCATTCACGCCGATACGGATAGGAATATTTTTATCGCGTGCGCAGTCAACCACCGTGCGAATACGCTCTTCGTTGCCGATGTTGCCGGGGTTAATACGCAGGCAATCAACGCCGTACTCTGCGACTTTAAGCGCGATACGGTAATCGAAGTGGATATCGGCGACCAGCGGGACGCTGACCTGCTGCTTGATAAGCTTAAACGCCTCTGCGGCGTCCATTGTCGGCACGGATACGCGAACGATGTCGGCACCCACGCGTTCTAATGCTTTGATTTGATTAACCGTGGCTTCCACATCGGTGGTGCGCGTATTGGTCATCGACTGAACGGCGATAGGGGCACCATCGCCGATTGGCACATTACCGACGTAGATCCGCTTGGATTTGCGACGTTGGATGGGTGCGGCATTATGCATGGTAAATCTCCACAATTACGCGTCTGAACTGGCGCTGATTATTCAGCACCGACAGTGAGACGTGCAACCTGGTTAGTTCTGATAAAGCGACTCAGGTCCACAGGTTTGCCCTGATATTGAACCTGTACTGCTGACGGTGCGCCAATTTTCAGTTTATAAGGCGCTTTACCCGCTAAATCGAGCTTCGCATCTTTGCGCTGCAGGCCGCTAAACAGCTTTTTGCCGCTGGCGTCAGTCACTTCCAGCCAGCAGTCAGCTGTGAAGTGCATAGACAGCCCCTGAGAGGCGTCCGTAGTCTGATTCACGCCAGCCTGGTCGGTTGGCAGTTGGCCTGCGGTTGGCGCTGGCGTTGTCTGAGCGTTATCAACAGGTGCCTGGCTTGGCGCCACAACGGCAGATTGCTGAGCCGCATCTGCAGCAGCGGTTTGCTGAGCTGGTGCAGAAGAAGAAGCGGTGTTCTCCACTGGCGTAGGCAGTTCAACAGGTTGCGCAGGTGTTGATGTAGTAGATGTTGCATCGGCAGGCGTATCACTGCCGGTGTTCAGCGGCACAGACTGGCCGCCGCTGGTTGAAAGTTCGGTGGAAGATTGATCGGCCATGGTCGACAGCTCTTCCTGCTGCGCTTTGTGATTTTGCCACCACCATGCGCCGGTCAGGCCAATCACCACGAACAGAATCAGCCAGGTAAAGCTCATCAGCCAGCCGTCGCGCTTTTTACGACGCTTACCAAGAGAGAAGCTTTGCATCGGCTCAACTTTGGCTGCCTTAATCGGTGCCTGTTTCGCCATCATCGGCAACAGCTCTTCTTCAGGAATACGAACCAGTCGCGCATAAGAGCGGATATAGCCACGCAGGAAAGTAGACGCCAGCTCGGCAGGCGCCTTGTCGTCTTCGATATCCCTGACGGTGGAAACTTTCAGGCACAGGCGTTCAGCCACAGCCTGCTGGCTGAGCCCCATTTGCTCACGTGCATTACGTAAACGCTGGCCTGTGGTTTGTGCTGCATTTGATTCGTTAGTGGCTTCAGTATTCATTAGCTACAACTGCTGGTACTGTTCAAATTAAAGAATTTGGCACAAGTCCTGTACCGCAGCGTCTCCGCTACGTCAGATTGACTCGCACCGCGAAACAAATCTGATACCTGAAGGCTACCCCTCAGTAAAAATACCCGATTCCCGCCATGCTGTTAGCGCTAGCTGGCATTTTAACGGGCTACCGGACTCGCCGGTTAGTTAACCATAGTCAGCCTTTGGCAGGCTGTCCGTTAACTTTACGAAATGGGCACAACTAAACTGTTGTTGCGACGCTACATACTGCCTTAAAGCCGCCAGAAACGCACCGTAATTATTATGCTGAATGATGTATTAGGCCACGTTATTGACTGTTCATGCACTTTTGCCCGTTTTTTATACTGCGCCGGGCGCCCTCGCCCAGCGCGGCAAATCGCCATCTACAATCAAACAGCCTTTACGGCAATAGGTTCACCCTGCATACGTTTACGCATAGTGCGTTTGGTACGGTCGATCACTTCCCCGGCCAACTGACCACATGCCGCGTCGATATCGTCACCGCGTGTCTTGCGAACAATGGTGGTGAAACCATAGCTCATCAGCACTTTAGAGAAACGATCGATACGGCTGTTGGAGCTGCGGCCGTATGGTGCGCCCGGGAACGGGTTCCATGGAATCAGGTTGATTTTGCACGGCGTATCTTTCAGGCATTCAGCCAGCTGATGCGCATGTTCGGTACCATCATTGACGTGATCCAGCAGAACGTATTCCACCGTGACGCGGCCCTGGTTGGCGTTGGATTTCTCCAGGTAACGACGAACTGCCGCCAGGAAGGTTTCGATGTTGTACTTCTTGTTGATCGGCATGATTTCATCACGAATATCATCGGTCGGCGCGTGCAGCGAAATTGCCAGCGCGACATCAATCATATCCCCGAGCTTATCCAGTGCGGGTACCACACCAGAGGTAGAAAGCGTGACGCGGCGTTTGGACAGACCAAAGCCAAAGTCGTCGAGCATGATTTCCATTGCCGGAACAACGTTGTTCAGGTTCAGCAGAGGTTCGCCCATGCCCATCATCACCACGTTGGTGATAGGACGCACGCCGGTTTTCTTCTGCGCACCGATAATCTTCGCCGCGCGCCAGACCTGACCAATAATTTCAGACACACGCAGGTTACGGTTAAAGCCCTGCTGCGCGGTTGAGCAGAATTTACATTCCAGCGCACAGCCAACCTGAGAAGAAACACACAGCGTGGCGCGGTCTTCCTCCGGGATATACACCGTTTCCACCAGCTGGTCGGCAATTTTGATTGCCCACTTGATGGTACCGTCGGCAGAACGTTGCTCTTCAGCAACTTCAGGTGCACGAATCTCGGCGATCTCTTTCAGCTTATTGCGCAGGACCTTGTTGATGTCCGTCATTTCATCGAAATCATCACTGCAGTAGTGATACATCCACTTCATGACCTGATCTGCACGGAAAGGTTTTTCACCCAGCTCGGCGAAAAACTCGCGCAGCTGCTGGCGGTTGAGATCGAGCAGGTTAATTTTTTCGGCTTTATTGGAAACAACAACAGGTGTTGCTTCAGGCGTGTTCATTTCAGACATAATGTTTTCCGGCCTCGTTGTTACACGTTATGGCCCCTGGAGGGTTAGAAAAAGAAACGCCCCGGTGAGCAGGCTCTTCCGGGGGCGTTGCATTGTACAAATTCTATGGCATAGATGCCACGACTGAAAGCGAACAACTAAGATATTAAGTGTAAATTCGCTTACAGATTTAGAAATATCAACGTGTGCGTGGGCACACTTCGCCTTCGCCGAAGAAGTAGGCGATTTCACGGGCTGCGGATTCTACGGAGTCAGAACCGTGGGTGCCGTTTTCGGTGAAGCTGTCTGCGTAGTCTGCACGCAGAGTACCCGCCAGTGCGTTAGCCGGGTTAGTTGCGCCCAGCAGGTCACGGTGACGCTGTACTGCGTTTTCGCTTTCCAGCACGGAAACAACGATTGGGCCAGAAGTCATGAACTCAACCAGACCGTCGAAGAACGGCTTACCGTCGTGCTCGGCGTAGAAACCACGAGCCTGCTCAACGGTCAGGTGCAGCATTTTTGCGCCAACGATTTTAAACCCTGCAGATTCAAAACGAGCATAAATGTTACCAATAACGTTTTTTGCCACCGCGTTTGGTTTGATGATGGAAAAAGTACGTTCAATAGCCATGATTACCTCTGTAGATGTTCTGTGTGTCCGGGGAAACCCGGTTATGAAATTGGCGCAGATTATAAAGAGCAAGTTTGTCGTTGCCTATGGATGGAGATAACATTTTTTTAAAATAAGATTAGTTTTGGCAACACTATTGCTGCAGCGGATGAAATTTCACGTTTTGTCGTCACTGCAGGGTAAAGGTCGCGCTGGCAACCTGCCCGGACTCATCCATCACCACGACCTGATAGTCGCTCGGTTTATTGAGCATTAAGGCCAGCCCGTCGCCTTTGCTCTCTTCGCTTTCTCCGTTAATGAACCACCACCGCTGGCCCTGCCCGCCCTGGCTGGAAAACCGTAGCGGGAGCTGCATCTGCCCCGGTAAGCGTTTCAAAATAGTGCCGTCACGCACGCCGAGCAGCAGCAGCGGCGTTGCACTCTCTTTCTGTAGCGGTGGGCAACTGGCTGAAACGGCTGGCAAACGAGCAGCACGGCGTTCAGTCGGGGGTAGCCAGGGTTCAAGGGGCAATGGCCAGAGAGCCACTGCCTGTTGAATAGCCCCAGGACAATCGGCGGCCACTCGCTTACCCTGCGCATCCACCCAAATAAGCTGGCGCGTTCCCTGAACGCCCTCTTGCCCCGGAGCCAGCAGCGTGGGCGGCTGAGCATCGTCCAGAAGCCATGTTGCCAGCCGTCGACGACAGTTCACATCCCCGGCTGGCAATGCCTGGCCGCCAGGCCAGCAGATCTCTGCGGCAGTAACGGAAGTGGGCCGGGGATCGGTCGGCAAATGGAGCTGCTGCACGCGCGAATTAGCCTGCAGCAAATTATTCACCTGATTAAGCAGCGGTACGGCACTCCCTAACCCAAACTGCCCCGCCACCGGCGTGCTATCAGGCCTGCCGGTCCAGATGCCAATCAGATAGCGCGAGTTAATGCCTATGGCCCAGGCATCACGATACCCGTAACTGGTCCCGGTTTTCCACGCCAGAGGCACGACGGGAGGTAAAGAAGCATCCGGCTGAGGCTGGGCTTCTCCGGCAAGAATACGGCGAATCACCCACGCAGCTCCCGGCGACATCAGAGGGCGCTCTTGCAGGGCATCACTTTCCAAAATCCGCAACTGAGCGGCCTTGCCATGACGGGCAAACGCGCTGTAGGCTGCCACTATCTGGTCCAGCCTGGCGCCACCGCCCCCAAGAATAAGCGACAGGTTGGGCTCACTGCCCTGAGGGAAGCGAAGATTAAGCCCCACATTGCCCATCTGCCCGGCAAAACGCTTCGGCCCGTAGGCCTCAAGCACCTGAACAGCAGGTAAATTCAGCGAACGCACCAAAGCATCACTCATGCTTACCGGCCCGTGAAAACCGGTGTCGAAATTCCCAGGGCGATAATCGCCGAACCGACGCGGGACGTCCTGCAACAACGACGCCGGATGAATCAGCCCGTCATCCATTGCCATGCCGTAAACAAAAGGCTTTAACACGGACCCCGGCGAGCGAATCGCGGTGACCATATCGACATGCCCAAATCGGCTATCGTCGTTAATATCCGCCGATCCCACCCACCCGCGAACCTGCATTGTGGTGTGATCAACCACCAGCATGGCCAGAGAGGATCGAGGCGGCAGGCGTGATTTCCAGTTCAGCGCCAGCTCTTCCAGTTGGCGCTGTAAAGGAGCATTTATCGTGGTCGCAATCAACGTTGACTTGCTTTTCGATACCAGTGCCCGCGACAGCAGCGGAGCCAGCTGCGGCATCTGTCGCGGTGCCAGCCAAACAGGCTCCTGCAAAGCCTCATCAACCTGCTTTTGCGACCACACGCCCTGTTCCGCCATACGGCGTAAAACCTTATCCCGCGCCTGTTGCGCTCGTTCAGGCCAGCGATCGGGCCGCAGGCGGCTGGGAGCCTGAGGTAGCACGGCAAGCAAGGCCGCTTCTGAATAACTTAGCTGTTCAGGCGCTTTTCCAAGGTAGGCCCAGCTTGCCGCGCCGATCCCCTGTAGAGTGCCGCCAAAGGGGGCACGATTAAGGTAGAGCGTCAGGATCTCCGTTTTGGAAAGATGCCACTCGAGCTGAAAGGCCCGCCAGACCTGACGTATTTTGCCGCCGAGTGTACGAGGATGGGGATCCAATAAACGGGCAACCTGCATTGTCAGCGTACTGCCACCAGAGATTACTTCCCCATTGAGCAGATCCTGCCAGGCCGCACGCAAGATAGAGAACGGATTGACGCCAGGATGATCCCAAAACCAGCGATCCTCATAGCCGATTAGCGCTTCCAGGTAGCGGGGAGACACCTGGTTTTGTACGACGGGATAACGCCAGATCCCTTCGGCATCCGCAAAACGCCAAAGCGGCGTGCCGTCTGCCGCCACCACCACCCGGGCCGGATTGACCTCTTGCAGCGGCAACGGCCAAAGCTTATCCGCCAGCCAGATAAAAGTGGCAACCAGCAGTGGGACTATCAGCCAGAGATAGCCCCGCCGCCAGCGTAGCCTTGATCCGTTAAGCACCGACGTTCTGCTTACGGCACAACGGTCAACGTGCCGATACTGCTACCGGTTGCCCGCCACTGCGGAACGTACATGGATTCCACCTGCGGTACGGGCACGGTGTAGCTTCCCGGCGTAACGGCTCGGGCCAGGTAAATAAGAGTCGCATGCTGGCCTTCATTAAGCGGCAATGCGGCCACAAAGCGGTCATCCCTGAACTCCACATGCTGAATGTCCTGCTGCTGCATTTGGTTCAGCAGAGTCTGTACTTCACTCGCGCTGTCCCCCAGGCTGGCGCTGCTTTTAGCCAGATTCTGGTTTTCCAGCTCCAGCCCGGCCGGCAGTAAATCGACGACCAGAGCATCAGGCACGTTCTTGTCTGCCCAAACATCCAGCCAGACCATAACCAGCTCACCGCTTTTCAGTGAAGAAAGCGGCCGGGTGTTGCCTTTCGCATCAAGGAAGTGGCGTTCAATATGCAGCACATTGCTGTAGGGAGCCGGTGCCTGCTGCGGATATCCCGCGCTGTCGAGGCGTAAATAGAGGCTGCTCATCCCGGTGTTGGTCACCTGAAGGCCAGAAAGCTGCTGCGCGCTCAAATTACGCGTTACCGACTGACTGGATGCCAGTGGCTGTGCACCAAGCGATGTTTGCGCCTGCCAGTCGCCTTTCACGTTTTGCAGACCGTGACCGGCAATAAACAACGCATTGGTTTCCTGAGTGGATAACCAACCCTGGCTCCAGGCCATATCAGACAGCTCAAGCAGTAGCTGGTTTTGGGTGTCGGGTAGCAGCTTATTCTCTTCCAGCAGGCTCAGCATCATCGCTTTATCCCGCAGTTCGCTGCCGTAATCCGCCATCCAGATCTGTTTATCACTGCGCTGAGTTTTCAGCCCCAAAGCAATCGCTTGTTGGCTACGAGGTTCATCCCCCATGAGCTTCAGGGCCACGCCCAACTGCACGAGGGGCAGCCCGGCACGAGCCTGCTCGCGGCGTTGCCAAAGCTCTCGCAATGCCCCAAGGGGCGCTTTTTGCTGGCGAGCCAGCACCAGCCCGGCATAGGTCTGTACCGCAAAGCGGCTGGCCGGAGCGTCATCACTGTAGCGTAAGGCAATCAAACCCGGATCCTGCAGATAGCGCAGCAGGCGCTGATTGGCCTTGCTGAGTGCATCCGCATTGACGCTGTAACCCTGTTCGCCAGCTCGCACCAGGAAGTCGGTCACGTAGGCCGTCAGCCAGTATTCTTCCGGCCCTGCTTTATCCCACAGCCCAAAAGCGCCATTGTCACTTTGCATCTCAAGCAGGCGGGCAATCCCTACATCAATGGCGTTCCGGCGCTGCTGGTCGGTAATACCTTTGATACCCAGCGCATTAAGTTCAGCTTCATTGGTGTACAGAGACGGGAACAGGCCGCTGGTCGTTTGCTCAAGGCAGCCATACGGATAGGCTTTTAGCTCACGAATGTAACGCGCCAGGTTCAGTGGCGGACGCCCGCTCAGCAGCAACTGCCCTTCCAGGGTTGATTCAGCAATGCCGGACAGATGCTTAGGCGGAAGCGTCCATGTCTCTCCCGGTTTAACCACGGCACCGCTGTTCACCGTCTGCGCAGGGAATGCAGGACGAACGCCGATTTTCCACTGTTTGATTGGGTCAGCCAGCGCTTCACCCGGCAGTGCGAGGCCGTTAATCACGGCTTTGATTTCACCGTCACCGAAACCTTCCAGCGCACGTACGGGAATGAACAGCGTGCCGCGAGCACCAGGCGCCAGCTTCACGTCCATCGTCGACGCGCCATTGAGCGCTAACAGCCCCTGAGCGCTGAGTACCACGCTAAGCTGCTGGGGCCTGTCCGTCAGGTTAGTGAGATCCAGCGCGAAGCGGCTGGTATCGCCACTCGCCATAAATCTCGGCGCTGCCAGTTCGCTCACCAGCGGCGCGGCAACTGTGACTTTTTCTTCGGTATTACCAAAGCGATCGTCGGTCCAGGCCTGCGCCATAACCCGCAACTCGCCGTTGAAATCACCAATCGGCAGCGTTACCGTTCCTTCGCCGTTTTCATCCAGCGCAACCGGTTGGGCTTGCTGAGCGATGATAGTGACATGATTCACCGGCTTTTTACCGCCGCGACTTAGCTCATCGCCTTCATCGCCGTCACCGCCGAAGCGCAAAGCAGCCAGTCGCCCTTCTCCTTCAATCACCTGACCGTAAATGTCATAGATATCTGCCCCATAGCGCTTGCGTCCAAAGAAGGCGTCCCACGGATCCGGCGTTTTGTAATCGGTGATATTAAGCACGCCGCTGTCCACGGCGGACAGCAGCACGTTAATCTGCTTCGGCACTTCGCCATTTTTCACGCTGGCCTTCACCTTCACGGTCAGGTTTTGGTTAGGCCGCATTTTAGCTGGATTTTGCAACGTCAGATCGAGACGGCGGCTCTCGTCTCCTAGCGGCAGATGAAGGATCCCAACCGCACGCTTAGGCGTGGCGGAACGCGCCTTGTCTCCGGGGCGAATAACAACGGTGCTTAAGTAAAGATCGTGCCGCTGCCAGCTCTTATCCACCGGAATGGCAAGATCCATGCCGCCTGCCGGAACATCGATTTCTTTCCACCACAGTGGGCCGTCACTGGATTCCACCAGCGCATAACCTTTACCTGCGGCAGGCGCGGCAATATGCAGATTGATGGTATCGCCAGCTTTGTAAGACGGTTTATCTATTTTTAACGTCACTCTGTCCGGGCGCACTACCCCCGTGCCATCGCTGTTATCCTGCCAGCTGTAACCGGCCCAGAAGCGCAGGCTACTGACAAGGTTGCTCTCTGGATCTCGAACTTCCAGACGGTACGAGCCCCACTCTACCGGGAAGGCAACTTTGCCCGTTTCTCCGGCAGCCAGCGTCAACGTCTGCTCGGCTTCCACCAGATCTTTTTGATCGTACTGAGACCGCCAGCCTTCACTTTCTTCCCAGCTCCAGTAGTAGTCCCGACGCTCACGAATCAGGCGCACGTCCAGATCGCTTACCGCCAGCTTTTCCCCCCGCGAATCGGCATACACAATGTCGAAACCTGCGCTGCTGTCTTCATCGACGATGGGCTGAGTGCGGGTAGTGTCGGTCCGGTAGTCATAAACCTCTTTGCTGGCAAATTGAGGGCGGATCCCAGGCATTGCCTGAGCTGGCCAGATAGCCTGCTCAACGCGGCGTGTCACCGGGCGACCGCCGGACTCCAGCAGGCTAGCCTGCAAAATAAGGCGCAGAGGAGAATGCACGTCCCCCCACTGGCTTTCCGCGCTGACGGTCGTGTGCCCTTGTTCATCCAGCGTTAGCTCAACGGCATCCAGGCTACGGGAAAGGTTTTGCTCATTGATATCTCCGAACTGGAACCCAGGCAGCTTTGCAACGGCATCACGTAAAGGGCGCAGGAATAACTGCCCCTGAAGGCTGTTACCCGCGGCTGGCGCACCGTAGAGATAGCGTCCGGTAACGTCGAAATTGACGGTATCTTCAGGCGCTATCGGCGCACTCTGCGCCGTGAGATTCAGCGCCATACGCTCCGGCATGAAGTCTTCAACTTTAAATGTCCAGATACGCGGCTGGTTATCCCCGGTGTTGACCCGCATTTGCCAGTTACCGGTTGCCGCGCTTTCACTCAGAGGATAGGTAAATTGATAAAGTCCGTTGGCAGACTGCCACACTTCTGTACGGGTAACCTGTCCGTCTGGTTTTACGACCTCAAGCTTCACCGGCTGCGGCGGGAGCGGTTTGCCATCCCCATCCCTGAGCAGGGCATTCACGATGACAGACTCTCCGGGACGATAGAGATCTCTTGGGCCAAACATGAAGAACTGTTTGCTGTAGCCTTGCTCACCGGCAATATCAAACTCCGCCAGATCCAGCGCCGGGCGGCTGAGATCGAGCAGCGTGGTTTGCTCACCATTGCGCGCCAGCAGCAGCGTGCCTTTGTTCAGCTTCTCAAGCGTGGCATGCCCGTCACTATCACTTTTCGTTTGCCCTACCGTTTGGCCTTTTTCGTTCAACAGCGCAATCTCCACACCCGACTGCGCGGCACCGTTCTCCAGGCTTTGAGTAAAGACGTCAATTCTGTCGTGGTAGCGATGCACCGAAACACCAACATCACTCAGCGTGAACAGGGTTGCAGCATTGCTGTAGGCGTAATGCCCGGCCTGGCTCATGATAGCGAGATAGACGCCGGGCTGCTGGAGAGGTTTGATATCACCCAGCGGCAGCATTAGCTTCTCACGGGTATTTCGCGCAGGATTTAGGTCAAAACGCCCGGTGTAAACCAAGTCAGCCAGCTTCAGCAGATTGTCAGATTCCCAGTTTGAAACCGAGTTACGGTACTGCCACTGGCTGACAAACGCGCTTAGGGAGCTGTCTTTAATGCGATAAAAGTTAACGTCAACGTTATCGACGTTAAGCGCCATCACCGGCAACCCCGCAATCACTTTAGTCGGCAGCAAGGAGCCCCGGCTGGCAAAGCCAACGCTCGGCTGAATATCACGCGTGGCAATTTGCTTTTCAAAGCCATCTTCGAACGTCGCTTTATTGAGCGCGAGCAGCCCGCTGTCTACGGTCACAATCAGCGTGCGTTTGGGCTCCAGATGCCGCAGACGAAGTTCTTTTAGGTCGCTGGAAAGCTCCCAGGCACCGTCCACTTTGCCGCTGGTTTTATCCACGAGATGGGCAACTTTATTGAAGTCCTGATTGGGATCGAGCGGAATCGAGAAGGTCAGCACTAACGTACTGGCACCGTCCAGCTGAACTTCAGAGGCATCGAGCAGCTTCAGCGGCTTCCCCGCAGACTGCTGAGCCAGTTTTTCCAGTTGAGCTGCATCCGGTTTAGTTTCAGCCTTACTGTTTTGTTCCGCTGCTGCAGAGGCGGTGGGCTGAACGGTTTGCTGATTGTTTTTATCGTCACAGCCGGAAAGCGCAAGCAGGCCGCAAACCAGTACGGCAAGGCTCGTCAAACGTAGTGCATTCATTCTTTCATCCCTGGCCAATAAGGGCCGCCAAACATTACGTAGAGCAAGTATTATGCGGATTAGCCAGAAAAGCGAAAGTCGGAATACTCTGCCTTGCGCGAGGCCTCGCAGGCGGCAGTAAATTTGCGGGAGTATTCATTAAGTTTTACGAAGTATCTCGCGGTGTCGGGCAAGGCCGCTTGCCGGGTTATAGAAAAACACCGACAATCCATTTTTCTTTGATGAACCGGAGGCTCATTGTGTCCACCTCTTTCTTCGTCGCGAGCGACTGGCTCGCAGAACATATTAACGATGACGATATCCAGATTTTAGATGCCCGCATGGCACCAGCAGGCCAGGAAGCACTTCGCGATATGCCTGCGGAGTACCGTGCCGGGCATCTGCCAGGTGCAGCCTATTTCGACATTGAAGCGCTCTCCGATCACACCAGCCCTCTTCCTCATATGATGCCACGTGCAGAAGCGTTTGCCGTTGCTATGCGCGAGCTTGGCGTTAGCAGTGACAAGCATCTGGTGGTTTACGACGAAGGCAACCTGTTCTCCGCGCCTCGCGCCTGGTGGATGCTGCGCACCTTCGGCGTCGAGAGAGTGTCAATTCTGGCCGGTGGGCTGGCGGAGTGGCAGCGTGAGGCATTGCCGCTGGAACAAGGGGGCGTGGATCTACCGGAAGGTGAGTTCGAAGTTAACTTCGACCCGCTGGTGATTAAGCGCCTGACGGACGTGCTGCTGGTCAGTCACGAAGGCACTGCACAGATTGTGGATGCCCGACCTGCTCCACGCTTTAACGCGTTGGCCGATGAGCCACGCCCGGGCCTGAAACGAGGCCATATTCCTGGGGCGCTTAACGTGCCGTGGGTGGACCTGGTAGAAAACGGTCAACTGAAGACTACGGACAAACTGAGCGAGATCTTTGAACGCCAGGGCGTGAACTTTGAGCGGCCAATTATTGCCAGCTGTGGTTCAGGCGTTACCGCCGCCGTTGTGGTGCTGGCGCTCACCACGCTGGGCGTGAACGGCGTGTCGCTTTACGATGGTTCGTGGAGTGAATGGGGTGCTCGCCCAGACCTGCCCGTTGAGCCTGCGCAATAAATACTAAAAGGGAGGCACTGCGCCTCCCTTAGAATATGTATAACCGGCCGTTAAATAATGCGGTTTTGCTTGAAGTCGCGCAGGAAGCTGCCCCAGCGGCGTTCATAGAACGGCGTGATGTGGGCAATCATAAAGTGGCTGATACCCTTCTCGCCTTCAACAACCTGGCAGATATCAACCGGCTCATCGCCCGGTAACGTATCGGTAGCCACGCTTCCGGCCTGGCGAATAATCGCCTCGATGCCGCCGTCTGCCTCAATGCCAATCAGCAGGTTTGGCTCTTCGTCCGCCTGCTCTTTGATAGAGCAGATAAACGCACGTTTGACCGTTTTCAGGTTTTTAAACAACGTGGTCAGAGAGTCAACCATCTGCGCTGGCGGTTCAGCGACTTCGGAAAGCAGCAGTGAAGTACCGCCCTCCAGCACTTCCTGCTGGCTCAGTGGATCGCTTTCCGCGCTGACCAGATGGCTGATTTCATTTGGCGTAAATTCTTTGCCTGTCGGCAGTTTGGCGTTGAGGAACAGTGCTTCACCCAGCGTCATTTCAAATAAAGTGCGCACGGGCATTACCACAAACGCCTGCTCGTGACTGACCGCTTCCTGCAAAGCTTCCAGGGAGGTGAAGAAAGGGATCACCGAAGTGCCGTCTTCTTTTTCCCAGTGCTGCAGTTCAACCGCGCTATCGGCGTCAATCGCTTCACCTTCTGCCGCATTGCCCGGCACCCAAACGGTGGATTCCAGCAGGGTACGGAAAAATGCCGGGCGATGCGCCGGCTCGGTTGCCGCCTGCTCAAGCAGGGTTTCTAATTCGTTTTTTGTTTCTGACATTGTTATTCCGGGATAAAGCTTAAGAGGTTTACCCTCACCCTAACCCTCTCCCTGAAAGGGAGAGGGAACAGTTCTGAGTATCTCTTCCTGAAAGGGAGAGGAGAACCACTCAAAGTGTCTCCCCTTCCAGAGAGAGATTGTCGGTGTTAACTTCCCTCGAACTTTTGTCTCCCTCTCCCCAATGGGGAGAGGGGCGGGGTGAGGGGCAATATTACTTCGCTAACAGCAGATTGGCGATCGCACGCACGCCGAGACCGGTCGCACCAGCAGACCACTGCTCAACGGCACCTTTACGGTAAGTCGCAGAACAGTCAACGTGCAGCCAGCCTTCGTGGTAGTTTTCTACAAAGTGAGACAGGAAACCTGCCGCCGTGCTCGCACCAGCAGGGTAAGAGGCGTTCGCGGTATTGTTCAGTTCGGCGAAGTTAGACGGCAGCTGGCTGCGGTGGAATTCAGCCAGCGGCAGGCGCCAGAACGGCTCGTTTTCTTCCGCCGCGCTTGCCAGCAGGCGGGCAGCCAGCTTGTCATCAAAACTGAACAGCGCATGGTAGTCATTACCCAGGGCCGTTTTTGCTGCCCCGGTCAGGGTCGCGCAGTCGATGATCAGCTCTGGCTTCTGTGCGGCAGCGTCAATCAGGCCATCAGCCAGCACCAGTCGCCCTTCGGCATCGGTATTCATCACTTCAACGGTTTTGCCGTTGCGGTAGGTGATGATGTCACCCAGCTTCATGGCGTTGCCGCTGATCATGTTATCCGCACAGCACAGGAACAGCTTAACGCGCTTGTTCAGGCCACGAGTGATGGCCAGAGCCAGTGCGCCAGTGATAGTCGCGGCACCACCCATATCGGATTTCATGGAATCCATAAACGCGGTCTGCTTAATGCTGTAGCCGCCGGAGTCAAAGGTAATGCCCTTCCCGACCAGGCTTGCATAAACCGGTGCATCCGGGTTGCCGGTTGGGTTGTAGTCCAGTGCCAGCAGCACAGGGGCGCGGTCTGAGCCACGGCCAACGGTGTGGATACCGGCATAGTTCTGCTCACGCAGGTCTTCACCCTTGGTGATGCGGTAAGAAACGTGGTCGCAGGCGACATCGCACAGCAGATCTACCGCGCGGGAAGCAAGCTGCTCAGGGCCAAGCTCTTCGGCCGGGGTGTTGATGGTATGGCGAACCCAGTCGATCACTTTCAGGCGGTTATCCAGCTCTTTCTGCTCGGTTTCGCTCAGCACCGCCCAGTCAATTTTGCGGGTGCCTTTTGGGGCACGATAGCCCTGCCAGAAAGCCCAGCTTTTCTCAACGTCCCAGCCTTCACCAGCCAGTTGGACGTGCTTCAGCCCCTGGCCGTCAATTTTGCGCGCCGCGCGCTGGATCAGACCGAGATCCTCTTTGCCGGTCAGGTGTAGGGTAATGCCGTCATTGTTAATGCTATACGTCGCCTTTTCGCCCCAGCGTGCGTCCGCTGGCTGCGTGGAAAGGGTGATTTTCATGGCTTCAGTCATTTTCCAATCCTTCATTATTCAGCACAGGCAAAATGCAAAAACGGGCCGCCCAAGGCAGCCCGTGTATCATTCAGCTTCATCTAACCAGACAAGTAAAATCGCTTCCAGTACTTTCTCGTTAGAAGCGTTCGGATCGTCATCAAACTCTTCCAGCTCGCAGATCCACTGATGCATATCGGTGAAACGCACCGTCTTAGGATCGAGATCCGGAAGGCTGTCGTACAGCGCCTCGCCGATTTCGCGGCTGTCGGTCCACTTCAGTCCCATGGCGGCTCCCGTTAGTGTTCGCGTGCGTGGTTAATGGTGTAACGCGGCATCTCAACCACCAGATCTTCGTCGCTGACGCGAGCCTGGCAACTCAGGCGGCTTTCCGGCTCCAGACCCCATGCTTTATCTAGCATGTCATCTTCGTCTTCGGTGCTTTCCGCGAGGGAATCAAAACCTTCACGCACTACGCAGTGGCAGGTGGTGCAGGCGCAGGACTTCTCACAGGCGTGTTCAATCTCAATGCCGTTGCGCAGCGCAACGTCGAGAATGGTTTCACCTTGCTTCGCTTCCAGAACTGCGCCATCCGGACACAGGTCCTGATGAGGCAGAAAAACAATCTTTGGCATATTAAACCTCGTCCACAGAATGGCCGGTCAGCGCTTTACGGATCGATTGATCCATACGACGTGCGGCGAATTCCTGGGTTTGCTTGTCTACGTTTTTGATTTCATTTTGAATAGCGTCGGCATCTTCGCCTGCTGCAGCAGCGCTTAACGCGGCCATCGCGGCATCAATGTCGGCACGTTCTGCGGCGCTTAGCAGCGCGGCATCCGCCGTCAACGCGCTGGTCAAACTTTCCAGCACGCGGGCAGCTTCGACTTTTTGCTCGGCCAGCATGCGTGCCTGCACATCATGCTCGGCGTAACTCATGGAATCCTGAATCATACTGGCAATTTCGCCATCGCTCAGGCCATAAGAAGGTTTCACCTGGATTGAAGATTCAACGCCGGTGGATTTTTCCATCGCCGTCACGCTCAGCAGGCCATCGGCATCGACCTGGAAGGTGACGCGAATGTGGGCTCCGCCCGCGGACATTGCCGGGATGCCGCGCAGCGTAAAGCGCGCCAGAGAACGACAGTCCTGAACGAGTTCACGTTCGCCCTGCAGCACGTGGATTGCCATCGCTGTCTGGCCGTCTTTGAAGGTGGTGAATTCCTGCGCGCGGGCCACCGGGATGGTGGTGTTACGCGGGATAACCTTCTCGACCAGGCCGCCCATCGTTTCCAGGCCAAGGGACAGCGGAATCACATCCAGCAGCAGCATTTCACTGTCCGGCTTGTTGCCCACCAGAATATCGGCCTGAATGGCCGCGCCGATGGCAACAACTTTATCCGGGTCGATAGAGGTTAACGGCGTGCGGCCAAAGAACTCGCCTACGCGCTCACGCACCAACGGTACGCGGGTTGAGCCGCCGACCATCACCACTTCCAGTACGTCTTCTGCTTCCACGCCCGCGTCTTTCAACGCACGACGGCAGGACAGCAGCGTCCGTTTAACCAGAGAAGAGATAAGCTCGTTGAACTGCTCGCGGGTGACTTGGCCCTGCCAGCCAGCCACTTCCACACTAGCGGTGGCGGCATCGCTAAGCGCGATCTTGGCGGCGATGGCGGCGTCCAAAAGCTGGCGCTGCACGCGGTCGTCGCTACGGTCAGCAATCCCGGCCTGCTCACGCAGCCAGTCGGCCAAAAGATGGTCGAAGTCATCACCGCCCAGCGCGGAATCACCGCCGGTAGCCAGCACTTCAAACACACCGCGGCTCAGGCGCAGGATGGAGATGTCAAACGTCCCACCGCCCAGATCGTAAACGGCAATAACGCCTTCTTTGCCTGAATCGAGGCCGTAGGCAATTGCCGCGGCGGTAGGTTCGTTCAGCAAACGAAGAACGTGCAGCCCGGCAAGGCGAGCAGCGTCTTTGGTGCCCTGGCGCTGCGCATCGTCAAAATAGGCTGGCACCGTGATCACCACGCCATCCAGTTCCCCTTCCAGGGTTTCACTGGCTCGCGCGGAGAGCGATTTCAGGATGTCGGCAGAGATGCGTACCGGGTTCAGCAGTCCCGCAGGCGTTTCAATCATCGGCAGGCCGTTTTCACTGGCCTGCAGGCGATACGGAAGATGAGGATAACGCGTCTGGATGTCCGCCAGAGAGCGGCCCATCATACGTTTTACCGAGCTAATGGTATTCGCGGGATCCTGCGCGGCAAGCGCGCGAGCGTCAAAACCAACGATATGCTCTTGCTGCTGATAATGCACCACGGAAGGCAGTAGGTGGCGGCCTTCATGGTCGGCAAGGGTTTCGGCCTGGCCGCTGCGAACGGTAGCCACCAGCGAGTTGGTGGTGCCAAGGTCGATGCCCGCCGCCAGCCTGCGCTGGTGCGGCGCAGCCATCATGCCAGGCTCACTAATTTGTAATAAGGCCATGTATCGCTTCCAAAAATCGGGCCTGAGTTCAGGCGTTAAAAGTCGAGCAGCTTTTCTTCTAGTTGTTCAATTTGGCTCTGCAATTTGTCGAGGAAACGCAGCTTGCGCACAGTGTCCGCCGCCTGTTCCCACTGCTGGTCATCCAGCTGCTGCACCATCTGCGCGCTGCGGTTTTTCACCATCGTTTTTACGCGCGAGGCAAAGCTTTCAAGCTTGTCGCTGTCTTTCGCCTGCTCGATATCGTCCAGCTCTTCACGCAGCTCCAGCTGTTCCATCAGGAACGCGGTGTCGCGCACGGTGTGCTGTTCATTCGCGAGGTCGAAACCGTTCAGGGACAGGATGTATTCGGCGCGGGCAAGCGGATGACGCAGCGTCTGCCAGGCCTGGTTGATAGTGGCGGACTGGCTCACGGCCAGAAGCTGTTCTGCCTGAGGGCGGCTGGCGTATTTGTCCGGGTGGAACTGACGCTGCAGCTCCTGGTAACGGCTGGCAAGTTGCTCGGTGTTCAGGGTGTAGCCTGGCGTCAGCCCAAACAGGGTAAAATAATCCATAACAGACTCGGGTTCAGATCAGGTAAGTGCTGTGTGGTAAAGCAAAATCCCCACAGGCCAGAGCCAGTGGGGAATTGCGCGGGATCAGACGTGGAAGCTTTCGCCGCAGCCACACTCATCCTTCACGTTCGGGTTAGTGAACTTAAACCCTTCGTTAAGGCCTTCTTTGACGAAGTCGAGCTCGGTCCCGTTTAAGAATTGCAGGCTTTTACCATCGACAACCACCTTCACGCCTTTGTCCTCGAACACGGTGTCATCCGCCATCGGTGCATCAACAAATTCGAGAACATAAGCCATCCCAGAGCAGCCTGATGTGCGTACACCCAGACGCAGACCAAACCCTTTACCGCGGTTGGTCAGGAAGGCACTTACACGGGCAGCGGCGCTGTCGCTAAGGGTAATCGACATACAACAACCTCAATAAAAATGTTAACTCGTCATACTTCGAGCCGCTGCCGGGCAGCAAGCTCGAATTAGTTAGAGTTATTTTGTTTCACGTTTGCTTTTGTAATCCGCGATAGCCGCTTTGATAGCGTCTTCAGCCAGGATTGAGCAGTGAATTTTCACCGGCGGCAGTTCGAGTTCGTCTGCGATGTCGGTGTTTTTGATCGCCTGCGCTTCGTCCAGGGACTTGCCCTTCACCCACTCGGTCACCAGCGAGCTGGACGCAATCGCCGAGCCGCAGCCGTAGGTTTTGAAACGCGCGTCTTCAATGATACCGTCATTGTTGACTTTGATCTGCAACTTCATCACGTCGCCACAGGCCGGTGCACCCACCATGCCGGAACCTACGCTGTCGTCGCTGTTGTCAAAAGAGCCAACGTTGCGTGGGTTTTCGTAGTGATCAATTACTTTTTCGCTGTAAGCCATTTTTACTTCTCCAGAATCTGAAATCGACGTCCTGACGAACGATCAGTGATGAGCCCATTCGATGGAATTAAGATCCACGCCCTGTTTGAACATTTCCCACAGCGGAGAAAGGTCGCGCAGACGGCCAATGGATTTACGTACCAGCTCGATGGTGTAATCGATCTCTTCTTCAGTGGTAAAACGACCCAGAGAGAAACGGATAGAGCTGTGTGCCAGTTCATCGCTCATCCCCAGCGCGCGCAGCACGTAGGATGGCTCGAGGCTAGCGGAAGTACAGGCTGAGCCCGAAGAGACCGCGAGGTCTTTCAGCGCCATGATCAGCGACTCGCCTTCAACGTAGTTAAAGCTGACGTTGAGGATGTTTGGCGCGCCGTGCTCCAGGTCACCGTTCAGGTAAACTTCTTCCATATCTTTCACGCCGTTCCACAGACGGTTACGCAGCGTGCGCAGACGGGCCATTTCGGTCTCCATCTCTTCTTTTGCGATACGGTAAGCTTCGCCCATGCCGACGATCTGGTGTACAGGCAGCGTACCAGAACGCATGCCGCGCTCGTGACCACCGCCGTGAACCTGCGCTTCGATACGGATACGCGGTTTGCGACGCACGTACAGCGCACCGATCCCTTTCGGCCCGTAAATTTTGTGGCCAGAGAAGGACATCAGGTCAACTTTCAGCTGGCTCAGGTCGATAGGCAGTTTGCCCACGCTCTGGGTAGCATCAACGTGGAAGATAATGCCACGGGAACGGCACATTTCGCCGATAGCCGCGATATCCTGCACCACGCCGATTTCGTTGTTCACGTGCATGATGGACACCAGAATAGTGTCTTCACGCATAGCGGCTTCCAGCTGCTTCAGGTCAACGATACCGTTGCTCTGCGGCGCCAGATAAGTCACTTCAAACCCTTCACGCTCAAGCTGGCGACAGGTGTCCAGCACGGCTTTGTGTTCGGTTTTGGCGGTGATGATGTGCTTGCCTTTCTTCTGATAGAAGTTAGCTGCACCTTTGATGGCCAGGTTGTCTGACTCGGTCGCGCCGGAGGTGAAGACGATTTCACGCGGGTCTGCGCCAACCAGTTCAGCGATTTGGTTACGGGCAATATCAACGGCTTCTTCAGCCTGCCAGCCAAAACGGTGGGAACGAGAGGCCGGGTTACCGAAGGTGCCGTCCATCGTTAAAAACTGCATCATCTTCTCGGCAACACGCGGGTCTACCGGCGTGGTTGCGGAGTAGTCGAGGTAAATCGGTAATTTCATTGCTCTTAAGCTCCGTACATCACTTCAATGCGAAGAATCAGGCTTAAAATATGTTGCCGTTATAGACAGGGAGCACCGCTCCCCGAACCTGATTCTAAAATTCTTGTTCTTCTGCTTATGCGCGCAGTTTGACGTCGATAGCGTCCTGAGAACGGGTGCTGCGATGATTTTCACTATGTTGACGATCGGACACGTCCAGCACTTCCTGGTTGTTAACCAGTTCACCCAGGGTGATGTTATTCAGGAAGCCGGTCAGGCGATCGCTCAGGTCGCGCCACAGCGCGTGAGTCAGGCACTTATCGCCGCCCTGGCAGCCGCCCTTACCCTGGCAACGGGTGGCGTCTACGGACTCATCAACGGCGCTGATCACTTCGCCTACGGCGATGCTGCTCGCGTCTTTACCTAACAGATAACCACCGCCAGGACCGCGAACGCTGGCCACCAGGCCATTTTTACGCAGGCGGGAGAACAGCTGCTCCAGGTAGGAGAGTGAAATACCCTGACGTTCAGAAATATCAGCCAAAGGAACCGGGCCCGATTCAGAGTTCAGCGCAACGTCAAGCATCGCGGTTACGGCGTAGCGCCCTTTTGATGTCAGTCTCATGTCTTACTTAACCTCAAATAGCCCCTCGAGCCGGGGGTTTTTAAAAGTGTGATTGTCACATAGCAGGACGCAAGTCTGACATTCCTGAGTAAAATGGTCAACTATTTAACCTACCATTTTACTCAAGTATTATTGGCCCGATTTTTTCGGGTTTTCCAGCGACGCCAGCATGCCGCGCAGGATGTTTAATTCCTGACTTTCCGGGCGTGCACGGGTAAACAGACGGCGCAGGCGATTCATCACCTGCCCCGGATGGGTTGGGCGAATGAAACCGCTTTCCTGCAGCGCTTTTTCGAGATGCACGTAGAAACGCTCTAAGTCATCCACCAGCGGATAAGGGGCGTCTTCCTCTTCTTTAGCCGCTTCCGGCTGCTCTTGCGTGGCGAGCCAGGCAATGCGCACTTCATAGGCGAGGATCTGTACCGCCATCGCGAGGTTAAGGGAGCTATATTCCGGGTTCGCCTGAATGGCAACGTGATAATGGCATTTTTGCAGCTCTTCGTTGGTCAGGCCCACGCGTTCGCGGCCAAAGACGATTGCCACCGGCGCATGCTGCGCTTCGCTGATGCTTTTTAAACCGCATTCGCGCGGGTCCAGCATCGGCCACGGCAGAGTGCGGGAACGCGCGCTGGTGCCGACCACCAGGCTGCATCCTGCCAGCGCTTCATCAAGCGTATCGACGATCTGAGCATCGCCAATAACATCACTGGCGCCAGCGGCCAGGGCGATGGCCTGGGAGTCCGGTTTGACCAGCGGATTGACCAGCCACAGGTTAGTTAAGCCCATGGTTTTCATAGCACGAGCCACGGAGCCCATGTTGCCGGTATGCGAGGTTTCGACCAGCACGATTCGTACGTTTTGCAGCATTGTCATTCATAGCCTGGGAAGAATATCGCAATATCTTATCATAACCCTGGGACATATTCCGAACGCTCTGCTATACTCCGCCGCGATTTCTGTTCTTTAACATCCAGCGAGAGAGACCGATGCAACATCCAATGTTGACCATCGCCGTGCGTGCTGCGCGCAAGGCGGGTAATGTAATTGCCAAACACTACGAAACACCAGACTCCGTAGAAAGCAGTCAGAAAGGCAGCAATGACTTTGTGACTAACGTCGATAAAGCTGCAGAAGCGATTATTATCGACACAATCCGCAAATCTTACCCGCAGCACACCATCATCACCGAAGAAAGCGGTGAACATGCAGGCGAAGATCAGGACGTGCAATGGGTTATCGATCCGCTGGATGGCACCACCAACTTCATCAAACGTCTGCCACATTTCTCCGTTTCTATCGCTGTTCGTATCAAAGGCCGCACTGAAGTTGCCGTTGTTTACGATCCAATGCGTAACGAACTGTTCACCGCGACCCGTGGCCAGGGCGCCCAGCTTAACGGCTACCGCCTGCGCGGCAGCAACGCACGCGACCTGGACGGCACCGTTCTGGCGACCGGCTTCCCGTTCAAAGTGAAGCAGCACGCGACCCCTTACATCAACATCGTTGGCAAACTGTTCACCCAGTGTGCAGACTTCCGCCGCACCGGTTCCGCTGCGCTGGACCTGGCCTACGTTGCCGCTGGCCGCGTGGACGGTTTCTTCGAGATTGGCCTGAAGCCATGGGATTTCGCCGCAGGTGAGCTGCTGGCTCGTGAATCCGGCAGCATCGTGTGTGATTTCACCGGTGGCCATAACTACCTGACAACCGGGAACATCGTCGCCGGTAACCCGCGTGTTGTGAAAGCCATGCTGGCTACCATGCGTGAAGAACTGAGCGAAGCGCTGAAGCGCTAAGCTTTTTTTGCCTGACCTTCTTTAATAAAGAAGAGGCAAAAGCAAAAATCCCCTCAGCTTTACGGCGAGGGGATTTTTTTATGCCCGCATTTAGCGACACGTTCAGAAAGGCCGAATACCTCGCGCCATCGGCTGGGCGCTCAGCCACATAATCAGCGCTGCCACGACCAGGACAATTCCTCCCGCCAACGCGAGCGTTGACCAGCCCACCTGCCGCCACAGCACCGGGGCCTGGTTCCCGCTTAAGCGAACCGCCAGCGCACGGAAGCTGTGCACCAGCAGCGCCAGGCCGGAAATGGTGATCGAGGTACCTGCCGCCATCGCCAGCGCAGACAGCACGCCCCAGCTAAAGACCCCGATTACCTTGCTGAACAGCAGCACCATAATCGCGCCAGAACAGGGGCGCATGCCCATCGACAGGACAATCATCAGCCTGGCCCGCCAGTCGTTTCCCGCCGTCAGCTGTTTTTCGTCCGGGACGTGCTGATGCCCGCAGCCGCAGTTGGCGTCATGCACATGATGCGGCGTAAACGAGGTAAATTTGGGTTTGCGGCGTAACTGAACCTGTAAACGCCGCAGCGCCCGCCAGCTCAATAAAAGGCCCAGGAATCCGACAAGCAGATAGCTGCCCTTCTCCAGCCAGAAGCTGCTGAGATGAAGCTGCCGGGAAGGCAAAGCGAGAACACCCAGTACCACGACCACCAGCGCAATAGCCACCAGCCCCTGCAATAAAGACGCGGCAAAGGTCAAACCGAGGCTGCTTTTAATTTTCGAGGGATGGGTCGCAAGCCAGGTGCTGATGACGATTTTGCCGTGCCCCGGCCCCAGCGCATGGAGCACGCCGTAGACAAAACTGAAAGAGAGCAGCGATAAGCCTGCGCGAGCGGGGTTGTCCGCCACCTGGCGCAGCAGCCCGCTTAATTCCTGATTGATTGAACGCTGCCAGACGGCCGAACTAAGCAAGATTTGCGGCCAGTAAAGCCACAAGGCATAAAGCCCGGCGGCGGCAAGCAGAATAAACAGCGCCAGCGGCCACAGATGGCCCCAGCGGCGGACGGGAGAAGAAGCGGTGATTATTGACATGCCAGCGTCACCTCCTGAGCAAACTGTTTCCCTAAGTCCATGTCCTCCGGCGGGGCGTCAGCTTTATCCAGCGACTGCGCGAACAGCAGAGTTTCTTCGCTAGGCTTTGGCGTGTGCACGGCAACTTTACAGCTTGAGGCCAGCTCCTGCGGCAGATGCACGTCCCCGTCGTGGTCATAACTCATGTCGACAAAATAGGTCGGATCGAAGGTCGAGAAACGGTATGTCTGCCCTTTGAGTGGCTGCGGATGCGCCAGCGGCAGAACAAACGTCAGCACCGCCTGATGATTGCTACGGCTCAGGCCATATTCCGGCGGCAAATTGCCAAACTTCACCTTCTCTTTGTTATGCCAGAACTCGGTAAAGTAGTGCTGGCCCAGCACATTAGCCATCACTTCTGCCGCCAGCTTCTTCCATACTGGCGACCCCGGCTTGGCGTCGCCGGCGTCATACAACAGATCTGCTGAAGTAATGTCGTCCATCGTCCACTGCATTTTTAGCCCCGTCAGCTGCCCCTGATCAACCACAGGCGTGGTGACGATGGAGATAAAACTGTGGGGATGCGCCTGCACGCTTGCCACCGAAAACCCTGCCAGCAGCAAGGTTACTCCTTTCAGGCTGATTCTTTTGTCGCTCATGCTTCCCTCAAGATTTAAATTCTGTGAGCCAGCCGTAATTCCGTGATGAAAAACTAAAAAGGGCAATATATTGGCCGAAACCTTTAGCTATTCTTAACTTCTGACACCACATTGGGACAGCCAGATGATGACTTTACTGACGCCGCCACCCTCTGTGCTATCCAGTTCGCAGCGCCGCTGCCACCTGCTTCTGATGCTCTATCTCCCGGAGCAGATCGTCACGCAGGAGGTCATTGCCAGCCTTAACGGCGTGGATCAGAGGCAAACCCTGCAAGATATAGCCGACACGGGCCATGAGATCCAGAGTTATCACCGTCTCTCCCTGACGCAACAGCAGGACGGCAGCTACCGGATTGAAGGCACAGTCCTTGACCGCCGCCTCTGCCTGCTGCACTGGTTGCGACGCTCGCTGCGCCTTTGCCCGCAGTTTGTGCAAAACCACTTTAGTCCGGCGCTAAAGTCCCAGCTAAAGCATCTGGGGCTTATCAAGGCGCTGTATGACGAAACTAATTTACGTGCGCTGGTGAATCTGTGTGGTCGCCGTTTAAAAAGGCAGTACGACAGCCGGGACAGCCAGTTCCTGACGCTGTTTTTGCAGTATTGCCTGCATCAGCATCACTCCGGCAATGCGCCAGTCCTGACGCCGCAGCAGCGCGAATGGAGCCAGATGCGGCCTGAGTTTGTTGTCGCCCAGGAAATAGCCCGCCACTGGAAGCGCCGCGTCATGCAGCCCGCAGACGTTGATGAACAGCATTTCCTGGCCCTGCTGTTTCAATTGCTCAGAATTCCCGATCCGATTAATGACGAACATGAACAGGATGCCCGGTTACACAATGAAATCGCACGGATGATTGAACGTTTCCGCCGTCAGGCCGGGCTTTCTTTTAGCGATGAACAAGGGCTAAGCGATCAGCTTTATATTCACCTCGCCCAGGCGCTGAACCGCTGCCACTTTAATATCGGCATCGACCACAGCCTGCCGGAAGAGATCACGCGTCTTTATCCGAGGCTAATGCGAACCTCGCGAGAAGTGCTTGCGGATTTTGAACAGCACTATGGGATTCAGTTTTCCGATGCGGAAAGGGGCCTGGTCGCGGTTATCTTTGGTGCCTGGCTGATGCAGGAAAGTGACATTCAGGAAAAACAGGTGTTGCTGCTGACGGCCGACGATCGCGAGCTGGAACAGAAAATTGAGCAGCAGCTGCGCGAGCTGACACTGCTGCCGCTCAACATTAAATATCTGGCGGTGCAGCAGTTTCAAAGCCAGGGCGCCCCGCGTGAAGTGGTGCTGGTCATTACGCCCTACGCGACCTCGCTGCCGCTGTTTTCTCCCCCGCTCATTCACGCCACGCTGCCGCTGGGAGAACACCAGCAACAGCGTATCAAAGCGCTGTTAGAGGCTTAGCTTTCCGCAACAGGGCTGACTGCGGCGACTTTGGGCCGCAGGAACAGCGCCGGGGCCGCCACCAGCGCCATGACCCAGAACATCCCGCCCTGCAAATGCTGATAGAGGAAGCCCGAGAAAATCGTCATCACGGCGATACCGCCGCCCATCGCCACGGCGGAGTAAACGGCCTGCAGGCGGATCACCTCCCCGCCTTTGCGGGCAGAGATATAGCGCATCGCCGCCAGGTGGCAAATCGTGAAGCTGCCGCAGTGCAGGATCTGCGCCACAATCAGCCACGGAAGTTCGGTGGTGCTTGCCATCAGGCTCCAGCGAATAATGCCGGACACGGTGGACAACAGCAGCAAATCTCTGGCGCTCCAGCGGCGGAACAATTTGTTGCTGAGGGCAAAGATAACGATTTCCGCCACCACGCCCAGCGACCATAAATAGCCCACAACGGAAGCGGAATAGCCTGCCCCCTGCCAGTAAATCGCGCTAAAACCGTAGTAGGCCGCATGCGCGCCCTGCAGCAGAGAAACACAGGCCAGAAAACGCCAGGCACTGATAATCAGCCCTTTCCAGGCGGGCCAGCCAGCTGAAGCCTGATGCCGGGTTTCGCCCTGAGGCATAATGGAAGGCCGCAGCATCATGCCAATCAACATCGACGCCGCGCCAATGGTCAGCAGGACCAGAATAGCCTGATAGCTGAACTCGCTCACCAGCTTGCCGGTAATGGCCGAGCCGATGACAAACGCCAGCGATCCCCAGAGCCGCACCCGGCCATAATCCAGCGGCATTTGCCGCTGCCAGGTCCCCGCCAGCGCATCGGTCAGCGGCACCAGCGGCGAGAAAAACAGGTTAAAGCCCACCATCGTCAGCAGCAGCCAGAGCGCGGCATGGCCCAGCCAGAAACCGGCGGCAAAAATTAGTGTGGCAAGAGCTAACAGACGAAGGGCAAAAACAAGGCGGGAAGGATCGGTCACGCGGGGGGCTAATAATAAACTGCCGAGGAAACGGGCAATCAGCCCTGAACCTAACAGCAATCCGATAGTTTTCGGGGGAAGCCCGACGCCTTTGAGCCAGACGCTCCAGAACGGCAAAAACACGCCATAGCTAAAGAAGTAGGTAAAGTAACTGAGCGCCAGCCAGCGCGTGGAATGCAAAACCATGATCCCTCCCGTTTTGGAGGCGATAGTGTCGGGGATAGCTGACTGGCATGCAAGCAAACATTAACAGCGCAATAACACACATCAAAACAATGGCTATTGCGCGTTAGCTCACCTCAATCTCCATCTCCAGATGCGTGGTCTGGCCCGTCTCCAGTATGACTAAACCCGGCATCCCCGCCTGGTTGTGCGCGTTGACCGGATGCGTTTGCGGTTCAAGACAGATAAACGGCTGGTTCCCCATGCTGAATACCATCAAACAGGCCGCCGGGCTACGCAGACAAATGCTCATATCCGAGTGGGTAATAACCGCCCTGCCGCTCCAGCCGGAATACCCCACGTTAAGCCACTTGTTCTCCGGCGTTTTTGCACGGGAAAAATCTGCCTGCGGGGTGAACGTCCCTTCCCAGGCCAAAGGCAGGTGCTGCTCGCCTTCGGGCCAGTAGCCGCTGGCGGAAAACTGCACCTGGCTGGCTGACTCCAGCGCAAAATAAGGATGTAAACCCAGCCCGTATATCATCGGCTTCTCGCCGGTGTGCTTCAGCTCAAGCCGGGTTAACAGCCTGTTGCCTGCCAGGCGGTAAGTCAGATTTGCCAGATAGTGAAAACCGCAGGGATGCTGGCTGCACAGGCTCAAGGTGACAGACTCAGCTTCGTGCCGCTCAACGTGCCAAAGCTTTTGCCAGCCATCCCCGTGCAGGAAAAAGTGCTCATCGACGAGGCTGTCTGGCAGTTGGATTCGCTCGCCGCGCAGATGGAAAGCGTTCCCGGCCACCCGGTTAGCCAGCGGCAGCATTGGAAACAGCGCCGGGTTCGCGGGATGAAAAATCGGTTTTCCGTGCCTGAGAGATTCAAAGCCGAGAACTGAGGCCCCCTGCGGGGCAACAGTCAAACTAAGAAAATCATTTTGCAGGTGCAGAGTGTCCACTAGCGTAGCGCCTTTGCGGCCCGCGTGGGAGAAGCATTCACGCGGCCTTCAGTCAGCTGCTGCTCCAGCGCTTCGAGGCTCACGCCTTTGGTTTCCGGCACAAAGCGGCGCACGTAGATAAAGCCCGCGGCACAGATAACGCCGTACAGCAGGAAACTGCCGGATGCGCCCAGGCCCGCATTCAGCAGAGGGAAAGTGTAAGTCAGCAGGAAGCAGGCGACCCACAGCGCTAATGTCCCCAGCGACATCGCCAGGCCGCGAACGCGGTTCGGGAAGATTTCCGCCAACAGCACCCAGGTTACCGGGGCCAGCGTCAGCGCATAGGTGGCGATGGCGGCCAGCACCAGAATCAGGACCGGCAGCCCCAGAATGCCCAGGCCGTAGGCGGCACCAATCAGCGCATAGATAATCGTCAGCCCAGCGGCCCCAAACAGCATCAGTTTGCGGCGGCCAATTTTGTCCACCAGCGGCAGCGCGGCAAGGGTGAACACCAGGTTAATCAGGCCGGTCGCAACAATCGATTTCAACGTGCTGTTAATGTCGAACCCGGCGGAAGCAAAAATCTCCTGCGCATAGTTGAAGATAACGTTAATCCCACACCACTGCTGGAACACCGCCAGCACCATACCAATCACGATGATCGGGCGAACCTTCGGTGTCCAAAGCGCGGACCACGACACTTTTTGTGTGTCCTTGCTTAACGTTTCCTGAATATCTTTCAGCGTTGCATCGGCATAGGCTTTACTGCCGATGCGGCTCAGCATTTGGTGAGCGCGTTCGTTTTTCCCGGCGCGCACCAGCCAGCGAGGTGACTCAGGCACAAAAAACATCAGGATCAAAAAGACCACCGCCGGGAAGGCTTCAAAGCCAAACATCCAGCGCCAGCCCACCTGCCCGTTCCAGCTGGCGCTGATTTCCTGCATCGTTGCCTGGCTGGCAACCGGCTCGGCAATCATCAGGTTAATCAGCTGCGCCGCCAGCACCCCAACCACAATGGTGAGCTGGTTGACCGCCACAAAGCGCCCGCGCTGTGCCGCCGGGCTGATTTCTGCGATATACATCGGACTAAGCGCCGAAGCGAGGCCAATCCCCACCCCGCCGACAATGCGCCAGAGAACAAACATATCGAAGTGACTTGCCACTGCGGTGCCCCAGGCAGACGCGGTAAACATAATTGCGGCAAGAATAAGGGGAATTTTGCGGCCAAACTTGTCGGCACACCAGCCGGAGAGTATCGCCCCAAGAATACATCCCACCAGGGCAGAGCTCATTGCCCACCCGGAAACGGCCGGGTCGGTAATAGAAAAATAGGCTTCGTAGAACGGTTTTGCCCCGCCGATAACCACCCAGTCATAACCAAACAACAGCCCGCCACAGGCGGCCACCAGACAGATGGTCCAGACGTAACCCATGCGTAGTTGCGATTGCATACTTTCCATGGTCGATCCTCATCTTGTATTTGTAGAGTAAGGGAGCGGGCGCTCATCGTCGCCCGCCAGTTATTGTTAAAGTACGCCGGTGCTAAGGGCCTGACGCAGCAGATGCGCCTTGTCATGGGCCGGGTTAAGGGTCAGCAGGGCTTCCACCCGCTGGTTGAAGGCGGCGATATCCCCCAGGCCGAGCCATCCAAGCGCCTCCACAAACAGGCAATGCTGCTGATGTTGTTTCCGCGGGTCGCCATTGAGCGCAATCAGGTCCGGCAGGGAAACGGCGAAGAAATCGGCCTCAACCCCGTCGGCACGGTGCGCCTGCGCCCAGTCAACAAAGGCTTTGAATTGCTGATGAGCCGCCTCAAGCTCACCCAGCTGTTTGAGGGCCATAGCCTGATAGAAGAGGTAGTCCACGGGCTGGTCGTTGTAGTAGCGCCCGGCCGCCAGGGAACTCCCGCCCTTCAACGCCTGCTGGAAGTAGGATTTCGCCAGTTCGTGACGCTGCAGGAGCTGCGCACAGCACCCAAGCAGATACCAGATATCGTTGTCGGTTTGCCCGACCAAACGACCTTCGCCGAGGTTTTCCGGGTAGTTCAGCGCCTGTTGCAGCAGCTCCTCCGCCTGACCGTATTGGCCGGCAGACATACTGGCCAGGGCGAGCCGCTGTTGGCTGATAATGTACTGCCCCGTCACTTTGCCTTCGCCGCCTTCCCACGGGTGGAACTTGCGTTCAGCCAGCACCTTCGCGGCAGCTTCCTGCTTGCCATGCTGGTTCCACAGGCTCAGCAGCTCGGCAGTGAGATCGTCACGTTTTAGCGCGACGTCACGCTTCGCCTCCAGACGGGTAAGACGCTCCTCTGGTGCGCGGCCATTCAGCTTCAGCAGGAAGTCGAGTTCAAACAGGAAGCGCGCATTATCAGGTTCGAGATCAACGGCACGCTGCAGCAGCGTTTCAGCTTGCTGAACGTCCTGCTCTTTATTCCAGGCATGAATCGCCAGCACGCGCTGCACGGAGGCAAACTCCGGCATCTGTTCAGCGCAGAATGCCCAGCAGGTTAGCGCTTCTGCATAGCGACGTTTGCTGTACCAGAAGCAGCCCAGCAGATACTGCGCAAAACCATCCTGCGGAAGGCGCATCAGCATTTGCACTTCATCCAGCGTGTTAGGGAAGCGAACCCGGGCGGTAAACTGCTCCCGAGCCTGCACGAGATAGTTTTGCTGGCGCTGTGGATCGGATTCCAGCGAGGCTTGCCACAGCAGCGGCATCGTTTCCTGGGCATTCAGCACGGCGAGCAGTTCACGCGCGGCATGCTCTGCCCCAAAGCTCATCAGCCAGCCGGCCAAAACGCTGGCGTTAGTGCCGCGCTGGCCGGTCACCTGTCGCAGTTTTTGCTTGTCACCTTCATTCTGGGTTATCGCCCAGCGGGCATAATGCAGGGCATAACTCAGCGGCCAGACGGCAAGCTGCTGCTCAATCCACGCCAGCGCCGTAGCTTTTTCTCCTTGCTGAGACAGCGCCAGGGCTTTCAGCCCCATTGCCAGGTTATTAGAGGCGTTGAACTGCAAGCTTTGGGACACCAGCGCTATTGCGCGAGCCGTTTCCCCTTTGCGCATTGCCAAACGGGCCAAGGCATAAAATGCCGCATCCCGGCAGTTGCCGCTCCAGCTGGCCTTGTAGTAAGCATCGAAGGCGCCGTCGTAGTCGCCCAGGCGCTCTTTCGCCGAGCCGAGAAGCTGGCTGGCATCACCATTTTGCGGGTTTTTGTTCAGGCGATGGGCGCGCTGCAGCGCCGCGTCGGCGTGCTCTTTGGCTTTTTGCCAGTTGCCCCGGTTGAATTCGAGCGTGCCCAGGGCGACGTTACAGCGGGAATCGAGCGGATCAATGTCCAGCGCTCGCCGGTAGTAGTCGAAGGCTGACCGGCTGGCGTGCAGATACTGCTCCAGATGCTGACCAATGAAATAAAGCTCGTCGCAGTTAGCGATCTGTTCGGGCTTAGCCGGGGCCTGCGCCGCCTGCGGCAGAGGCAGCTCTTCCGCGATGTGTTCCAGGTAGCTGAGCACCACTTCGCCTTGCGCGTTGAGTAAGCTCAGCGTCAGCCGCTGCGGCCAGTCATCCGTCAGTTGATGCAGCCAGGCTTCCGCCGGTTTCAGGCTGAGCGGCGTTTGCCACAGGACTACGCCGTCGCTTTCAAGACGCAGCTTCACCGCTTCCAGCGGGGAGATGGCGTAGACACCGAGTTCCAGCCTGCCCTGTTCACGCTCAAGTTTGATGGCCGCATCGGTGCTGGCGTTTTGCAGCGTTCCCAGCTTGCTGTAAGGCAGGAAGTTTTGCACAAACACTTTTTCTTCAAACGGCGCCAGCCAGGTAAAGTCCGGCTGGTTATCGGTGAACACGCCGGTCATCAGCTCGATGTACGGGCCGTTGGTGTCGGTCAGATTGCGATCCCAGGCCAGGCCAAAGTCGCAGTTGCCCCAGGTCCACTGCTTTTTGCCCGGCGATACATGGTGATCGGCAATGTGCAGCAGCCCGCCCTGTTCGCCGTGGTGGTAGGCCCCAACAAAATCGTAATTCGACTTATCGGCCATGTAAGAGGTTGGCACCGGGATGTTTTTGTAGCGCGAGATATCCACGCCCGCAGAGTAATCCACTTTGTAGTAGGTGCCGCGGGCAATCGGGAAGGCGGAAACGTCGCGTTTGCCGTGGTCAAACACCGCGGTCACGTCCGGCGGGAATACGCTCTGATGGTCGTCACCGCCCTTCACCGCCGGGTTAGCCCACCACAGGAAGTGGCGCGGCGTGGCGTTGCCGTTAAAGACTTTGCCGGTAATTTCAATCAGCGCTTTTTCCGGGTAAAGCGTAAACCCGGTCATTACCTGCAGGCCGCGCATCGGCTCCACTTCCCCCAGCCAGACGGTTTGCGCCCCGCTTTCGTGCTGCTGGAAGGTCACGTCTACCGGCAGAAACGTGGTCGGGCGGTGGTGCTGAGGCCAGTTGAATTCGATCCCACCGGAGATCCACGGCCCAATCAGGCCCACCAGTGCGGGTTTGACCACTTCGTTGTAGTACACGAAATCGCGCTCCATCACTTTGTCCCAGGCTCGGTGAATACGCCCGCCCAGCTCCGGCAGCATCATGACGCGAATGAAATCGTTCTCCAGCCAAACCGCCTGATACTCGCGCATTTCTCGTTTACCGGTCAGGGTGTCTATCACGCCATAGGGGTAAACCGCGCCGGAAGATCCCTGATAGACACGATTTTCCAGGAACATCGGGTTTGGATCCTCTGCTCCGGTAGTCCAGGTAGGGAGTGAGATCGTTTCCTGCCAGACTTTAACGGCTCCGTACATAGCAACTCTCCAGTAAACAAATAACAGTGAATGAGGAATTGCCAACAGTCTGGAGCAGCTGATTATGATTTAATCGCTGAATGCTCACGCAATACAGTTAATGAGGTTTAGTAAACATGCAGCAGTCAGGTCTCAATAATCAGCGGGTACGTCAGCTCAACCGACAAACGCTGATGAAGCTGGTATGGTGGCACAAGCAGCTGAGTAAATCGCAGTTTGCCCGCTACACCGGGCTGTCCATTCCGGCCGTCAGCAACATCCTTGAGGAACTGGTCGATGAGGGCAAACTTAGCCACTCCAGCGAAAACCTCAGCAGCCGGGGGCTAAACAGCGGCAGCTATCAGATCCCGCCGGAGGGGGATTACATCCTCTGCATGAACGTCACCCCCACCAGCATCGAGAGCCAGCTGTGCAACGCCCAGCTTTCGCCGATAGCCGACTTTGAGCGCCGCGCTATTGTGGCCCCTTCTCCCCAGATGCTGCTGTCGGCCATCGAAGCAATCTGGCAGCAACAGCGAAAAAACTGGCCGAAAAAAACGATTAATCTCGCGCTGGGCATACACGGGCAGGTAGATCCGGTGACCGGTGTGTCGCAAACCATGCCGCAGGCTCCCTGGCGGGAGGCAGTGGAAATTAAATACCTGCTGGAAGAGAAGCTGAACGTTGAAGTCAGGCTGGATAACGACTGCGTGATGCTGGCCCTGGCAGAAAAGTGGCAAAACAACGGCAACCGGGAAGATTTCTGCGTGATTAACGTGGATTACGGCATCGGCTCTTCGTTTGTGATCAACGGGCAAATCTATCGCGGCAATCTTTACGGCAGCGGGCAAATTGGCCACACCATAGTTAATCCGGACGGCATGGCCTGCGACTGCGGGCGCTATGGCTGCCTGGAAACCGTGGCTTCGCTCAGCGCGCTGAAAAAACAGGCCCGCATCTGGCTCAAAACGCACCCTGAGGCGCAGCAGCACGATCCGGAAAAGCTCACTTCCCGGCAGCTGGTTCAGGCGCTGCATGCCGGGGATGAAAGGGTCGCCCGCTGGGTAGAAGATTCGGCCAACGCGATTGGGCTTAGCCTGTACAACTTCCTTAATATTCTCAACATTAACCAGATCTGGTTCTATGGCCGCAGCTGCGAGTTTGGCGAAAACTGGCTGAGCGCCATTAAACAGCGCATTGGTTTTAATCCGTTCGACCACGGTGATGGCCTGAAGAGTCACGCCACGCAAATAAACTTCGGGCAGCTCACCCGCGCCCAGCAGGTGATGGGGATTGGTTATTTATATGCCGAGAAGGCGCTAATGGAATAATGAGATGGCGTCGGGCGTCATTAATAAAAACATTCATTAACACAAACAACGTGGTAGAGGCGCAACGGCAATGGCAGGCTCGGAAGTTGTGTATTAACTTTAAATTGAGTCCACTACAGGCGAGCCCGCTATGAACACACTACGCTATTTCGATTTTGGTCAATCTCGTGCCCTGATCCTGCTTATTGCCCGTATTGCGTTGATTCTGCTGTTCATTATTTTCGGCTTGCCGAAGCTCAGCGGATTCAGCGGCACCGTGGCGTACATGGAGCATCTTGGCACCCCACTCCCGACGCTAGCCGCCGCGATTGCGGTGTTTATGGAAGTTGTCGCGGCTATCCTGGTCATCATCGGGTTCTTTACCCGCCCGCTGGCCATTTTGTTTGTTTTTTATACCCTCGGCACGGCGCTTATCGGTCACCATTACTGGAATATGACCGGGGATGCAGTGATGCCTAATATGATTAACTTCTATAAAAACATCAGCATAGCTGGTGGATTCCTGCTGCTGGCGGTCACCGGCCCTGGCGCGATTTCCGTCGATAAGCGCTAAATTTCTGCCTCACTTAAAGGCCGCTAATGCGGCCTTTTTCATTTGTTTCCAGCTCATTTTGCTTGATACGCTTCAGCTCACAATTTCGTAACATTCTTTTGCTGGCTTGCGCCCTCTTTGGTGTCAAAAACGTCCCCTCAATGGCAAGTTGTTTATTAATTGTTATCAATATGTTTCGTTTTTGATTGAGAATTAACACCACCATGTCCGTCCAGTTTAAAAAAACATCATATATTTAACCGTTTTTTAACTAAATTAGATCTAAAAACAAACAATAATGGGCGTGCATCACATTTAGAAAAACTGCGATTCATTCCCTCTTCCCTTCGTTGCTAGTCTCCTCTCCGTGACATGCCTCAGTCCCTAATAAAAAAGGTACACCTATGAAATTCAAACTCGCATTACTCAGTGCAACCCTGATTTCTGCATGCATGTTGTCCGGTACGGCCGTTGCGGCGGATAAGTATGAAATCGCAGTGGTGGCGAAAGTCACCGGAATCCCTTGGTTCAACCGGATGGAAACCGGCGTCAATGAAGCCGCAAAAAAACTCAACGTTAATGCTTACCAGACCGGGGCTTCAACGCCCGATCCGGCTCAGCAGGTGAAGGTGATTGAGGATCTGATCGCCAAGAAAGTGAACGCCATTATTGTGGTGCCTAACGATGCCAAAGTACTGGAGCCGGTGCTGAAAAAAGCGCGCGATCAGGGCATCGTGGTGCTGACGCATGAATCCCCTGACCAGCAGATCGGCCAGTGGGATATCGAAACCATCGACAGCGAAAAATATGCTCAGGCCAACATGGACGAGCTGGCGAAAGACATGGGCGGCAAAGGTGGCTACGCCATTTACGTTGGGTCGCTGACCGTGCCGCTGCACAACGCCTGGGCGGATTCCGCCATTAAATATCAGAAAGAAAAATACCCGGATATGTTCGAAGTGACTTCGCGCCTGCCGGTGGCGGAGAGCATCGACAAATCCTATTCCACTACGCTCGATCTGATGAAAACGTATCCGCAGATGAAGGGCGTGATTGGCTTTGGCTCCCTCGGCCCAATCGGCGCGGGTCAGGCGGTACAGAAGAAACGTGCGAAGGACAAACTGGCCGTTGTCGGCATTGCCATGCCGGGCCAGGCGGCACCTTACCTGATGCGCGGCGACATTAAAAAAGCGCTGCTGTGGGATCCTAAAGATGCCGGTTACGCACTGGTTACCGTGGCCGATCAGCTGCTGCAGGGCAAAGCCGTGACCAAAGACCTGACCATTGACGGTCTGGGCAAGGCCGATGTCGACATGGATAAGAAAGTGATCCGTTTTAACAAGATCCTCGAAGTCACCAAAGATAACGCTCAGTCACTCGGTTTCTAAGGCACTCCGCCAACACCAGGGAAACCGGAATGCCGGTCAGCCGACCGGCATTCTCCAACAAGATTATTTTGTGGCGCCCAGGTCGGGCGCCGGCAGGGGCATTACCCATGACCGACACATCCGCATTTATCACTCTTGAGAATATCAGCAAGCAATTCCCGGGCGTGCGGGCGCTGGATAACGTCAATCTGACGCTTAGAAAAGGCGAAGTTCATTGCCTGGCCGGGCAAAACGGCTGCGGTAAAAGCACGATCATCAAAGTGATTTCCGGCGTCTATCACCCGGAAAAAGGGGCGCAGATTGCCCTCGACGGCAAACTGTTTCACAGCCTGACGCCCACGCTTTCCGCGCATTACGGCATCCAGGTGATCTACCAGGATCTGTCGCTGTTCCCCAATTTCAGCGTGGCCGAGAATATCGCCGTGCACCGCTATCAGCCCGGCGGCAGCCTGTGGGTTAACCGCAGCGCGATGAAAGCCCAGGCGCTGGCGGCCATGCAGCGCATTGGCGTCACGCTCGACCCGGACAAAAAAGTCGAAAAACTCTCGATAGCCGATCGCCAACTGGTGGCGATTTGCCGCGCCATTGCCGCCGACGCCCGGCTGGTCATTATGGACGAGCCAACGGCCTCTCTGACTCGCCAGGAGGTTAACGGCCTGCTGCGGGTGGTGAATGAACTCAAAGCGGACGGGATTTGCGTGGTGTTTGTCAGCCACCGTCTGGACGAAGTGATGGAAGTCGCCGACCGCATTAGCGTGATGCGCGACGGGAAGCTGGTCGGCACCTGGCAGGCCAGCGAGCTGGACAGCAACGAGCTTGCGTTCCTGATGACCGGGCAACGCTTCCACTACAGCCCGCTGCCGGAAAAACCTCCGGTAGAAAAACAGCCGATGCTGGAGCTACGTGGCCTGAGCCGCAAAGGCAAATACCACAACATCAATCTGGCGCTGCGCAGCGGCGAAATTGTTTCCATCGTGGGCCTGCTCGGGTCGGGCCGCACCGAACTGTGCATGAGCCTGTTCGGCATGACTCAGCCGCAAAGCGGTGAAATGCTGATCGACGGCGTGCCGGTGACGTTTCGCAATAACCACGATGCGATCAAACACGGCATCGGCTATGTGTCTGAAGATCGCCTGACTCAAGGCCTGATCATGGAACAGTCGATCTACGACAACACGATTGTCACGGTCTTCGACAGGCTTCATACCCGCAGCGGCCTGCTCGATCACGCAAAAGCCCGTCACCTGGTGGCCGAGCTTATTCGTGAGCTAAACATCAAAGTCTCCGATGCCGGGCTACCGGTAAAAACCCTTTCTGGCGGCAACGCCCAAAGGATTGCCATCGCCAAATGGGTAGCGACTAACCCACAAATATTGATCCTCGACTCACCCACGGTGGGCGTGGATATCGCCAACAAAGAAGGCATTTACCAAATCGCCCGTTCTCTGGCGGAACAGGGCCTGGCGGTACTGATGATTTGTGATGAAATCCCTGAAGCGTATTACAACAGCCACCGCGTGCTGGTGATGCGCCGGGGCGAACTGGTCGCAGAGTTTAATCCTCATCGCAGTAGCGAGCAGGACATTGCTGAGGTGGTCAATGAATAACCCTCGTCTTTCCCGCCTAGCCGGGCAACATGAATTCTGGCTGGGTCTTCTGGTGGTAGCGCTGGCCGTTGGCCTGAGCATCAGCACCGATGAGTTTTTGTCCCTCGGTAACCTGACGGACGTCGCCACCAGCTACGCCATTCTCGGTATTCTGGCCTGTGGGCTGTTCGTGGTGCTTATTTCCGGGGGGATTGATATTTCGTTCCCGGCGATGACCGCCATTGCCCAGTACGTGATGGCAAGCTGGGTGATCGCCCACGGCGGTAATTTTGCGCTGGCGCTGGTGATTTCTATTGCCGTGGGGCTGCTGCTCGGGTTGATCAACGGCTTCCTGGTTTACTGGCTGCGGGTCCCGGCGATCATCATCACCATTGCCACCCTCAACGTTTACTACGGCCTGCTGGTTTACCTCACCAAAGGCACCTGGCTGTACGGCTTCCCGGACTGGTTTATGAACGGCATTAACTGGTTCTCTTTCACCGCCAAAGACGGTTATCAGTACGGGTTGACCCTGCCGCTGCTGTGCCTGGCCGCAGTGATTATCTTTACCGCCGTGCTGATGAACTACACGCGCCTTGGCCGCCAGATTTATGCCATGGGCGGCAACCGCGAGGCGGCGTCCCGTCTGGGGATGAACCTGTTAAAGCTGCACTTTTACGTCTACGGCTATATGGGGATTCTGGCGGGTATTGCCGCCGTCGTTCAGGCGCAGATCACCCAATCTGTCGCCCCAAACTCGCTGTTGGGCTTTGAGCTGACGGTTCTGGCTGCAGTGGTACTCGGCGGGACAAGCATGAGCGGCGGGCGCGGGACGCTCACCGGCACGCTACTCGGGGTTATCCTGCTGGCATTCTTACAAAACGGCCTGACGCTACTGAGCGTGTCCTCTTACTGGCACGCTGTGTTCAGCGGCGTGATTATCCTGGTCAGCATCAGCGCCACGGCGTGGAATGAAAAACGCAAACTCGCAAGGGAGCTTTGAGATGAAAACCTTCGCCAGATTTTTACCCGGTGACGCCATCATCCGGCTGCAGTGCGTGATTATTGTGGTGGTCGCCGTGGCGTTTTCGCTGCTGCTGGGCGGGCGCTTCTTTAGCCTCGCCAATTTCCAGTCCATCGGCTCTCAGCTGCCTATCCTTGGCATGCTGGCGCTAGGCATGGGGATGACGATGCTGACCGGTGGGATCAACCTGTCGATCATTGCCGGGGCAAACGCCTGTTCGCTGGTGATGGCCGCCATTATCGTCAGCCACCCGGATAACCCGCTGTTCTTCGCGCTGGCGCTGCTGGCGGGTATTGCCGTGGCGGTGGCTATCGGCACGCTAAATGGCGCGCTGGTCGCCTGGGTCGGCGTTTCGCCTATCCTGGCTACGCTCGGCACCATGACGCTGATTTCCGGCCTCAATATTTTGCTGTCCAACGGCACGGTGATTTCCGGCTTCCCGGCGGCAATTCAGTATCTGGGCAACGCCACATTGCTTGGTATTCCAGTCGCGCTGCTGCTGTTCCTGCTGGTTGCCGTCCTGCTCTGGGTATTACTGGAGCACACCACGCTGGGGCGCAGCCTTTATCTGGTCGGCTCCAACGAACAAGCCACTCGCTACAGCGGCGTTAACACCGTGCGGGTGCAGATATCGGTATACGTGATTTCCGCGCTGCTCGGCTGGGTAGCCGCCATTCTGATGATGGCGAAATTCAACTCCGCCAAAGCCGGGTACGGTGAGTCTTACCTGCTGGTAACCATCCTTGCCTCGGTGTTGGGCGGCATAAACCCGGACGGCGGTTTTGGCCGCATCATCGGCCTGGTACTGGCGCTCATCGTGCTGCAAATGCTGGAAAGCGGCTTTAATTTGCTGGGGATCAGCAGTTATCTGACCATGGCGCTCTGGGGCGCGGTGCTGATCCTCTTTATCGCATTACAGAATCGTAAAGCCTGAGTTCAGGAGAATCATTATGGCGAGTTACTTCATTGGGGTGGATGTAGGGACGGGAAGCGCCCGCGCGGGTGTTTTTGACCTGAATGGCAGAATGGTCGGCGAGGCAAGCCGGGCGATTGAGATTTACCGCCCGCAGGCGGACTTCGTTGAACAATCCTCGGACAATATCTGGCAGGCGGTCTGTAACGCGGTGCGGGATGCGGTTAACCAGGCTGACATTAACCCGATTCAGGTAAAAGGGCTGGGCTTTGACGCCACCTGTTCCCTGGTGGTGCTGGATAAAGAAGGCAAGCCGCTGACCATCAGCCCCTCCGGGCGCAGCGAACAGAACATCATTGTGTGGATGGATCACCGCGCCATTACCCAGGCCGACAGGATTAATGCCCTGCACCACCGCGTGCTGGACTACGTGGGCGGAATTATTTCCCCGGAAATGCAGACGCCAAAATTGCTGTGGCTTAAACAACACATGCCGAATACCTGGTCGAACGCGGGCTACTATTTTGACCTGCCGGACTTCCTGACCTGGCGCGCAACCGGGGATGATACCCGCTCGCTCTGCTCCACCGTCTGTAAATGGACCTACATGGGCCACGAAGACAAATGGGACAGCAGTTATTTCCGCCAGATTGGGCTGGAAGATTTGCTGGAGCACGATGCGGAAAAAATTGGCCGCTATGTAAAAACCATGGGCGAGCCGCTGGGCCACGGCCTGACCCAGCGCGCCGCAAGCGAAATGGGACTGATTGCCGGCACCGCCGTCAGCGTCTCGATTATTGATGCCCATGCGGGCACGCTTGGTACACTCGGCGCCTGCGGCGTTTCGGGCGAAGTGGCAGACTTTGACCGCCGTGTGGCGCTCATCGGCGGCACCTCAACCGGGCATATGGCCATTTCAAAAGAAGCCCGTTTTATTAATGGCGTTTGGGGGCCTTACTACTCCGCCGTGCTGCCGGGCTACTGGCTCAACGAAGGCGGCCAGTCAGCCACCGGGGCGCTCATCGACCATATTATTCAGTCTCATCCATGCTATGAAACGCTGCTTGCCCAGGCGAAGACTCAGGGGCAAACCATTTACGAACTGCTAAACGCCCTGCTGCGTAAAATGGCCGGAGAGCCGGAAAACATCGCCTTCCTGACGAAGGATATGCACATCCTGCCCTACTTCCACGGCAACCGTTCGCCGCGCGCCAACCCGACGCTAACCGGCGTCATCAGCGGGCTGAAGCTTTCCCGTACGCCGGAAGATATGGCGCTGCAGTACCTGGCGACGATTCAGGCCATCGCGCTTGGTACCCGCCATATTATCGAAACCATGAACCACAGCGGCTACACCATCGACACCATCATGGCGAGCGGCGGTGGCACTAAAAATCCTATCTTCGTTCAGGAGCACGCCAACGCCACCGGCTGCGCGATGTTGTTGCCGGAAGAGAGCGAGGCGATGCTGCTGGGCAGCGCGATGATGGGCACGGTGGCGGCGGGCGTGTTTGATTCTTTCCCGGAAGCGATGTCGGTCATGAGCCGCATTGGCAAAACGGTCACGCCGCAGACCAACCGCATCAAGCATTACTACGACCGCAAATACAAAGTGTTCCATGAGATGTATCTCGATCACATGAAATACCGCCAGCTGATGCAGGAGGAAGCATGAGTCATTCATGGCAGCAGGCCGTCAGCGCGTGGGCAACCTGCAGCCGCGAGCTTGCGGCGCTGGAACAGCATTTGAGCGAGCCACAGTGGCTCGCCTTGCTGGCCGAACTGAGAAACTGTAAAGGCAAGATTGTGGTCACCGGCGTCGGTACTTCGGGCATCGCCGCGAGGAAAATTGCCCATATGCTGGCCTGCGTCGAACACCCGGCCATTTATCTCAGCGCGACGGACGCGGCGCATGGCGATCTGGGGTTTCTCCGTGCGGACGACCTGATGATCATGCTTTCCCGGGGCGGGAATTCTGACGAGCTGACGCGCCTGCTGCCGGGCCTGGCGGCCAGAAACGTCCCGCTCATTAGCGTCACTGAGAACCCGGATTCTGCCATCGCCCAGGCAGCAAGGCTGGTGATTTCTACCGGTGTGAAGCAGGAAATGGATCCGCTGAATATGCTGGCGACCACGTCGATAATTCTGACGCTGGCGATTTTTGATGCCGCCTGCGCCTGCCTGATGAGCGAGAGCGGTTATTCGAAAGAGACGCTGCTGGCCGTTCATCCCGGTGGGGATGTTGGGCTGACGCTGCGAGATGATGAAACGCTAAGATAGTTGAAAGGACAACGCGGGAGAAGGATTATCCCGCGTAAACGCTTATCGGCAAAATACCACGTTGATTCTCTTTGAGAATAAAAAGTACGGTATCCATATCACCGCCGCGACCAGGGGTGCCGACATATTGCGGATATCGTTATAGTCCATACGATACTGACCTGACCATGCTGGTAACCCCACAATATAAAGCGCTGCAGCTACACCCATCAGGTAATAGGCAATCATGACTTTTCTCACACCTTTTTTTCTTTTAAAGAAGAAATAGGTGGCAGACACGATCGTCAGTAAATCAATCGTATTCAAGGTCACTGCACCAATAGCATAAAACGTTATAGTATTCATGCGTTGGTAATAATCTATTATTGCAGTAATAAAACCATAAAGAGTTGAGCCGGATAAAAAAAGACTGAACACTATACCCGCCGCGGGTAAGTAAAGCAGACCATTAATTTTCTTCTCCTCCAGGCTTTCGCAGCTAACACACAGCCCTGATTCTTTATTTGCTACATGTTGCTGACACGCTATACATTGCATTTTTATTCCCTTGCAAAATGAAAACGCCATATTACACAGCAATGTAAAAAGAAGAACTAACAAGAGAAATAAAAAAATCCACTGCCGCCAATATCTAAATTTAATCTAGATAGCAGCATAAGCATCGAAGAATTTAACTTAATCACAAAGTAAAAAGGCTTCCCGAAGGAAGCCTTTCAATATTTCAGCTTAACAATTATGCGTAAACCGGGAAGCGAGCACAGATATCCAGCACTTTACCTTTGACGCGCTCAATAACCGCTTCGTCATTGATGTTGTCCAGAACGTCACACATCCAGCCAGCCAGTTCTTTCACTTCCGCTTCTTTAAAGCCGCGGCGAGTGACAGCCGGAGAACCGATACGAATACCGGAGGTCACGAACGGGCTCTTCGGATCGTTCGGTACGCTGTTTTTGTTCACGGTGATATTGGCACGGCCGAGGGCAGCGTCAGCTTCTTTACCGGTCAGGTTTTTATCAACCAGATCCAGCAGGAACAGGTGGTTTTCAGTCCCGCCGGAAACCACTTTGTAGCCACGGTTCAGGAACACTTCCACCATCGCTTTGGCGTTTTTCGCCACCTGCTGCTGGTAAACCTTGAACTCAGGCTCCATCGCTTCTTTCAGCGCAACGGCTTTAGCCGCGATAACGTGCATCAGCGGGCCGCCCTGTGCGCTTGGGAATACGGCAGAGTTCAGTTTTTTGTAGAGATCTTCGTCGCCGCCCTTCGCCAGGATCAGGCCACCGCGTGGACCCGCAAGGGTTTTGTGGGTGGTGGTGGTGACAACGTGAGCGTGTGGCACCGGGTTCGGGTAAACGTCTGCGGCAATCAGACCCGCAACGTGCGCCATATCAACGAACAGGTAAGCGCCGATGCTGTCTGCGATTTCGCGCATCTTAGCCCAGTCAACCACGCCGGAGTAAGCAGAGAAGCCGCCGATGATCATCTTCGGCTTGTGCTCTTTAGCCTGCTTCGCCATGTCTTCGTAGTCAATTTTACCGGACTCATCGATACCGTAAGGAATGATGTTGTACAGCTTGCCGGAGAAGTTAACCGGGGAACCGTGAGTCAGGTGGCCGCCCTGCGCCAGGTTCATGCCCAGCACGGTATCGCCCGGCTGCAGCAGCGCGGTGTATACCGCGAAGTTAGCCTGGGAACCGGAGTGTGGCTGCACGTTCGCATAGTCTGCGCCAAACAGCTCTTTTGCACGGTCGATAGCCAGCTGCTCGACGATGTCCACGTACTCACAACCGCCGTAGTAGCGCTTGCCTGGGTAACCTTCAGCATATTTGTTTGTCAGCTGAGAACCCTGAGCCTGCATCACGCGCGGGCTGGTGTAGTTTTCGGAGGCGATCAGTTCAATGTGCTCTTCCTGACGTACTTTCTCTTGCTCCATGGCCTGCCACAGTTCGGCATCATAATCGGCAATGTTCATTTCACGCTTTAACATTCGCATCTCCTGACTCAGCTAACGGTAAAAATTTTACTGCAATGAGGGGGCCCATTTGGGCGACGGGCAACAGTGTAAACCGAAACCCTTTCGGGTGATAGGGCTTGACAGAGGTTTTTACGCAAACGATTACCCAGGCATGAAATAAGGATTCCATGCAATAAAGTCCGCATCTTTTTGCCGGATATTTCTTCATCAATACTATGCGTATTTTTCACGTTCTGTGAGCTCAGTCGTTAACAACGATAACCCATTTACAACATAAGGCCATTTCTATAAGATGCATTTAAAATGCAATTTATACATTACGCTGTTTATGGAGACCGCCATGCTAGACGCACAAACCATCGCCGTTGTTAAGTCGACCATCCCTCTGCTGGCCGCGACCGGGCCTAAACTTACCGCCCACTTTTATGAGCGCATGTTCAGCCACAACCCTGAGCTGAAAGAGATCTTTAACATGAGCAACCAGCGCAACGGTGACCAGCGTGAAGCGCTGTTCAACGCCATTTGCGCCTATGCTTCCAACATCGAAAATCTGGCCGCCCTGCTGCCAGCGGTAGAGAAAATCGCCCAGAAACACACTACCTTCCAGATTAAACCGGAGCAGTACAACATTGTGGGCAGCCATCTGCTGGCCACGTTAGACGAGCTGTTCAGCCCGGGGCAGGAAGTGCTGGACGCCTGGGGAAAAGCCTACGGCGTTCTGGCGCAGGTCTTTATTAACCGTGAATCAGAAATTTACCAGGATAACGCCGCTAAGCAGGGTGGCTGGGAAGGCACGCGTCCCTTCACTATCGTAGAGAAAAAAGAGCAAAGTTCACTGATCACCAGCTTCGAACTTGCCCCGTTAGACGGCGGCCCGGTGGCAGATTATCAGCCGGGGCAATACCTCGGCGTCTGGCTGAAACCTGTTGGTTTCCCGCATCAGGAAATTCGTCAGTATTCTTTGACCCGCCAGCCGAACGGGAGAAGTTACCGCATTGCCGTAAAGCGTGAAGAGAAAGGTATGGTCTCAAACTGGCTGCACAATCATGCTCAGGCGGGGGATCGGGTGCATCTGGCTTCACCGGCAGGCGACTTCTTTATGGACGTCAACTCCGACACGCCGGTAACGCTGATTTCCGCAGGCGTCGGCCAGACGCCGATGCTATCGATGCTGGACACGCTAGCGAACGGCGGCCATCAGGCACAGGTCAACTGGCTGCACGCCGCCGAGCACGGGGATGTGCATGCGTTTAGCGAAGAAGTGGCAGGGCTTGGCGCTCAGTTGCCGAAATTTGAAAGCCACGTCTGGTACCGTGAACCCTCCGCAGAGGATCGTGCTCAGGCGCGCTTTGACCGTGAAGGACTGATGAATCTGCTGGAAATCGAAGGGAAGTTAAGCGATCCGGCGATGCAGTTCTATCTCTGCGGCCCGATCAGCTTTATGCGTTTTGTGGCGGAACAGCTGGTGAAGATTGGCGTGAATAAAGACAGCATTCACTATGAGTGCTTTGGCCCGCACAAGGTGATGTAGTTTAGTAAGACTGCCCCTCGCCCTTCCAGGGTGAGGGGCAAAATCTAAATCAAATCGCCGCGTCGTCTTCTTCGCCGGTACGAATACGCACCACGCGCGCCACATCAAACACGAAAATCTTACCGTCACCGATCTTGCCGGTCTGGGCCGTGCGGATAATGGTGTCCACGCAGGTATCAACGATATCGTCGGTCACCACAATTTCAATTTTTACTTTTGGCAGAAAGTCCACCATGTACTCGGCACCGCGGTACAGCTCGGTATGCCCTTTCTGACGGCCAAAACCTTTGACTTCCGTCACCGTCATGCCGGTAATGCCCACTTCAGCCAGCGCTTCGCGCACATCATCCAGTTTGAAAGGTTTAATAATCGCATCAATTTTTTTCATGGTATTACCGGTGTCCCCGCGCGGCGTTTTGTACTGTTAGTAATCGGTTGCTCACACTACCACAGCCTACTCTTTAAAGTCATTGGCCTCGAGTTCATGCCTGGCCAGTAATTTATAGAATTCGGTTCGGTTACGCCCCGCCATGCGTGCGGCATGGGTGACATTTCCTTTGGTAATTTGCAGCAGCTTACGCAGATAGTTTAGTTCGAACTGGTTACGGGCTTCGACAAATGTCGGCAAGGCGGTGTTTTCGCCTTCCAGCGCCTGCTCCACCAGCGCTTCGCCAATCACCGGGGCTGAGGTCAGCGCCACGCACTGCTCAATCACGTTCACTAGCTGACGTACGTTGCCCGGCCAGCTTGCGGTCATCAACCGCTTCATTGCGTCGGTGGAGAAACTCCGAACGAAAGGTTTGTGCCTGTCGGCGGACTGGCGTAACAAATGATTCGCCAGCAGCGGAATATCTTCGGCACGTTCATGCAACGCAGGAATTTTCAGGTTCACAACGTTGAGGCGGTAGAAGAGGTCTTCACGAAACTCCCCGCGCTCCATGGCTTTCGGCAAGTCCCGGTGCGTGGCGGAGATAATCCGCACGTCGATGTCCAGATCGCGATTACTGCCCAGCGGGCGAACTTTTCGCTCCTGCAAAACGCGCAACAGCTTAACCTGCAGCGGGATAGGCATATCGCCGATCTCATCCAGAAATAGCGTTCCACCTTCTGCCGCCTGGAACAGGCCTTCGCGGCTGCTAACCGCGCCGGTAAAGGCCCCGCGAGCGTGGCCGAACAGCTCTGACTCAAGCAACTGTTCAGGCAGCGCGCCACAGTTGATAGCGATAAACGCTTTTTTGCTGCGCGGGCTGGCGTTGTGTATCGCCTGGGCCAGAATCTCTTTCCCGGTGCCGCTTTGGCCGTTAATCAACACGCTGACGTCCGACTGCGCCACCATGCGCGCCTGCTCGAGCAAACGCTGCATAATCGGGCTGCGGGTCACAATGGTGTCGCGCCACATGTCATCGCCAGCGATGACGGTATGCTCAAGCGCGTTGTCGATGGCCTGATAAAGTGCGTCTCTGTCCACCGGTTTGGTGAGGAAGCTGAATACACCCTGCTGGGTCGCAGCCACCGCGTCAGGAATAGAACCGTGCGCAGTCAGGATGATCACCGGCATCCCCGGCTGGCCTTTTTGGATCTCCGCGAACAGCGCCATGCCGTCCATTTCGTCCATCCTGAGATCGCTTATCACCAGGTCGATTTTTTCCCGTGCCAAGACTTTCAGCCCCTCAGCCCCGCTTTCAGCCGTGGTGACCGTATAGCCCTCGCTCGACAGGCGCATTCCCAGCAGCTTTAACAGGCCGGGATCATCATCCACTAACAGTAAGCGCGCGGGTTTCCTTTGCGTCATGGTTTTGCCTCCGGCTGCGATTTGTTTGAAGCGCCGCTATCGTCGTCGTCATTGTCATCAGTGCTGTGCGTGCCGGGCACCAGATTGCTTCCCGGCTTGCGGCTGGAAAGCTGACGCTCAATGTCGGTCAGATTTTCCAGCTTGCGCGTAGTGAGATCGAGCTGGCTGCGAAGGCGCTGCTGCTGCTCCCGCAGCGTATCCAGCTCGCCGTCGCTTGACTGCTGCAGCTTGCTGTAGCGCGTGCGCTCATCCGAGAGTTTAAGCTGAGACTGTTGCCCGTCGCGCCAAATCTCAAACAGAGAACGTACCTGCACAGGCACTTCGCTGGTCATGGTCTCGAGCTGGGTCATGTAGCGGCGGCGCTCGGTCGGGGTAATTTTAGCCGTAGACAGCAAAATGCCGCGCTTAAACGTGTCCTGCCAGGTTTCTGCTGGCCACTGGCGAGCTTCCGCGCGGGCTTCTGCCGGTGACAGGCGCTGGGCGCAATCCATACCGCGAAGCCAGTAAAGCGGGTTACTGCTGACGTCATGCCCCGTGAGATCCCATATTTCGGTGCAGTCCGTGGACAGGTAATCTGGGATTTGTTGTTCTGGAATATGCAGTTTGTGGGCCTCATCCAGGCTGCTGGACACGCTTGCGGGGGCGCATCCTGTCAACAGCGTCGCGCCAACCAGCGCCCCAGATACCCAGCAAATCAGGCGAGTCAAAGACCCGCGGCGCGGTTCACGCAATAAAAGTACTTTCATCGTTTTAGTCATTCTCAGGGAAAACCGGTAATTCGATACGGAAGCACACTTCCGCGCTGTTAGCGTTGATCAGGCTAAGTTTTCCGTGCATACGTCGAATGCAATCCCTGGCGATACTTAACCCCAGCCCACTTCCCTTTACGGAGCCCTTCCGCTGGTGGCTACCCTGGAAGAAAGGCTCAAAAATCATCTCTTGTTCCGTGGCCGGAATCGGCTCGCCGGTATTAGCGACCTCAATGTACAGTATCGCGCCCACCTGCAAACTCCGGAGATAAATGGTACCGGATTCACTGCCATAGTGCACCGCATTGGAGTAGAGATTATCCAGTACGCTCATCAGCAGCGTCGCCTCTGCGAGGCAGGCTTTTGGGCTCAATTGAATGTCGGTATGCATCATTTTAGCCCTCGCCGGCAGACTGTGGGCAGAGATAACCATCTCCACAATCGGGGCCAGTTCGACCCTTTCCAGCGTTACCGTTCCATCCGCCAGCTTGCGGTTATAGTCCAGCAGTTGTTCAATCAGCTTTTGCAGGTGGCGGCTGCTGTTGTCCAGGATGGCGACGACCTCTTTCTGGTCGGCATTGAGCGGCCCGGCAACCTGGTCAGCAAGCAGTTCAGTCCCCTCTCTCATACTGGCGAGCGGCGTTTTTAATTCATGGGAAAGATGGCGGAGGAACTCGTGGCGCTGGGATTCAAGCCAGGACAGGCGTTCGCTTAGCCAGACAATGCGCTGCCCAACGGAACGCAGCTCACGCGGCCCTTTAAAGACCTCGCTGTTGCCGAGCGAACGCCCTTCCCCCAGCCGGTTAATCATCCGTTCGATGCCTTTAACCGGGCCGATAATCATGCGGGTGAAGATGATGACCAGCCCCAGGCTGAGCAGAAACAGCACCAAGGCCTGCCAGCCGAAGAACTGGCCTCGCTCAGCAATTTCCTGCTGCAGCTGCTGTCCACGAGAGAACACCACCGCCCGCGTGGCCTGCACCATTTCTGCATTGGTTGAGGCGAATTGTTCCAGTTGGTTTGCCGCAGGCGCTTCCGGCCCGCTGTTTTTACATTTGAGTTCAGCCAGATCGCTCAAAGACTGGCTGAGCGATTGGTAGAGTTTCGGGTCGGGTAATACTGAGGCGTGGGCTTCAAGCATTTGAGCATAGCGCTGACGCTGCCCCTGATACAGCTGGGCAAGGCGTGAGTCATCGAGCACGCAATATTGACGGTAGCTCCGCTCCATTTCTAGCGCGACATTAGTCATCGCTTCACTGCGGCGGGCATCGGTCAACGTGGTGCGGTTGGTCAACGCGGCCTGAGCGCTCAGGGCGTTAAGGCTTTGCCACGCCTGCCACGCAAGCACCAGCAGCGGTACGAGCACCAATAAAAAGGCCATCATGACAAGCTGGCGCAAAGATCGAGGGAAAAAATGCCACTGGTTCAATAGCTTCATCTCACATTACCTGTATGACACGATGCTAGCCGCGATTGCGCGTGGTGGAAAGGTGCGATTCCCGGAAACAACAAAGGCAGGGTCAAAAACCCTGCCTTTGTTTAGGAATTAGGCGGCGCCTTACTCAACGTTTCGCCCGGAGCATGATAAGCCGAAAGGCATTTATCAAAAATCGGACGGCAGGCACCTTTTTGTGCGTCATTCGGCGGTTTATGTAGTCTGTCTGAAAAGACGCTGACATAAGAGATTGAATGAGCCACTGGGTGTTATTAAGCAGATATCATGCCAACTTTGCAAAAATAAATTTAACACATTGTTTTAAATGTGATTATTAAGGAAAACAGGAAGATATATTGTGCGTATTTTTTGTTCTCTATGTCGCCATTTCACAACACTCTTAAACCTGCTCAATCACATCATTAAAAATCAATGAGTTAAATGTCTCTTTTTGGCGACATTTTAAAGGTGGAGGTGTCGGGGTTTAGTGACAAAAAAGCCCCTCACCCTGGCCTCTCCCCAAAGGGAAGAGGCCACTGGATCGGAGCCTGTCTGCTGTTTTCCCCTCTCCCTTTTAGGGAGAGGGTCGGGGTGAGGGTAATCAGCCCAATTGCTTACGTGCGTTGCGGAAAATACGCATCCACGGGCTGTCTTCGCCCCACTCTGCCGGGTGCCAGGAATTACTCACGGTACGGAACACGCGCTCAGGGTGCGGCATCATGATGGTCACGCGCCCGCTTTCGTTGCTCACCGCGGTGATGCCGTTCGGCGAACCGTTCGGGTTAGCCGGGTAGGTTTCGGTCACGTTCGCGAAGTTATCCACGAAGCGCAGCGCCACCAGCCCTTTGCTTTCAAGCGCGGCGAGATGAGCGGCATCACGCACTTCCACACGACCTTCGCCGTGAGAAACCGCGATAGGCATATGGGAACCGGCCATGCCCTGCAACAGCAGCGACGGGCTCGAGGTCACTTCAACCAGGCTGAAGCGCGCTTCAAAGCGATCGGACTGGTTACGCACGAAGCGCGGCCACAAATCACTGCCTGGGATCAGCTCACGCAGGTTAGACATCATCTGGCAGCCATTACAAACGCCAAGCGCCAACGTTTCCGGGCGATGGAAGAAGGTTTCAAACTCATCGCGCACGCGAGCGTTGAACAGGATGGACTTCGCCCAACCTTCACCCGCGCCCAGCACGTCACCATAAGAGAAGCCGCCGCACGCCACCAGCGTGTGGAAGCTTTCCAGCCCGGTACGGCCCGCCAGCAGGTCGCTCATATGCACGTCGATGGCGTCAAAGCCCGCACGGTGGAAGGCGGCCGCCATCTCAACGTGGGAGTTAACGCCCTGCTCGCGCAGGATGGCCACTTTAGGACGCGCGCCCGTCGCGATAAACGGCGCAGCAATATCTTCTTTGATATCGAAGCTCAGATTCACGTTCAGGCCAGGATCGTTATCGTTCGCCTTGGCGTTGTGCTCTTCATCCGCGCAGTCTGGGTTGTCACGCAGACGCTGCATCTGCCAGGTGGTTTCTGCCCACCACATACGTAGCGTGGTGCGGCTTTCGCTGAACACAGCGTGCCCGTCAGCGCTAATAGTGAAGCGGTCGCCTTCGACAGCTTTACCGAGGTAATGCACGCAGTCAGCCAGGCCATGCTTAGCCAGCAGCGCCTCAACGGCTGCGCGATCCTCAGCGCGAACCTGGATCACGCCACCCAGCTCTTCGTTAAACAATGCGGCCAGGCGATCGTTACCGAGACCAGCGATATCAACCTCAACGCCGCAGTGGCCGGTAAAGGCCATTTCCGCCAGGGTCACCAGCAGCCCACCGTCGGAACGGTCGTGCCAGGCCAGCAGTTTGCGATCCGCCACCAGTGTCTGCATTGCGTCCCAGAAACCTTTCAGTTGCTCAACGCTGCGAACGTCCGCAGGCTTGTCGCCCAGTTGACGGTAAACCTGGGACAGCGCGGTCGCGCCCAGCGCGTTATGGCCTTTGCCTAAATCGATCAGCAGCAGGGCGTTGTCTTCGGTGCTCAGCTGCGGCGTCACGGTGCCACGCACGTCTTCCACGCGGGCAAACGCGGTGATCACCAGCGACAACGGAGAGGTCATCTCGCGCTGCTCGTTACCTTCCTGCCAGCGGGTTTTCATCGACATGGAGTCTTTACCCACCGGGATAGTGATCCCGAGAGCCGGGCAAAGTTCTTCACCAACGGCCTTCACCGCTTCATACAGGCCGGCGTCTTCGCCAGGGTGACCGGCTGCGGCCATCCAGTTTGCGGAGAGTTTAATGCGCTTCAGGGAGCCAATTTGGGTCGCGGCGATGTTCGTTAAGGCTTCGCCCACGGCCAGGCGACCGGATGCCGCGAAGTCCAGCAGGGCCACTGGCGCACGTTCACCGATAGACATCGCTTCACCGTAGTAGCTGTCCAGGCTGGCGGTAGTCACCGCGCAGTTGGCGACTGGGATCTGCCACGGGCCAACCATCTGATCGCGGGACACCATGCCGGTTACCGTGCGGTCGCCGATGGTCACGAGGAAGGTTTTTTCAGCCACGGTCGGCAAGTGCAGAACGCGTTTCACCGCATCGGCAATAGCAATTTCGCTGCTGTTGAAGGCATCGCCTTTGGCTTTCAGCGTCTCAACGTTACGCTCCATCTTCGGCGTTTTGCCCAGCAGCACGTCCAGCGGCATGTCGATAGGCTGGTTATCAAAGTGGCTGTCGTTGAGCGTCAGGTGCTGTTCGGTGGTGGCTTCACCGATCACCGCATACGGCGCGCGCTCGCGGCGGCAAAGTTCATCAAACAGCGGCAGCTGCTCTGGCGCAACGGCCAGCACATAGCGCTCCTGAGATTCGTTACACCAGACTTCGAGCGGGCTCATGCCAGGTTCGTCGTTAAGAATATCGCGCAGCTCGAAGCGGCCACCGCGTCCGCCATCGCTGACCAGTTCAGGCATGGCGTTAGACAGGCCACCCGCGCCAACGTCGTGGATAAACAGGATTGGGTTGTCGTCGCCCATCTGCCAGCAGCGGTCGATCACTTCCTGGCAGCGGCGTTCCATTTCAGGGTTGTCACGCTGCACGGAAGCAAAATCTAAATCCGCATCAGACTGGCCGGAAGCCATTGACGAAGCCGCCCCGCCGCCCAGGCCGATGTTCATTGCCGGGCCGCCCAGCACAATCAGCTTCGCGCCGGGGGTGATTTCGCCCTTCTGGACGTGGTCGGCGCGGATGTTGCCGATCCCGCCCGCGAGCATGATAGGTTTGTGGTAACCGCGCAGCTCCACGCCGTTGTGGCTGTTCACCTGCTCTTCATAGGTACGGAAGTAGCCGGTCAGCGCCGGACGGCCAAATTCGTTGTTAAACGCTGCCCCGCCCAGAGGGCCTTCGGTCATGATATCCAGCGCGGTAACGATGCGGTCTGGCTTGCCGAAATCTTGCTCCCATGGCTGTTCAAAGCCCGGAATACGCAGGTTAGACACGGAGAAGCCCACCAGGCCTGCTTTTGGCTTCGCGCCACGCCCGGTCGCGCCTTCGTCGCGGATTTCACCGCCTGAGCCGGTTGCCGCGCCCGGCCACGGAGAGATTGCGGTCGGGTGATTGTGGGTTTCAACCTTCATCAGGATATGCGCGTCTTCCTGGTGGAAGTCATAGCGCCCTGCTTCACGGTCGGCGAAGAAGCGGCCGACGGCGGAACCTTCCATCACCGCCGCGTTGTCTTTATAGGCAGACAGCACGTAATCCGGCGTTTTCTCGAAGGTGTTTTTGATCATTTTGAACAGCGACTTCGGCTGCTTCTGCCCGTCAATAATCCAGTCGGCGTTAAAGATCTTATGACGGCAGTGCTCGGAGTTCGCCTGAGCAAACATATACAGTTCAATGTCGTTCGGGTTGCGGCCAAGTTTGTTGAACGCATCCTGCAGGTAGTCGATTTCGTCTTCCGCCAGCGCAAGGCCAAGGCGAATATTCGCTTCCACCAGCGCATCACGCCCTTTCCCGAGCAGATCAACGCTCTGCACCGGGGCCGGTTGCTGCTGGGTAAACAGCTGATGTGCATCGTTCAGAGAGGTAAACACGCTCTCCATCATGCGGTCGTGCAGCAGAGCGGCAACGTCCTGCAACTGCTCAGCGGTCAGCGTGCTGCCGGTAACATACCAGGCCACACCGCGCTCAAGGCGTTTAATCTGCGGCAGGTCACAGTTGTGGGCGATATCGGTAGCTTTTGAAGACCAGGGGGAGATGGTGCCAGGGCGCGGAGTCACCAACAGCAGGGAGCCTTCCGGTGCATGCTCTGCGAGGGTTGGACCATATTTCAACAGCCGCTGCAGGCGGGCAAGCTCGTCAGCGTTCAGCGGCGCTTCAAGGTCGGCAAAATGAACATACTCGGCATAAATATCGCTTACCGGGAGGTGAGCATCGTTGAAACGGGCCAGGAGTTTGTTAATACGAAATGCCGAAAGAGCAGGCGAACCACGCAGAATTTCCATCATTAAAGATCTCTCGTCTTCAGGGCGAAGGGGGGGAAAACGGGCGTCATTATAGAGAATCCTCCGCCTCGACGAAACCGTTTGCGTAGAAATAACAGCAGAAGTTTTTATTGCACGAAAAGTAAACGATATATTCTTAAAAGTTGCTTACTGGCGTTTTCTTACGCAAAATGCGCCTCATTCACTCACGGGGTTCAGACAAATCATGGTTATTGTTGGCTAAGGCTCATCCTGCTGCAGAATGTTATCTATTTGAAAAGAATAAATATTAATTATCTGCTTATCGGTATCGTCACCTTGTTGCTGGCAGTGGCTTTATGGCCCTCCATTCCAGGTTTCAATCAGGCCGAAAACCGTATCGCCGCGATCAAAGCGCGGGGGGTTTTGCGCGTCAGTACCATTTCATCGCCGCTGACCTGGACGATGATTAACGGCAAGGCAACGGGCCTCGATTACGAACTTGCAAAACAGTTTGCAGACTACCTGGGCGTGAAGCTGTTAGTGGTCGTGCGGCCAAACATTAACGCGCTGTTTGATGACCTGGATAACGACAACGCCGACCTGCTCGCCGCCGGCCTGGTGTATAACTCTCGCCGCAGCAGCGACTACCAGGCGGGCCCAACTTATTATTCCGTTTCGCAGCAGATGGTCTATCGTGTGGGTAGCCCGCGCCCCAAATCTCTCGGCGGCGTCAAGCCATCGCAGCTGGTGCTCTCTTCTGGCCAGGCGGTGGTGAGCGACCTGCAAAAGCTCAAAGACGCTCAGTACCCTGAGCTGAGCTGGAATATTGACACCAAACAAACCAGCAACCAGCTCCTGCAGCAGGTGGTTGATGGCAATATCGCGTTTACCATCTCAGACTCCATCGCCATCAGCCTTTTCCAGCGCGTGCATCCTCAACTGGCCGTTGCGCTGGACGTCACCGATGAACAACCGGTCACCTGGTTTTCTAAACGCGATGGCGACGACAGCATGAGCGCCGCGCTGCTCGATTTCTATAATAAGATCAGCAGCGACGGCACGCTGGCGAGGGTTGAGGAGAAATACCTGGGCCATATTGGCGATTTTGATTATGTCGATACCCGAACCTTCCTGAACGCGGTGGATGCCGTTTTGCCGGAACTCCAGCCGCTGTTTGAAAAGTACTCCGACGATATTGACTGGCCGCTGCTGGCTGCAATTTCCTATCAGGAATCCCACTGGGATACTCACGCGACTTCGCCGACGGGCGTGCGCGGGTTAATGATGCTGACAAAAAATACGGCCCAAAGCCTCGGTATCATCGACAGGCTGGACGCAGAACAGAGCATCAGCGGCGGCAGCCGGTATCTGAAAGATATGATGAGCAAGGTCCCGGCCACGGTACCGGAGTACGAGCGTATCTGGTTCGCGCTGGCGGCCTATAACATGGGCTATGCCCACATGCTGGATGCCCGTCAGCTAACGGCCAAACAGAAAGGCAACCCTGACAGCTGGGCAGATGTAAAAACACGCCTGCCGCTGCTGAGCCTGAAGCCTTATTACAGCAAAACAACCTATGGATATGCTCGTGGACACGAGGCTTACGCGTATGTAGAAAACATCCGCAAGTATCAGCTAAGTCTGGAAGGGTATTTGCAGGAGAAACAGAAGAAGGCGATCCAGGCTGATAAATTTGCCGAGGCTTACCCTGCGGTTGCCCCGGTGGAGCTGACTAGTCCGTCTTACGGGCCTTTTCCTTTAGGGCCTTTTTCTCCAGGCGACGAGCGCGAAAAAAATCGCTCAGCATGGCTGAGCACTCTGTCGCGAGCACCCCTTCACTGACCTGCACCTGATGGTTCATGCCGGGGTGGCCGAGCACGTCCATCAGCGAGCCTATCGCTCCGGTTTTAGCGTCACGCGCCCCAAACACTAAATGGCCAATGCGGCTATGCACCATCGCCCCCGCGCACATGACGCAAGGTTCGAGCGTGACATAGAGCGTGGTATCAAGCAGACGGTAATTTTGCAGTACCAACCCGCCCTGACGCAGCGCCATGATCTCCGCGTGAGCCGTAGGATCGTGGCGACCTATCGGGCGATTCCAGCCTTCACCTATGACCTGATTATTGTGTACCAGCACCGCACCGACGGGCACTTCGCCTTCATCCCAGGCTCGTTGAGCGAGGGTCAGGGCGTGGCGCATCCAGTGTTCATGGGTAAATTCTGTGTCTGACACAATGCTCTCCGCGGCAAAAGTGGGCGGCGCATTATACACACCGCTTAACGGATTCAAAACGCCTCACTCAAGCTGCTGCAGTTCCCCTTGAGGCGTGACGCGCCAGCGGTGCTCGCAGAAATAGAGTAAGGGATTATCCTGATGGCTGTCGCTGTAGCCGCTGTAAAGCCGCAGCGGCGCGCCAAGATGCTGCTCCAGCTGAACCACTTTCTCATGGCCCAGACAGCGCAGGGTCAATATCCAGCCGCCGTGAGCCCGTGCAATCTGGCTGGCAATCACTTTGACCTCCGGCAGCCACGGCGTATCAAAATAGACTTTTTCCACCAGCGGCTGCGGCGAGCCGGTAATCAACCAGACGTCGGCATCCGGGCTGTGCAGATAATCCGTGAGGCGCTGCTGGACGACGGGAAATGCCCTCACCTTCTGCCGGAACCAGGCGACAAACTCGCTTTGTAGCCGCTGAAGCCGGGCCTCGCTGCGCCCAAACGTGATGCCCCATAACAGCAGGCTCATCGGCTGGCGGGCCGCGCTGCCTTTGATCAGCATCATGCCGCCAATCAGCGGCAGCAAGATAATAACCAACGGTACGTTCAACGGCAGGCGGCGCAGGAGATACAACAGAAAGCTGCCGAACATGTCCTGCTGATGCAGGGTGCCATCCAGGTCAAAAAAGACGACGCGGCGCGGGTGATGAGGTGTCAATTCAGGCTCCTTTTGGACTCGCGTTCACGAAACAACGCCAGCTAAAGCCTAACAGATAGCCCCGCGATTTTCCGCGCGCCTTACTGGCTGGCAGGTTGAACACAACAGAATATTTAATTCGGCAACATTGCTCTATAATGGAATTTATAATTCGCTCAAATGCTTACCAGAGCAAGTCGTTATCAGAAGTGCCGCCCCGGAGGTGAAATGAACTGTTTACTGCGCATTCGAAGCCGTTACGCCATGCTGGCCCAGAGTGACCGCAAGCTGGCCGACTTTTTGCTCGCTGAGCCCGATCGCGCACGCCACCTCAGTTCACAGCAGCTGGCGGAAGAAGCCGGTGTCAGCCAGTCCAGCGTCGTAAAATTCGCGCAGAAACTGGGGTTCAAGGGCTTCCCGGCAATGAAACTGGCGATCAGCGAAGCGCTGGCGAGCGGTCAAAATCCTAACTCTGTCCCGGTTCACAACCAAATTTTAGGTGACGATCCGCTGAGGCTTGTTGGGGAAAAATTGATTAAAGAGAATATCGCGGCGATGCACGCCACGCTGGATATTAATGCGGAAGATAAATTACTGGCGAGCGTTTCGCTGCTGCGGAATGCGCGACGCGTGCTGCTCGTGGGAATAGGCGCCTCTGGCCTTGTGGCGAAGAATTTCTCGTGGAAGTTAATGAAGATTGGTATTCACGCCGTTGCCGAGCAGGATATGCATGCCCTGCTGGCAACCGTGCAGGCGATGACGCCGGAAGACGTGCTGCTTGCTGTTTCTTACTCGGGCGAGCGCCGTGAGATCAATCTGGCCGCCGATGAAGCGCTGAACGCCGGGGCGAAAATCCTCGCCATTACCGGCTTCACGCCTAACGCCCTGCAGCAGCGCGCCAGCCTATGCCTGTATACCATCGCGGAAGAACAGGCCACGCGCAGCGCCGCAATTTCCTCCACCAGCGCCCAAATGATGTTGACCGACCTGTTATTTATGGCCCTGGTTCAACAGGACCTGGAAAACGCGCCGGAGCGGATCCGACAGAGCGAGGCGCTGGTGAAGAAGCTGGTTTAGGGTTTCGCATTTGCAGGAAATTTTTTATACAGCGTAGAAATACCGACATCATAAATAATCGCCACCTGCTGCCTTGTTTCTCCGGCAGCAATTAACCTCCCGACCTGCGCCCATTGCGTGGCCGACAGCTTAGGCCGCCGCCCGCCAATTCGCCCTTCCGTTCTAGCCGCCGCCAGCCCAGCGCGGGTTCTTTCGACGATAAGTTCACGTTCCATCTCAGCTAACGCGCCCATCACGTGAAAGAAAAACCGCCCCATTGGCGTGGAGGTATCAATGCTATCCGTCAGGCTACGGAAGTTAATCCCGCGCGAACGCAACTCTTCAATCAGCGAAACAAGGTGCCGCATGCTGCGCCCCAACCGATCCAGCTTCCAGACGACCAACGTGTCGCCTTCACTGAGCATTCTGAGCACCTTTTTTAACCCCGGCCTGTCCGCCGTTTTACCGCTGATTTTATCCTCAAAAATTAGCTCACATCCTGCGCACTCCAGCGCATTTTTCTGTAGCGCGGTGTTTTGGTCATTTGTTGACACCCTGACATAGCCTATCAGCATGACGTTTTGCCTCATAAAAGGCTGAGAGCATGCCACGGCGCGGCAGGATGTGCATTTTCTTAAAGGTTGGTTTGGGGGA
>NZ_JCAHMZ010000003.1:0-467832 GCF_059414925.1 Cedecea sp. B1(4) | reverse complement strand
CTAATTTGAAAAAACTTTCTGATAGCCTGTTTTTTAAACGAAATGCTTATTTTTGGCGCTGTTTGATGAGTTTTGGCAGGTCTGCGAGGCTATTAATAACCACATCTGCGGCCGTCTCACCTGCTTCTGTCACTGGTTTGCCGGTGCGAACCAGCACTTTAGTCCCCACCATTGCGGCAGCACCGGCCTGCATATCTTCAATTTTATCACCAACCATATAAGAAGAAGCCATATCAATGTGCAGGAAGTCACGGGCAGAAATCAGCATGCCAGGCTGCGGCTTACGACAGTCACAAGTCTGGCTAAACTCTTTCACGCTCCCATCCGGGTGATGAGGGCAATAATAGATGCCGTCGAGATCGACGCCGCGGTCCGCCAGCGACCAGTCCATCCATTCGGTCAGGTTTTCAAAGTCAGCCTCGGTGAACATCCCGCGTGCAATGCCGGACTGGTTAGTCACCAGCACCAGAGCAAAGCCCATCTCTTTTAATTCGCGCATTGCTTCTATAACACCATCAATAAACTCGAATCGGTCAACTTCATATACATAGCCATGATCGACATTAATGGTGCCATCGCGGTCGAGAAAAATAGCGGGTACGGACTGTGCCACTTGAGAGCTCCTGAAACGGGTTAATGACGTTTAGTATCGCATGATTTAGTAATAAGGAGAGAACAGTCCTTCACTCGCCGATTGATTTAGACGTCTGGATGCCTTAACATCCATATCGATTACGGTAACTTTGGTTACTGGTAGCAGAAAATTCCACGGCTAATACAGATACGATAATAAATAACTCAATGATTAAACTTTCAAATATCACCAAGGTGTTCCAGCAGGGAAACCGCAGCATACAGGCATTGAATAATGTCAGTCTGCACGTCCCTGCCGGGCAAATTTATGGCGTGATTGGCGCGTCCGGTGCGGGGAAAAGCACCCTTATCCGCTGTGTAAACCTGCTCGAACGTCCAACCGAAGGTTCAGTTCTGGTTGACGGTCAGGACCTGACAACGCTTTCTGAAACCCAGTTAACCAAAGCCCGCCGCCAGATCGGTATGATCTTCCAGCACTTTAATCTGCTTTCTTCGCGTACCGTTTTTGGTAACGTCGCTCTGCCGCTCGAGTTGGATAACACGCCAAAAGAAGAGATTAAACGTCGCGTTACCGAGCTACTAGACTTAGTGGGTTTAGGTGAAAAGCACGATGCCTGGCCTGCAAATCTATCCGGCGGTCAGAAGCAGCGCGTCGCGATTGCTCGTGCGCTAGCCAGCAACCCAAAGGTCCTGCTGTGTGACGAAGCTACCAGCGCGTTGGACCCAGCCACGACCCGCTCTATTCTGGAGCTGCTGAAAGACATTAACCGCCGCCTGGGCCTGACCATTCTGCTTATCACCCACGAGATGGATGTGGTCAAGCGTATTTGTGACTGCGTGGCCGTGATCAGCAACGGCGAGCTTATTGAGCAGGATACGGTGAGCGAAGTGTTCTCCCATCCGAAAACGCCTCTGGCGCAGCAGTTTATTCAGTCCACACTGCACCTCGACGTGCCGGAAGATTACGCGCAGCGTCTGAACGCAGAGCATAAAGAAAATGCGGTACCTTTATTACGCCTGGAGTTCACTGGCCAGTCGGTCGATGCCCCACTGCTCTCAGAAACAGCACGTACCTTCAACGTGAACAGCAACATTATTAGCGCGCAGATGGATTATGCCGGCGGCGTGAAGTTCGGCATCATGCTGTGTGAAATGCACGGCGAGCCAAAAGATACGCAAGCCGCTATTGCCTGGCTGCAGGAGCAACACGTGAAAGTAGAGGTGCTGGGTTATGTCTGAAGCAATGATTTGGTTACTGGCTCGCGGCGTATATGAAACGTTGGCTATGACCTTTGTTTCCGGTTTCTTCGGATTTGTGCTCGGTCTGCCTGTCGGCGTGCTGCTTTACATCACTCGTCCTGGGCAAATCAGCGCCAATGCGAAGCTTTACCGCAGCCTCTCGGCGATAGTTAACATTTTCCGTTCTATTCCATTCATTATCCTGCTTGTCTGGATGATCCCTTTTACTCGCGTCATCGTAGGAACGTCTATCGGTCTGCAAGCTGCTATCGTTCCGTTGACCGTTGGTGCCGCGCCGTTTATTGCGCGTATGGTTGAAAATGCCCTGCTGGAAATTCCAACCGGCCTGATTGAAGCTTCACGCGCGATGGGCGCCACGCCGCTGCAAATCATCCGTAAAGTACTGCTTCCAGAAGCGCTTCCAGGCCTGGTCAATGCCGCGACGATTACCCTTATCACTTTAGTGGGCTATTCTGCTATGGGCGGTGCCGTCGGTGCCGGTGGTCTGGGGCAGATTGGCTATCAGTACGGGTACATCGGCTACAACGCTACCGTAATGAATACCGTACTGGTTCTGCTGGTCGTGCTAGTTTACTTAATTCAATTCTCTGGCGATCGTATCGTCCGGGCTGTTACACACAAATAAACACAACTGCATTCATACAAGGAAAAGGACATGGCTTTTAACTTTAAAACGTTCGCCGCGGTCGGCGCTCTGATTGGCTCTCTGGCCCTGGTGGGTTGCGGTCAGGAAGAAAAAGATCCAAACCACATTAAAGTCGGCGTGATTGCTGGCGCTGAGCAGCAGGTTGCGGAAGTGGCTCAGAAAGTGGCTAAAGAGAAGTATGGCCTCGATGTTGAGCTGGTGACCTTTACCGACTATGTCCTGCCAAACGAAGCACTCAGCAAAGGCGATATCGACGTTAACGCCTTCCAACACAAACCTTACCTGGATCAGCAGATCAAAGATCGTGGTTATAAGCTGGTTTCCGTAGGCAATACCTTTGTTTATCCAATTGCCGGCTACTCCAAAAAAATCAAATCACTGGCTGAACTGCAGCCGGGTTCTCAGGTAGCACTGCCAAACGACCCAACTAACCTCGGCCGTTCTCTGCTGCTGCTGCAGAAAGAAGGTCTGATCAAACTGAAAGACGGTGTTGGTCTGCTGCCAACCGTGCTGGATGTCACCGAGAACCCAAAAAATCTGAAACTGGTTGAGCTGGAAGCACCACAACTGCCGCGCTCTCTTGACGATGCGCAGATTGCTCTGGCCATCATCAACACCACTTACGCTAGCCAGATTGGCCTGACACCAGCGAAAGACGGTATCTTCGTTGAAGACAAAAACTCTCCTTACGTGAACCTGATCGTTTCTCGTGAAGACAACAAAGATGCAGAAAACGTGAAGAAGTTCGTTCAGGCCTACCAGTCTGACGAAGTGAACGAAGCGGCTAACAAAGTCTTTAACGGCGGTGCGGTTAAAGGCTGGTAAGTTTCCATTCTTCAGTTTTACGTAAATAATTAAAGGCGGGCGCAAGCCCGCCTTGTTATTTTGGTTCGAGCTTGCTTCAATGTTCCCCGTTTTACATTCATTGAGGAAATATTATGCGTGCTTTACCGATCTGTTTATTAGCCTTCGCGCTGAGCGGCTGTTCAATGCTAAGCAGATCCCCAGTAGAACCCGTTCAAAGCACGGCAGCTGCGCCGAAGACAGAAACAGAGAAGCCGAAAGCGCCTCGCCCTGTTCCGGTCAGAATCTACACAAACGCAGAAGACTTAGTGGGTAAACCGTTCCGTGATTTAGGCGAAGTCAGCGGCGAGTCTTGCCAGGCAAGCAATCAGGATTCCCCACCGAATATCCCGACAGCACGTAAACGCATGCAGATTAATGCCTCCAAAATGAAAGCCAATGCTGTGCTGCAGCACAGCTGCGACATCACCACTGGCACGCCGGGGTGCTACCGTCAGGCTGTTTGCGTTGGCTCCGCGCTGCAAGTTTCGGCGCAATGACCCCATTTCAATTTGCACAAATAGGCGTTATTCGCTCCCCATATAAAGAAAAGTTCGCCGTCCCGCGTCAGCCCGGTCTTGTCAAAGACGGCGGCGGTGAACTGCGTCTGCTTGCGCCTTACAACCAGGCCGATGCCGTTCGTGGGCTGGAAGAGTTTAGCCACCTGTGGCTATTGTTTGTCTTTCACCAAACGATGGAAGGCGGCTGGCGCCCAACCGTACGTCCTCCCCGGCTTGGCGGAAACGCGCGAATGGGCGTGTTTGCTACGCGTTCCACGTTTCGCCCGAATCCAATCGGTATGTCGCTGGTTGAGCTTAAAGGTATTCGTTGCCAAAAAGACGAAGTGATCTTACAGCTCGGCAGTCTGGATTTGATGGATGGTACGCCCATTGTAGATATCAAACCGTACCTGCCATTTGCAGAAGCCGTGCCGGACGCACGTGCTGGCTACGCACAGCAGGCTCCGCAGGCGGACATGCCTGTGATGTTTACACCAGAAGTGCAGCATCAGTTGACCGGGCTGGAAAAACGCTATCCGCATTTTGCGCGTTTTATCAGTCAGGTGCTTGCTCAGGACCCTCGTCCTGCCTATCGTAAAGGTGAAGATGTCGGGAAAACTTACGCCGTTCTGCTGCTTGACTTTAACGTTCGCTGGCGCGTCACAGAACACGGTTTTGAAGTGTTCGCTCTCGAAACGAGTTAATTTAGCCCTCTCTCTTTTGACATCTCTGCCACACTGGTAAACTAAACCACTTTTTTTGAAGCAGGCCGCCGCTGGCCTGCGCTATGCCGTTCAAATGGAACCGTAACAACATGCGTACTAGCCAATATCTGCTCTCCACTCTGAAGGAGACACCTGCCGACGCTGAAGTAGTCAGCCACCAGCTGATGCTGCGCGCCGGGATGATCCGCAAGCTGGCCTCCGGTTTATACACCTGGCTGCCGACCGGTTTGCGCGTCCTGAAGAAAGTCGAAAACATCGTGCGAGAAGAAATGAACAATGCCGGTGCTATCGAAATGTGCATGCCGGTGGTTCAACCCGCCGACCTGTGGCAGGAGAGTGGACGTTGGGAGCAATACGGCCCGGAGCTGCTGCGCTTTGTTGACCGTGGCGAACGTCCTTTCGTGCTGGGTCCAACCCACGAAGAAGTGATCACCGACCTGATTCGCAACGAACTGAGCTCCTACAAGCAGTTGCCGCTGAATCTGTTCCAGATCCAGACTAAATTCCGTGACGAAGTTCGCCCACGCTTTGGCGTAATGCGTTCCCGCGAATTCCTGATGAAAGACGCCTACTCGTTCCATACGTCTCAGGAATCCCTGCAGGAAACCTACGACAAGATGTATGAGGCTTACAGCAAGATTTTCTCCCGTATGGGTCTGGATTTCCGTGCCGTTCAGGCAGATACCGGCTCTATTGGCGGCAGCGCTTCCCATGAGTTCCAGGTGCTGGCCCAAAGCGGTGAAGACGATGTAATCTTCTCTGACAGCTCAGACTATGCGGCAAACATCGAATTCGCTGAAGCTTTAGCACCGGCATCAGGCCGCACAGCGCCAACCGCTGCAATGAGCCAAATCGACACCCCGAACGCAAAAACTATCGCCGAGCTGGTTGAGCAGTTCAACCTGCCAATCGAGAAAACGGTTAAGACTCTGCTGGTGAAAGCCACCGAAGGCAGCGCTTACCCGCTGGTTGCTTTGCTGGTTCGTGGCGATCACGAACTGAACGAAGTGAAGGCTGAGAAACTGCCGCAGGTAGCAAGTCCGCTAACATTCGCCACCGAACAAGAGATTCGCGACATCGTGAAAGCCGGTCCTGGTTCCCTGGGTCCAATCAATCTGCCTGTTCCAGTTGTGATTGACCGCAGCGTTGCGGCAATGAGTGATTTCGCCGCTGGCGCCAACATCGACGGCAAACACTTTATCGGCATTAACTGGGAACGCGATGTTGCGCTGCCAGAAGTTGCTGATATCCGTAACGTTGTGGCCGGCGATCCAAGCCCGGACGGCAAAGGCACCTTGATGATCAAGCGCGGCATCGAAGTGGGTCACATCTTCCAGTTGGGTACCAAGTACTCTGAAGCGCTGAAAGCCGCCGTTCAGGGTGAAGATGGCCGTAACCAGACTCTGACCATGGGTTGCTATGGTATCGGTGTTACCCGCGTGGTCGCGGCTGCGATTGAACAGAACTTTGACGATCGCGGTATTCTGTGGCCGGATGCTATCGCCCCGTTCCACGTTGCGATTTTGCCAATGAACATGCACAAGTCATTCCGCGTGCAGCAACTGGCTGAAGAGCTGTATACCACGCTGCGCGCTCAGGGCATCGACGTGCTGCTGGATGATCGTAAAGAGCGTCCAGGCGTGATGTTTGCAGACATGGAACTGATTGGTATTCCTCACACTATCGTTATCGGCGACCGCAATCTTGACAACGAAGAGATCGAATACAAACATCGCCGTGCAGGTGAGAAGCAGATGATCAAAACCAACGAGATCGTTGATTTCCTGGTGAAGCAGATCAAAGGCTAATTAGCCGCTGAGCATAAAAAAGCCCGTCCATCTGGACGGGCTTTTTCGTTTTAGTCGTTACACTCTTTGCCGGGCTTAAACTTCGCACCCTTATCCGCGACCAGCGCTTTTTGTAACTCCCCACTGTCTGGAGAAGCCTGCAGCGTAAAGTGCCCTTCTACCACCAGCAGGATTGGCGCGCTGTTCTTGCCGCGCGCTGCCGCATAGGCTCTTTCCAGTTCGGCATTATCCGCAACGGCAAAGGTTTTACCGGTCGCACAGTCCTGGAATACCGCCGCGTCAGCCATGTATTTATACTTGCCTTTCATCGGCATTGGCGTTGACGGCAGCTTCGCATCCACCGCTTTTAGCGTGTAGTTGAACTGCGAATCAATCGGATTGCCTTCACGATCCAGCATCACCAGGCTGTCGCCCTTAGGGTGGTAATACTGCTTCTCGCCTTCGCTGTCGGTTAAGACCAGTTTATCGGCAGTCCGCGCCCATTTACCGTAGCTGGCAAATGAGGCTCCTTTACCCTGGTAGGTCTGATTCATCACCCAGGTGCCGTCCTTTTCCAGAAACAGCGAGGTTTCAATCCCTTCACAATCCGCACACGGCACTACGCCGCGATAGCTCTGCTGCATCGGTTTCAATTCCGCCGCCTGAGCCGGGATCAAAGTTTGCGTTTCCGTACGATTATTACAGCCAAATAGCGTGAACAGGCTGAGCGCTGCCAGCGCAGCCAGAAGACTCTTCTTCATGCTTCATTCCTTATGCCGTTGTCCCAATGTTCGTCGCTACTCCGGATGGCGACGAACTTTGCCGCGTAGTGCTTTGGTTGTCGATTTCTGCGCCTTTGAGGCCAGACGACGCTCTTTAGAAGCCCGCGTCGGCTTTGTGGCACGGCGGCTCTTCTGCACTACGGTGAGTTCTTGTATCAGTGAAACCAGGCGAGCCACCGCCGCTTCGCGGTTCATCTCCTGGCTTCGGTATTCCTGGGCTTTAATCACCACCACGCCCTCAGGCGTGATCAAATGGTGACTTACTGCCAGCAGACGTATCTTATACGACTCCGGCAGGCTAGAGGCAGGGATATCAAAGCGCAAATGAATCGCCGTTGAGGTTTTATTCACATGCTGCCCTCCAGCCCCCTGGGCGCGAATCGCGGTAATCGTAACTTCATTGTCCGGGATAACGACCGTTCGCGACACGGAAATCATTGTTGCAGCCAGGCCGTAAAGTGAATTTCCAGATTATTCTCGCTGTCGGATAGCCAGATTGCGCCATCCTGAATCGTCGCCTGTAGGTTCATGGTGCGCGTACCAAACTCACTTAGCTTCGCCAGCTGTGCGTCATCCAGATACCAGATGGACAGGTTTTTAAACTGGCTCAGGCGGGTCTGGTTTTGCTGCCACCAAATTTCCGCCGCCCGACTATTATAGGTAAACAATGCCACCTCAGCCGACTGGCTGCAGGCTTTTTTGACCCGACGTTCTTCCGGTAACCCTAGTTCTACCCACAAATCAATGCCAAGGTGATCGTTTTTACGCCAGATTTCCGGCTCGTCTTCTGCGCTGAGGCCACGGGTAAATTCCAGACGCTCATCCGCATATTTAATCCATGCCAGCAGGCGCAGCATCATGCGTTCCTGCGTTTCCGAAGGATGACGCGCCAGCGTCAGGCTGCTGTCCAGAAACCGATTACGATCGAGATCGGCCACATTCACCGTCGCCTTATAAATTGTCGCTTTTAACGCCATCACACTTCTCCATACACAATTGCGCGCTATTGTAGCGAAATAACACTCCTTCGGCTCTGAGTATGACGGGTATATTTGCGTGGCTGATATCGGTTACATTGCTGTGGTATAGTCACCTTGCTAAACAGAGTTTATCTTCGTAGGCTTAGACTTGACCCCACGGGTAGGTCTGAAGTCGGGACTCTGAGAGGAGGGTATGTGGAAAAGTATTGTGAATTAGTTCGGCAACGCTACGCGGAAATTGCCAGCGGCGATTTAGGCTATATTCCTGATGCCTTAGGATGCGTATTGAAGGCTCTGAACGAAGTTGCCTCCAGCGAGGCCGTGTCGGAGTCGGTCAGGGAACAGGCGGCTTATGCTGCCGCGAACTTACTGGTGAGCGATTATGTCAATGAATGATGCGTATCAACCCATCAACTGTGATGATTATGACAATCTCGAGCTCGCCTGCCAGCATCATTTGTTACTGACGCTGGAGTTAAAAGACGGGGAGGTTTTGAAAGCCAAAGCGAGCGATCTGGTTTCTCGTAAAAACGTCGAATACCTGGTTGTCGATAACGCCGGCGCTACACGTGAGTTACGCCTCGATAAAATTAACAGCTTTAGCCACCCCGAAATCGGCACTATCGTGGTGAGCGTCGAATAAATCTGATCACCCCATCTCAAACAAAACGGGCAGCTATCGAGGCTGCCCGTTTTGTTTACGGCTTCATTGAGGCGTAGTAGGCCGCTAAATTAGAGATATCCTCGTCTGAAAGCCCGCTGACGTAAGCCTTCATGATTTCTGCCTGACCACCGCTGCGCTCCCCTTTTTTATAAGCCTGAAGCGAATGCTCCAGATAAGCTTCGCTCTGCCCGCCAATGTTTGGGTACAGCGGCGCAGAAGCTTTCCCACTCATGCCATGGCAGGCAACGCAGGTCATGGCCTTCGCTTCTCCAGCCTGAGCATCGCCTTTCGCCAGAGCAGGTAAACTGCAGGCTATCAGCCCAAGCAGCAATACGAATTTTTTCATTGCTCAACTCCCTTTTGCCAGTCTATGTGCCAGCATGAATGTTCCGTAGCCTGTCCTTCACGAGTGACAAAAATACCCGGCGCAGCGATAAGTTGCTCGCCATAAAACAGCAGCGGCGTGGCGTCACGTTCCCATGGCGGAATGCGCAATTCCTGCCAGATTTTTTTCAGCGTTCGCCCTTTATCACGGCCGACAATATGCAGCAAACCCGAAGCCTTAAAACGCAGGCTAACAATTTCGCCCTCTGCTGGCGCACGCACCGGCATTCCCTTCTCACTGAGTAAAATCATTCCCAGCCCAGGGAGATTCTGGGGGTGATAAGGTGCGGGCCATAAATAGCTTTTTTCCCGATCGATGTTCAGCAGCGGAACCCAATACAGTTCCCCCTGAAAACGCCTGATTTCATGTTCACCCAGGCGAAGGCGAGGATTGGCATCTTCCCGACTTAAAGCGACTTCCTGCCATAAACGTTGAAGAGAAGCCCGGGACGGCATCGCAGCACGATGCCAGGAGAGCCAGCGCCGCAGCAGGGCAAATCGCCGTGCCTCGCTCATCGTCAGCATCGGTTCGATATGCAGCGCGCCCTCGGGGGACATCAAGTTATTCAGCTGTTCGGCAAGCAGTTCATCAAGCAGTTGCTCCTGCTCACCACATAAATCCGCACTACGGGCAACGCTGCGGGAAAAATGGGGCCATCTTTGCTGCAGCAGAGGAACGACTCTCAGACGCAGGAAATTCCGGTCATACTTATCGTCCTGATTACTTTCGTCCTCAATCCAGCTTAGCCGGTGAACGCCAGCCCACTCCTCGAGCTGTGCACGTGAAGTTGCCAGTAGAGGACGCAGTAATGAAGTGTCGCCGAAAGGCAAAATCGCGGGCATCGACGCCAGCCCGGCCGGGCCGCTGCCGCGTTTAAGCGCCAACAGGAAGGTCTCACACTGGTCGTCCAAATGCTGCGCCGTCAACAACACTTCGCCTGCCAAAAGCGAGTCAGAAAGCGCCTGATAGCGGGCCGCCCTCGCCTCCCCTTCAATCCCCTGGCCGCCGGAGGGAAGCTGAACATACGCCACTTCGAAAGGCACGTTCCATTTCTCACAAAGCGCCCGGCAATGTTCCACCCAGCTGTCTGCTCTTGGGCTGAGTCCATGGTGGATATGCATTGCCCTGATATGCAGGCCAGGTTGCAGAGTATCTCGCAGGGTAACGACTTGATGCAGCAGAACCGTCGAATCCAGCCCACCGCTAAACGCCACCAGCAGCTGGCGGTGAGGATGCAGAAAAGACTGAAGTTCGCGGCTAGTCATAGTTTGTCGTTACGAGGGGTTTGCCCGGCAAATTACCGGGCATTCGCGGCGCTGGCAAGGTTTACTGCTGATAAAGTTCCAGCGGCAGGCCGTCGGGATCGCTGAAGAAGGTGAAACGTTTATCGGTATAAGGATCGACGCGAATGGGCTCGCATTTCACGCCATGGCTTTCCAGATGCGTAATCGCCTGATCAATGTTTTCCACGCTGAATGCCAAGTGACGAAGCCCGCAGGCCTCCGGGCGACTTGGGCGTACTGGCGGAAACGGAAAAGAGAATAGCTCAATAACGTACTGGCCTTTCAGCGCCAGATCACCTTTCCAGGAGTCCCGCTCTTTGCGGTAAACTTCCGCTTCCAGCGTAAACTCCAGCACATCGCAATAGAATTGCTTACTGCGTTCGTAGTCCGACGCGATAATCGCGACGTGATGAATTTGCTTTAAACCCAGCATAAAATCTCCTTAGTCACTTCAGGCAAGGTAATCATCGCTTCCCTGCAAAGCAAGCGCTCAAGCCTCTTTTAAGACTCGTACTCTGTAGACGCCGTCCTCACCGAGTTTAGCCCCGTGAATATCCGTTTCAAAGCCCGGATAATGCTCCCCAACGGAACACAGCATCAGCAGGAAGTCGAGCACCGCCCGACTCTCTTTGGTGATCACTTCTCCCGGCATCACCACCGGCACGCCTGGCGGATAAGGCAGGATCATATTGGCTGAAACTCTGCCCAACAGTTCCTCTATTTCTACCGTTTCTACGTTGCCTTTCACCTGCTGCTGATAAGCCTCGTGCGGGGTCATACGCATTTCAGGCAGGACATCAAAAGCGCGCAGCATCAGATCGGGCAGGTTATGTTGCTTAATCAGTTTGTGGATCCCCTGCGCCAGCGTCTGAATGCGCATGTTGCGATAAAAGTCCGGATCTTCCGCATAAAGATCCGGCAGCATGTTCTTCACACGCAAATTAAGATCGTAAGAGCGCTTAAACTCCGTCAGCCCGCGCAGCAGGCTTAGCGCTTTTGTCTTATCAATACCGATACTGAACAGGAACAGCAGGTTGTACGGACCGGTCTTCTCAACAACAACGCCTCGCTCGTCGAGAAACTTGGCCACCAGCGCCGCCGGTATCCCCTCTTCTGCCATTTCGCCCAACTCGCTCATGCCCGGCGTTAGAATAGTGACTTTGATCGGATCGAGGTACATGTGATCCGCATCGACATCCCTGAAGCCATGCCAGTCTTCCTCTCCGGGGGCAATGGGCCAGCACTTCGCCTCATCAACATGATCGGGCTGCCAGATATCGAAGAACCAGTCTTCTGATTCTTCGCGCAGGCGCTGCACTTCACGACGGAAATGCAGGGCTCGCTCAACGGAACGGTTGATCAGCCGCTTCCCAGTGTTACCGCGCAGCATCGCCGCGGCTGTTTCAATCGAGGCCACCAGCGGATAGCTCGGGGAAGTGGTGGTATGCATCATGTAGGCTTCGTTAAAGGTCTCTTCATCGTAATCACCTTTAATGTGAATCAGCGAAGCCTGAGAGAACGCCGCCAGCAGCTTATGGGTCGACTGGGTTTCATAGATAATTTTCCCCGGTACTCGATCGCCGCTCATGCCACTTTTTCCCTGATAAATCGGGTGGAAGTTGGTATAGGGCACCCAGGCGGAGTCAAAGTGAATCGACGGCACATCGAGGGTTTTCTTGATGAAATCGGTGTTGTACAGCAGCCCGTCGTAGGTCGAGTTGGTGATAACCGCGTGCACCGGCCACTGCGCATTCGGGGTTTCAGCGACCTTTTTCTCGATATTTTCACGAGTAAATTCACGCTGCGGAATACCGCCCAAGATCCCCAGCGCGTTACGCGTTGGCTTCAGCCAGATTGGCACCAGATTGGTCATCATCAGCAAATGGGTCAGCGATTTATGGCAGTTACGATCGACCAGAATTGTGCTGCCGGATGGCGCGGCATACATGCCGACTATCTTGTTCGACGTCGAAGTACCGTTAGTCACCATATAGCTTTGTTCGGCACCGAAGGTGCGGGCAATGTACTCCTCCGCCTCCAGATGAGGGCCGGTATGATCTAGCAGCGAACCCAGCTCCGTAACCGAAATCGACACATCGGCCTTCAGCGTGTTGCCGCCAAAGAAGTCGTAAAACAAACAGCCGACCGGGCTTTTCTGGTAGGCGGTACCGGCCATATGCCCTGGCGTACAGAAAGTGTATTTTCCCTCTTTCACATAGGTGAACAGCGCTTTGGTCAGCGGCGGCGTAATCGTATCCAGGTACTCGTCGGTGTACTGGCGAATACGCAGGGCGATGTCGTCGGCCGCGCTAAGCGCATACTCGAAGAACCACAGCGCCATGCGCATTTCATTCACGCTAACGTTTAGAGAGGAATGTGTATTGATGAATGCGTACAGCGGCAGATCTTCATTCAGCAGGTTAATTTCGCTGCACAAGTCGAGGCTGTATTCGTCCCAGTCAAAGACCACGCCGCAGATACGAGGGTTGTGCTCAATCAGCTTAAGCAGGTCAGTGCTGTTGGTGGGGTAGATGAGCTGAAAGCCCTGCAGCTCCAGCGCGCGATGCAGTTCCTTAATAGGCTCGTCTTTGTAGAAAACGCCGTGCGGCCCCATAATCGCAATGGTATTCAATGTTCACCTCCTGGAAATCACCTGGCTAAGCATAGCGCAATGGGATGTTCCATGAAGCTATAAATGCAAAAAGGGCCGGAAAATCCGACCCTTATCGCTATTTTACACCTTAAAATCAGGCGTAGCCGTAGCTCATCAGGCGCTGATAACGACGGTTTAACAATTCGTCTTTATTCAACACATCGAGATCCGCCAGATCGGCCAGCAGCTGTGCACGCAGGGAAGCGGCCATCACTTCTGGATTGCGGTGCGCACCGCCCAACGGCTCAGGGATCACGGTATCAATCAGCTTCAGCTCTTTCAAGCGAGGAGCAATGATCCCCATCGCTTCTGCGGCCAGCGGGGCTTTATCCGCGCTCTTCCACAGGATTGACGCACAGCCTTCCGGGGAAATAACGGAATAAGTGCTGTACTGCAGCATGTTCACTTTGTCACCCACGCCAATGGCCAGCGCACCACCGGAACCACCTTCACCGATAACGGTACAGATGACCGGTACTTTCAGACGGGACATTTCACGCAGGTTGCGGGCGATCGCTTCAGACTGACCACGTTCTTCGGCGCCAACGCCCGGATAAGCACCCGGCGTGTCGATGAAGGTAATGATCGGCATGTTAAAACGTTCAGCCATTTCCATCAGACGCAGCGCTTTACGGTAGCCTTCTGGTGCCGGCATACCGAAGTTACGACGGATTTTCTCTTTGGTTTCGCGCCCTTTCTGATGACCAATGATCATCACCGGACGACCTTCCAGACGAGCAATACCACCCACGATAGCTTTATCGTCGGCATAGGCACGATCGCCGGCCAGTTCGTCGAATTCATCAAAAGCCAGACGAACGTAATCCAGGGTGTACGGACGCTGCGGATGGCGCGCCAGCTGCGCAATCTGCCATGCACCTAAATCAGCGAAGATCTTGCGGGTCAGCTCAACGCTTTTCTCGCGCAGACGCTGCACTTCTTCGTCCAGATTAATATCCAGTTTTTCATCCTGGCGGCTAACGGCCGTCAGGGAATCGATTTTCGCTTCCAGCTCTGCAATCGGCTGTTCGAAATCAAGGAAATTCAGACTCATAATATTCCTGTTTTAGTCAAACTCCAGTTCCACCTGCTCCGAACCAATCAGCGTTCGCAGATCGTTAAGTAAACGATCGCTAGGGGAAACACGCCATGTCGCACCGAAGCGCAACCGGGCTCGTGCATCCACCCTCTGATAGTAGAGATGTACTGGAATTGTCCCCGAACGATGGGGTTCCAGAGACTGACGGAGACGGTTTAAAAGCTGGTCATCAATTTGCCTGTCCGTCAGCGAGATAGCAAGCCCACGCGCGTACTTTTCACGGGCTTCGTCGATGTCCATCAGCTCGCGGGCCGTCATTTTAAGCCCTCCGCTGAAGTCATCAAAGCTGACCTGTCCGCTAACGATCAGGATACGGTCTTTTTCCAGCAGATGCTGGTATTTTTCTAGCGCATCTGTGAATAACATCACTTCCAGACGACCGGAGCGGTCATCCAGCGTACAGATGCCGATGCGATTACCTCGCTTGGTGACCATAACCCGCGAAGCAATCACCAGACCCGCAGCCGTGGTCATTTTACCACGTTCCGTCGGGTGCATCTCTTTCAGGCGCATGCCACCGACATAGCGCTCGATTTCTTTCAGGTACTGGTTAATCGGGTGACCGGTGAGATACAGCCCAAGCGTTTCACGCTCCCCTTCCAGCACCACTTGTTCAGGCCAGGGAATCACGCTGGCGTAGGACTTTTCGACCTGCTCAGGCTCTTCGGCCAGAACGCCGAACATATCGGCCTGGCCAATAGCTTCCGCTTTCGCGTGCTGGTCAGCTGCCTTTAACGCATCACCCAGCGCATTCATCAGCGCCGCACGGTGAGGCCCAAGGCGGTCAAAAGCCCCGGACATAATGAGTTTTTCCAGCACCCTGCGGTTAAGCTTTTTGATATCGGAACGCGCGCACAAATCAAAGAGATCGAGGAAATGCCCGCCTTGATTACGCGCTTCGATAATGGCTTCAATCGGGCCTTCACCCACGCCTTTTATCGCGCCGATGCCGTAAACAATTTCCCCGTCATCGTTAACGTGGAAATGATAAAGACCAGAGTTAATGTCCGGCGACAGGACTTTCAGCCCCATGCGCCAGCACTCATCCACCAGGCCCACCACTTTCTCGGTGTTATCCATATCGGCGGTCATCACGGCCGCCATAAACTCTGCCGGGTAGTGCGCCTTCAGCCACAGCGTCTGATACGAAACCAAAGCATAGGCGGCGGAGTGAGATTTGTTAAATCCGTACCCGGCAAATTTCTCTACCAGGTCAAAGATTTTCATCGACAGCTCGCCGTCGACGCCGTTTTTAATTGCGCCCTCTTCAAAGGTGCCGCGCTGCTTGGCCATCTCTTCCGGTTTCTTTTTACCCATCGCACGACGCAGCATATCCGCGCCGCCGAGGGTATAACCGGAAAGTACCTGGGCAATCTGCATAACCTGTTCCTGATACAGGATGATGCCGTAGGTAGGCTCCAGTACCGGCTTCAGGCTTTCGTGCTGCCATTCCACGTCCGGATAAGAAATCGCTTCGCGGCCATGTTTACGGTCGATGAAGTTATCTACCATCCCCGACTGCAGCGGGCCCGGACGGAAAAGTGCCACAAGGGCGATCATATCTTCGAAGCAGTCAGGCTGCAGACGCTTAATCAGGTCTTTCATGCCGCGGGATTCAAGCTGGAAGACCGCGGTGGTTTCCGAGCGCTGCAGCATGTCGAAGCTTTTCTTATCGTCGAGCGGAATGGCGGCGATATCAATCGGCTCCAGCCCCTGTTTTGCCCGACGCGGGTTGATCATTTTCAGCGCCCAGTCGATGATCGTCAGCGTACGCAGCCCCAGGAAGTCAAACTTCACCAGGCCCGCATATTCAACGTCGTTCTTGTCGAACTGGGTAACCGGATGCTGCCCCTGGTCGTCACAATAAAGCGGCGCAAAATCGGTAATTTTGGTTGGGGCGATAACCACGCCCCCGGCATGCTTACCGGCGTTACGCGTGACGCCTTCCAGCTTGCGCGCCATGTCGATCAGGGCTTTAACTTCTTCGTCAGCTTCGTAGATCTCCGGCAGCTGCGGCTCCGCCTCAAAGGCTTTCGCCAGCGTCATGCCGGGATCCGGTGGTACCAGTTTGGAAATACGATCGACAAAACCGTAAGGGTGACCGAGTACGCGACCTACGTCGCGAATAACCGCCTTCGCCGCCATCGTACCAAAGGTAATGATCTGCGAAACGGCTTCACGCCCATACATCTCGGAAACGTGGTCGATCACCTGGTCGCGTTTTTCCATGCAGAAATCAACGTCGAAGTCAGGCATCGAAACACGTTCCGGGTTAAGGAAACGTTCGAACAGCAGGTCAAACTCAAGCGGGTCGAGGTCGGTGATCTTCAGCGCATAGGCCACCAGCGAACCCGCACCTGAACCACGGCCAGGCCCGACCGGCACACCGTTATCCTTCGACCACTGGATAAACTCCATCACGATCAGGAAGTAACCGGGAAAGCCCATCTGGTTGATAACCTGCAGCTCGATATCCAGGCGTTCGTCGTATTCTGGGCGTTTCTGCGCGCGCACTTCCGGGTCCGGGAACAGGAACTCAAGACGTTCCTCCAGCCCCTCTTTGGATTTCATGACCAGGAAGTCTTCGGTAGTCATCTCTCCCGTCGGAAATTGCGGCAGGAAGTACTCACCCAGGCGCACGGTCACGTTACAGCGCTTGGCAATCTCAACGCTGTTTTCCAGCGCTTCCGGGATGTCCGAAAATAGCTCGCACATCTCTTCTTCGCTACGCATATATTGCTGGGCGGAGTAGTTACGCGGGCGCTTAGGATCATCCAGCGTAAAGCCATCGTGGATCGCCACTCGGATCTCGTGGGCATCAAAGTCGCCGGCATCAATAAAGCGGACATCGTTGGTGGCAACCACCGGCAAGCCGCGTTCGTCAGCCAGCGCCACGGCAGCGTGAAGATAGTTTTCTTCATCCACCCGACCGGTGCGAATCAGTTCCAGATAGAAGCGATCGGCAAAATGCTGCTGCCAGAATTCCAGGCACTGATCGACCAGCGGCTGGTTTCCACGAAGCAGGCTTTTGCCAATATCTCCCATGCGCCCACCGGAGAGCAGAATTAGCCCTTCGTTTAACTCTACCAGCCACTCTCGGTCAATAATTGGGCCCGCTGCGCCGTAGCCACGCTGGTAGGCACGAGAGATCAGTAAGGTAAGGTTTTGATAGCCTTCATTGTTTGCAGCCAGCACCGTCAAATGACTAAGCTCATCGCCCAACAGCTCATTGGCAACGTTAAAGTCCGCACCGATGATCGGCTTAATACCGGCTCCGTGGCCGGAGCCGTAGAATTTGACCAACCCACAGAGGTTGGTGAAATCGGTGATAGCGAGAGCAGGCATTCCCAGCGCCGCGGCTTTTTTTACCAGCGGCCCGGTCTTCGCCAGCCCATCAATCATGGAATAGTCGCTGTGCACCCGAAGGTGAATGAAACGTGGTTCAGCCATCTCTCACCAATTACTCTGTATCAGCTACTAAGGCTCAGGAGACGAGCCCAAGCGCGCGTTTGACGGGGCCAAAGCTGCGGCGGTGGTGCTCGGTGGCACCATGCTCGGCCAGCTTTTCGAGATGAAAAGCGGTTGGGTAGCCCTTGTGCTGAGCAAAACCGTACTGCGGGAAGCTGAGATCCAGCTCGGCCATTTCACGGTCGCGAGTGACTTTGGCAAGTATTGACGCCGCACTGATTTCTGCCACCCGGCTGTCGCCTTTAACAACCGCCAGCGACGGCATAGGCAACACAGGGCAACGGTTGCCGTCAATCAACACATATTCAGGCACAACATTCAGGCCCGCAACTGCACGCTGCATGGCCAGCATCGTGGCATGCAAAATGTTGATATTGTCGATCTCGTGAGGCTCGGCACGGCCCAGACTCCAGCTTAATGCCTTTTCGACAATTTCGTCATACAGCGCCAAACGGCGTTTTTCAGATAATTTTTTCGAGTCCGCCAGCCCTATAATCGGCTTTGCCGGATCGAGGATCACAGCAGCAGTAACAACGGCGCCGACCAAAGGCCCGCGCCCTACTTCATCCACGCCGGCGACAAGGTGCGTATGCGGGTAAACAAATTCGATCATTGAGCCAGCTCCAGTACGGCGTCCGCCGCCTGCTTGTCCGCATTACAACGGATCTGCTGATGCAAATCCCGGAAGGTGTCATGCATCTGATGGCTAACAGCACCGTCTTCCAGCAAGGGCTCCAGTGCACAGGCAAGCCCGATAGGCTCACATTCGTTTTGCAGCAGCTCTTTAACCAGCTCGCGGCCTGCCAGTAAATTTGGCAGGGAAACGTAATCGGTTTTCACCAGCCGCTTCGCCAGCCAGAATGTGAACGGCTTCATGCGATAGCCAACCACCATCGGGCATTTGGCCAACATACATTCAAGCGCAGCCGTGCCGGAGGCCAGAAGCGCCGCGTCACTGGCAATCATCGCTTCACGTGCTTTTCCGTCCAGCAGATGTACATGCAGTTCGGGGGCAATCTCAGCTTTAATCTTTTCAAACTGCTCTCGACGCTTTGCATTCACCAGTGGCACCACGACTTCCAGCGCAGGCCAACGCTTACGAAGCAATTGCGCTGTTCTGAGGAAGTCTGCGCTAAGCATTTCGACTTCAGCGCCGCGACTGCCGGGCAGCAATGCCAGGCATTTTGCATCTGCCGCAATGCCTAACGTCGCACGAGCAGCGTTTTTATCCGGATCGAGCGGCATGGCATCCGCCATGGTATGCCCGATGAAGCGACACGGTACATTAAACCGGTCGTAAAACGCTTTTTCGAAAGGCAGAAAAGCCAATACCAGATCGGTCGCTCTGCCAATTTTGAAAACGCGTTTTTGTCGCCATGCCCAAACGGACGGACTGACGTAATGGATCGTACGGATCCCTTGTTTCTTGAGGTTGCCTTCAAGCGTGATATTGAAATCCGGCGCATCAATGCCGACAAAGACGTCGGGCTGCAGCTCGGTGAATCGCTTCGTGAGATCGCTGCGGATCTGCAGCAGGCGACGTAAACGGCCAAGCACTTCAACGATGCCCATGACCGCAAGCTCTTCCATGTCATACCAGGCTTCACAACCTTCAGCCTGCATAAGCGGCCCGGCCACGCCAACAAAGCGAGCATCAGGCACGCGAGCTTTCAGTTCGCGAATAAGTCCGGCACCAAGAATATCGCCGGAGGTTTCTCCGGCGACCAGGGCAATCGTAAGGGGACGACCAGGCTTCATTTAACGAATCAAACCGCGCGTGGAGCGGGCAAAGAATTCAATAAATGCATTCACTTCCGGATGCTGAGCTGCAATTTCAGCAATTTCCGGCTTCGCCTCTTCAAGCGTCTTGCCGCTGCGATAGAGGATCTTGTAGGCGTTGCGAATAGCGTGCAGCGCTTCTTTGCTGAAACCGCGACGCTTCAGGCCTTCAATGTTCACACCAAACGGCGTCGCATGGTTGCCCTGTGCGATAACGTAAGGTGGAACGTCCTGAGCAACGCCGGAACAGCCGCCAACCATCACATGGGCACCGATGATGCAGAACTGATGCACCGCAGTCATTCCACCGATGATGGCGTGATCCCCGATTTGTACGTGACCCGCAAGCGTTGCGTTGTTCGCGAGAATAACGCGATCGCCAATCTGGCAATCATGCGCTACGTGCGCATTGATCATCAGCAGGTTGTCGCTTCCCACCTTCGTTAATCCAGCATCTTGCACCGTACCGCGGTGGATGGTGACGCTTTCGCGAATGCGGTTGCGGTCGCCAATCTCCACGCGAGTTGGCTCACCCGCATATTTCAGATCCTGGTTAACTTCACCGATAGACGCGAACTGGTAGATCTCATTGTCACGGCCAATTTTGGTATGACCATTGACGACAACATGAGATTTCAGAACCGTACCTTCGCCGATTTCAACGTTTGGACCTACGAGACAAAACGGGCCAATGTGAACGTTAGCGCCAATAACGGCACCTTCTTCCACAATAGCGGTTGGATGAATAAAGGCGGACTTATCAATCACGTATTATGCCTCCCGGCTGCGTGCACACATCATGGTCGCTTCGCAGACAATCTTGCCGTCAACAATTGCGACGCCTTTGAAACGCGTCAAACCACGACGAGTTTTCTCAAAGGTCACTTCCATAATCATCTGATCGCCAGGCACAACAGGGCGCTTAAAGCGCGCTTCATCGATGCCAGCAAAGTAATACAGTTCACCCGGCTCAAGTTTACCCACGCTTTTAAACGCAAGAATACCGGTAGCCTGCGCCATCGCTTCCAGGATCAATACACCCGGGAAAATCGGCTTACCAGGGAAGTGCCCCTGGAAAAACGGCTCATTTACAGAGACATTTTTTACTGCGCGCAGAAAACGACCTTCTTCAAAATCCAGCACGCGATCAACCAGCAAGAACGGGTAACGGTGCGGCAGAAGCTCTAAAATCTCTTCAATGTGCAGAGTATGAGTGTCAGTTGTCAAAATACTCTTCCTGTCTAAATATTCTAAATGACAATAATAACACGGCCTGCGGCAATCAAAGAATGCCAGCAGGCCGCAAATCAAAAAGCGCGGCTTACGCTCCAGCCCTAATGGCCGGAAACACGGCAGCGCAGGGAGCAGGCGACGATCAGTCTTGTTGATTGACCTTACGTTCGATGGCTTTTAAGCGTTTGCTCATCTCATCGATGTTCATCACCAGGGCGGCGGTTTTACGCCACGCTTTGTTCGGCTGGAGCGGGATCCCCGAAGAGTAAACTCCCGGTTCAGTGATTGGACGCATCACCATTCCCATTCCTGTCACGGTCACCTTGTCACAGATTTCCATATGGCCGTTGATTACGCTGGCACCACCAATCATGCAGTAACGGCCGATTTTAAGGCTGCCCGCCATGATAACGCCACCCGCAACCGCAGTATTGTCGCCAATCACAACGTTATGTGCAATCTGGCACTGGTTATCAATGATAACACCATTGCCGATGATCGTGTCATCCAGGGCGCCGCGATCGATTGTCGTACACGCACCAATTTCAACGCGATCGCCAATAATTACCCGGCCTAGCTGAGGAATTTTCACCCAGTTACCGCGATCGTTAGCGTAGCCAAAACCATCTGACCCAATCACCGTGCTGGACTGAATCAAGCACTGAGCACCGATTTCGATGTTGTGATAGATGGAGACATTGGCCCATAAACGGCTACCCGCGCCGATTTTGGTATTTTTACCTACAAAGCAGCCAGCGCCGATCACCACGTTATCGCCCAGCTCAACGTCTGATTCGATAACGGCATTTGCGCCGATAGAAACATTTTGACCAAGCCTCGCGGTCGCATCAACAGCTGCGCTTGGCGCAATATTGCTTGCTGGCTGAGGCGTGGTATCAAGAATTTGAGCCATACGGGCATAGGTCAGGTAGGGATTCTTCACTACCAGCGCCGCGCTCTTAGCGTATGGAAGGTCGGCTTCGGTCATCACGACGGCAGAAGCCTGGCAGACAGCCAGCTGTTCACGATAGCGAGGGTTAACCATGAACGTAATGTGGCCAGACTGGGCAGTTTGCATAGATGCGACGCCGGTGATGACGATATCGCCATCACCGTGCAATTCTGCATCCAACTGCTGGGCTAATTCAGCCAGTCGAATTGAAGACATTACTTATTTAACCTGTTTCAGTACGTCTGCAGTGATGTCTTTAACGTCGTTACCTGCGTAAGCAACGGTGTTTGCATCCAGAACAACATCATAGCCTTTATCGTCTGCAACTTTCTTCACAGCGGCCTGGATACGAGTAACCAGTTTGCTGCGCTCTTCGTTGGAACGACGGTTACGATCCTGCTCAAAAGCCTGTGCTTTTTCGGAGAACGACTGGCGCTGAGCCATGACGTCTTTTTCCATTTTGCTGCGATCTGAAGCTTTCATGGTTGAACCATCGCGCTGCAGGCGCTGCATTTTGGATTGCAGATCGTTTTCCATCCCCTGCAGTTCGCTGGCGCGGCCTTTGAACTCATTTTCCAGGGTTTTAGAAACACCGGTGTTTTGTGCAACCTGTTGGAACAGGTTACCCATGTTAACTACTGCGATGCTGGAGGCAGCCTGAGCGCCGGCTGAAGCAACCATAGCAATCCCGAGACCTGCGGCAACTAACCACTTTTTCACTATAAACTCCTTACCATCCCATAGGCGTCCGAAGACACTGTTTTTTGCGAGCACCGGCTAGCTGAACAAACGGCTAACAGGTGCAACGCCTCACTGCTGTTGCGTTCCATCGCGCAGAACAAATTACCAGGTTTTACCAATGTTAAACTGGAACTGTTCTGCCTTGTCTCCATCATATTTCTTATACGGCTGAGCATAAGAGAAGACCAGCGGCCCCAGAGGCGACATCCACTGCAGTGCAATACCTGCAGACATACGGATGTTACTTGGCGAACTGTAATCAGGTATACCTGCCGCTCTGGTCGCGTCGGTGTTCTCCCATTTGGTATCCCAAACGGTACCTGCATCGACAAACAGGGAAGTACGAACAGAGTTTGAGTACTTCTCGCTCAGGAACGGCGTCGGGGTAATCAGCTCAAGACTGGCTACGCCCATGGCGTTACCGCCCACCGCATCGTTAGAGCTACACACAGCGCCGGTTCCACAGTTACGTTGGTTCGGGCCGTAATAAGCGGCTTTTGGACCAATGTTATTTGACTGGAAACCACGCACGGTACTGGAACCACCGGCATAGAAGTTCTCGTAGAACGGCAGTTCTTTACCACCCAGACCATCGCCGTAACCCCAACGGGTACGACCCAGCACAACCCACGTATGATTGTCATTGATCGGGAAGTAACTCGCCGTATCTAACGTCACTTTGTAGAACTCGTTATCGGAACCCGGAATGGTGACTTTACCATTCAGGTTGACGCGAGAACCATCCGTCGGGAAGTAACCGCGGTCAAGGTTGCTGTATGTCCAACCATAGTTCAGAGTGAAGTCATCTGCCGAGAAACTGTTGTCGTTGGCATTCATAGTTGGGTGCTGACCCACAGAATCCAGGTAGCGCCACATTGCTATCTGCGGCTGCATGTTCGACAGATCGTTATGCACGTAACCCAAACCGAGACGCAGCGTGTTGTATTCATTCACCGGGAAGCCCAGTGTTGTATCCAGCCCGTAGCTCTTGTTGGTATAGTCAGACAGGTCCGCGTCATCAGCTTTAAAATCGTTGAAGAAGATACGACCACCAAGGCTAACACCATCAACCGTAAAGTACGGATCGGTCGCTGACAGTTCCGCGTAGGTCTGGTAATCGTTTTTGGTTCCGCTGATCCCAACCGAGTAGCCTGTACCCAACCAGTTATCCTGCTGAACACCGACCTGGAAGCTCACACCGCTTTCAGTACCGTAGCCAACGCCGAAGTTGAAGCTACCGGTGTTACGCTCTTTCACTTTATAGACAACGTCAACCTGATCCGGGCTGCCGGATACGCGCTGGGTGTCCACATCGACGGTCTCGAAGTAACCCAAGCGGTTCAGACGTTCTTTACCGGCATCAACAAGGTTACTTCCCAGCCACGCCCCTTCCATCTGGCGCATTTCACGGCGCAGAACGGAATCTTTACTGGTGTCGTTACCTTCGAAGCGGATCTTACGCACGTAGTAACGGTTACCGGAGTCGACGTTAACGTGCAGCTTCACAGTTTTGTCAGCATCATTAATTTCAGGCTGAGTCTGTACGCGCGGATAAGCGTAACCATAGCGACCCAGCAGTTTCTTAATGTCATCTTCCATTTTGGTAACTTTGGTGCCGTTATACAGCTCACCCGGCTGCATCTTAGTCAGGCTTTCGATTTCCGCAGAATGCCCGGCCAGATTGCCTTTCACATCCACGCCGGCGATCTTGTACTGCTCGCCTTCGGTGATGTTGATGGTCACATAAATGCTTTTCTTATCCGGCGTCAGGCTAACCTGCGTGGAGTCAATATTGAAACGCGCATAGCCGCGATCCAGATAGTAGCTACGCAGGGTTTCAAGGTCACCCGCCAGCTTTTGCTTCTGGTATTTACGATCGCCGACAACGTTCCACCACGGCACTTCATCACGCAGTTGGAAACGGGAGATCAGCTCATCCGTGGTAAACGCATGGTTACCGACGATGTTGATCTGCTGAATTTTTGCGGAGACGCCTTCCTGGAACACCAGTTTCAGGTCAACACGGTTACGCGGCAGCGGCGTGACGACAGCTTTGACGCTGGCGCTGTATTTCCCGACGCTGTAGTAGAAATCTTCCAGCCCTTTCTCGATGTCACCAAGGGTCGTGCGGTCGAGGGATTCCCCCACGCGTACGCCGGATGCTTCAAGGTTCTGCTTCAGCATGTCATCTTTCACCGACTTGTTGCCGGAGAAGGTGATGCTGGCAATGGTTGGACGCTCTTTGACCTGCACAAGCAGCGTATTACCATCACGCAGAACTCGCACATCTTCAAAGTTGCCGGTGGCAAACAGTGAGCGGATTGTATTACTGATATCCTCGTCAGAGACGGTATCGCCTACGCGAACCGGCATACTGAGGAGGGCCGCACCGACGGCGACTCGCTGCAGGCCTTCGAAATGAATGTCTTTCACCACGAACCCGTCTGCACCGTATACGGTGGCGCTGCTAAACAGCAGCGTCGCTATGAGGAGCTTTTTCATCGCCATCGTTGTTATGCGTTCTTCCTAACCTAATTCTCTCTATAAACGAGAGAAATCATTGAAAAGTGCAAGCCCCATTAATAGCACCAGCAAAATAGAGCCAATGCGATAACTGAAGTCCTGAACTCGCTCGGAAACCGGAGTGCCTTTCAGTTTCTCAACCGCCAAAAAGAGCAGGTGCCCGCCGTCAAGGACGGGAAGAGGAAACAGGTTAATGATCCCTAAGTTGACGCTGATAAGCGCCAGGAACATCAGGAAGTAAATTAACCCATATTCCGCCGACATACCTGCCCCTTGAGCTATGGAGATTGGCCCACTGAGGTTGTTCAGTTTTACATCACCGGTTATTAATTTCCCCAGCATGTTGACCGTCAGCTTCATCAGTTGCCAGGTTTTATCCGTGGCTTCTGCTACAGCGGTAAACGGCCCATACTGACGCACTGTTTTGTACTCGTCGGGCAGCGGGATAATTTTAGGTACTACCCCTGCAAACCCTTCTGTCTTCGCTTTACCCGGTTTTGTATCCGGTATCAGCGTCAAAGACAAGGGGCTCCCCTGTCTTTCAATCTCTAAGGCTAGCGGCTGCCCTGGATTGTCACGCACCAGGTTAACAAACTCACTCCATTTAAGGAGTGGCTGACCGTTGACTTTAACGATCCTGTCCCCCGCTTGCAAACCTGCTTTATTGGCCGCGGACTGCGGCTGAACTTCGTCCAGCACGTTTTCAATCTGCGGACCACGGGGCCTGAATCCAAGTGATACGACCGGATCCTGCTTATCAGGCTCAAACTGCCAATGGCTTAGATCAAGGGTTACATCACGCGTTTGATTTGTCCCAAACGGCGCATAAGAAACTCTCGCACTCGCATCGCCAATCTTACCGATTAAAGCTAAACGAACAGCATCCCAATCAGGCGTTTCGATACCATCTATCGCTTTTAGTTCCATGCCGGCGCTAATTTGTGCTTCCGCCGCGATAGAGTTGGGGGTTATTTCACCGATCACTGGACGCAGGCTGGGAATGCCAATGATAAACACCAGCCAATAGGCAAAGATAGCGAAGATGAAGTTAGCGATTGGGCCAGCGGCGATAATCGCCGCTCGCTGAGAAACCGTTTTATTGTTAAAAGCAGCATGACGCATCTCCGGCAGCACCGGCTCAACGCGTTCATCCAGCATTTTAACGTAGCCACCCAGCGGGATCAGCGCGATAACAAATTCGGTTCCCTGACGGTCAGTACGACGCCAAAGCGCCTTACCAAACCCGATGGAGAAGCGTTCCACACGAACGCCACAGCGGCGAGCAACCCAAAAATGGCCGAACTCGTGCACGGTAATTAAAACACCCAGTGCAACGATAAACGCAGCCAAATTCCAGAGTATGCTCAACATAAAACCTTCCGTTAAATCGTCCTGAATACCAGAAGCAGCAGACAGGCAAACACCGGCACTGCCGCTGTCAGGCTGTCAATGCGGTCAAGAATACCACCATGTCCCGGGATAAGGTGACCACTATCTTTAATCCCCGCTTCGCGTTTGAACATACTTTCGGTCAAATCACCTAAAACGGAAGCCAGCGCGGCAACAATGGAACAGGTTAGCAGAACAACGGGCGCCACGTTCAAATTCGCCCACATGCCGAACAACAGCGAGATGACGGCAGAAGTCGCAAGGCCACCAATAAACCCTTGCCAGGTCTTGCCAGGAGAAACCTTTGGCGCAAGTTTATGCTTGCCAAACATCTTCCCGAAGACATAAGCGCCAGAGTCTGCGCCCCAGACCAGGAACATCACATACAGTAACCAAACAGAGCCGCTGTAGTGGTTAATATCATAATGCCAGCTGCGCAACGCTACCATGCCCCAGAAGAAGGGAACAATGGTTAGCAGGCCAAAGACCAAGCGAAGCGGTTTGGAATTACGCCACAGCGCCGCAGAAGCCGGATAGAACAGAACCAGCAACAGCGCCGCTACCCACCAGACTAGCGATGCCCAGAGTGAGAATTCGATTATCGGCAAATGCACCGAATGCCGATACTCCGGCAACGAAATCAGCATGACGGCAAGCAACAGACCACATAGCACCGCCAGCCAGACACGCTGCGAACGCGCAACGAAACCGGCGAGTTGCCCCCATTCCCATGCGGCTAGCATACAAATCACCAGCGTAGCAATCGCAAATCCTACTGGCGGAAGCCAAAACAGCGCCGCGATGACAACGGGAATCATAATAAACGCGGAAATCAGGCGATACTTCAGCAAAAGTGACCCCCAACAGGCTTATTCACCACCAGGTGCTGTGCCACCAAAACGACGCTCTCGGTTTGCAAAAGCATTTAGCGCACCTTCAAAGTCTTGTTCATCGAAATCAGGCCAAAGAACATCGGTAAAATAAAGTTCCGCATAGGCAATTTGCCAGATGAGGAAGTTACTGATGCGATGCTCTCCTCCTGTCCTAATTACTAAATCTACGGGAGCCAGTTCATGCATGCAGATCTGCTGACCGAGCAGTTCTTCATCTATCTGATCCGGGCGCAATAAGCCTTCCTGCACCTGCGACGCAAGCTGTCGCACTCCCTGAATGATATCCCAACGCCCGCCATAATTCGCAGCGATATTGAGCGTCAGCCCAGTATTCTCACTGGTTAATGCTTCAGCTTTTTTGATTCTTTCCTGCAGGCGGAGATTAAATCGGCTGGTATCGCCGATAATACGCAAGCGAACATTATGACGGTGCAGGCTTTTCACCTCACTGTCTAATGCCCAGACGAACAACTCCATCAACGCGGTCACTTCCTGAGCGGGGCGGTTCCAGTTCTCGCTACTAAAAGCGTAAAGCGTCAGCGCATCGATACCGTTATTTGCTGCAAAAGTCACAGCGCGGCGTACCGATTTCGCTCCAGCTTTATGACCGAAAACCCTCATTTTCCCCTGACGCTTAGCCCATCGGCCGTTGCCATCCATAATGATGGCAACATGGCGGGCGCCATGCGTAGTTAAGGATTCGCTTAATTGTTGATTAGCAGACAACATAACGCGTAATGATTCCCTGAAAAAAATTAAGCGGTACTCAGGAATATTGAAGCCTGGTGCATAAAAAAGCCGTGTTGTGACACGGCTTTCCACTCAACGCTCAGTCACATCTGGCGATTAAGTGGCGCAGACTATATCACTGAAGCACAAAGCGAACAAATGGCGGCACTTCAGCCGGATGAATTATCACCGGCTTGCGAGGTGCATCACTTGTTTCCTGGCGATTTCACGAGCAACAGCGTCCACACTAAGCACTTCATCCACACTTTGTGGATCAGTTAAATTCATTTGATCCAGCACGCTGCGGTTCAGCACGGCGATATCGGTAAATCTGACCTGCTGATTCAGGAACGCCTCAACAACCACTTCGTTTGCCGCATTTAGCGCGGTTGTCGCCGCCTGCCCTTGCGCGCTGGCATCAATGGCTAACTTAAGGCATGGATAGCGCTCAAAGTCAGGTTCCATGAAAGTCAGCGAACCGATTTTGCAGAAATCGAGTGGTGTAACACCAGATTCTACGCGTGCGGGGTAAGCCATCGCGTGGGCAATAGGCGTGCGCATGTCGGGCTCACCAAGCTGAGCCAGTACGCTGCCATCGCGGTAACGAACCATAGAATGAATGACAGACTGAGGGTGAATCAGCACTTCCATTTGTGCAGCTGAAGCGTTGAACAACCAGCGAGCTTCAATGTATTCGAGACCTTTGTTCATCATAGTGGCAGAGTCGACGGAAATCTTACGCCCCATCGACCAGTTCGGGTGGCTGCATGCCTGATCCGGCGTCATCGCCGCAAGGTCTGCATAAGCCGTTTCCCGGAACGGGCCACCCGATCCGGTGAGGATAATAGACGACACGCCATTATCTTCGAGGCTAGCGTATCCCAGGTTACGCTGGATTGTTTCCGGCATACTCTGAAAAATGGCGTTATGTTCGCTATCGATAGGCAACAACTGCGCTTTGCTACGAGCAACAGCTTCCATAAACAAACGCCCGCAGGTAATCAGCGACTCTTTGTTCGCCAGCAGAACCTGCTTACCGGCGGATATCGCGGCAAGCGTTGGAGACAGCCCTGCCACGCCCACAATAGCAGCCATCACCTGATCCACTTCGTCAAGCGTAGCAACTTCGCAAGCGGCCTGCTCACCGGCCATGACTTCAGTTTTACTCCCCTGCTCTTTCAGGGTACGACGGACTTCCGTCGCCGCAGACTCACTGGCCATGACCGCATACTTCGGTGAGAACGCCAGGCACTGCTCCACCATTTTCCCGACATTAGTGCCTGCAACCAGAGCCGTAACGGCAAATTTTTCAGGATTATGACGAACGACGCTAAGCGTGCTGACGCCAATAGAGCCGGTGGAACCAAGAATAGTGAGCTGCTTCATGAGGTACTCGGGGTCGTAAAATGAAGGATTAATGGCGCAATAGTTTGCGGCGCGGGACGCCCATTGTCTACGCCTTTACTTGACGTTTTTATAAAGCAAAACGCCGCCCGTAAACGCTTCGCGGTGCGCGAGGGCTTACTGGGCGGCGAATTTTCCACAGAAATTGTGGATTAGAACTGCATCAGCTCGGTTTCTTTTTCAGACAGAGCCGCATCCACTTTCTTGATAGCAGCATCAGTCAGCTTCTGAACGTCGTCCTGAGAACGGCGATCGTCATCTTCACTGATCTCTTTGTCTTTCAACAGCGCTTTAACTTTATCGTTAGCGTCGCGGCGAACGTTACGAACAGCCACGCGTGCGCCTTCGGCTTCGCCACGTACCACTTTGATCAGGTCTTTACGACGCTCTTCGGTGAGCGGAGGCAGTGGAACACGGATATCGGTGCCCGCAGAGCTTGGGTTCAGACCAAGGTCAGAAGCCATGATCGCTTTCTCTACCGCCGGGCCCATAGAACGATCGAAGACGTTGATCTTCAGAGTACGGGTATCTTCAACGGTGACGCTGGCCAGCTGGCGCAGCGGCGTTGGTGTGCCGTAGTATTCTACGACGATGCCGTCCAGCAGGCTTGGAGAAGCGCGGCCGGTACGGATTTTGCTGATTTGGTTTTTAAACGCTTCGACGCATTTATCCATACGCACTTCAGCATCTTTTCTGATATCGCTAATCACGTTACGAATCCTTGAAAACTGGTTTAAGGCAGACCACGCTTATTCTCTGCAGCTGCAACGCCGCAGGCTAAGTATAGCCCTGTTTATTCCTGGCTGTAGATAAAGCCAAATCTTACCCTGATTACCGGGCAACTGAAATTATTCAGTAATTAAAGTGCCTTCTTTCTCACCCATTACCACACGACGCAGCGCACCCGGCTTGTTCATGTTGAACACGCGGATCGGCAATTTGTGGTCACGAGCAAGGGTGAACGCGGCAAGATCCATCACTTTCAGCTCTTTATCCAGCACTTCACTGTAGGTCAGCTGATCGTACATGGTTGCAGCAGGATCTTTTGCCGGATCGGCGGTAAACACGCCATCCACTTTAGTGGCTTTCAGTACCACGTCTGCTTCGATTTCGATTCCACGCAGGCAGGCCGCAGAGTCAGTGGTAAAGAACGGGTTACCGGTACCGGCAGACAGGATAACTACGCGGTTAGCGCGCAGCAGGCTGATCGCTTCTGCCCAGCTGTAGTTATCACAAACGCCATTCAATGGAATAGCGGACATCAGGCGGGCGTTCACATAGGCGCGGTGGAGCGCATCGCGCATTGCCAGGCCATTCATTACGGTCGCCAGCATGCCCATGTGGTCGCCCACGACTCGGTTCATGCCGGCTTTAGCCAGGCCTGCACCACGGAATAAATTGCCACCGCCGATTACCACCCCGACCTGAATGCCAAGTTCCACCAGCTCTTTAATTTCCTGAGCCATACGGTCCAGAATACTCGCGTCAATACCAAAGCCTTCTGTGCCTTGCAGAGCTTCGCCGCTCAGTTTGAGCAGAATACGTTTGTAGACGGGTTTTGCATTGGTAGCCATGTTTCTTTCCTGAGAACAGTCAACGAATGGGGGATGGTTAATTCTGGCGACATTCTGTCGCATTTCAGCCCGCTCGCCTAAGGGAGCGCTCTGAAATTGTAAGGCTGGATAAAAAGGAACCGCCGGTTGGCGGTTCCTTTTAAACCATTAAGACTGCTTGGACATGGCAGCAACTTCTGCTGCAAAGTCAGTCTCAACTTTCTCGATACCTTCACCCACTTCGAAGCGGATGAAGTTAGTTACGTCAGCATTGTGCTCTTTCAGCAGCTGAGCAACAGTTTTGCTTGGGTCCATGACGAACGGCTGACCAGTCAGAGAAACTTCACCGGTGAATTTCTTCATGCGGCCTTCAACCATTTTCTCTGCGATTTCTTTTGGTTTACCGGACTGCATCGCGATGTCCAGCTGAACCTGGTACTCTTTCTCTACAACTTCTGCAGAAACGTCTTCAGGCTTAACGAACTCAGGTTTGCTTGCAGCGATGTGCATTGCCAGCTGTTTAACCAGCTCTTCATCAGCACCTTTAGCGGCAACCAGAACACCGATACGTGCGCCGTGCTGGTAAGAACCCAGAACTTCGCCTTCCAGGGAAGAAACGCGACGGATGTTGATGTTCTCGCCGATTTTAGCAACTAGTGCAACGCGCTCTTCTTCGAACTGCGCTTTCAGGACTTCAACGTCGGTGATTTTACCAGCGACTGCTGCATCCAGAACTTTGTTAGCAAATGCCTGGAAACCGCCGTCTTTAGCAACGAAGTCAGTCTGGCAGTTAACTTCCAGAATCACGCCGTAGTTGCCGTCGATCTTAGTGATGATCACACCGTCAGCAGCAACGTTGCCTGCTTTCTTAGCCGCTTTGATCGCACCGGATTTACGCATATTCTCGATTGCCAGCTCAATGTCGCCGTTGGCTTCGGTCAGCGCTTTTTTACAATCCATCATGCCAGCGCCAGTACGCTCACGCAGCTCTTTTACCAGGGATGCGGTAATTTCAGCCATTCTAAAATCCTCGGAGATGTTGCCCGCCCGGCGCATTGGCCAGACGGGCTTAAAAGTGAAAAAGGGGCCATAAAAAGGCCCCTAACCAAACGAGATACTACCTGGTTAAATAAGGGCTTTCCCCTTTATATTTCGAGCCGTAGGTGCGTTACCTTCACTCGCTCATCCTGGTCACTTACTGATGTAAGCTCCCAGGAATTCTCGAGTTTGCCGCCTTCCTGCAACTCGAAATCTCTTGGGGAATCATCAAACCTTATTATTCTGCTTCTACGAAGCTTTCTTCCGCCTGAGAAGCCAGATCCTGAGAACGGCCTTCACGAACGGTTGCAGCTACAGCGCCCAGGTACAGGCTAACAGCACGGATAGCATCGTCGTTACCAGGGATAACGAAATCAACACCGTCCGGATCAGAGTTGGTATCAACGATAGCAAATACTGGGATACCCAGGTTGTTTGCTTCTTTGATAGCGATGTGCTCGTGATCGGCATCGATAACAAACAGTGCGTCCGGCAGGCCGCCCATGTCTTTGATACCGCCCAGGCTGTTTTCCAGCTTGTCCAGCTCACGAGTGCGCATCAGCGCTTCTTTCTTAGTCAGCTTGTCGAAAGTACCGTCTTGAGCCTGAGTTTCCAGGTCTTTCAGACGTTTGATGGACTGACGAACGGTTTTCCAGTTAGTCAGCATGCCGCCCAACCAGCGATGGTTCACAAAGAACTGATCGCAGCTGTTAGCAGCGTCTTTCACCGCTTCGCTTGCAGCGCGTTTAGTACCAACGAAAAGGATTTTGCCTTTGCGAGAAGAAATCTTGTTCAGTTCAGCCAGAGCTTCGTTGAACATTGGTACAGTTTTCTCAAGGTTGATGATGTGAACTTTGTTACGTGCGCCGAAGATGAAAGGCTTCATTTTCGGGTTCCAGTAACGGGTCTGGTGACCGAAGTGAACACCAGCCTTGAGCATGTCGCGCATGGAAACAGTAGCCATGTTTTAAAACCTCTATATAAAGTATGGGGTTATGCCTCCACGTATCCCATATTGCCGACCCCAAAGGGCACCCCGGAATATGTGTCGATACGTGTGTGTTATTTACACAAAGTGAGCGTATTTGGCTGTACCCGAAAAATCGGAATACAAGTCCGGCGCGCTTTATACCATAAATGGCGCCCAGACTCCAATAGTTGTTGCCGTGATACGCACTTGATGATTCTCAATTTTGCAGGGAGACGCCCCCCCTGATACCATTACAGCAACTTCCCTGCTCATTTCATGTCGACGTTATCGACATCTGCGGATCTGATATGGCTATCTCAATTAAGACACCTGAAGAAATCGAAAAAATGCGCGTCGCTGGCCGCCTGGCTGCCGAAGTGCTGGAAATGATCGAATCCCACGTTAAACCGGGCATTACCACCGGCGAGCTGGATCGCATCTGTAATGATTACATCGTGAATGAACAGCAGGCTATTTCCGCTTGCCTGGGCTATCACGGCTTCCCAAAATCCGTCTGTATCTCTATCAACGAAGTGGTTTGCCACGGCATTCCAGATGATGAAAAAGTGCTGAAAGATGGCGACATCGTCAATATCGACGTGACCGTTATCAAAGACGAATACCACGGCGACACCTCTAAGATGTTCATCGTGGGCAAGCCGACGATTCTCGGCGAACGCCTGTGCGGCATCACGCAGGAAAGCCTGTATCTCGCGCTGCGCATGGTGAAACCGGGCATCCGCCTGCGCACGCTCGGCGCGGCAATCCAGAAGTTTGTTGAAGCAGAAGGTTTCTCTGTCGTACGTGAGTACTGTGGCCACGGCATTGGCCGCGTATTCCATGAAGAACCTCAAGTACTTCACTATGACGCAGACGACGGCGGCGTAGTGCTTCAGCCGGGCATGACCTTCACCATTGAACCGATGGTTAACGCTGGTGATTACCGCATTCGCACTATGAAAGACGGCTGGACGGTGAAAACCAAAGATCGCAGCTTGTCTGCTCAATACGAGCATACTATTGTGGTGACGGAGAACGGCTGCGAGATTATGACCCTGCGTAAAGATGACACCATCCCGGCAGTGATTTCGCATAACGAATGATGCCCTGACGTCAGTCAGCAATCTAAGCCGGCCCTGAGCCGGCTTTTTTTATGGGTAGCGCACAATGAGTCCAGCTTTGCCAGAGCAGTTTGCCAACACCACCGAACCCGAGATCGCCGGCCAGCCGGACTATCCAAACAGCTGGCAGGAAGCCGAACTTAACTGCGCAGACATCAAGTCGCACTTAGACACTTTCCAAAAATGGCTGGGTAAAGCCTTCGATAGCGGCGTTTCCGCTGAACGGCTTATAGAAGCCCGCACCGAATTTATCGATCAACTGCTGCAGCGGCTGTGGATTGCCTACGGCTTTGCCGATGTTCCAGAAGCCGCGCTGGTTGCCGTGGGCGGCTATGGCCGCGCCGAACTTCACCCGCTGTCGGATATCGATCTCCTGATTCTAAGCAGAAAGCGGCTAACGGATGCCCAGGCGCAGAGTATCGGCGAGTTGCTGACCCTGCTTTGGGACGTGAAGCTGGAAGTGGGCCATAGCGTACGTACGCTGGAAGAGTGCCTGCTGGAAGGCTTGTCCGATCTGACGGTCGCCACTAACCTCATCGAATCTCGCTTGTTAATTGGCGATGTCGCCCTGTTCCTTGAGCTTCAGAAACATATTTTCAGCGAAGGTTTCTGGCCGTCCGCAAAATTCTTTGCCGCCAAAGTCGAAGAGCAAAACGAACGTCACCAGCGCTATCACGGCACCAGCTACAACCTTGAACCCGACATCAAAAGCAGTCCTGGCGGCCTGCGTGACATTCACACGCTGCAGTGGGTTGCCCGCCGTCACTTCGGCGCCACCTCCATGGGAGAAATGGTGGACTTTGGCTTCCTGACTGAAGCAGAGCGTAAAGAGCTGGATGAATGCCAGCATTTGCTGTGGCGCATTCGCTTTGCCCTGCATCTGGAAGTCAATCGCTACGACAACCGGCTGCTGTTTGACCGCCAGCTTAGCGTAGCCCAACGCCTGCACTATAGCGGCGAAGGCAACGAGCCGGTCGAACACATGATGAAGGACTTTTACCGCGTCACTCGCCGCGTGGGCGAATTGAACCAGATGCTTTTGCAACTGTTCGATGAAGCCATTCTGGCGCTCGATGCCAGCGAAAAACCGCGCCCGCTGGATGATGACTTCCAGCTTCGCGGCACGCTTATCGATCTGCGGGATGAAACCCTGTTTATACGCGAGCCGCAGGCTATTCTGCGCATGTTTTATATGATGGTGCGTAATCGCGACATCACCGGCATTTACTCCACGACGCTGCGCCACCTTCGTCACGCCCGCCGTCACCTGACCCAGCCGCTCTGCTACATCCCAGAAGCGCGCGAGCTGTTTCTGGTTATGCTGCGCCACCCCGGCGCAGTAAGCCGTGCGCTGGTGCCAATGCATCGTCATAGCGTGCTGTGGGCCTATATGCCGCAGTGGTCGCATATTGTCGGCCAGATGCAGTTCGACCTGTTCCATGCCTACACCGTGGATGAACACACCATTCGCGTCCTGCAAAAGCTGGAAAGCTTCGCGAAAGAAGAAACTCGCTCTAAGCACCCGCTGTGCGTCGATCTTTGGCCGCGCCTTTCCCATCCTGAGCTTATTTTAATCGCCGCCCTCTTCCACGATATCGCCAAAGGGCGAGGCGGCGATCATTCCGTGCTGGGCGCGCAGGACGTGCTGAAATTTGCCGAGCTTCATGGCCTGAACTCCCGAGAAACTCAGTTGGTTGCGTGGCTGGTGCGTCAGCATCTGCTGATGTCCGTCACCGCTCAGCGTCGTGATATTCAGGATCCTGAAGTCATTAAACAGTTTGCCGAAGAGGTGCAGACCGAAAACCGCCTGCGCTATCTGGTCTGCCTGACGGTGGCGGATATCTGCGCAACCAACGAAACGCTGTGGAACAGTTGGAAGCAAAGCCTGCTGCGTGAGCTGTACTTCGCCACCGAGAAACAGCTGCGCCGCGGGATGCAGAACAGCCCGGATATGCGCGAACGCGTTCGTCACCACCAGCTTCAGGCGCTTGCACTGCTGCGGATGGACAACATTAATGAGGAAGCTCTGCATCACATCTGGGCGCGCTGCCGGGCAAACTACTTTGTTCGCCATACGCCAAACCAGATCGCGTGGCATGCCCGGCATTTGCTGAAGCACGATCTTAGCCAGCCGATGATCCTGCTGAGCCCGCAGGCAACGCGCGGCGGCACGGAGATCTTTATCTGGAGTCCGGACAGGCCTTATCTGTTTGCCGCCGTCTGCGCCGAACTCGACCGCCGTAATCTCAGCGTTCACGACGCGCAGATCTTCACGACCCGCGACGGTATGGCGATGGACACCTTTATCGTGCTCGAGCCCGACGGCAGCCCGCTGTCCATTGACCGACACAATATTATTCGCCACAGCCTCGAACAGGCGATCACCCAGACGACCTGGCAGCCGCCGCAGCCACGTCGCCAGTCGGCAAAACTGCGCCACTTTACCGTCGATACCGAAGTCAATTTCCTGCCAACGCACACTGACCGGCGTACGTTCCTTGAGCTGATTGCGCTCGATCAGCCAGGTCTTTTGGCCAGGGTGGGTGAAGTGTTCGCCGACCTCGGTATTTCGCTCTACGGGGCGAGAATTACGACAATTGGTGAGCGAGTAGAAGATTTATTTATAATCGCCACCGCAGACCGGCGTGCACTTAATAATGTGCTCCAGCAGGAAGTGCAGCAACGGTTGACAGCGGCCCTTAATCCAAACGATAAATAACGGTCTTTTATTTTTTACCTTTTTAGCCCGAAAGCGACAGTCAAGTTGATTGTCGCCCAAAAGTTGAAAGGTAAGTCACAATCAGGAAATGTTCATCATGCAGCAGCTACAAAATGTAATCGAAACCGCTTTCGAGCGTCGCGCCGAGATCACCCCGGCAAATGTTGATACCGTGACCCGCGAAGCGGTAAATCAGGTGATTGCCCTGCTCGACAGCGGTGCGCTGCGCGTTGCTGAAAAAATTGATGGCCAGTGGGTCACTCACCAGTGGCTGAAGAAGGCGGTACTGCTTTCTTTCCGCATTAACGACAACAAAGTTATCGAAGGTGCAGAAAGCCGCTATTTCGATAAAGTCCCGATGAAATTCGCCGACTACGACGAAGCGCGCTTCCAGAAAGAAGGTTTCCGCGTTGTGCCGCCGGCGGCAGTACGCCAGGGCGCGTTCATCGCACGTAACACCGTGCTGATGCCATCCTACGTCAATATCGGTGCTTATGTTGATGAAGGCACCATGGTCGACACCTGGGCAACCGTGGGCTCTTGCGCGCAGATCGGTAAAAACGTTCACCTGTCCGGCGGTGTCGGCATCGGTGGCGTACTGGAACCACTGCAGGCTAACCCAACCATCATAGAAGACAACTGCTTCATCGGCGCGCGTTCCGAAGTGGTTGAAGGCGTGATCGTTGAAGAAGGTTCCGTGATCTCCATGGGTGTTTACATCGGCCAAAGCACCCGCATCTATGATCGCGAAACCGGTGAAGTCCACTACGGCCGCGTGCCAGCAGGCTCCGTTGTCGTTTCCGGCAACCTGCCTTCTAAAGATGGCTCTTACAGCCTGTACTGTGCGGTGATCGTGAAGAAAGTAGACGCCAAAACCCGCGGTAAAGTGGGCATCAACGAACTGCTGCGTACCATCGACTAAGTTTTTTGCACCAAAAGGCGGGCTATCCCGCCTTTTTTGCATCTGGCACTAGCGGAAAAGGAATTTTCCGTTAACTCTCTAATGGTTATTGATATTGAAGGGTACCGCTTATGTACGATAATTTAAAAAGTCTGGGTATTACCAATCCTGATGAAATCGATCGTTACAGCCTCCGGCAGGAAGCCAACAACGATATCCTGAAAGTCTATTTCCAGAAGGATAAGGGCGAGTTTTTTGCCAAAAGCGTGAAGTTTAAATACCCACGCCAGCGCAAAACCGTGGTGGCCGATGGCGTAGGCCAAGGCTACAAAGAAGTGCAGGAGATCAGCCCCAACCTGCGCTATGTCATCGATGAACTCGATCAGCTTTGCCAGCGTGACCGCACCGAAGTCGATCTTAAGCGTAAGATCCTCGACGATTTGCGCCACCTCGAGTCCGTGGTGACCAACAAGATCAGCGAAATTGAATCCGATCTGGAAAAACTGACTCGCAACAAGTAGTTCAGAACTCAATAAAAAAGGGCCGCAAACGCGGCCCTTTTCAGCTCTACACGAAGATTACTGCATCAGAAGGTAAATCTGCGCATCACCACGCTGAATGCTCAGCGCCATCACCGACGGCTTACTGTCCATCACTTTACGCAGCTCAGCGATATTGTTCACCGCCTGCTGGTTAACGCCGACGATAATGTCACCTTTTTTCAGGCCAATACGCGCGGCCGGGGTATTTGGCTTCACGCTGGTGACCTGCACGCCTTTCTGGTCTTTACCGCCGCGGTTGCTCATCTCCGCACCTTCAATACCGGTGAAGATAGTGGCGGCATCAACCTGGTTCTGAGTGCTTTGCTGCAGCTCCAGACTCACCGTCACTGGCTTGCCATCACGCAGCAGACCCAGCGAGATTTTGCTGCCCACCGGCATAGAACCAACTTCTGCGCGCAGTGCGGCAAAGCTACTGATCGCCTTGCCGTTCAGCGTGGTGATCACATCACCTGCTTTGATCCCTGCTTTAGCCGCGGAAGAGTTCGGCATGACCTGGCTGACAAACGCGCCACGCTGAGCGTCGACTTTCATCGCTTTCGCCAGCTCGGAGTTCAGCTCTGTGCCCATAATCCCCAGCTCCCCGCGACGAACCTGACCGTACTGCACCATCTGAGCGGTCAGGTTTTTCACCATGTTACTCGGGATAGCAAAGCCAATACCGATGTTGCCGCCGTCCGGGGCCAGAATCGCCGTGTTGATACCGATAAGCTCGCCGTTCAGGTTAACCAGCGCACCGCCGGAGTTACCGCGGTTGATCGCCGCATCGGTCTGGATAAAGTTTTCGTAGTTTTCCACGTTCAGGCCGCTACGGCCCAGCGCAGAAACGATACCGGAGGTCACGGTTTCGCCCAGGCCATATGGGTTACCGATGGCTACGGTGTAATCACCTACGCGCAACGCGTCGGAGTCGGCAATTTTAATCGCCGTCAGGTTTTTAGGATCCTGCAGCTGAATCAGTGCGATATCGGAGCGTGGGTCTTTACCCACCACTTTGGCGTCAAACTTACGGCCATCGCTTAGCTGAACTTTAATCACGGTGGCGTTATCCACCACGTGGTTGTTGGTCACGACATAGCCTTTCGCCGCATCAATAATTACCCCAGAGCCCAGGGCCATAAATTTCTGCTGCTGGCTGCCGCCGTCACCGCCGCCCTGAGCGCCACCGCCCTGGCAGAACGGTGAACTTTGGAACGGCGAACCGTCCTGGCAGAACGGAGAATTGTCACCGAAGAATTGCTGGAAATTACGCCCCATACGCGGAGTATTTACCGTTGTGCTCCCTTCAACGTTGATACTCACCACTGAAGGCATCACCTGCTCCAGCATCGGCGCAAGGCTTGGCAGCGGCTGCGCAGCAGATGCGGAAGAGGCCGTCTCAGCGGCGGAGGCAGACATCGGACTCAGCGCCAAACCCAGACTAAGAGCCAGCGCACTCATTGCTAACGTGGTTTTTTTCATGGAATCATCTCAACTTTCAAATAACGCAAAATTGCTGTGTTGGTACACCATTCAGAGTGAAGTTTACGCGCTAAGTTCAGCGCTTAAGTGCATGGAAAAAGTAAAAATTTATTCTCTATCTTTACAAAACTCCCGAGAAAACTCACTCCACCGCCATCAGGCGTCGATACTCATCCCAGGCATATAAATCGGTCATTCCACTGATGTAATCCTGAATGAGCCTTGCACGGAAATAGTATTCCCACACGGAAAAATCAAGGCTTGCCGGGTGCAAAGCGCTCACCGCTTCTACATAGGCAAGCCTATGTTTAGTTGAAAGTTTGTGGAAAAGTCTTGATTCAATAGGCAGACGACGCAGGCTTTCCTTGCTCACCAGCTCCGTGAAGTCCTTCGTTGAAAGCTCGAGTAAGGGACTGTAAATATCCAGTAAACCGCTGATAACCCGATAACCCTGCAGCTCCAGTTGCTCAATATCCGGGTGGCTGAAGACCTGCCGCACGGCCACCTGCTTGTACAGCTCCAGCAGTCGGGCATACGGGCTGTCGTCCTCCAGCAGCGCATGATTGAACTCGCCGGAATAAATCTCAGGCAAATTGTCGATAAAACGCTGGGCGGCATACGGCGCCAGTTTGTTTAGCGTATTGACGCGCAGGTACATAAAGAACTGATCTTCCGCACTGCGGCGCATTTGGTTGGTGCGGGATTTCTCCCAGGCATCTTTGACTACCAGCTCAAAGAGATCGCCTTTCTTCTGCTCGCCCCAGGACTCGCTCAGATGCTGGTAAAGCTGCTCGACGCTGAAAATACGTTTCTCAACGGCATCTTCGAGATCCGCCACGCAGTAAGAAATATCGTCCGCTGCCTCCATGATCCAGGTTAGCGGAAAACGGCTGTACTCGCCCAGGTTCAACTCTTTGCGCAGGCGCTCGATGTATCCTTCTTCCGACAAATAAAAGCCCGGCTTCTTCATCAAATAAGCGTGGCTTGCTGGCGGCTTTTGGGCAAACCAGGCCGGGCGGGTGTATTTGAGAATGCAGCCGACCTGCGCCCAGGTCAGGTTCATCCGCAGCAGGCTGTGCACCAGCCGGATGCCTTGCGCATTCCCTTCAAAATGGCACAAGTCCTGGCGAACTTTGCTGCGTAACGTATTTAATCCTTCTTCGCCTTCGCGTAGCCGGAGCACATCCACCTTGCAGCGATCGTCACTCCGTGGCTGCCCGCCGCTGTCTTTCGGCTGCAGGCGCTGGCGGAACCAGTCGTTAATCGCCGACTCGCCAAAATGCCCGAACGGCGGATTGCCGATGTCATGCATCAGGCAGGCCATTTCCACTATGCTTTCAAACGGGCCGGTTAGCTCATCCAGTCCATATTTCTCCAGCGCCCTCTGCTCTTTCAGGCGGCTAAGGATCTCTTTGGCAATGTAGCGCCCGACCTGCTGCACCTCCAGCGAATGGGTAAGACGGGTGCGCACGGCAGCATTACGCTCCAGCGGGAAGACCTGCGTTTTCTGCTGCAGGCGGCGGATTGCGGGAGAATTAATGATCCTACCGCGATCGCTTTCGAAGATCCGCAGGATCTCAAGTTCGCTCTTCTCTCCTTCGGGCGAGCGGAAGCGTCGGTGCCAGTTAATTTTTTTGCGGAAGTCTATTTCGCTCATGCCCACTCCTGTTCCGTTGATAAGGAGACTGTTTGCCATGATAGACTATGCCCCGAAAATTGAGTCATGTTCCACCACATTAGCGAGTATCTCTATGAAAGCAGGCATTATTGGTGCAATGGAAGAAGAAGTTACGCTGCTGCGTGACAAAATCGAAAACCGTCACACTCTGAGCATCGCCGGTTGCGAAATTTATACCGGGACGCTGAACGGCGTTGAAGTGGCGCTGCTGAAGTCCGGCATCGGCAAAGTTTCTGCGGCCATGGGTGCTACGCTGCTGCTGGAACACTGCAAGCCAGACGTGATCATCAACACCGGTTCCGCAGGCGGCCTGGCGCCGACGCTGAAAGTGGGTGATATCGTGGTATCTGACGAAGTGCGTTACCACGATGCTGACGTCACTGCTTTCGGTTACGAATATGGCCAGATGGCGGGCTGTCCGGCAGCTTTCATTGCCGATAAAAAGCTTATTGAGGCAGCAGAAACCTGCATTAAAGAGCTGGATCTGCACGCGGTTCGCGGCCTGATCGTCAGCGGCGACGCGTTTATTAACGGCTCCGTAGCGCTGGCAAAAATTCGCCACAACTTCCCGCAGGCCGTGGCGGTAGAAATGGAAGCGACGGCCATCGGCCACGTTTGCCATAACTTCAACACGCCGTTTGTGGTTGTACGCGCCATCTCCGACGTGGCCGATCAGCAGTCCCACCTGAGCTTCGAAGAATTCCTGGCCGTTGCCGCCAAGCAATCCACCCTGATGGTGGAAAAACTGGTTCAGCACCTGGCTCGTGGCTAAGCTCATCCTTTGGCGCGGGGCGACCGCCCTGCTCCTTTGCCTCCCGGCGCTGCTGTTTGCGGCGCCTCGGGTAATCTCCCTCTCTCCCGCGAATACAGAACTGGCCTTTGCCGCCGGTATCACTCCTATTGCGGTGAGCGCCTATTCTGATTACCCACCTCAGGCAAAGCAGATTGAACAGTTAGCCAACTGGCAGGGTGTGAACTTCGAGCGAATCGTTGCCCTCAAGCCGGACGCAGTCCTCGCGTGGCGAGGTGGTAACCCGGACAGGCAGGTAAACCAACTGGTTTCGCTGGGCATTAAGGTCATCTGGCTGGATCCTAAAAGCGTTGCCGACGTTGAGGCCGCGCTGCGCCAACTAGCCCCGCTCAGTCCAACACCAGAAAAGGCAATCAAAGCGGCAGAGACGCTGTCCCGGCAGTTCGCTGAGCTAAAAACTCGCTACGGCCATACCCAAAGCAAAAAAGTGTTCCTGCAGTTCAGCCAGCAGCCGCTGTTTACCACCAGCAAAGATTCCATTCAGAACGAAGTCGTTGAGCTTTGTGGTGGGCGCAATATTTTCGCCGACAGCCGGGTTCCCTGGCCGCAGGTCAGTCGCGAGCAAGTTCTGACGCGCCAGCCGCAGGCTATTATTATCTCGGGTGATGCGAGCAATATTCCGTCGGTGCAACAGTTCTGGAGTAATCAGTTAAAAGTTCCGGTTATTGCCGTCAATGATGACTGGTTTACTCGCTCGGGCCCGCGTATTATCCTCGCCGCAAAACAGCTCTGCGAAGAGCTGGCGAAAGCTTAACGTCATGCTCTGAGGGTCATAAATGCTGGTCTATTGGCTGGATATTGTCGGTACCGCCGTGTTCGCTATTTCCGGCGTTTTGTTGGCCGGGAAGCTGCGGATGGATCCCTTTGGCGTGCTGGTGCTCGGGGTAGTTACCGCGGTAGGCGGGGGAACAATCCGCGATATGGCATTAGCCAATGGCCCGGTATTCTGGGTGAAAGATCCCACGGACCTTGTCGTCGCCATGGTGACCTGTATGCTGACGATCGTCCTGGTGCGCCAGCCGCGACGCCTGCCTAAGTGGGTGCTTCCCGTGCTGGATGCCGTCGGCCTGGCGGTGTTTGTTGGCATCGGCGTCAATAAAGCGTTTCTGGCCCATGCCAGCCCGCTGGTTGCAATCTGCATGGGCGTAATCACTGGCGTAGGCGGCGGGATCATCCGCGACGTATTGGCCCGTGAAGTCCCGATGATTCTGCGCACCGAGATTTATGCCACCGCCTGTATTATTGGCGGTATCGTCCACGCCACGGCTTACCACACCTTTAACGTCCCGCTGGAGCAGGCCAGTATGATTGGCATGGTGGTCACGCTGGCGATTCGCCTGGCTGCCATCTACTGGCACCTTAAACTGCCGACCTTTGCGCTAAATGACCGACAATAGCGATAAAAAAAGCCGCGTTTTATACGCGGCTTTTTTATTTCAGCAACTTATCAGATGCTGAAGGAGGAACCACACCCGCAGGTGCTTTTCGCGTTCGGGTTAGTCACCACGAAGCGGGAGCCTTCCAGGCCTTCGCTGTAATCCACCGCACCACCGACCAGATATTGCAGGCTCATTGGATCCACAACCAGAGCAACGCCCTGCTTCTCGATGGTCATATCGCCGTCGTTGATCTGGTCGTCAAAGGTAAAGCCATACTGGAAGCCGCTGCAACCACCACCGGTGATATAGACGCGAAGTTTCAGATTCGGGTTCTCTTCGTCTGCAATCAGACTTTTCACTTTATTGGCTGCGGCTTCGGTAAACTGCAGCGGCAGCGCTACTACGTCATCACTCATTTTTTGCTCCCAACAATTAACAAGTCGGGCAGAAAACAACCCGCACTTTTGCAGCATTATCTAATACCCGAGTAATTCGTTCAAGTATTCTGCCCGGCGGAAGCCTGCTCGCCCGCTCGCGCTTTCTCAGCTTCTTGTTTTGCCAGCGTTCTTGCCAGAATCACCGAGTATAGCGGTTTCCCGCCCAAAAATTGTGCCAACAGTGTCGCCCCAAGACAGGTGATAATCATTGGCAGAATGAGCTGGTAATTATCCGTCATCTCAAGCACCAGCACGATAGCGGTGAGCGGCGCACGCAGTGAGGCGGCGAGTAACGCCCCCATTCCGGCAATTGCAAAGGTGCCCATATCAAGATGATACGCGGGGAACCAGGCGGCACAAGCCGTGCCAAACGCGGTGCCAAGCAGCGTGCCCAGCGCCAGCATCGGGGCAAAAATACCGCCCGGTGCACCGGAGGAGAAACAGAGCAAAGTGGTGATGACCCGAGCGATGAACAGGAACAACAGCATGCCAATGGTGTAATTCCCCATGGCCGCAATCGGGATAAGGCTAAACCCGCCGCCGGACGCCGCCTGCTGAATAAGTCCCAGCACACCGCAAAGCCCGCCAATAAGCCCGCCGATCAGCACCCACTTCTTAATGTTGCCGCCGTGAATGCGCTGGAACATATCCTGAGCGCCGATCACCAGCCGGTTAAACACCACGCCGACAATGCCAAAAATCATGCCGAGGATCAGATACAGCCACAGCGTGTTGACCGGCGCATCCGCCAGCTTACCCACCTGAATCACCGTGGTTTCGGTATTAAAGATCCGGAACACGATGCTCGACATAATCACGCCGATAAACACCGCTTTTATCGAAACCAAGTTATAGCGGAACTGGGTACGCATCTCTTCGATGATAAACAGGATCCCGGCCAGCGGCGCATTAAATGCCGCAGACAGCCCGGCAGCAGCACCGGTTGCCAGCAGCGAATGACGAGCTTCCGCACTTTTCATGCGGAAAATGTCCGTCACCATACGCCCGATGTTACCGCCAAGCTGTACGGTCGGCCCTTCACGCCCCAGCACCATTCCCGCGCCGAGCGTGCCCATCCCGCCGATGAATTTCACCGGGATCACGCGCCACCAGCGCACTGGCCGCAAATCCTCCAGTGCCCCTTCGATTTCAGGAATGCCCGACCCGCCGGCTTCAGGCGCGAAACGACGCACCAGAAAATAGCCCACCATCGCCAGCAGCGCCGAGCTGATAAACGCCAGCGGCCACACCAGCCAGGCGCTGTCCGCGACCTGAGCCAGCATACCGATACGGTGCTGAAGCACCCAGTTAACCGACTTTTCAAACGCCACGCCGACCAGGCCCGCCAGCGTGCCAACCACCGCGGCCATCAGCAAAATCATTAGCGGCATTTTATCCTGGCCAATCAGGCGACGCAGAATAGCCCCGCGACGCTGCTGGACGCTTTGCGCCCGATCGGGAGAGTTATGGGCTAAATTCATGGTTCTAACCGTTTAGTCATACAAATAAGGCGGGCATTTTACCCACAGAAAAGACCTTCGTCTTTTTAAATTAGCTAATAAACCGTAACGTTTGATTTGGGCAAATATTTCAACGCGGGGCAGGTTTCACATAGAATAGCCCGCTGTCACCATTTCCACGAATCAGGAGCCGATTCATGAGTAAGTCTGAAAACCTGTACGCCGCAGCCCGCCAGGTCATTCCCGGCGGCGTTAACTCTCCGGTACGCGCCTTTACCGGCGTAGGCGGAGTGCCTCTGTTTATCGAGCGTGCGGACGGGGCTTACCTGTATGACGCAGACGGTAAAGCCTATATCGATTACGTTGGCTCATGGGGCCCAATGGTGCTCGGCCACAACCACCCGGCGATCCGCAACGCGGTCATTGAAGCCGTTGAGCGCGGCCTGAGCTTTGGGGCGCCAACCGAAATGGAAGTGAAAATGGCGGAGCTGGTTTGTGAGCTGGTGCCGACCATGGACATGGTTCGTATGGTGAACTCCGGCACCGAAGCCACCATGAGCGCTATCCGCCTCGCTCGCGGCTACACTGGCCGGGATAAAATCATCAAATTCGAAGGCTGCTATCATGGCCACGCAGATTGCCTGCTGGTGAAAGCCGGTTCCGGCGCGCTGACACTCGGCCAACCAAACTCTCCGGGCGTGCCGGCTGACTTTGCGAAGCACACCCTGACCTGCACCTATAACGATCTGGCCTCCGTGCGCGAAGCCTTTGAGCAATACCCTCAGGACGTGGCCTGTATCATCGTTGAACCCGTCGCGGGCAACATGAACTGTATTCCTCCGCATGCGGACTTCCTGCCGGGCCTGCGAGCGCTGTGCGACGAATTTGGTGCACTGCTGATCATTGATGAAGTGATGACCGGCTTCCGCGTGGCGCTTGCGGGCGCTCAGTCTTACTACGACGTCGAACCAGACCTGACCTGCCTCGGCAAAATCATCGGCGGCGGGATGCCAGTCGGCGCCTTCGGTGGCCGTCGCGAAATCATGGACGCGCTGGCACCAACGGGCCCTGTTTACCAGGCGGGCACGCTCTCCGGGAACCCTATCGCCATGGCGGCGGGCTTCGCCTGCCTGACCGAAGTGTCTCAGCCCGGCGTTCACCAGACCCTGACCGAGCTGACGGAAATGCTGGCTAACGGCCTGTTGAATGCGGCTAAAGCAGAAAACATCCCATTGGTGGTGAATAACGTCGGCGGCATGTTCGGCCTGTTTTTCACCGATGCCGAAACCGTCACCAGCTATAAAGACGTGGTTGCTTGCGATGTAGAGCGCTTCAAGCGCTTCTTCCACCTGATGCTGGAAGAAGGTGTATACCTTGCGCCGTCAGCGTTTGAGGCGGGCTTTATGTCCGTGGCGCATAGCAAAGAAGATATTCAGCGGACCATCGACGCGGCACGCCGCGTATTTGCGAAGCTGTAATTTTACCCTCACCCCGGTTCTCTCCCTGGAAGGGCGAGGGGGAAAAACAGCAGATTTATGCTCTTTTCAGTTCCCTCTCCCCTTTGGGGAGAGGGTTAGGGTGAGGGGTTACCGTCCCTGCTTTCTCAGCAAATAAACGAAATAAGGCGCGCCGATAAACGTCGCCAATAGCCCCGCCGGCACCTGATTCGGGAACAGAATCATCCTGCCGCACCAGTCCGCCAGAATCATTAACATCCCGCCAAAAATCCCGGCCATCGCTATCTGCGGCATTGCCCTGCGGAACCCAAGCATGCGAGCAATGTGCGGTGCCATCAGTCCGACAAAACTTAGCGGGCCGACGATTAACGTCGCCGTGGCGGTAAGCGTTGCCGCCAGCAACAGCAGCGCAAAGCGCGATGGTGTTAACGCCATTCCGACCGCCCGTGCGGTGGCACCGCCCAGCGGTAAAATCACCAGCCAGCGGCGCAGTAGCGGCGTGATGGCTAACAGCCCAACCATGACAACCAACGTTCTGACCGCCTGCTCGCCTGTAACGTTATACGTCGAGCCAGAAATCCAGGTCAGCAGCGTCGCCATACGCGGATCGCCGCTTGCCATCAGCATCATCAGCAGCATGGTAAAGGCGGTGCTGAGCGCCATCCCAGCCAACAGCATACGCTGAGGAGAAAACCCGCCCCGTCCGGCAGCCATCATGATGATCAGCAGCGTTACCGCCGCACCAAGACTGCCCGCCGGCAACAGCCAGACAAACGCGTTCCCCGGCACAATAAACAGCATCAACACCACGCCGAAGGCCGCGCCGGAGCTAATACCCAAGACTTCCGGACTTGCCATCGCGTTGCCGGTTAACCGCTGGATCAGGCAGCCCGCAACCGCCAGCATCACGCCTGCGGTCAAAGCCGCCATAACGCGCGGCCAGCGCCACGGCAGCGCATCGTCAAAGAGTGCACCACTTAACCATCGCCAGCCGTGTGCGTCACGCCCCAGTGCCAGCGCGGCGGCAATCACCAGCAGCAGAATGCCAAGTCCCGTGACCACCCAAAGCAGCACACGCTGGCGTTCAGCCTGAACATGATCTCCGGCGGTCATGGACGGCGCACCGCTGGTACGCAGACGCGGCAGCAGCCACAGCAGGATAGGGGCGCCAATCAGCGCAGTGACCGTCCCGGTAGAGACTTCACCCCACACGCTGGAGAGCCAAACCACCACCTGGTCAGACAGCCAGAGAATTAGCGCCCCAATGAGCGGAGCCAGGAACAAACGAGCAACCAGGCGCCGAGCCCCCAGCATTTTTGCCAGCAGCGGCGCAAATAGCCCGATAAAACCAACGATCCCGACCGCATTAACCAACTGAGCACTGATCACAATCGCCAGCGCCAGCGTCACCAGCCTGACCAGCGAAAGCGCCAGGCCCAGATTACGCGCCACGCCATCATCCAGTCCCATCAGCGTCAACGGACGCAGCAACAGCAGCGTTAGCAGCAGGCCGCCCATCAGGCGTGGCCACAGACTTTCAACGCTGCTCCAGTCCTGTTGATTGAGCGATCCAGTGCTCCACAGGAACATATTCTGCAGCTGGTCATGGTGGAAGATTGCCAGCAGTTGGTTGACCGCACCGCAATAAAGGCTCAGCACCAGGCCCGCAAGAATCAGCGTGACCGGCGACATCCGCTTGCCCCAGGCGACGCCAAAAACAAGCAGGCCAACGACCGCCGCACCAATCAGCGCTGCAAACGGCTGGGCAGCCAGCGGCAGCATCCAAAGCGTAGCAACCGTGACGCCAAGCTGAGCCCCGCTGGCTACGCCAAGCGTTGTCGGCTCCGCCAGAGGATTGCGCAGCACCTGCTGGAACAGTACACCGACGAGACCCAGCCCGGCACCAACCAACAGCGATATTGCGAGACGCGGCAGCAGGCTGAAGTGAAACAGCATCTGTTGAACATTGTCGATGTCCGGCTCGACAAAAGCACTGCGCCACTGCGAGGAAGGTAAGACGCCATGCATGTTATGCAGCGTCAGCCACAGCGCACAAACAAACAGCACCAGCAGCAGGCTGGTGGGGAAAATAACGTGACGTCTCATCAGGCCAGGCTCCTCAGGCCGTCGTCCAACACGCGGGCAAAGTGCATAGCCGACATGGTCGTGCCATAAAGCCAGACGGCGGGAACTTGCTGAAAACGGTTCTGGCGGATAAACGGCATCGCTTTCCACAGCGGCGTGGCCGTCACCTGGCGGGCCACCGCTTCGTTTTTATGGTCGAAGCACAGCACATCGGCGTCTTTTATCGCCGCCAGGCGTTCAATCCCAACGACGGCAGTTCCCCAGAAATTCGCCTCTTCTTGCCAGGCATTTTTCACCCCCAGCAAATCCATCACCTGCTCAAATAAGCTGTGCTTGCCCACCACCAGCGCATGGCGATTATCCAAAAATGACATCAGCAGCACTGGACGGTTGCCGCGCGCGGCAAAGCGAGGCTTCATGCTGGTAATAAACGCATCAAATTCGGCCAGATGCCGACTGGCGGCCTGCTGCATACCCAGCGTATCCCCCAGTTGAATGAGCGATTTACGCGCAATCTCCAGCGGCTTGCCGGAGCCATCGTTAAAATTGAACCCAAGCCCAGGGGCGATACGGGTGATTTTTTCCGGCGAAGGGCCGTAGCCTGCAGAATAGAGAATCAGAGAAGGTTTTAGCTGCGCCATCAGCTCGAGGTTAGGTTCGGTGCGCAGGCCAACATCAATCACGCCTTCCGGCAGCTTAGGTTCGTTCACCCAGATTTGGTAATTAGGGATGTCGGCGACGGCCATCGGCGTGACGCCGAGCGCCATCATCAGCTCAACGGGCAGCCATTCCAGGGCGATGATGCGTTTTGCATCCGGCACCGCCGCCTGCGCGGCAGGTAATTTTAGCAGCAGCGGTGAAAGCGCCATCGCCGCCAAAAGGCGGCGACGGGTTAAAAGAAAGTCATTCATACGGCTCATCAATAAACAAAACTCACCGGCGCAGCCCCCGCCGGGTGCGGCAGGATGCCCATCGGAATACCGTAGATATGCTCCAGCGTATCGCTTTGCATTAAGGCTTCCGGCGTCCCTTGCGCGATCATTTCGCCACCGCGTAGCGCCACCAGGTTGTCGCAGTACCGCGCAGCCATATTAATGTCGTGCAGAACAGCAACTACCGTCAGGCCGCGCTCCTGGCTAAGACGATGGATCAGCGCCAGCACGTCAACCTGATGAGCGATATCCAGCGCAGACGTTGGCTCATCCAGCAGCAAGCAGCGGCTATCCTGCGCCACCAGCATGGCGATCCATGCCCGCTGCCGCTCGCCGCCGGACAGGCTATCCACCAGGCGATGCGCAAACGGCTTCAGCCCTACCAGGCTAATAGCCTCATCCACCAGCTCACGGTCAGCCGTGCCAAAGCGCCCTAACGCCCCATGCCACGGGTAACGGCCAATCGCCACCAGCTCACGCACCGTCATGCCCTCCGCGGCAGGAAGCTGCTGGGGAAGATAGGCCACCTGCCGGGCAAACGCTTTGCTGCCCCAGCTGTCCAGCGGCTGTGAGTTCAGCAGAATTTCACCCTCAGAAGGTTTCTGGTGGCGACCCAGCATTTTCAGCAGCGTCGATTTACCGGAGCCGTTATGGCCAATCAGACCAGTAACTTTACCCACCGGGAAGGTGATAGACAGCGGATGGAGTAGCGTGCGGCCAGGCACGCGGAACGTGACATCAGTGAGGCTAAAAGTCGTGTCGGGATGAAGCTGTTTATCCTGCATGGTAGCCATCTTAGTGAAGGGCACGGCGAACCGTGCCCGGGAGACAAGTTAGAAGCGGAAGGTCGCGGTAGCAACCACCTGACGCTCAGCGCCCCAGAAGCAACCGTAAGTGTCGAAGCAACTGGCAACGTATTCGCGGTCAAGCAGGTTATTCACGTTAACAGCAATGCTGGAGCCGTTCAGGCCGAAGCGACCGAGGTCATACTTCACGACCGCATCCATAACCGCAGCGCTGCCCACCTTGAAGGTGTTAGCCGGATCGCCATAGCTGGAGCCGATAAAGCGTCCACCAGTCCCCAGCGTCAGGCCTGTCAGGATGCCGCTGTTGAAGGTGTAATCCCCCCACAGGGAAGCCATATGTTTAGGAACCTGAACCGGGCTATTGCCCTGAAGGGTCGTGTCTTTAGTGTACTGTGCATCGGTGTATGTGTAGGAAGCCGTCACGTTAATGTTGGCGTTCAACGCCGCTTTTGCCTCCAGCTCAACGCCACGCGCACGGACTTCGCCCGCCGGAACCTGATTCAGAGCGTTCGTCGGATCAGTCATCAGGGTATCGGTTTTCGTCAACTGATAAACTGCACCCGTCACAACGATCGGCATATCCTTAGGCACATATTTCACACCAGCTTCATACTGTTCACCTTTGGATGGCTGATAGGCCACACGAGGTGTGCTGTAGAGACTGAACGCGTTCGGCTCAAAGGATTGGCTGTAGCTGAAGTACGGAGAGATTCCGTTGTCGAACAGGTAGTTAACTCCACCGCGCCAGGTAAACTGATGATCATTACGGTCTATATAACCGTTATCACTGCGAACTGTGGTCGCCTGTTTAGACCAGTCATAGCGTCCACCCAGAGTCATCACCCACTTGTTCCACTCCGCCTGATCCTGCACGTAAAGACCCGTTTGCTTACTTTCGTTCATCTGGTAAGGCACAGCGCTGCCAAAATCGACATCGCTCATTGAGGGCAGATTGTTTAGATCGAGGGCAGGTGCATTACCAAACAGAGCGCTAATGTCATTACGCATGCGCATATAATCCACACCGGTTAACAGCGTGTGATCGATAGCTCCGGTTGCAAATTTACTCTGTAGCTGGGTATCTACGCTAAAGTTTTGCAGACGTTCATTATCAACAACGGTACCACGCCCTAAATAGTGAGCTTTTTGCTCTGCAGTCAGTGCCTGACAGTAGACATTGAAAGCATTCATGCTGTTGTTGCACAGCCCAGTACCATAAGCGCTTTGTTGAGCAACTTTCATTTCAGAGAAACGCAGGTTTTGACGCACGGTAAAGGTGTCGTCGAAACCATGTTCAAAGCTATAGCCCACCATTTTCTGGTTACGGGAATAGCTATTGTTAGTTGCCGCTTCGTTGAAGCTGGTAGACAGACGCCCACCGTTTGGCAACGGTTGAACGGTACCTTCTTTCGGCAGCCAGCCGTAATAGCCTGTATCAGGCTCATTCTGGAAGTAAGACAGGAAGGTGAAGTTTGTCTTGTCGTCAGGACGCCATGAGAAAGATGGTGCAATGGCATAACGCTTCTGTTTGGCATTATCCTGCTGCTCGTTATTAGAGCGCGCAACGCCGGTCAGGCGATAAGAATAAACACCCGCATCATCCAGAGCATCGCTGAAGTCAAAGCCTGTCTGATACAGGTTGTCCGTGCCCATTTTGAACTGGATTTCATGCAGCGGCTCGGTGGTCGGACGCTTGCTGACCATGTTCACAATACCGCCCGGGCTGCTTTTGCCGTACAGCACGGAAGTTGGACCGCGCATCAGCTCCACGCGCTCCAGCATATAAGGGTCAATGACCGCGTCATTATAGAAATCACCCTGCATCTTCAGGCCGTCCAGATAGTTATTCTGATTCAGGCCCACGGATGAAAAACCACGGATAATGACAAAGTCGTAGGTATTGGAAGCACCACGGCTGCTAACCGTTACGCCCGGCGTATAGCCCAGCGCTTCCTTCACGGACTGGAATTGATGCATCTGCATCTCTTCGCTGGTCACCACCGAAATAGACTGCGGGGTCTTTTCAATGGGGGTATCGGTTTTGGTCGCCGTGGCGCTGCGTTTAGCGGCGATGGTTGGCGATGGCCCCCATGCGCTTTCGGTAGGTACTGCTGCAGCTGAAACGGTGATAGTGTCTTCTTTTTTGGTCGTGCCGGTGTCCGCCGCGAAGCTGTTAACGCTGACGGTGCCCACCGCCGCCGCTACAAGCAGAGCAAGCTTACGGACAGGGTTTTTGGCTGGCTGACCTGGGAGTGAACGCGCCATGATATTTTCTCTGGTGAAATGGTAAATGATAACGTAAACGATAATTATTATTATGCCCGCAGGATAATAGACGAAACGCTGGCTGCATAGCAAGCGCCTCACACCCTTAGGGTTATTAAGGGAACAATAAATAACCTGATGGTTTATAGGGTGTTAATTGGGCGTGAAATTTAAGATAAGAAACGCGTTATGACGGGTAAAAAAAGGCGAAAAAAAACCTCTCCCACTTTGGGAGAGGTTGATAAGTGAAGCGAGACTTAATTGCTGCCGAACATATCCTTAATCCAGCCGGCAACGCCATCGCTCTTCTGTTCCTGAGCGGGCTGTTGCTGCTGGGGCTGCTGCTGCGGTTGTTGCTGCGGCTGCTGGCCTGCTGGCGTCTGGCTGAACGGGTTAGCGGATTGCTCTTCCTGCTGGCTTTGCTGGCAAAGCGCGCTCGGATTCGTCGTCCAGACTGGCAGCACACGGTCACCACCGCCGCTACACATGAAGTAACCCGCGCTGTTGACGCCCATATCCACGATATCTTCCGGCTGGGTCAGATCCAGCGGGATCGGCGACTGGTTTGACAGATAACGCTGATACAGCGACATTGCGCCGCTGGCACCGTACAGCTTGGTTGGCTGGTTGTTATCACGTCCTACCCAGGTAATGGTCACTTCACGGCCATCAACGCCGGCAAACCAGGTATCCACGTTGTTGTTGGTGGTCCCCGTTTTCCCGGCCAGATGCAGGTTCGGGTATTTCCCGCCCAGCGCACGGCCCGTACCGCGAGCCACCACCTGCTGCATACCAAACAGCGTCAGATAAGCGGCCTGCGCAGGCACCGCCTGCTCTGCCTGTGGGAAGCTCTGATACAGCACGGTGCCGTCTTCAGCAATCACCGACCGCAGCGCGGAAAGCGTGGCGCGGTTCCCGCCGCTGGCGATCGTCTGGAACGCCTGCGCAACCTGAATAGGCGTCAGGTTCAACGCCCCCAGAATCATCGCCGGCACCGGATTAAGCTGGTCTTTGGGTACCCCAAGCTTGGTCCAGGTATCGGTAATGGCCGGCAGGCCCAGCGTCATCCCCAGGTTTACGGTTGGCACGTTCATCGAACGCGTCAGCGCATCCACCAGCATCACTTGCCCGCTGTACTGGTGGTTATCGTTCTGCGGCGACCAGACCTGGCCATTCGACAGTTTGATGCCAATCGGGGCATCGGCAAGCCATGTGTTCAGGCGGAACGTATCCGGCTGGCTCAACGCCGTCAGATAAGTGGCCGGTTTTGCCAGCGAGCCAATGGAGCGACGAGCCTGCAGCGCACGGTTAAAGCCCGCAAACTGCGGTTCCGCGCCGCCGACGACCGCGCGAACTTCACCGGTAAAGCGGTCAACAATGACCATCGCCGCTTCCAGGTCGTTCAGCTTACGGGAAGCACGCAGCACCGGAACGCCTTCGGTCACTGCTTTTTCTGCCGCATCCTGAGACACAGAATCAAAGGTGGTGAAGATCTTCACGCCGGACAGGTCTTTCACCTTGTCGCCCAGCTTGTCCTGAAGCTCCTGACGCACCATCTGCATAAAGGCTGGCTGTGGCGAAATCACGCCGCCGCGAGGCTGCACGCCCAGAGGACGCGCGCTCAACATGTCGTACAGCTCCTGATCGATAACTTTCTGTTCCTGCAGCAGGCGCAGGACCAGGTTACGACGTTCAAGCGCCAGCTTCGGATTTCGCCATGGGTTATACAGCGATGCCCCTTTCACCATACCTACCAACAGCGCCTGCTGGTCGAGGCTAAGCTCTTCCACCGGGCGGCCGAAGTAATAAAGGCTGGCCAGCGGGAAGCCACGAATCTGATCGTCGCCGCTCTGGCCGAGGTACACCTCGTTCAGATACAGCTCAAGAATGCGATCTTTGTCGTAGCGAGCATCCATGATCAGCGCCATGTAGGCTTCGTTGGCTTTACGCCACAGCGTACGCTGGTTGCTCAGGAAGAGGTTTTTTACCAGCTGCTGAGTCAGCGTACTGCCGCCCTGCACCGCTCGCCCGGCCGTCAGGTTAGCGACAACGGCGCGGCCAATAGAGTAAATGCTGATCCCGTCGTGCTCATAGAAATGGCGGTCTTCGGTCGCAATCAGCGTGTCCACCAGCAGATCTGGGAAGCCGGAACGAGGTACGAACAGGCGCTGCTCGCCGTTTGGCGAAGAAAGCATGGTGATCAGCCGCGGGTCGAGGCGGAAGATACCGAAGCTGCGGTTATTATCCATGTTCTGGATAGATTCCAGATGGCCACCGTCGAACACCAGGCGAGCGCGAATCTGCCCTTCTTTACCGTCCGGGAAGTCAAACGGGCGGCGAATCAGCTCGATGTTGTTCCCCTGCACGGTGAACTCGCCCGGGCGCGTCATGCTCGACACCTGCCGGTACTGCGTTGCTTCCAGCAGCTTCACCATCTCCGCTTTGCTGTAAGGCATATCTGGCTCAAGGTTTACCATGCGGCCATAGACCGCAGCCGGAAGCTGCCAGACTTTGCCGTCAATGCGGCTGCGGATCTGCTGATCGAGGTACACACCGTAAATAACCAGCACCACAAAGAAGATGATCGCCAGCTTCACCAACAGCCAGAAGAAACGGCGTTTTTTTGACGGGCGGCCCGAGCCTTTCCCCTTACCTTTTCCTTTACGCGGCGGCATAGGTTCTTCGTCCTCGTAATCATCGTCTTCATACTCGTCGTCATACTCCTCTTCCTTGAGTCGACGACGGCTCACCTTCTCTTTCGCCGGACGCGTTGGTTTTCCTTTACGTCCAATAGGCTCGCGGTCATTCCCCGCCATGCATCTTCTCCACAAAAGTTCAGGCGCAAAGGCCCGATTCTCCGTTCTTCCGCGCAATGCGAAAGAAGAAATCTCTCAAAAAAACAACCGGACATTCTTTTCAAGAATGCCTTTTCATGATTGCCAGCTATCCCATTGGGGAGAGCATCAGGAATACTTTTTCGTCCGGCGCGTCGGGGCAGTATTCGCCGGATCGTCCGGCCAGACGTGCTTCGGATAACGTCCCTTCATCTCTTTTTGCACTTCGCGCCAGGCCCCGTTCCAGAACGCCGTTAAATCGCGGGTGATCTGCAACGGCCGCTGCGCCGGAGATAATAGCTCAAGCACCAGCGGAACGCGCCCCTCGGCGATGCAAGGCGTCTGTGCTTCACCAAACATTTCCTGAATACGCACCGCCAGTACCGGCGGATTTTCGCTGTCATAGCGAATCGCAATCTGGCTTCCGGTCGGCACAGTGTAATGAGTTGGCAGGGCACTATCCAGCCGTTGACGCATTGGCCAGTCAAGCAAGTTACCCAGCGCCCGGCTAAGGTCGATATTTTTCAACGCACGTAGCGAATGCACGCCGCGCATTTCCGGCAGCAGCCAGTCATCGAGCTTTGCCAGCAGGGAGTCATCGTCCACCGCAGGCCATTTCTGCTCCGGCAGCCAGCGAGCCGCGCAGCTCATGCGCAACCGCAGCTGCTGGGCTGGAACGGACCACTCCAGCAGGCCAAGCCCGCGTTCACGAATGCCGTTTAAAATCGCCTGCTGCATTTCCTCTTCGGAAGGCTTCGCTAACAGCTGAGTTTTCACCACTAATTTGCCGATCTGACGCCGCCGCCAGGCTTTTAGCGCCCCCCGATCTTCATCCCACTCCACCGAATCACTTTCCGTCAGCAGATGCGGGATACGAACGACAAGTTCTTCAACATCCAGCGGCAGCGCCAGCAGGATGCGGGCATCCGGCGACTGGCTGCCCTGCAGCAAAAGCGGCGCTATTAGCCATTCATGCCGCGTCATGGCGTCATCCTGCTCCAGCATCGCGCCCATGCCGTTGGCTAACTGATAGCGACCTTCTGCCCCGCGCCGCCGGGCGATACGGTCGCCAAACCCGCTTGCCAGCAGCGGCATAGCTAGCGAGATATCCGGCTCCCCGCTTCGGGCATTTATTCTTTTCAGCAGCTGAGCGGCGCGCTGCCGCCAGTTACCGTTTCTACTGTCGAAAAGTGACCGCAAATCGCCGCCGCCCCGAGTACGCGGCGGTTCCTCCAAGATTGCCGCCAGCCACGCGGCTGTAACCTGCTCATCCGGCGTTTTGGCCGTCACCAGCATTGAGGCAAGACGCGGGTCGTTACCCATTTTCGCCATTTTTTGCCCTTCTGCCGTCAGGCGCTGCTGTTCGTCAACGGCCCCTAGCTGACGTAGCAGACGTTGAGCTGCAGCCAGGTTTACCTCCGGCGGCACATCAAGCCAGGTTAGCTGGCGCACGTCCTGGCAGCCCCATTGCAATAGCTCCAGCAGCAGGCCGGATAAATCACTTTGTAATATTTCCGGTTCGCTCTGGGCCGCCGCACGTTCAGCCTGGTCGGCGGCGATTAGATGCAGGCATATACCCGGCTCCAGACGCCCGGCGCGCCCGGCCCTCTGGGTCATTGAGGCTTGACTCACACGCTGAGTGACCAGCCGGGTCAGCCCGGTACGAGCGTCAAAGCGAGCGACGCGCTCCTGCGCTGCATCCACCACCAGGCGAATGCCTTCAATGGTCAAACTGGTCTCGGCAATGTTAGTCGCCAGTACGACCTTCCGGGTTCCCGCCGCGGCGGGCAGAATCGCTTTACGCTGCTCGCTCAAAGGTAAAGCGCCATACAGCGGGCAAAGCTGAACATCGCTCGGCACTCGCTCTTTGAGTTGTTCCTGTACACGCTGAATTTCACCCACGCCGGGTAAGAACAGCAGCAGCGATCCTGACGCTTCACGCAGCAGCCCGGCCACGGCGGCGGCAACTGCGTCATCAAAGCGCTGATGCACTGGCAAAGCCATGTAGCGGCGCTCAACCGGGAAAGCACGGCCTTCAGAGGTAATCACCGGCGCATCCGGCAGGCATTGCTGCAGGCGCTGGTTGTCCAGCGTCGCCGACATAATCAGAATTTTGAGGTCATCGCGAAGCCCGGCCTGCACGTCCAGCAGCAGCGCCAGAGCAAGATCGGCCTGCAAACTGCGCTCGTGAAATTCATCGAGGATCACAAGCCCAATACCGTTGAGCTCGGGATCCTGTTGGATAAGCCGCGTTAGAATCCCTTCGGTCACCACCTCAAGCCGGGTGTTTGGCCCCACGCAGCTGTCAGCGCGCATCCGGTAGCCAACGGTTTCGCCTGGTTTCTCACCCAATAATTCGGCCAGCCGCTGAGCAACATTCCGGGCGGCAAGGCGACGAGGTTCAAGCAGCAGAATGCGGCCTCCCAGATTACTCTGCTGAAGGATTTGCAGCGGGAGCCAGGTAGATTTACCTGCGCCGGTAGGGGCATTGAGCAAAACTTGCGGGGCGTACTCGAGCGCTTTCAGCACTTCTGGCAGTACGGCCGCAACCGGTAATGAGGACACAAATGGCTCCAAAGGGTTAACATCGGCAGTCGCGCATTGTAGCATCCCGCCAAACCATAACCGAGAGACAAGCATGGCCGAAAATCGACGCCTTTTTTTTGCCCTGACGTTACCGTCCGAGGTTCAGCAGCAAATCATTCACTGGCGAGCCGCCCAATTCCCTGCGGATGCTGGCCGACCGGTAGCCGCGGCCAATCTGCACCTCACGCTGGCGTTTTTGGGGGATGTCTCCGACGAAAAACGCCAGGCCTTGTGCCGCCTCGCCGGAAGAATTAGCCAGCCCGGCTTTACGCTGTGCCTGAACGATGCCGGGCAATGGCTACGCTCTAGCGTCGTATGGCTGGGGCCACGGCAGGCACCACGCGGCCTGCTGCAGTTGGCCAATATGCTCCGCTCCCAGGCCGCACGCAGCGGCTGCTATCAGTCTCCGCAGCCGTTTCATCCCCACGTGACGCTTTATCGCAATGCCATACGCTCCGTGGCGATCCCCGCGCCGGGCTTTAGCTGGCAAGTTCAGGTGAATGAATTTTCGCTGTACGAGTCCGTTTTTGAACAGGGCAGAACCCGCTATCAGGCGCTGGAGCGCTGGTCGCTGACTAATAAGGAAGAGTAGATGGAGTTTTCACCCGCGCTGCAGCCCGCCACGCTAATTAAACGCTATAAACGCTTTCTGGCGGACGTTGTAACCGCCAGCGGCGAAACCATGACGCTGCATTGCCCCAATACCGGAGCAATGACAGGCTGCGCCACGCCGGGCGACACGGTTTGGTATTCCACATCGGCCAGCCCAACGCGCAAATACCCCCATACATGGGAGCTTACTCAAACACAAAAGGGTGAGATAATTTGCGTCAATACGTTACGAGCAAACACTCTGGTCAGAGAGATGCTGACGACATATCCTCCGACAGAACTGGCGGGCTATGACAGCCTTCAGGCCGAAGTAAAATACGGTGAAGAACGCAGCAGAATTGACTTTATGTTACAAGCGAGTAACAAGGTTAACTGCTATATTGAAGTGAAATCAGTCACGTTGCTCGAGCAGGATAAAGGCTATTTTCCCGATGCTGTTAGCCTGCGGGGCCAGAAGCATTTAAGAGAGTTGATGAATGTGGTTCAGCAAGGAGAGCGCGCGGTGCTACTGTTTGCGGTTTTACATTCTGCTATAAATAGCGTCTCGCCAGCCCGCCACATTGATGAGAAATATGCGCGGCTGTTAACCGAGGCACAGCAGTGTGGGGTTGAAATTATCGCCTGGAAAGCAGAACTTTCTGCCGAGAGGATCACTCTAACTACGCCGTTGCCTGTCTATTTATAATCAGCATCTGGTTAAGGACAGATAACGTATTGTCTTTTTTATAGTCGGGTCGTTTCGCAAATAAGCTTTTCTTCACACGGTTGTCAAGAGAGGAGTTTATATAATTGCCAACCTGAAAAGCATCTGCTATTTATAGCGGCCTGATTTTACCCCGACAGGGGACCGATAAGTGCGTGTTAAGGAGAAGCAACATGCAAGAAGGGCAAAAGCGTAAAACGTCGTCCCTGAGTATTCTCGCCATCGCTGGGGTGGAGCCATACCAGGAGAAAACGGGCGAAGAGTACATGAACGAAGCCCAGCTGTCGCACTTCAAGCTTATTCTTGAAGCATGGCGTAATCAGCTCAGGGACGAGGTAGATCGCACCGTTTCGCACATGCAGGATGAAGCGGCTAACTTCCCGGACCCGGTAGACCGTGCGGCCCAGGAAGAAGAGTTCAGCCTCGAACTGCGTAACCGCGATCGTGAACGCAAACTGATCAAAAAGATCGAAAAAACGCTCAAGAAAGTGGAAGACGAAGATTTCGGCTACTGCGAATCCTGCGGTGTAGAAATCGGCATTCGTCGCCTTGAAGCACGTCCGACCGCTGATTTGTGTATCGACTGCAAAACGTTGGCAGAAATCCGCGAAAAACAGATGGCCGGCTAACGGCCCTCGGAAATGCCAAACCTCTATGGCGGGAGACTCTCCCGCCATATTACTTTATTGCACCTCAAAAAATGTCAGCTCAACTCTACATTGGCCGTTTTGCCCCCTCACCTTCCGGGGAACTGCATTTTGGCTCACTCATTGCCGCTCTTGGCAGCTACCTTCAGGCTCGCGCTCAACAGGGCCGCTGGCTGGTACGCATCGAAGATATCGATCCTCCTCGCGAAGTTCCCGGCGCCGCCGACACCATCCTCAAACAGCTTGAGCATTACGGCCTGCACTGGGATGGCGACGTGCTATGGCAATCCCAGCGCCATGAGGCCTATCGCGCCGCGCTGAACTGGCTACGGCAGCAAGGGCTGAGCTATTACTGCACCTGCACTCGCAGCCGTATTCAGCAGATCGGCGGTTTCTACGATGGGCATTGCAGAACCCTTGGCAACGGACCACAAAACGCCGCAATGCGCCTGGTGCAAAACAACCCGGTGCTGAGCTTCCAGGACGGCCTGCGCGGGCAATTGCATGCCGATGAGTCTTTGGCGCGGGAAGATTTCATCATTCACCGTCGTGACGGTCTGTTCGCCTATAATCTTGCTGTCGTGGTGGATGACCACTTCCAGGGTGTGACGGAGATCGTGCGCGGTGCAGATTTGATTGAGCCGACGGTGCGGCAAATCTCGCTATACCAGCAGTTTGGCTGGCCCGCTCCTGGCTATATTCATCTGCCACTGGCTCTCAACGAGCAGGGCTTTAAGCTTTCGAAGCAGAATCACGCGCCCGCGCTGCCGCAGGGCGATCCTCGCCCGCTGCTGGTGGAAGCGTTGCGCTTTTTAAATCAACAAGTCGCGGACGGCTGGCAGGATCTGACGTTGGAAAGGCTGCTGGAGCAAGCCGTAATGAACTGGTCGCTTAATAGTGTGCCGGTGAATACATCATTCTCAAATGCCCCACACTGAGCTATGATTAGCCGCTGTTTTTTTTGTCCCTATGATTGACACTGCCGAGGTGGACTATTTTTACCCGAGTCGCTAATTTTTGCCGCAAGGTGCTTAACCGCGATGACGTCGTGGTCGAGGAGACCGAAACTCTCCCGCACATTACTGTTATCCCGCGCGATCAGCACGCTATTTCCCGCAAAGATATCAGTGAAAATGCCCTCAAGGTGCTCTACCGTTTAAACAAAGCAGGCTACGAGGCTTACCTCGTCGGCGGTGGCGTCCGCGACCTGTTGCTGGGCAAAAAACCGAAAGATTTCGACGTCACCACCAGCGCGACGCCAGAACAAGTTCGCAAACTGTTCCGTAACTGCCGCCTGGTTGGCCGCCGTTTCCGCCTGGCTCACGTGATGTTCGGGCCAGAAATCATCGAAGTGGCCACCTTCCGCGGCCATCATGAAGAGCAGCAGTCTGCCGACCGTCAGACCTCGCAGCGTGGCCAGAACGGCATGCTGCTGCGTGACAACATCTTTGGTTCTATCGAAGAAGATGCTCAACGCCGCGACTTCACTATCAACAGTCTTTACTACAGCGTGGCCGATTTCTCCGTGCGGGATTACGTCGGCGGCCTGAACGATCTGAACAAAGGCATTATTCGCCTGATTGGCGACCCGGAAACACGTTACCGCGAAGATCCAGTGCGAATGCTGCGCGCCGTGCGCTTTGCCGCCAAGCTGAATATGACCATCAGCCCGGAAACCGGCGAGCCGATTCCTCGCCTTGCCACGCTGCTGAACGATGTGCCCCCGGCGCGTCTCTTTGAAGAATCGCTCAAACTTCTGCAGGCCGGATACGGGTTTGAAACCTACCAACTGCTGCGTGAATATCAGCTCTTCCAGCCGTTGTTCCCGATCATCACCCGCTATTTCACCGAGCAGGGCGACAGCCCGATGGAACGCATTATTGCGCTGGTGCTGAAGAATACCGATACCCGCATTCATAACGATATGCGCGTAAATCCGGCGTTCCTGTTTGCGGCGATGTTCTGGTATCCGCAGCTGGAAATGGCGCAAAAGATTGCCCAGGAAAGCGGCCTCGCCTACTACGACGCCTTTGCGCTGGCAATGAATGAAGTGCTGGATGAAGCCTGCCGTGCGCTGGCGATTCCAAAACGCATTACTACGCTGGTGCGTGACATCTGGGGCCTGCAGCTTCGTCTGTCCCGCCGCCAGGGTAAACGCGCCTGGAAGCTGATGGAGCATCCTAAATTCCGGGCGTCTTACGACCTGCTGGCGCTGCGCGCGGAAGTCGAGAACAACCAGGAACTGCTGCGTCTGACCAAATGGTGGGGCGAGTTCCAGGTAGCTGCGCCGCCAATGCAAAAAGATATGCTGAACGACCTTGGCGATGAGCCTGCAGCTCGCCGCCGCACGCGTCGCCCACGCAAACGCGCGCCACGTCGCGAAGGTAATTCATGACCCTCGCGTATATCGCGCTGGGCAGTAACCAGGCGTCGCCGCTGGAGCAGGTTTCCTCTGCCCTTGACGCCCTGGCCGCCATTCCACAAAGCCGAATGGTGGCCAGTTCTTCTTTTTACCGCACTCCCCCGCTCGGCCCTCAGGATCAGCCAGATTATCTGAATGCTGCCGTGATGCTGGACACCGACCTGTCTGCCGAAGCCCTTCTGGACCATACCCAACGTATTGAACTGGAGCATGGCCGCATGCGCAAAGCAGAGCGCTGGGGGCCGCGGACGTTAGATCTCGATCTTATGCTGTTTGGCGATGAGGTAATGCACACCGAACGCCTGACTGTGCCTCATTACGACATGAAGAACCGCGCGTTTATGCTGGTTCCTCTGCTGGAAATAGCACCGGAATGCCGCTTTCCCGACGGGCAGTCTGTTGCCACGATACTGGCTAGCCTCTCCCTGGAGGGCATCACCCGCTGGTAAACAGCGCGCCCGTATCCTGTTCTAACCTTTCTCCGGGGATGATGATGAAACCCACTACCACCTCCACCCTGCGTAAGCTCAAGCAGGATAACAAGAAATTCGCCACCCTTACCGCCTATGACTTTAGCTTCGCTAAGCTGTTTGCTGACGAAGGCGTCGGCGTTTTGCTGGTTGGCGATTCGCTGGGCATGACGGTTCAGGGCCACGACTCTACGCTGCCGGTCACGGTGGCAGACATTGCCTACCACACTCGTGCGGTTCGCCGCGGTGCACCAAACTGCCTGCTGCTGGCTGACCTGCCGTTTATGGCCTACGCCACGCCGGAGCAGGCGTTTGCCAACTCCGCAGAGGTAATGCGCGCCGGGGCTAACATGGTGAAAATCGAAGGCGGACGCTGGCTGGCTGACACGGTGAAAATGCTGACGGAGCGCGCCGTTCCGGTTTGTGGTCATTTGGGATTAACGCCGCAGTCGGTCAATATTTTTGGCGGATATAAAGTTCAGGGCCGCGACGAACAGGCCGCGCAAACGCTGCTGGATGACGCTCTGGCGCTGGAAGCCGCTGGCGCCCAGTTGCTGGTGCTGGAGTGCGTTCCCGTTGAGCTGGCTAAACGCGTAACAGAAGCGCTTTCTATCCCAGTGATTGGCATTGGCGCGGGCAACGTCACGGACGGGCAGATTCTGGTGATGCATGATGCCTTTGGGATTACTGGCGGCCATATTCCTAAGTTTGCGAAGAATTTCCTTGCTGAGACCGCCGATATTCGCACCGCGGTGCGCCAGTACATTAGTGAAGTCGAATCCGGCAGTTATCCGGGCAACGAACACAGTTTTTACTGACAGGAGATAGGTTGTGCTGATTATCGAAACGTTACCGCTGCTGCGTCAGCAGATTCGCCGCTGGCGCCAGGAAGGGAAACGCATCGCCCTGGTGCCGACCATGGGCAACCTGCACGATGGGCACATGACGCTGGTGGAAGAAGCCAAAGCCGTTGCTGATGTGGTCGTGGTCAGTATTTTCGTGAACCCGATGCAGTTTGACCGGCCGGACGACTTAGCCCGCTACCCGCGCACTCTGCAGGAAGATTGCGAAAAGCTGAACCGCCGCAAGGTGGATATGGTCTTTGCCCCGGCACCGGTTGACGTTTACCCTCAGGGCCTCGACACACAGACATTTGTGGATGTGCCGGGCATCTCCACCATGCTGGAAGGCGCCAGCCGCCCAGGGCATTTCCGTGGTGTTTCCACCATTGTCAGCAAACTGTTCAACCTCGTTCAGCCCGACGTTGCCTGCTTTGGCCAAAAGGATTATCAGCAGCTAGCGCTGATCCGTAAAATGGTCGCCGATATGGGCTACGACATTGAGATTATTGGCGTGCCGACCGTGCGCGCTAAAGACGGCCTGGCGCTCAGCTCACGTAATGGCTACCTGACTGCAGATCAGCGTAAAATCGCCCCGGGATTGAGCAAGGTCATGAACGGCCTGGCGGAAAAACTGCGCGGCGGCGACCGTGATACCGAAGAGATGCTGATTCTCGCGGCAACAGAACTGAACGAAAAAGGTTTCCGTTCTGATGACCTGCAAATCCGCGATGCGGACACTTTGCTGGAGCTGTCAGCGGAAAGCAAACGTGCGGTGATCCTGATGGCGGCCTGGCTCGGTCAGGCCCGACTGATTGATAACGTCACCGTCGATCTGGCGCAGTAGACAGCCTAAATAAAAAGGGCAATACTGCCTCGAATATCCACGGCGCGGGTGATATCCGCGCTTTTTAAGCCCAGTAACAAAGGTTCAAGTTTATGATTCGCACCATGCTGCAAGGCAAGTTACACCGCGTCAAAGTGACTCAGGCGGACTTGCATTACGAAGGCTCCTGCGCCATCGATCAGGACTTCCTTGAGGCGGCAGGCATTCTGGAATATGAAGCCATCGACATCTACAACGTCACCAACGGGAAGCGTTTTTCTACCTACGCTATCGCCGGTGAACGTGGTTCTAAAATCATCTCCGTTAACGGCGCGGCGGCACACTGCGCCGACGTCGGTGACATCCTGATTATCGCCAGTTACGTTACTATGCCAGATGAGCAGGCGCGCAGCTGGCAGCCAAAAGTGGCCTACTTTGACGGTGAGAATGAGATGAAGCGTCTCGCGAAAGCCGTGCCGGTTCAGGTCGCGTAACAACCGCCCTCACCCTAACCCTCTCCCCACGCGGGAGAGGGGATCGAACAACCCCAGTTTAGCTCACGTACTCACGATTCAGGCTGATTGGTAATCGTCCTCGACATCGTCTCCAGCGAATCCGTCCTCATAATATAAAGCCGCTTCAGTAAGAACGGGTTGTCGCCCGGTTTCACCTTCCCACGCACCGTGGTTACGGCCATATGGAACCCTGCATCGTTTGCAGCTTTTACCGCAATATCGTTATAGCCGCCAAACGGATAAGAGAGATAAAGCACGTGCGGATTGAACTGCGACAGCGCACGGCGCGAGTGCTCAAAATCAAACAGGATATTGTGGTAGCTACGGCTCAGAAGAATCGGGCGGCGGTAGTTATCCACGCGATGCAGGAAATGCGTGTGCGACTGAATATCGAACACGCTTTGAATCGCCTCCAGCTCAGAAATACTCATAAACTGCAGAGACTTTGGATTCCACGGCTGTGGATGACGCTTAATGCGTGACGAGATAATGTAAGCCGTCGCTTTAAAGCCGTACTGTTTCAGAATCGGGAATGCGTAACGGTAGACTGATTTCAACCCGTCATCAAAGGTGATCACCACCGAGCGAGCCGGGAGATTCATACGGTTACGCAGATAACCTTCCAACTGATACATCGTCAGCGTGGTGTAGCCCATGTCACGCAGCCAGGTCATCTGGTTACTGAACGCAACCACCGAGGTGGTCGTCGACGTATGGCGGAAACGCGTATTTTCCTCATCACGCAGAATGTGGTGATAGGTCAGAACCGGAATGCCGTTATCCGGCTGCGCGTCTAGGCTGCTGATGTAGCCCAGACGATTGCCAATGCGGATTTGGTACCAGGTCTGGTTCAGGCGATCTTTGAGCTTGCCGATGATTGGGTAGCGCAGGTTATCTGCCAGCGTGCCGAACACCGCTGACGAGGTGGCCGGCTCGCTATAGATAGCCACGTCGCGGAAGGTGATCAAGTTTTGGTTACTCAACGGATTGTTGAGATCCCCCAGCCGGTCTTCCACTCGCTGCTTGCCTTTTACCGGGCCAAGATGCGCCTTATCGATAAACCCAGTACCGAAGCCGAAATTAAACTCGTAGTAATCTGCGGGCGTCGGCACCACCGCCAGGATTTGCCCCTGGCCGATACGGCCGACGGAAATCACATTATCACCAACCTGCGCCCAGATATCGGCATCTTCGGTGGTTTGCATATATTGGGCGGGGGTGTCATGGCTACTGAGCAGGCTAGCCTGAGCAGTTCCGATGCTGATGACTAGCATGACGCAATAAACAAGGCGAGTTAACATGGCAAATTAGTCAGTTTTTGTCGGAAAGACGGAAGGAAGTCATTATTTTAGCAAAAGACAGAGGAATACCAACCTCAATAGATACATGCCCTTAATAATTGTGCAGCAATACAAACGGCGGGTTCTTTTGTTGCTGATGCCAAAGGCTGGTCACCGTATCCCCGCCCTGCTCCACAATAAGCTGCCGAAAGGCTTCGCTGGAGATATTGTCCCGCTGTTCACGCATCGCTAAAAGCAGCGGCAGCGTTACCCCGGCGATAACTTCGCAATGTTCATGCTTATGGTTCATCAATGCCGCTGCCCGGTAAGGTTCCGCCCCGCTGATATCGGTCAGAAAGATAACGCCGTCGCCCGAATCGCAGTGGTGAAGAGCATCGCACATCATCCGGCTAAGCATATTGGTGCTTAACCCGTGCCAGAAATTCACCGCACAGCACTGAGGCTGCGGCCCAAAGCGCTGCTCGAGAGCATCCAGTATCTTTTGTGCGTAGTCGTCGTGTCCGGCAATGACCCAGCCAAGCATAAAGTCTCTCCTGTTTATGGAGCGACAGTGTGCCAGAACGCTGAATAAGTAGCCTGATGCGTATCAATTTGGCGTAAAAAAATCCCCCTAAAGAGGGGGATTTAATCAGGAACTATTAGGTTCGTAGCCCGCGACCGCGCTGGATGAGATACCAGCACAACAAGTAAAACACGACGATAAAGATTGCCAGCACGCCGACGGTGGTCACCAATGGCACATCGGTAATACCCAGGAAACCAAAACGGAAGCCGCTAATCATGTAGACGATGGGGTTCAGGTGCGAGAGCGCCTGCCAGAACGGAGGCAGCAGGGTCAGGGAATAAAACACCCCGCCCAGATAGGTCAGCGGCGTCAGCACGAAGGTCGGGATCAGGCTGATATCATCGAACGTTTTGGCAAAGACGGCGTTCAGCAGACCGGCCAGCGAGAACAGAATAGCCGTCAGTACCAGCGTCAACGCCACGAACAGCCAGGAATGCACCTGGAACGGGACGAAGAACAGCGACACCGCCGTGACCAGGATCCCCACGCACAGACCGCGCGCGACGCCGCCACCAACGTAGCCCGCGATGATCACGTGCGTGGGTACCGGTGCCACCAGCAGCTCTTCGATATTGCGCTGGAACTTCGCGCTGAAGAATGAGGAAGCGACGTTGGCGTAGGCGTTGGTGATCACCGCCATCATGATCAGGCCCGGCACGATGAACTGCATATAGGTGAAGCCGTGCATTTCGCCGATACGCGAGCCAATCAAGTTACCAAAGATAATGAAATACAGGGTCATGGTGATGACCGGCGGAACCAGCGTCTGGATCCAGATACGGGCGAAGCGGTGAACTTCTTTGGTCCAGATGCTTTTCAGCGCCACCCAGTACAGCTGCATCATGCCTGATCCCCTTGTTTACCGTTTACCAGCGTCACGAACAACTCTTCGAGACGGTTAGCTTTGTTACGCATACTCTGTACCTGAATCCCCTGCGCGCTTAGCTGGCTGAACACGCTGTTAATCCCCTGTTCACGCAAAACTTCGACTTCCAGCGTGGACGTGTCCACCAGCCGATACTGGTAACCGTCGAGCTTAGGCAGTGGACTTTTAGGAGCCAGATCCAGGATGAAGGTTTCTGATTTCAGCTTGGAAAGCAGCGATTTCATCGAGGTGTTCTCTACCAATTCACCACGCTGGATAATGCCGATGTTGCGGCACAGCATTTCGGCTTCTTCCAGATAGTGAGTAGTCAGAATAATGGTGGTGCCTTTGTCGTTGAGATCTTTCAGGAAGCCCCACATAGAGCGGCGCAGCTCGATGTCTACGCCGGCGGTAGGTTCGTCCAAAATCAGCAGCTTAGGTTCGTGCATTAACGCACGGGCAATCATCAGGCGGCGCTTCATCCCTCCCGATAACATCCGCGCACGTTCGTTGCGTTTTTCCCACAGATCGAGCTGTTTTAAATACTTTTCGCTGCGCGCTATCGCTTCGCTGCGCTCAACGCCGTAATAGCCAGCCTGGTGCACGACGATCTGCTGCACCGTTTCAAACGGGTTGAAGTTGAATTCCTGGGGCACCAGGCCAAGCTGGCGTTTGGCGTTGACCACGTCTTTTTGCAGATCGTAGCCAAACACCCGCACACGGCCGGAGGTTTTATTCACCAGCGAACTGATAATGCCGATAGTGGTGGATTTTCCCGCACCGTTAGGGCCGAGCAGCGCATAGAAATCACCCGCTTCAACGCGAAGATCTATGCCACGTAGCGCCTGGACGCCACCGGGATAGGTTTTCGTTAACTGTTCCAGTTCCAATGCAATTGTCATGGATATTCGCTTACCTTATTCGGTACTTGTTTGAAAATTCGTTGAGTTACCCTATATTACCCCATCGCACTTCTCGGGTGACAGGCGTTAACCTCACATGAAAGACATTGATTCCCTTATCAGCAATAATGAACTTTGGTCAAAAATGCTGGTTGAGGAAGACCCCGGTTTCTTCGAAAGACTTGCCCAGGCACAAAAACCCCGCTTTCTCTGGATTGGCTGCTCCGACAGCCGTGTTCCCGCCGAACGACTTACCGGCCTGGAGCCAGGCGAACTCTTTGTTCACCGTAACGTGGCAAACCTCGTTGTTCATACCGATCTGAATTGCCTTTCCGTTGTGCAATACGCTGTAGACGTCCTTGAAGTTGAGCACATTATTATCTGCGGTCACTACGGCTGCGGCGGCGTTCAGGCTGCGGTAGAAAACCCGGAGCTGGGCCTAATTAACAACTGGCTGCTGCACATTCGCGACCTGTGGTTCAAGCATAGTTCGCTCTTAGGGGAACTGGCACCGGAACAGCGGATGGACACGCTCTGCGAATTGAACGTCATGGAGCAGGTGTACAACATCGGCCATTCCACCATCATGCAGTCTGCCTGGAAGCGTGGCCAGAAAGTCACGGTTCACGGCTGGGTCTACGGTATTCACGACGGACGCTTGCGCGACCTTGAAGTGACGGCCACCAGCCGCGAGTCACTTGAGCAGGGCTACCGCAGCGGCATAGCCAACCTGAAGAATACCCACCATAGCCACCGGAATCGCGCAGCTTCGCAATAATTCCGTGAAATGTGGATAGCAAAAAGGGCCTTTTAAGGCCCTTTTTTGTTAGCTTACGACGATTGATTACTCGTCCAGCATCACCACTTTGCCAACGAACGGCAGGTGGCGATAGCGCTGGGCATAGTCAATGCCGTAGCCAACGACGAATTCGTCTGGGATAGAGAAGCCAACGTATTCAACGTTAACATTCACTTCGCGGCGAGTCGGTTTGTCCAGTAGCGTACAAATGGCCAGAGATTTTGGTTCACGCAGGCTCAGGATCTCGCGCACTTTGCTCAGGGTGTTGCCGGAGTCGATGATATCTTCCACGATCAGCACATCTTTCCCACGGATATCTTCGTCCAGATCTTTTAGGATCTTCACGTCGCGAGTGGTGGACATGCCGCTGCCGTAGCTTGATGCGGTCATAAAATCGACTTCATGGGAAACCTGAACTTCACGGCACAGATCCGCCATAAACATAAATGAACCACGCAGCAGACCCACCAGCACCATGTCACTGCCGCTGTCGCGATAGTGTTCGGTGATTTGACGACCCAGTTCAGCGACACGGGCTTTGATCTCCGCTTCCGGGATCATCACTTCAACAGTATGTTTCATATCTCTAACCATATGATTTAAAAACAAATCATTTAATGCTGGTTCACCTGCAGCCAACACAAAATATTGAGGCGTGGAGTATACCAGCAAATCGCCTTCACATCCCCACTTCAAAAAAAAGCCATAAATGTGACAACCATCACACTTGTTAATAACTATAATTAAATGCTATCAAACCTTTATGAGTGTGATAATTGTGAAAATAAATAAAACCGGATCGCAACTATTTGTGACCCTCTCGGCCCTCTTTGCTGTACTTTGCGGGCTCTATTTACTCTTTGGCGGGATATGGTTAGTGGCTATAGGCGGGTCGTGGTATTACCCGATCGCCGGCTTGGTGATGCTCGGTGTCGCCTGGCTGCTGTGGAAGAGCAAAGCCTCCGCGCTTTGGCTCTACGCCGCCCTGCTGCTGTGTACGATGGCCTGGGGCGTCTGGGAAGTCGGCTTCGACTTCTGGGCGCTGACGCCGCGCTGCGACGTGCTGGTGTTCTTCGGCGTCTGGCTTCTGCTACCGTTTGTGTATCGCCGCCTGGTGATTCCAGCAAGCGGCGCGGCAGCATCGCTGGTGGTTTCCCTGCTGATTACCGCCGTTGTGCTGGTCTGGGCGGGCTTTAATGACCCGCAAGAGATCAACGGTACGCTGAATCTGGATAATGCCGAAGCTACCGCTGAGTCTTCCATTCCTGATGCCGACTGGCCAGCTTATGGCCGCAATCAGGAAGGGCAGCGTTTCTCTCCGCTCAAGCAGATCACCACGCAGAACGTGGGCCAGTTGAAGGAAGCCTGGCGCTTCCAGACCGGCGACGTGAAGCGTGCTACCGACCCGGGTGAAATCACCAACGAAGTCACCCCGATCAAAATCCGCGATATGCTTTACCTGTGTACTGCCCACCAGCAGCTGTTCGCACTGGATGCCTCCACCGGGAAAGAAAAGTGGAAGTTTGACCCTCAGTTAAATACCGACCCTTCGTTCCAGCACGTGACCTGCCGTGGCGTTTCTTACCACGAAGCCACCGCGGATAACGCCCCTGCGGATGTAGTGGCCGACTGTCCTCGCCGCATCCTTCTGCCGGTGAACGATGGTCGCCTGTTCGCGCTCAACGCCGATACCGGCAAGCTGTGTGAGAGCTTTGCGAACAAAGGTATTCTGAACCTGCAGACCAACCAGCCGGTGACCACGCCAGGTATGTACGAGCCGACTTCACCGCCTATCGTGACCGACAAGGTGATTGTGATTGCCGGGGCAGTGACCGACAACTTCTCTACCCGTGAGCCTTCCGGCGTCATCCGTGGTTTTGACGTTAATACCGGTAAACTGCTGTGGGCGTTTGACCCAGGCGCGAAAGATCCAAACGCTATCCCGGATGACGAGCATCATTACACGCTGAACTCGCCGAACTCGTGGGCTCCGGCGGCATATGATGCGAAACTGGATCTGGTTTACCTGCCGATGGGCGTGACCACGCCGGACATCTGGGGCGGCAACCGCACGCCTGAGCAGGAACGCTACGCCAGCAGCATCGTGGCGCTGAATGCCACCACCGGTAAGCTGGCCTGGTCCTATCAGACCGTCCACCACGACCTGTGGGATATGGACATGCCTGCCCAGCCAACGCTGGCGGATATCACCGACAAGAACGGCAACAAGGTGCCGGTTGTCTACGCCCCGGCTAAAACCGGCAACATTTTTGTGCTGGACCGCCGCGACGGCAAATTAGTGGTACCAGCCCCGGAGCAGCCTGTTCCGCAGGGTGCCGCCAAAGGCGACCATGTTTCCCCTACCCAACCATTCTCCGAGCTGACCTTCCGTCCGAAGAAAGATCTGAGCGGAGCGGATATGTGGGGTGCGACCATGTTCGATCAGTTGGTCTGCCGCGTGATGTTCCACAGCATGCGCTATGAAGGCATCTTTACCCCACCTTCAGAAAAAGGGACGCTAGTGTTCCCTGGCAACCTGGGCATGTTCGAGTGGGGCGGGATCTCCGTTGACCCGAATAACCAGGTCGCAATGACCAACCCGATGGCGCTGCCGTTCGTGTCTAAGCTGATCCCACGCGGGCCAGGCAACCCAATGGAACCACCAAAAGACGCAAAAGGCTCGGGCACGGAATCCGGCGTTCAGCCGCAGTACGGCGTGCCGTATGGCGTTACGCTGAACCCGTTCCTGTCGCCGCTCAGCCTGCCGTGCAAACAGCCGGCCTGGGGCTACATCTCCGGCGTTGATCTGAAAACCAACGAAATCGTGTGGAAAAAACGTATTGGTACCGTGGAAGACAGCATGCCATTCCCAACCGGTATTCCAATGAAATTCCGCATGGGGATGCCAATGCTGGGTGGCCCAATCTCCACCGCTGGTAACGTAATGTTTATTGGTGCCACCGCAGATAACTACCTGCGCGCGTTTGATATGCGTGACGGGAAACAGCTGTGGGAAGCGCGTCTGCCAGCCGGTGGACAGGCTACGCCGATGACGTATGAAGTGAACGGTAAGCAGTATGTGGTGATTTCCGCAGGCGGCCACGGTTCCTTCGGCACGAAGATGGGGGATTATATTGTGGCGTACGCTCTGCCGGACGACGCAAAATAAAACACTGCGGGTGGCTCAGGCCACCCGCTCTTTCTTTTATGCGACGGTAAAACCGAGCATCATCCCGGTATCTTCATGCTCCAGCAGATGGCAGTGCGCCATATAGGCCGCTTCCTTTGGTGCTGCATGCTCAAACTTCACCAGCACTTCGCTGCGCGCACCTTCCACCTTCACCGTATCTTTCCAGCCCTGGCGGTGCGCCGCCACAGGTTTACCGTTTTCGGACAGGATACGGAACTGGGTGCCGTGAATATGGAACGGGTGCAGCATCATGTCGCCTTCCCCGGATATCGTCCACTTCTCGTATTTCCCTTTTTGCGCAGCAAACGCCGGGGTCACCATATCGAAAGCTTTGCCGTTGATTTTGTTGGCATTGTGGAAATCAAATCCGTGGCCCATGCCGCCGTGATTCATATTCCCCATACTGCCGTGGTCCATGTTCTTCATGCTGCCATGGCTCATACCGCCCATATCACCGTGGCCGTCCATCGACATGCCCGCCATCGCCTGCATGCCATATTTATCCATCAGCGCCTGCATGCCCATCATGTCGAGCATCGGATCCATCATCAGTTGCAGCCAGCGCTCGGTTACACCTTCCAGCGACGGGAGCCCAGGCACGTTGACCAGTTTGTCCGGCAGCGTGCCAGAGGCTGCGATAATCAGCGGCTGAATGCGAACCACCGGAGCAGGTTTGTCGAAAGGTGCCACGGTCATGCCCATTTGCTTCACCGGCAGCGTAACAATATCAAAAGGCTTGCCGTCACGGGTATCGACCAACACCTCGAACCGTTCCCCCATCAAAATTTCCAGCTCCATGACTTTGACTGGCTCTGCCAGCAGTCCGCCGTCGCTGGCGATGACATAGAGCGGGCGATTGTCGCTGGCAGCAATGTTCAACGAGCGGGCATTACAGCCGTTAAGCAAACGCAGGCGCAGCCAGCCGCGCGGATTGGTGTGCTGGGGATAAACGGCGCCGTTGCATAGCAGCGTGTCGCCAAACCAGCCTACGGCCGCGCTCATGACGTCCAGCTGGTAGTCAATCTCTCCGTCCTTACCGAAACGTTTATCCTGGATAATCAGCGGAATATCATCGATGCCCCACTGCTTCGGCAGCATCAGTTGGGCACTTTCGTTATCTTCAATCAATACGAGGCCACCAAGCCCCATGGCCACCTGATGCCCGGTTTTACCATGCTGATGCGGGTGGAACCAACAGGTCGCCGCCCGCTGCTGCGGCGTAAAGGTGACGCTGCGTTTTGCACCGGCGGCGATAACGCCCTGCGGGCCGCCATCGACTCCGCCGCCGACCTCAAGCCCGTGCCAGTGCAGCGTGGTTTCTTCTGCCAGGTTATTATGGATATCGACCGTGACCGCTTCCCCTTGCGTTAGCTTTAACGCCGGGCCAAGCAAAGCGCCGTTATAGCCCCAGGTCGTGGCAGATTTCCCGGCAAAAACGCTCTTTCCTGCGTTTACGGTGAGGCGAATGCTATTTTTGGCATCCGGGGCAAGCAAAGGTGGGATAGGCAACGCCGGACGATCGGCCGCCAGCGCGGCACGGCTCCAGAGTGGCAGCGCGCTGAAAGCCCCCAGCGCCGCGGTATATTTTAGAAAATTACGGCGATGCATAGTCAATTCCTTTAGTTGGCATACTTGTCGGCGAGCATAAACCTTTCCCTAACGGTAAGGTCAAGTTTTAAGCTCATAATAAATATCGTCGACGCCCATTTAACTGTGTTAACGTTTCGTATCTGAGAAAAAGTGGTAGACGTGATGAAGATGGGAGTTAGGGCGTTATTACTGGGCATTTTGCTGGCTTTTTCTACCAGCAGCCTGGCGCTGAGTGAGTCTGAAGCAGAAGATATGGCCGATCTGACTGCGGTATTTGTGTTCTTAAAAAATGATTGTGGCTACCAAAACCTCCCTAACGGCCAGATCCGACGCGCGCTGGTATTTTTTGCCCAACAAAATCAATGGGATCTCACCAACTACGATAGCTGGAACATGAAAGCATTAGGTGAAGACAGCTACAAAGATTTGAGCGGTATTGCCATCCCCACGGCAACAAAATGCAAATCTCTGGCGCGCGATTCCTTAAGCCTGCTGGCCTACGTTAAATAACGCTTTCCCCACCGAGGCTGAAATAATGACCGTGTAACCACGGTCATTGGCTCTAAGACCAAACAACGTGGGGGCGGTATCAGCCCCAGCGCGTTAACGCTGCTGCAGGAATTCCCGGTAAGCATGTACCACCTGCAGGAAGTCCTCTACGCCGCAAAAAGAGAGACTCTCTTCGTCGTAGTAGCTCATTCCCTCTTCCATCTCATCCCCGGAAATTTCCAGCTGGTTAGCGCGGACGATTACCTCCTCCTCGTCCAACCACAGAGTATATTCGTGCCCGGCACGCTGCCACTGCCGCTCGCTGCCTTTCACTGCAAGCACGGCCTGCTCGACTTCATCCAGCAGCGCCAGGTTACCCTTCACTTCCTCATTAAACCAGTGGCCGACAACCTCGTGCCCCATTGACATACGCACCTTTACCATACCGGTGATGTCACGCAGAAATTCATAGTCCATCGCTGTTTCCTCTACATCGCGGGGGAAATCCTCACCCACGCCTATAGGCTTAATTATCGCAGCAAAGTCAGGGGAAAACAGCGTGGCGAGTAGAAGGACGAGAAATAAAAAGGAGAAACGCAGAGTGGTCTGGTGCCCTCACCCCGGCCCTCTCCCACAGGGAGAGAGAGCACAGAGTGAGGGTATTTAGCCTTTAAACGGCGGTCTGGAAGATGACGCCGTCCGCTTTCTCGGTGTACTGAGACAGCTGGTCAAAGTTCAGGTAGCGGTAAGTGTCTACCGCCGTTTTATCAACCTGAGTCATGAAGGTCTGATATTCGTCAGGAGTAGGCAGTTTACCCAACAGGGAAGCCACGGCCGCCAGCTCAGCAGAAGCCAGGAAGACATTCGCGCCGGTTCCCAAACGGTTCGGGAAGTTACGGGTTGAAGTCGACACGACCGTCGCGCCATCTGCCACACGAGCCTGGTTACCCATGCACAGGGAGCAGCCTGGAATTTCGATACGGGCCCCGCTCTTACCAAACACGCTGTAATAGCCTTCTTCCGTCAGCTGAGCCGCGTCCATACGGGTTGGCGGCGCCACCCACAGGCGAGTTGGCAGCTGACCTTTGTGGCTGTCCAGCAGTTTACCGGCCGCACGGAAGTGACCGATGTTGGTCATGCAGGAACCGATAAACACTTCGTCGATCTTCTCCCCGGCTACGTCGGACAGCAGACGAGCATCGTCCGGGTCGTTTGGCGCGCAGAGGATTGGCTCTTTGATATCGTTCAGATCGATGTCGATCACTGCCGCATATTCTGCATCAGCGTCGGCTTCCATCAGTTGCGGATCTGCCAGCCATTTTTCCATGCCCTGAATACGGCGCTCAAGCGTACGACGGTCGCCGTAACCTTCGGCAATCATCCACTTCAGCAGCACGATGTTGGAATTCAGGTACTCTTCGATCGGTTCGCGATCCAGTTTAATGGTGCAACCTGCGGCAGAACGCTCTGCGGAAGCATCGGTCAGCTCAAACGCCTGCTCAACTTTCAGCGTCGGCAGACCTTCGATTTCAAGGATACGGCCAGAGAAGATGTTTTTCTTGCCTTTCTTCTCCACGGTCAGCAGGCCCTGTTTGATCGCGTACAGCGGGATCGCGTGTACCAAATCACGCAGGGTAATACCCGGCTGCATTTCGCCTTTAAAGCGAACCAGCACGGACTCAGGCATATCCAGCGGCATAACGCCGGTCGCCGCGGCAAACGCCACCAGACCGGAACCTGCCGGGAAGGAAATCCCGATTGGGAAACGGGTATGGGAGTCACCACCGGTGCCGACGGTATCCGGTAGCAGCATGCGGTTCAGCCATGAGTGAATAACGCCATCGCCCGGGCGCAGAGACACGCCGCCACGGTTCATAATGAAGTCAGGCAGCGTGTGGTGCGTTGTCACGTCCACCGGCTTAGGATAGGCCGCGGTGTGACAGAAGGACTGCATCACCAGATCCGCAGAGAAACCAAGGCAGGCAAGGTCTTTCAGCTCATCACGGGTCATCGGCCCGGTGGTGTCCTGGGAACCTACGGAAGTCATTTTCGGTTCGCAGTAAGCGCCAGGGCGAATACCTTCCACGCCACAGGCGCGGCCAACCATTTTCTGCGCCAGCGAGTAACCGCGGGTGCTGGCGGCAACGTCTTTCGCCTGAACAAATACGTCGCTATGTGGCAAGCTCAGTGCTTCGCGCGCTTTGGTGGTCAGGCCACGGCCGATGATCAGCGGAATACGGCCGCCGGCGCGAACTTCGTCCAGCAGCACGTCAGTTTTCAGTTCAAAGTTAGCGATCACCGCGTCGGTTTCGTGGTTACGCACTTCACCTTTGTACGGGTAAATGTCGATCACATCGCCCATATTCAGATCGTTAACGTCAACTTCGATCGGCAGTGCGCCAGCATCTTCCATGGTGTTGAAGAAGATGGGGGCGATTTTGCCGCCCAGCACAACGCCACCGCCGCGCTTGTTTGGCACGTTCGGAATATCGTCACCCATGAACCACAGCACGGAGTTAGTGGCAGATTTACGGGAAGAACCGGTGCCTACAACGTCGCCCACGTAGGCCAGAGGGAAACCTTTTTTCTGCAGCGCTTCGATCTGCTTGATCGGGCCAATTACGCCAGCCTGATCCGGCTCAATGCCTTCGCGGGCGTTTTTCAGCATCGCCAGGGCGTGCAGCGGGATGTCCGGGCGGGACCATGCATCCGGGGCCGGGGACAGGTCATCGGTGTTGGTTTCACCGGTGACTTTAAAGACGGTAACGGTGATTTTCTCGGCCAGTTTAGGGCGAGACAGGAACCACTCGGCTTCGGACCAGGACTTCAGCACTTGCTGAGCGTAGGTGTTGCCCGCTTTGGCTTTCTCTTCTACGTCGTAGAAGTTATCAAACATCAGCAGCGTATGGGACAGCGCTTTGGCGGCAATCGGCGCCAGCTTTTCGTTATCCAGCGCGTCAATCAGCGGATGAATGTTGTAGCCACCCTGCATGGTGCCGAGCAGTTCAACGGCTTTTTCAGGGGAGATCAGCGGGGAAGTGGCATCGCCTTTGGCAATGGCAGCAAGGAAACCGGCTTTCACGTAGGCGGCTTCATCAACGCCCGGCGGTACACGGTTAGTAATCAGATCTAACAGGAATGCTTCTTCACCTGCTGGTGGGGTTTTCAGCAGCTCAACCAGTGCGGCCATTTGGGTGGCATCTAAGGGCTTTGGAACAATCCCTTCTGCGGCACGTTCAGCTACGTGCTTACGGTATTCTTCTAGCACGACGGTTCTCCTCGCTCTCATTGTCATTTGGCGACACCGGATCTCTCTTCACGCTCCTGTGAGACAGCAGTTTGTAGGGTAAATGCCCGGTACCGCGTCGGGCAGCATAGCAGGATTTTCAGGGGGTGTTAATCTGTTTACAAAAAAGCAACATTAAAACTTTGCTGAATCGTTAAGGGGGGATAGATTACTTTTTGATATGACCATCAGACACAAAAAAACCGCCTTTCGGCGGTTCGTTTGCCCTGACAAAGTGGTAGCACACGATGAAAGGCAATGTTTTGTGGCAAGCCCCAAACGCTGTCTATTCTGCATTTGAAAATGAATCACGGCGAGATGAATTGTACCTTTTGCGTACAACCTTATAAAAACAGCTGCAACTTACCGCAAATTAAAAATGATGATTCAGCGTTCAGGCGATCTACCGTAACGCTACTCTTGGCCTGCTTCGCTTGCGTAGCAGCCAGTCGCCGGGCATGGGAGCAGATCTACCGCTCTACGTGGCAAGCCTCAAACACTTGCCTGATTCTGCCTTTTCCGGTGAAGAAGGAATCGCCGTAGCCCAAAGGGTATACACGCAATGGAAATGCGTTTGCTGTACGCGCTGCTTCTGTCGTTAGGTTCACTGCTTTCGCTAAGCCAGGGTGGCTGGAATATTTCAGACATTACCGTTCAGTTCGTTTTAAACCTGGGCAATTAAGCTACTGGCCGCTCGCAAGGGCGGCCTTTTACGGGCAAAAAAAAACGGCCCCAAAGGGCCGCTTTATCAGACGCTGAAAGTTACTTTTTCTTCGCTTTCGCGTTTGGCAGGTCGGTGATGCTGCCTTCGAAGACTTCAGCCGCCAGGCCAACGGATTCGTGCAGCGTCGGGTGAGCGTGGATGGTGAGCGCGATGTCTTCTGCGTCACAACCCATCTCGATAGCCAGACCGATTTCGCCCAGCAGCTCGCCGCCGTTGGTCCCGACAATCGCCCCACCGATAACGCGGTGAGTCTCTTTGTCGAAGATAAGCTTGGTCATACCGTCTGCGCAATCGGAAGCGATAGCACGGCCAGAAGCAGCCCACGGGAAGGTGGCGGTTTCGTAGCTGATACCTTTCTCTTTCGCTTCTTTCTCAGTCAGACCAACCCATGCAACTTCTGGCTCGGTGTAAGCGATAGATGGGATCACTTTCGGATCGAAGTAGTGCTTCATCCCGGCGATAACTTCTGCGGCAACATGGCCTTCATGAACACCCTTGTGTGCCAGCATTGGCTGACCGACGATGTCGCCGATAGCAAAGATGTGTGGCACGTTGGTGCGCAGCTGTTTGTCAACGCGGATAAAGCCACGGTCGTCAACTTCAACGCCGGCTTTGCCTGCATCGAGGTTTTTACCGTTCGGCACGCGGCCGATAGCCACCAGAACCGCGTCGTAACGCTGTGGTTCTGCGGGGGCTTTTTTGCCTTCCATGGAAACATAGATGCCGTCTTCTTTCGCTTCAACGGCAGTCACTTTGGTTTCCAGCATCAGGTTGAATTTCTTGCTGATGCGCTTGGTGAAGACTTTAACGATGTCTTTGTCTGCGGCAGGGATAACCTGGTCGAACATTTCAACCACGTCAATGTCTGAACCCAGCGCATGGTATACGGTGCCCATTTCCAGGCCGATGATACCGCCGCCCATTACCAACAGGCGTTTAGGTACGGATTTCAGCTCCAGCGCATCCGTGGAATCCCACACGCGTGGATCTTCATGAGGAATGAACGGCAGCTCGATCGGACGGGAACCCGCCGCGATGATAGCGTTGTCGAAGTTAATCACGGTTTTACCGTTTTCGCCTTCCACTTCCAGGGTGTTAGCCCCGGTGAATTTACCCAGACCGTTTACCACTTTCACTTTACGGCCTTTGGCCATACCCGCCAGGCCGCCGGTCAGCTGAGTGATAACTTTCTCTTTCCAGGTACGAATTTTGTCGATATCGGTTTTCGGCTCACCGAAAACGATGCCGTGTTCGGCCAGTGCTTTTGCTTCTTCGATAACTTTAGCAACGTGCAGCAGCGCTTTAGAAGGGATACAGCCGACGTTCAGACAAACACCACCAAGGGTGCTGTAACGCTCTACGATGACGGTTTCCAGACCTAAATCCGCGGCGCGGAATGCTGCGGAGTAACCTGCCGGGCCTGCCCCAAGTACTACGACCTGAGTTTTGATTTCTGTGCTCATCATGACCTCTTAATTTATACCCGTCGTCCACCGGGTCGTTCTATCCGCCCGCAGTTTACAAAATTGTTAACAATTTTGAAACAACAAACGGCTCACGAATTGTCGCTTTCGCCAATAACCTCACAAACACCATGAGATTACCAGAAAAAAGCCGGCCGATTGGCCGGCTTTTCAATTACATCACCAGGCGGCGAATATCAGACAACATGTTGTTGATGATGGTGATGAAGCGAGCTCCATCAGCGCCGTCGATTACGCGGTGGTCGAAGGAAAGAGACATCGGCATCATCAGACGCGGCGTGAACTCTTTACCGTTCCAGACTGGCTCCATCGCAGACTTGGAGACACCCAGGATAGCCACTTCTGGCGCGTTAACGATCGGCGCGAAGTGAGTAGTCCCGATACCGCCCAGGCTGGAGATGGTGAAACAGCCGCCCTGCATTTCGCCAGCGGTCAGCTTGCCGTCGCGAGCTTTCTTGGAGATAGCCATCAGTTCGCGAGACAGCTCAGTGATGCTCTTCTTGTTCACGTCTTTGAAGACTGGAACAACCAGACCATTCGGGGTATCAACCGCCACACCGATGTTGATGTATTTTTTCAGCGTCAGCTTCTGGCCATCTTCGGACAGGGAGCTGTTGAAGCGAGGCATCTGCTCCAGCGCGGCCGCAACGGCTTTCATGATGAACACTACAGGAGTGAACTTCACGTCCAGCTTACGCTTAGCGGCTTCGTCGTTCTGCTGCTTACGGAACGCTTCCAGATCGGTGATATCGGTTTTGTCGAAGTGGGTAACGTGCGGGATCATCACCCAGTTACGGCTCAGGTTAGCACCAGAGATTTTCTGGATGCGGCCCATTTCCACTTCTTCGATTTCGCCGAACTTGCTGAAGTCAACTTTCGGCCATGGCAGCATGCCTGGCAGACCACCGCCGGTCGCAGCCGGAGCTGCTTCAGCGCGTTTAACAGCGTCTTTCACGTAAGCCTGAACGTCTTCACGCAGGATACGACCTTTACGGCCGGTGCCTTTCACTTTCGCCAGGTTAACGCCGAACTCGCGAGCCAGACGGCGGATCAGCGGAGTCGCATGAACGTACGCGTCGTTTTCAGCGAATTCAGATTTACCTTCTGCTTTAGCAGCAGGCGCAGCGGCTTTGGCTGCCGGGGCTGGTGCCGCAGCGGCTGGAGCTGGTGCAGCAGCAGTTGGAGCCGCAGCAGGTGCAGCGCCTTCTACTTCGAAGACCATGATCAGGGAACCAGTGGACACTTTGTCGCCGGTGCTGATTTTTATTTCTTTCACGGTACCGGCGAACGGTGCAGGCACTTCCATGGAAGCTTTGTCGCCTTCTACGGTGATCAGTGACTGCTCAGCGGCAACTTTGTCGCCCACTTTAACCATCACTTCAGTGACTTCAACTTCATCACCGCCGATGTCCGGGACGTTAACTTCTTTAGAGCCGGAAGCCGCAGGTGCTGCGGCGGCAGCCGGAGCAGCAGCCTGTGCTGGAGCAGCAGCAGGTGCGGCACCCGCCACTTCGAAGACCATGATCAGAGAGCCGGTAGACACTTTGTCGCCGGTGCTGATTTTGATCTCTTTCACCACGCCCGCGAACGGAGCTGGGACTTCCATAGAAGCTTTGTCGCCTTCTACGGTGATCAGAGACTGTTCAGCGGCAACGGTGTCGCCCACTTTCACCATGATCTCGGTAACTTCTACTTCGTCACCGCCGATATCTGGCACGTTAACGTCTTTTGCGCTCGCGGCAGCAGGTGCTGCGGCCGGAGCGGCTTCTTTCTTCTCTTCTGCCTTAGCAGGTGCAGCGGCTGCTGCACCTTCGGCGGAATCGAAAATCATGATCAGTTTGCCGGTCTCGGTTTTGTCGCCGACAGAGACTTTGATCTCTTTCACGACGCCAGCCTGTGGAGACGGAACTTCCATAGAGGCTTTATCGCCTTCTACAGTGATCAGCGACTGTTCAGCTTCAACTTTGTCGCCAACTTTGACCAGAATCTCGGTGATTTCAACTTCATCAGCGCCGATGTCTGGTACTTTGATTTCGATAGCCATTGTCTCTTTACCTCTTACGCCAGACGCGGGTTAACTTTTTCTGCATCGATGTTGAATTTAGTAATTGCATCAGCAACCACTTTCTTATCGATTTCGCCACGTTTAGCCAGTTCGCCCAGGGCTGCTACGACCACGTAAGAAGCATCAACTTCGAAGTGGTGACGCAGGTTTTCGCGGCTGTCAGAACGACCGAAGCCGTCGGTGCCCAGTACGCGATAATCATCAGCTGGTACGTAAGTACGAACCTGCTCAGCGAACAGTTTCATATAGTCAGTAGAAGCAACCGCTGGAGCGTCGTTCATCACCTGAGCAATGTAAGGTACGCGCGGAGTTTCCATTGGGTGCAGCATGTTCCAGCGCTCACAATCCTGGCCATCGCGAGCCAGTTCGGTGAAGGAGGTTACGCTGTACACGTCAGAGCCCACGCCGTAGTCGTTCGCCAGGATCTGTGCTGCTTCACGCACGTGACGCAGGATAGAACCGGAGCCCAGCAGCTGAACTTTACCTTTGCTACCTGCAACGGTTTCGAGTTTGTAGATACCTTTACGGATACCTTCCTCGGCACCTGCTGGCATAGCCGGCATGTGGTAGTTTTCGTTCAGGGTGGTGATGTAGTAGTAAATGTTCTCTTGCGCTTCACCGTACATACGGGTCAAACCGTCGTGCATGATGACAGCCACTTCGTACGCGTAAGACGGATCGTAAGAGATACAGTTAGGAATAGTCAGAGACTGAATGTGGCTGTGGCCATCTTCGTGCTGCAAACCTTCACCGTTCAGCGTAGTACGACCGGAAGTCCCGCCGACCAGGAAGCCGCGAGCCTGTTGGTCGCCAGCCTGCCAGCACAGGTCACCGATACGCTGGAAACCGAACATCGAGTAGTAGATGTAGAACGGAATCATCGGCAGGTTGTTGGTGCTGTAAGAAGTCGCAGCCGCCAGCCAGGATGCGCCAGCACCCAGTTCGTTGATCCCTTCCTGCAGAATCTGGCCTTTCTCGTCTTCTTTGTAGTATGCAACCTGCTCGCGGTCCTGCGGGGTGTACTGCTGGCCGTTCGGGCTGTAGATACCGATCTGACGGAACAGACCTTCCATACCAAAGGTACGCGCTTCATCGGCGATGATTGGAACCAGACGGTCTTTGATAGACGGGTTCTTCAGCATCACGTTCAGGGCACGAACGAAGGCGATGGTGGTTGAGATCTCTTTGTTCTGCTCTTCCAGCAGCTGAGAGAAGTCTTCCAGCGCAGGCAGTTCCAGTTTTTCGGAGAAGTTAGGCTGACGAGCAGGCAGGTAGCCTTTCAGCGCCTGACGACGTTCGTGCAGGTACTTGTGCTCTTCAGTGCCTTCTGGGAAGGTGATGTAAGACAGGTTTTCTACCTGCTCATCGGTCACTGGCACGTTGAAACGGTCGCGGATGTAACGCACGCCGTCCATGTTCATTTTCTTCACCTGGTGAGCGATGTTTTTACCTTCTGCGGTATCGCCCATGCCGTAACCTTTGATGGTGTGGGCCAGGATAACGGTCGCTTTACCTTTGGTTTCCTGCGCTTTTTTCAGTGCAGCGTAGACTTTCTTCGGATCGTGACCACCGCGGTTCAGGGCCCAGATCTGCTCATCAGTCCAGTCGGCAACCAGCGCTGCGGTTTCAGGGTATTTGCCGAAGAAGTGCTCACGAACGTAGGCACCGTCTTTGGATTTGAAGGTCTGGTAGTCACCGTCAACGGTTTCGTTCATCAGTTGGATCAGTTTACCGCTGGTATCTTTACGCAGCAGCTCATCCCAACGACCGCCCCACATCACTTTGATAACGTTCCAGCCAGCACCGCTGAAGATGCCTTCCAGTTCGTTGATGATCTTGCCGTTACCGGTGACCGGACCATCCAGACGCTGCAGGTTACAGTTGATGATGAAGCACAGGTTGTCCAGCTTCTCACGGGTCGCGATGGTGATCGCGCCTTTAGATTCTGGCTCATCCATTTCACCGTCGCCCAGGAAGGCGTAAACGGTTTGCTCAGAGGTGTCTTTCAGGCCACGGTGTTCCAGATATTTCAGGAATTTAGCCTGGTAGATCGCACCGATTGGGCCCAGACCCATGGAAACGGTCGGGAACTGCCAGAATTCTGGCATCAGTTTAGGGTGCGGATAAGAAGACAGACCTTTACCGTGAACTTCCTGACGGAAATTGTTCATCTGCTCTTCGGTCAGGCGGCCTTCAAGGAAAGCACGTGCATAGATGCCCGGAGAGATGTGGCCCTGGAAGTACACCAGATCGCCGCCGTCTTTCTCATTGGCTGCACGGAAGAAGTGGTTGAAGCACACTTCGTAAACGGTCGCAGAAGACTGGAAGGATGCCATGTGGCCGCCCAGTTCCAGATCTTTCTTGGATGCGCGCAGAACGGTCATGATGGCGTTCCAGCGGATAGCAGAACGGATACGGCGTTCCAGATCCAGATTGCCCGGGTATTCCGGTTCGTCTTCAACGGCAATGGTGTTCACATAGTTGCGAGCACCTGCAGAAGCAGCGACTTTCACACCGCCTTTGCTGGCTTCGGACAGCAGCTGATCGATCAGATACTGTGCACGCTCAACACCTTCTTCACGGATAACCGATTCGATCGCCTGTAGCCAGTCGCGAGTTTCAATCGGATCCACGTCATTTGGGAAACGTTCTGACATGGGGGTATTCCTTATCTGTCTAATACGTTGATTTATCTGGAACCTGTCCCATTGCGCTCTTACCCGAATGAATTCGGGTAACTGAAGAAAAGAACGCAATAAGACAGGTTCTGTGTTTAGTTGCCGCGCGCTAAAAGTTTGGCGCTTAATCCTTACGTTGCTGAAGGAGACGGAGAGAGCGCTCACGACGGCTCTGCTCACGGCTGCGATCCAGCAATATTTCCTCAATAAACGCCAGGTGACGGTGCGACGCTTCTCGCGCCTGCTCCGGCTGGCGAGCCATAATCGCCGCAAAAATGCTGGCGCGATGGCTGCTCACTTGCGCCAACATCTCGCGGCGCGCGTAGAGCAATTCAAAATTCTGGCGAACGTTCTGTTCGAGCATAGGCTCCATGCAGCGCAATAAATGAAGAAGCACAACATTATGCGCGGCTTCGGTTACGGCAATTTGATACTGCATGACGGCATCGGCTTCGGCGTCTAAATCACCGGACTCCTGAGCCTGCTGGATGGCAATATGGCAATCACCAATGCGCGAGAGATCTTCTTCGGTTCCGCGCAGCGCCGCGTAATAAGCAGCAATACCTTCAAGCGCATGGCGGGTTTCAAGCAGATCAAACTGGGATTCGGGATGGTCTGAGAGCAGTTCGACCAGCGGGTCGCTCAGGCTCTGCCAAAGGCTGTTCTGGACAAAAGTACCACCGCCCTGGCGACGAAGCAGCAAACCCTTGGCTTCGAGACGCTGGATGGCCTCGCGCAGCGAAGGACGGGAAACATCAAATTGTTTCGCCAGTTCGCGTTCAGGTGGAAGTTTTTCGCCCGGGCGTAGAGTGCCCTCAAGGATGAGAAACTCCAGCTGCTGCTCTATCACATCGGATAATTTTGGTTGGCGGATTTTGCTGTAGGCCATCGTTCCCTATCTCTGCCATTAGCCCGGAGTCAATTGGTAAGACCAATTTCACGTTCGTGAGGCTAAAAGTAACAAAGTATTCACCTTCTGTCCATATTGGTTTTGATTGAAATCATGAAAGCAGGCACATTTTAACAATAACAAAAGAAGGGATTTTCAAAACCATAACTTGGGCACTAACTCGCGTTTACCCACAAAGCGGTAAGTTAACGTTTATGAAACGATATATTTTTCAAAAACAACCGAAAGACGCGGTGAATGTATGTCATTTTTGTGACGCAAAACGGCGGCTCAAGAAGTATTCCCGACTCACCTTGTCCTCCCCTCTTTTTTACAAATGGTTTCTTTTTGCCCAACTCGTCAGAGCAGTGGCAGAAAGCAGGTGCAAAGGCCTGCACTTAACATTATTCTTTGCGATGCGGTAGCCCTATCCGCAAAATTCATAATTGATAACCGTAAAAAAAAGACTACACATTACGGAATACAACAATTACATCCGCGTCAATGTAGCGCAGACATTAACCACTACGAGGTTACATGATGGAAGGTCAACAGCACGGCGACACGCTGAAGCGCGGTCTTAAAAACCGCCACATTCAGCTTATCGCGCTGGGTGGAGCTATCGGGACGGGCCTGTTTCTGGGCAGCGCATCCGTCATCCAGTCCGCAGGTCCGGCAATTATTCTCGGCTATGCTATCGCCGGGTTTATCGCATTTTTAATTATGCGCCAGCTGGGTGAAATGGTTGTTGAGGAGCCGGTAGCCGGGTCCTTCAGCCATTTTGCTTACAAGTACTGGGGTGGTTTCGCGGGCTTCGCTTCAGGCTGGAACTACTGGGTACTCTACGTTCTGGTCGCCATGGCTGAACTGACGGCCGTCGGCAAATACATCCAGTTCTGGTGGCCGGAGATCCCAACCTGGGCTACGGCGGCGGTGTTCTTCATCGCTATCAACGCCATCAACTTAACTAACGTTAAAGTCTTTGGTGAGATGGAGTTTTGGTTCGCTATCATCAAAGTGGTGGCGGTTATCGCCATGATTCTGTTCGGCGGCTGGTTACTCTTTAGCGGCAACGGTGGTCCACAGGCGTCCGTCAGCAACCTCTGGGATCAGGGTGGCTTCCTGCCGCACGGCATCACCGGGCTGGTCATGATGATGGCTATCATTATGTTCTCCTTCGGCGGGCTTGAACTGGTCGGTATTACCGCCGCAGAGGCAGACAACCCGGAAGTGAGCATTCCAAAAGCGACCAACCAGGTTATCTACCGTATTCTGATTTTCTATGTGGGGTCGCTGGCAATTCTGCTGTCCCTGCTGCCGTGGACGCGCGTGACCGCAGACACCAGCCCGTTCGTGCTGATCTTCCATGAGCTGGGCGACACTTTCGTGGCTAACGCTCTGAATATCGTGGTGCTCACCGCCGCCCTGTCGGTTTACAACAGCTGCGTTTACTGCAACAGCCGTATGCTGTTCGGCCTGGCACAGCAGGGGAACGCGCCGAAGATGTTGAAAAGCGTCGATAAGCGCGGTGTACCGGTGAACACGATTCTGGTTTCCGCAGGCTTTACCGCCCTTTGCGTGCTGATTAACTACCTGGCACCGGAATCTGCTTTCGGCCTGCTGATGGCGCTGGTTGTCTCAGCCCTGGTGATCAACTGGGCGATGATCAGCCTGGCGCACATGAAATTCCGCCGTGCTAAGCAGCAACAAGGGGTGAAAACCCGCTTCCCTGCCCTGTTCTATCCGTTAGGAAACTGGGTCTGCCTCCTGTTTATGGTTGGCGTGTTAGTCATCATGCTGATAACGCCAGGCATGGCCATCTCGGTTTACCTGATCCCAGTGTGGATTGCGATTCTGGGCGTCGGTTATTTCCTGAAGCAGAAAAACCTGAAGGCAGTGAAAGCCTGATAAATAAAACGCCCCGCAATGCGGGGCGTTTTATTACAGCCTTCCGGCCCTAAACCAAAGTGCCGTAAATCGTCAGTAACGCCACCACGACCACAATCACCAATGAAATCTTCTTCGCCAGCGATACCGCAGCTTTCGGTGTTTTCATCTTATCCTGATGGGGTTCTCTCGCCAGCGAGTACTGTGCCAGTTGTGTGAGAACCTGGTATTGAGAGGTATGCCTGTCGGCAAGGGATGCAAACCAGGCCGGAAGCGCTCGCTCACCGTGGCCCAACAGGGCATAAGCGACCCCCACCAAACGCACGGGCACCCAGTCAAGAATATGAAGAATGCCGTCAATTCCCGAGAGCAAGCGCTCGTGTGCCGTATGGTGCCGGGCAAGCCATGTCTGCCATGCTCGCAGGAAAGCATACCCTGCGAGCGTAACCGGCCCCCATGTTCCGCCCACCACAAACCAAAACAGCGGCGCGAGATAGAAACGGAAGTTAATCCACAGCAGCGCGTTTTGTAGCTCGCGCAGGTATTCACGCTCGCTGCATTCAGGCGGAACACCATGAATCAATGTAAGCTCTGCAGCCATTGCATCACGGGCATGTTCATCATCATGGCTGGCGGCTTTAAGATACGAATGGTAATGCAGCCTAACCTGCCCAGCCCCGATGCAAAGCACACCCAGCGCAATCCAGAACACCAGCAGTGGGACGTTGAATAGTAACCCATGCAAAGCACGGAGAATCAGGAAAACCACGGCCATAAATGCAGCGGTCATTAACAGCGTTCTTAACAGAGAAAAATGCTTAACCCGTCCAAACAGGACTTCAAGACGATGATCTAACTGCCAGTGCTCGCCCATTTTGAACAATCGCTCGCCCATCAGGACTAACAGCAGGGTAAACAGGGTCATGTGCTCTCCTTGTCAGTTGCCTCTTCAACCGCACCCAAAAAGCGCGGCCAGTCAAACGAAGGGCCTGGATCGGTCTTCCGACCAGGTGCTATATCGCTGTGGCCCGTGATGTTTTTCGCCATATCAGGATAGTGTTGAATCAGTAAGTTAGCTAAAACGCTGAGCTGTTCATATTGAGCGTCGGTATAGGCCAGCGTATCGGTACCTTCCAGCTCAATACCGATAGAAAAGTCGTTGCACTTTTCTCTTCCCTGATAGCTCGAGACGCCCGCATGCCAGGCTCGTTTATCGAAAGGGACGTACTGAACAATTTCGCCGTCCCGGCGAATCAGACAATGGGCTGAAACGCGCAAATGCGAAATACCGGCAAAGTAAGGGTGCGCTGCAGGATCGAGCGTTCCGGCAAATAACGCATCAATCCAGGGGCCACCGAACTCCCCCGGCGGCAAACTAATATTGTGCACCACCAGCAATGAGGGGTTTTCCTCTTCCGGTCGGCCGTCACAATGCGGGGATGGCAGATGTTTTACCCCCACCAGCCAGCCGTCTTTAAGCTGCATGAGAGGTTCTCCTTAGAGTGGTACTTGAAGTCGCTTCAGAGTAGCATGAAACAATATTAACTTATTCATTCTGGAGTTTAATCATGCCGCCCCGCCGTTATAATCCTGACCGCCGACGTGACGAGCTGCTCGAACGAATTACCCTCGATATCCCTCTCGCCGTAGCCCAAGCGCTGCGGGAAGATCTGGGCGGCGAAGTCGACCCAAACAACGACATCACGGCACAATTATTACCCCCAGAAAACACGTCGCATGCGGTTGTTATCACCCGCGAAAATGGCATTTTTTGCGGTAAACGCTGGGTAGAAGAAGTCTTTATTCAGCTTGGCGGCGACGTGAAGGTGACATGGCATGTCGAAGATGGCGCTGAAGTCACCATCAATCAGCCACTTTTTGAGCTTAATGGCCCGGCCCGTATTCTCTTGACCGGAGAAAGAACGGCGCTGAACTTCGTGCAAACACTTTCAGGCGTAGCCAGCGAAGTTCACAGTTACGTGGCGCTGCTTGAGGGCACTAAAACGCAGTTGCTGGATACCCGTAAAACGCTTCCGGGCCTGCGCACCGCGCTGAAATATGCCGTGCTGTGCGGCGGGGGCAGCAACCATCGTCTCGGCCTTTCCGATGCTTTCCTGATCAAAGAAAATCACATTATTGCTTCCGGCTCTATTCGTCAGGCAGTGGAGAAAGCATTCTGGATGCACCCTGACGTGCCGGTAGAGGTGGAAGTTGAGTCACTGGATGAATTGGAGCAAGCGCTCAAAGCTGGGGCTGACATCATCATGCTGGACAACTTTACCGCTGAGCAAATGCGTGAAGCCGTGGCACTTACCCAAGGGAAAGCGCGCCTGGAAGTCTCTGGCAACGTGACCAAAGAGACGCTGAGAACATTCGCTGATACCGGCGTGGACTACATCTCCGTAGGCGCTCTGACTAAGCACATACGCGCCCTCGACTTGTCTATGCGCTTCCGCTAATGCAACACCACGGCGGGCCAGCCATTACTGCGCCCGCTTTATTGCGTACTGACTTCCATTTTTATTGTCGATACATACAACTGCGTTAACTAACGCGGAAGGCATTTCCCGAATGTCCGTTTCCCTGTTCGCTATTGCTTAGCCTGTTCAGCACAGTGTTGCTCTCTAACCAAAAGGAGCGACAGATGAACAAGCAAAAAGGATTTACGCTAATTGAGCTCATGGTGGTGATAGGCATCATCGCCATTCTGAGCGCCATCGGCATTCCTGGATATCAAAACTACCTTCGTAAAGCAGCATTGACCGATATGCTGCAAACCTTCCTGCCCTATCGTACCGCCGTCGAACTTTGTGCCATCGAGCGTGGAGGGATCTCCGGTTGCAATGCCGGCAGTAACGGCATCGCTGAAACCAAAACGACGCGCTACATCAGTTCAATGAGCGTTGCCAGCGGGATTGTGACGCTCAACGGCCAGGAATCCCTGAACGGGCTGGCGGTTACGTTCACCCCTCAGTGGAGCGACGCTAACGGCGTAACCGGCTGGACAAGGGTCTGCAGTGCTGAAAACGGATCGCCGCTGAAACAAGCCTGTGAAGATGTATTCCGCTTTAACGAAACGCAAGCGAGGGCTGGTAAATGAGCACAAAAGAACAGCTTAACTCCCTATGCCAGCACTACAACGCCATACTGATAGAGGAAACGCCTGACGCGGTACGAATTGCTGCGGTTGAAGCCCCAAACGAGCAAATGTACGAGGCGCTCCGCTTTCTTTGCGATAAACACATTGATGTAGAGATCTGGCCCATTGAACGGCTCGAGAAATGGCAAACGCTGGAGCCCTCTCAACCTTCGAAGCACGACCGCAGCAGTTCAGTGGTCGCACTTTTGAATACAACACTTGCCGCCGCCGTACAGCAGCGTGCATCCGATATCCATTTTGAGCCCTTCGAAAATGCCTATCGAATTCGGCTTCGCATTGATGGCGTGCTGCAATGTCAACCGCTACTGCCTCAGGCAATGGCAGCGTCCGTTACTTCAAGGCTCAAAATTCTGGCTAACCTGGATATCGCGGAAAAGCGGCTGCCTCAGGACGGACAAATGGACTACCTCACCGAGGAGGTGAAAGCGTCATTTCGCGTCTCGACGCTGCCTTGCCGATACGGCGAGAAGGTCGTTTTACGGCTTCTTCAGCAGGGCAAACAGCATATGGACATTCATTCTCTGGGGATGTCAGAGGATGAAAAAAAACAACTTCAGCAATCACTCCAGGCCCCGCAGGGGATGATTCTGGTAACCGGTCCTACAGGGAGCGGAAAAACTATTACGCTGTATAGCGCCCTGGCGGCGCTTAACCAACCGGGTATCAACGTCTGCAGCGTAGAAGATCCAATAGAAATTCCTCAGGAAGGGCTGAATCAGACGCAGATAAACCCTAAGGCTGGTCTCACCTTTCAGCACGTCCTGCGCGCATTACTGAGGCAGGATCCAGACGTCATTATGGTCGGTGAAATCAGGGATGGTGAAACAGCAGAAATTGCCATCAAAGCTGCCCAGACCGGGCACCTGGTTTTATCGACATTACACACCAACTCCACCGTTGAAACGCTTGTCCGTCTGGAGCAAATGGCCATTCCTCGCTGGATGATCGCGTCTGCCTTGAATATCATCGTGGCTCAAAGGCTGGTGAGAAAGCTTTGCCCTCACTGCAAGACACACCACGAACCAGCCATAACATTACCTGGACACATTTGGCCTTCCGCGCTGCCCAATTGGCATCCGACAGGATGTGAACGTTGCTACGGAGGATATTATGGGCGCACAGCGTTATTTGAAATCCTGCCGCTATCCGCCGCTCTAAGACAAGCCATCACGCAAGGCGAATCCGCTAGTAACATTGAAAGGCTCGCCAGAGAGCAAGGGATGAGTACGCTTTTCGAAAATGGCTGCGTTGCCGTAGCACAAGGCCATACGACGCTGGAAGAGGTTTACCGCGTGCTAGGTGTGCCACATGCCTAAACCTCTGCTTTGGCGATGGGAAGCCATAGACCACGAAGGCCAATTAAAAAATGGTGAATCGCTTGCCGGCGAGCGCGCTTCTCTTGAGCAGGAGCTTGCTCAGCAGCAGCTTCAGCTCCTGTCCGTAAAAAAATCATCGCTGTCAGGAAGATCCTGTTGGCATATTCAGCACAAAATTGACTTTGTCCGGCAACTTGCAGCGCTGATCCATGCAGGTATCGCCTTAACTGACGCACTGTTGCTCATAGCCCGACAGCATCCCAAACCTGCATGGTCGGCATTATTACAGCACATAGAACGACAGGTAGCGCAGGGCATACCGTTTTCCGAAGCGCTTAAGCAATGGCCCCATATCTTCCCACCTCTGTTTATTGCATTACTGCATACCGGAGAGCTGACGGGAAGGCTTGCAGAGTGTTGCCAGCGGCTGGCAGAACAACAAGAACAACACTACCAACTCAGCAAAAAGGTCGTAAAAGCCCTGCGTTATCCGCTCTTTATTTTGATTGTTGCACTGCTGGTGACCGCAGGCATGGTTGGGTTTGTTCTACCTGAGTTTGCCAATATCTATCGTTCTTTTAACGCGCCTCTGCCCGCGCTCACCCAGGCCGTTATGAGTATTTCAGAGTGGGCAACGTCTCAAGGAGGATGGTGGGTTTTAACCGCTATGCTCTTAGCCGTTATAGGTTGGTGGCTTCGCCGCACCCAACCCGTCATTCGAGAAAAAGAACAATTACTGCTGTTAAAAATACCGGTCATTGCTCCCTTGAGGCGAGGCCAGCTACTCAGCCAGATATTTACCGTACTAACGCTGTCTCAGCACTCTGGCGTCCCCCTGTTACAGGGTCTTGAAGCGGTTGAAAAAACGCTGACCCAGACGTTCTGGCAACGGCAAATTACTGATGTACGCAATCGGGTTTCCGAGGGAAAGCCCCTATGGCAGGCGTTGGAGCAGTCGGGGTATTTCACACCACTTTGCCAACAGTTGGTTCGAATTGGTGAAGAATCCGGTTCTCTGGATCTGATGCTTGAGCGCCTGGCGCGCTGGCATTATGAGAAAACGCAGGAGCTGGCTGAAAATCTTGCCGCCACGCTGGAGCCAGTCATGATGCTGGTCATTGGCTTGATCATTGGCACGCTGGTGATAGCCATGTATCTACCTATTTTCCAGATGGGGGATGCCATGGGAGGAGGAGGATGACGCAGGCTGAGCTGCGTCATCGATGCTCATCAGAGGCTATTGAAAACGCGGTTTTCCTGTTCCGCTACGCGGATGAAAGTTGTGCGTTTAGTCAGCTCTTTAAGGCGAGAGGCACCTACATAGGTACAGGCAGAACGCAGGCCACCAAGGATATCGCGAGCGGTATTTTCCACCGGCCCTCGCAGAGGCAGCTTAACGGTTTTTCCTTCCGCAGCGCGGTACTGCGCAACACCGCCTACGTGGCGGGTCATGGCAGACTCGGAGCTCATGCCGTAGAACAACATAAACTTCTCGCCATCCTGCTCAACAACGGTACCACCGCTTTCTTCATGCCCTGCCAGCATACCGCCCAGCATAACGAAGTCAGCCCCACCACCAAAAGCTTTAGCCACATCGCCCGGCACAGTACAGCCGCCGTCGCTGACGATCTGGCCTCCTAAGCCGTGAGCTGCATCAGCACATTCAATGACGGCGGAAAGCTGAGGATACCCCACGCCGGTTTTAACGCGCGTGGTGCATACAGAGCCTGGTCCAATGCCCACTTTCACGATATCGGCCCCGGACAGAATCAATTCTTCACACATTTCACCGGTAACCACGTTACCCGCGCAGATAACTTTATCAGGCCAAGCTTCGCGGGCTTTGCTGACGAACTGGGTGAAGTGCTCAGAGTAGCCGTTCGCAACGTCGATGCAGATAAATTTCAGTGCAGGAGTCAGAGCCAAAATCTGCTTAGTTTTGGCAAAATCTGCATCAGACGTGCCGGTTGAGACCATGATATGGCGCAGCAGGTTTTCAGGCACGGAACGAATAAAGTTGCTCCACTCTTCTACAGAGTAGTGTTTGTGCACGGCGGTAAGAATATCGAATGAGGCCAGCGCCTGCGCCATCGCGAAAGTGCCTACGGTGTCCATATTCGCAGCAATAATAGGGACGCCAGACCACGTGATACCGGAATGCTTGAATGTGAATTGACGTTCCAGCTCAACGTCTGAACGGCTTTTGAGGGTGGAGCGTTTTGGGCGGATTAAAACGTCTTTAAAACCTAACTTCAAATCTTCTTCAATACGCATGATGCAGATCCCTGGGTCGAATGGCGATGAACGCGATCGGCGGTAGGCTCTTCATTACTCAAGACAGAGAACAACGGCAAGCCCGGAACCCAGATATACAGAAATCAGACGCTGGGGTGAGCAAGCACGGAAAACGTACCTGTGGCTTAAAGTAAAACGAGCAAACAACAGCCAACTCCAGTGACGCTATCATACGCAGTAATAATGACTCCGCAAGACTGCGAAAACCGACTTTTTTACGCTACAATCGTTTAAATTTACCTGGTAAACGGTAAAAAGCCCGCAGACGGCGAATACTCGATTTTTACGTGATACAAAATCACCTAAAATCACGCTACTAAAGACTTTTTATCTTATTGATAAATATAGCATCAGGATCGGTTATTTATGGTTTACACGGTTGCACTTACGGGCGGCATTGGCAGTGGTAAAAGTACCATCGCCGAAGCCTTTTCCCGCGCTGGAGTCACCGTCATAGATGCAGATGTAATTGCCCGTCAGGTTGTTGAGCCAGGCCAACGTGCGTTAGCTCTCATTTCTCAACATTTTGGTCCAAAGATCCTTCTGGAAGATGGTTCTTTAAACCGTCGAGCGTTGAGAGAAACGATCTTCAGCTCCCCGCAGCAAAAGCAATGGGTTAATAGCCTGCTACATCCTATTATCCAGCAGCAAACTCGTGATGAGATTGCCCGTGCTACCTCACCTTACGTGTTGTGGGTAGTCCCTCTGCTGGTAGAAAACAATCTGCAACAAAAGGCAGACCGGATTTTAGTGGTGGATGTTTCCCCCGAGACCCAGATTGCGCGTACTATGCTGCGGGACAATGTTTCCCGCGAACACGCCCAGCAGATTCTGGACGCTCAGGCGTCCCGGGAAGCTCGCCTCGCCGTGGCAGATGATGTAATTAATAATGACGGCAGTCCCCAGGACGTTGTCGTGCATGTTGACCGCCTGCATCGCCAGTACCTGAAACTGGCTAGTCTGGCCGCACAACAGGAAGCAGAATGATGAACACTCAGGTTCTTTTCGAACACCCATTGAATGAGAAAATGCGCACATGGCTGCGTATTGAGTTTTTGATCCAACAGATGCAGTCAGCACTTCCTATCAATGACAGCGCAAAGGCGCTGCATTTTTTTCGTAACGTCGGTGACTTACTGGATGTGTTTGAAAGGGGCGAAATTCGCACCGATATTCTCAAAGAGATAAGCCGTCAGCAGCGTAAACTGCTGAGCTGGTCAGAAGTCCCGGGGGTTGATATGCAGCGCATCGACTCGCTGCGAAGCCAGTTGGAGAGCTGCGGCAGCGTGTTAATGGCCGCGCCGCGCATTGGGCAAATACTGCGAGAAGATCGCCTTATTGCGCTGGTACGCCAGCGGCTTAGCATCCCTGGCGGCTGCTGTAGCTTCGACCTGCCTACCCTGCACATTTGGCTTTATCTGCCGCAGGAACAACGCGATGCTCAGGTTCACTTTTGGCTAAACAGTCTTGAGCCGGTGAAACAGTCGCTCGATCTTCTGCTGGACATCATCCGCAATTCTGCGCCGTTTCGTAAACAAACCAGCCTCAATGGATTCTACCAGGACAATGGCGACGATGCCGATCTGCTTCGTCTTCATCTCACCCTCGGCGATCAGCTTTATCCACAGATTTCCGGCCACAAAAGCCGCTTTGCGATTCGTTTTATGCCGCTGGATTCAGAGAATGGCCTGGTCCCTGAACGTCTCGACTTTGAGCTGGCCTGCTGCTAAGGAAAAAACATGAACGAAGAAACTATCGTTAATTGTCCTGGCTGCGGCAAAGCGGTTATCTGGAACGAAAGCAGCCCATACCGACCATTTTGCAGCAAGCGCTGCCAGCTTATCGACTTGGGCGAGTGGGCCGCTGAGGAAAAACGAATTCCAAGCAGCGGCGACCTCTCTGAAAGCGAAGGCTGGAGTGAAGAACAGGAACGCTAATCGTTTAGCAGCTTTAAAATGACGGGCTCATTGGCTGGCGGAAACTCGTCGGCGATGAGTTCTCCTTGAGCAACCCAACGCCCGGGCTGCCCTTCTTTGCCCCAAGGCTCACCTTCCCAATTTTCTATCAGATAGAACCACAGGGAAATATGACGATCCGGGAACTGATACTCCAGGGTTTCAAACAGGCTGGCACTTTGCACCACAATACCGGTTTCTTCCTTTAATTCCCGAATAACGGCCTGTTCCGGGGATTCACCTGCCTCAATCTTCCCGCCGGGAAATTCCCATTTGTTCGCCATATGCGCATCGGCTGCGCGCTGCGTGATAAAAATTTCACCCTGTTGATTACGGATAATACCGACAGCGATGTGCAGTTGCTTCATATTCTCAAACTCCATGCGTAAAAAAGGCGCAGCAAGCTGCGCCTTTTCGATTTTGTCAGACCTTAGCTCAGACGGCCATGGCACTGTTTATATTTTTTGCCGGAACCACATGGGCAAGGATCGTTTCGACCCACTTTACGATCGCCTGTTTCTGCTGCAAGCGCCTGTGCAGCCTGAGTTTCGTCATCCACATGGCTAAGTTGCTGCATACGTGCCAGGCGTTCAGCCTCTTCGCGACGCTGTTGTTCCATCGCTTCAACTTCTTCCGGCAGGCGTACCTGGACTTTGCTCAGGGTGCTGATCACTTCATATTTCAGTGATTCCAGCATCGCAGCAAACATAGAGAAGGATTCACGCTTGTATTCCTGCTTCGGATCTTTCTGCGCATAACCGCGCAGGTGGATCCCCTGACGCAGGTAATCCATTGCCGCCAGGTGCTCTTTCCACAGGGAATCCAGCGTTTGCAGCATCACGCCTTTTTCGAAATGGCGCATCATTTCTGCACCCACGACTTCTTCTTTACGCTGATAAAGCTCAGTCGCCGTCTGCAGAATACGCTCACGCAGCGTTTCTTCATGCAGCTCAGGTTCTTTATCCAGCCACTCTTTGATCGGCATCTCGAGATCAAAGTCGTTTTTCAGGCGTTCTTCCAGACCTTCTACATCCCACATTTCTTCCAGAGACTGAGGCGGAATATGCGCATCGATGGTGACTTTGAAGACGTCTTCACGAATGCTGGCGATGGTTTCGCTAACGTCGGTAACGTCGAGCAGCTCATTACGCTGGGTATAAATAGCTCGGCGCTGATCGTTTGCGACGTCATCGTATTCCAGCAGCTGCTTACGAATATCAAAGTTACGGCTCTCGACTTTACGCTGTGCGTTGGCAATCGCCTTGGTTACCCAAGGGTGTTCAATGGCCTCGCCCGGCTTCATACCCAGTTTACGCATCATATTGGATACGCGATCTGAGGCGAAGATACGCATCAGGGCATCTTCCATCGACAGGTAGAAGCGGGAAGAACCGGCATCACCCTGACGGCCAGAACGGCCACGCAGCTGGTTATCGATACGGCGGGATTCATGACGCTCGGTGCCGATGATATGCAGACCACCTGAAGCCAGTACCGCATCGTGGCGAACTTTCCAGTCCGCTTTGATCTGAGCAATTTGCTCTGGCGTTGGCTCATCCAGCTCAGCAATCTCTTCCTGCCAGCTCCCACCCAACACGATATCCGTACCACGACCCGCCATGTTAGTCGCGATGGTTACCGCGGCTGGATAACCCGCCTGAGCAACGATAGCCGCTTCGTTGGCGTGGAACTTGGCGTTCAGAACATTGTGTTTGATACCGGCCTTGGTCAACTCATTGGAAACCACTTCAGATTTCTCAATGGAGATAGTCCCCACCAGCACAGGCTGACCGTTCGCGGTACGCTCTTTAATGTCTTCGATAATCGCGCCAATTTTATCCAGTTCGGTCATGTAGACCAGATCCGGCATATCTTTACGGATCATTGGGCGGTTGGTCGGCACAACGATGGTGTCGAGCTTATAAATAGAGCTAAATTCAAACGCTTCGGTGTCTGCAGTACCGGTCATCCCTGCCAGCTTCTCGTAAAGACGGAAGTAGTTCTGGAAGGTGATAGACGCCAACGTCTGGTTTTCATTCTGAATTTCGACGCCTTCTTTTGCTTCAACGGCCTGGTGAAGACCATCTGACCAACGACGCCCCTGCATAGTACGGCCCGTGTGTTCATCAACGATGATGACTTCGCCATCTTTAACGATGTAGTCAACGTCGCGGGTGAACAGCGCATGGGCGCGAAGTGCCGCGGTCACATGATGCATCAGCATGATGTTGGCTGGTGAGTACAGCGACTCGCCCTCTTCCATCATTCCTTCTTGCACAAGCAGCTCTTCAATCAGCACCAGACCACGTTCGGTCAGGTTAACCTGGCGAGATTTTTCATCCACAGAGAAGTGGCCTTCACCCTGGAAGGTGTCGGAGTCTTCTTTTTCCTGACGCATCAGGTGCGGAATGATTTTGTTCACGCGTTTGTAAAGCTCAGAGCTGTCTTCCGCTGGGCCGGAGATGATCAGCGGCGTACGCGCTTCGTCGATCAGGATGGAGTCAACTTCATCCACCAGCGCATAGTGAAGCTTGCGCTGCACTCGCTCTTCAGGGCTGAAAGCCATATTGTCGCGGAGGTAGTCGAAACCGTATTCGTTGTTGGTACCGTAGGTGATGTCTGCTGCGTAAGCTTCACGCTTAGCTGGCGCTGGCATGCCTGGCAGGTTAATACCTACGCTCAGGCCCAAGTATTCAAACAGAGGACGGTTGTTTTCGGCGTCACGCTGGGCCAGATAGTCGTTCACGGTAACAACGTGCACGCCTTTGCCGCTAAGTGCATTTAGATAAGCTGGCAGCGTTGCCGTCAGGGTTTTACCTTCACCAGTACGCATTTCCGCGATGCAGCGATCGTTCAGGACCATACCGCCCAACAGCTGCACGTCGAAGTGACGCATGCCGAAGACACGCTTACTTGCTTCACGAACAACGGCGAAAGCTTCGGGGATCAGGTTTTCCAGCACTTCACCTTTTTCCAGACGCGCGCGGAACTCACCGGTTTTAGCCTTCAGCTCATCATCCGTGAGCTTTTCCATCTGCGGTTCCATGCTGTTGATCACGGAAACCACTTTGCGCATACGGCGCAGTGTACGATCGTTACGACTACCGAAAACTTTAGTTAATAATTTGATTAGCATAATAAATTCTCAAACGCCTGCCGTCAGTACGGTCAATAAATTGTTGTTAGTTTGGAAGATGAATTAGCTGAGGCAAAGCGGGCCTGCGCGGATGCCCTGTACCTGACGGATCCACGCCACGGTACTGAAAACGTCTCCTACAGGAGATGACCTAAACGCAGTCTGGCGAACAATAACGGGAGGTTTACTTTCCTGCGTTAACAACGCGCTAAGCGTGTCCAGCAGGGCAAGATGCTGTGCCTGAAGCGGCACGCTTTCCTGTGCCACAGGCAAAGCCTGAGGTGCCATAGCAAAGGAAAGATGACGGATAACGGTGCGGATTGCATGCTGGTGCCAATAGTCCACACTAAAGGAAGGACGACGAGTGCTTTCTTGCAGTTGAACAAGGCTATCGAAACGCAGCTGACGCGACGAATCGTGGCGGCTGGCGGAAGCTTCAGCGGGCACGCCGGTTTCTGTGTTACCGTTGAGTGCAGGCATGCCAAAACTCGCCGCGACCATCCCCAACAGGAGATGCGGCCAGAAATAACGTCTGCCAAATTGTCGCCAACGATTTAGAATACCAATCACTTTTTCCGCCGGAGCTTAATGTATGCGCGACAGTCGCCCGCAATCTTTAGAAAATCTGTTTGACGAAGCCGGTCAGGAAAGCATGCTACAGAACGTGCAGCAACGTGCCGTCGCTCTGCTGCGTCTTAACCGGGCAGTGAAAGGCATTTTGCCTGCTCCACTGCATCCCTGGTGCCGGGTGGCCAACTTCCGTCAGGGCATTCTCGTCCTTGAAACCGCAAATGCCAGCTGGCTGATGCGCTTACGCTATGAACAAGCCACGCTGCTGAGTGCATTACGCGCCCAAATCTTACCATCATTGACATCAATCGACATCAGGATTAATCCTTCACTGGCGGTAAAAGGGCAGGAATTTGTTCAAGAAAACACCACTCAGACAGAGACTGGGAAATACGAGGTGAATCGTCAACTGAGTAAGCAGAGTGCAGAAGTGTTGAGAGAGGTGGCTAAACGTAGCCCGGAGAAATTAAGAGCAACAATAGAACGACTGGCTTCACTGGCCGGAGAGGGTACCAGCAAAACCAGTCGTAATCGCTAATTTAAGCGTTACGCGAGCACCAGTTTAGGTGCTTTAAACGCCAGCGGAAGTTCGGCTTCGTCTTCGAAGGTCGCCCATTCCCAGGCTTCCTGTTTAGCCAAAACAGCCTGCAGCAGTTTGTTGTTCAGAGCATGACCAGACTTATAGGCGGTAAACGCACCGATAATGTTGTGGCCACACATGAACAGATCACCGATAGCATCCAGCATTTTGTGACGAACGAATTCATCTTCAAAACGCAAGCCGTCTTCGTTCAATACGCGATAATCGTCAACAACGATGGCACAATCGAAGCTGCCGCCCAGGCACAGGCCGCGGGACTGCAGATATTCGATATCACGCATAAAACCGAAGGTACGCGCACGGCTAATCTGACGCATAAATGCTTCAGCAGAGAAGTTCATGGTGTAGCGCTGGGTGCTTGCATCAATCGCCGGATGGTTGAAGTCGATGGTAAAGTCCAACGAGAAACCATTAAACGGTGACATTTCAGCCCATTTATCGCCATCTTCCACGCGAACCGTCTCTTTCAGACGTATAAATTTCTTGGCCGAGTTCAGTTCGTCAATCCCTGCATCAAGCAGCAGATAGACAAACGGCGCCGCACTGCCGTCCATAATAGGGATTTCTGGCGCATCGACTTCAACAATAATGTTGTCGATACCCAGCCCTGCCAGGGCAGCGTTGAGGTGCTCTACGGTAGAAATCCGTACATCATGCTCGTTGACCAGACAAGTACAGAGCATGGTATCCCGCACGGATTTGGCATCAGCCGGAAAATCTACCGGAGGATTCAAGTCGGTGCGACGATAGATGACCCCGGTATTTGCCGGCGCAGGGCGCAGCGTCAGTGTGACTTTCTTGCCGGTATGTAAACCGACGCCAGTCGCCTGAACGATACGTTTAAGTGTCCTTTGTTTGATCATCGTATAATCCCGCCAAATTACTAAGCTAGCCGAGAGTGTATATCACTAACGGCAGGCCAGTTTAGCACAAAGAGCGAATATTCCCAACTTCCGGTTTATTCTTAATCAGCTTGCTTACGCAGGAACGCTGGAATATCCAGATAATCAGGCTCTTTCGCCGTCTGCGGTGTATTGTCGTTAACCACTTTAGCGGCCGGCTTTTGCTCTTGCGTCAGCGGAGCCATACCGTGCTGCTGGTAGCGATCCATCACTGGCTGCTGTACCTGCTTGTTAGTCACCAGGGTAATCTCAGGACGTTTGTCCATGCCGATCCCAGTAGCAACAACAGTTACGCGCAGTTCGTCGTTCATCTCTGGATCCAGAGAAGTACCGATAACCACAGTTGCGTTGTCAGATGCGAACGCACGAATAGTGTTACCCACGGTTTCGAACTCATCCAGACGCAGGTCGAAGCCAGCGGTGATGTTAACCAACACGCCACGAGCGCCAGACAGGTCGATATCTTCCAGCAGCGGGCTGGAGATAGCCATTTCTGCCGCTTCTTCAGCACGGTCTTCGCCGCTGGCAACGCCAGAGCCCATCATGGCATAGCCCATTTCGGACATAACCGTACGCACGTCCGCGAAGTCAACGTTCATAAGGCCCGGACGAGTAATCAGCTCGGCAATACCCTGCACGGCGCCTTTCAGTACGTCGTTTGCTGCACCAAATGCGTCAAGCAGAGAAATGCCGCGCCCCAGCACTTTCAGCAGCTTGTCATTCGGGATAGTGATCAAGGAGTCAACGTGCTTAGACAGCTCGGCGATACCCTGCTCCGCGAAAGCCATACGCTTCTTGCCTTCAAAGTTGAAAGGCTTAGTCACGACGGCAACGGTCAGGATACCCAAATCTTTAGCTACTTCGGCAACAACAGGAGCAGCACCCGTACCGGTACCACCGCCCATACCAGCAGCGATGAACACCATGTCTGCCCCGTCCAGTGCAGCTCGTAAAGCTTCGCGGTCTTCTTCCGCAGCGTTACGACCCACTTCTGGATTTGCACCTGCACCCAGACCTTTAGTGATCCCATTACCGATCTGGATCGTCTGGCCGACAGCGGTTTTACGCAGTGCCTGAGCGTCAGTGTTAACCGCAAAGAATTCAACGCCTTCGATGCGTTCACGCACCATGTGTTCAACGGCGTTACCGCCGCCGCCACCGACGCCGATGACTTTAATCACCGCGTCGTTGGTCAGTTCCATAGGTTCAAACATAGTTTCTCTCCGTTTTGTGCCTGTCGCCTGAGACCGCTAATTGTCTCCGGTCTCTTATAAAAATTAAAATTCTTTTCTCAGCCAGCTGTTCAGTCGCTTAAACCATGAGCCAACAGAGGTCCTTTTTTCCACTTCTGCTTCACCACTGAGATGTGACTCTTTCCCGTAGTGCAGCAACCCTACTGCGGTCGAGTAATACGACTCCTGGGCATAATCAGTAAGGCCAGTAATATTCAACGGCTGACCGATACGCACCTGCGTATGGAACACACGCTGAGCACAGGCTGCCAGGCCTTCAATTTGTGCCGCGCCGCCGGTTAACACAATCCCCGCCGCCAGATGATGTTTCACACCCTGCTGGCGAAGCTGTTCCTGTAACTGCAAAATCTCTTCATTGACCAGGTTGAGCAGCTCGGTGTAACGAGGCTCAATCACTTCAGCCAGCGTCTGACGCTGAAGACTGCGTGGTGGGCGTCCACCCACGCTCGGAACCTCAACGTTCTCGTCTTTGCCGACGATAGATCCCAGGGCACAACCATGGCGAACTTTAATAGCCTCAGCATCGCTCGGTGGCGTTCCGAACGCATAGGCGATATCGCTGGTAACCACGTTCCCTGCATAAGGGATAACTTTGGTGTGACGCAGCGCACCACCGGTATACACCGCCATATCCATGGTACCACCGCCGATGTCCACAACACAGACACCCAGCTCGCGTTCATCTTCAGTCAGTACCGCGTAGCTTGCGGCCAGACCGGCGAAAATTAATTGGTCAACTTTCAAACCACAACGTTCAACCGCTTTAACGATGTTTTTCGCCATATCGTTATGGCAGGTAATCAGATGCACTTTCGCCTGCATACGGACGCCGGACAAGCCTACCGGATTTTTGATCCCTTCCTGGTAATCAATAGCGTATTCCTGTGGAATAACATGCAGAACGCGGTGTTCATCGCGAACACGCACTGATTTTGCCGTATGCACCACATTTTCAACATCTTCCTGCGTCACTTCCTCTTCCGAAATCGGCACCATGCCTATCTCGTTTTGGCAGCTGATATGCTTGCCGGACAGCGCCAGGTAAACCGAAGATATCTGGCAGTCTGCCATCAATTCAGCCTGGTCAATCGCCCGTTGAACGCATTTAACCACCGACTCGAGGTCGTTTACTCCGCCTTTGTCCATACCACGCGAAGGGCAACTGCCCACGCCAATAATATTGACCATACCGTCGGGCAGAACTTCCCCTACTAAAGCGGCAACCTTCGCGGTGCCAATCTCCAGTCCAACTACCAGTTTTCTGTCCGTCGCCTTGATCATCGTTGTTCTGCCTGTGCCTGATTCTGTTGCTGATTCGGATTAGGTACCGGAGGAGGAAGTGCCTCCCAACCTACCGCGGCGCCTGAATCGTATCGCAGGTCGACATAACTGATCCGTTTGTTATCAGCCTGCGCCTGCTGCTGCAGAACCGGGTACAGTTCTACAAAACGATCCAGACGTTTCATCGTGTCGCCCCGACCAAGGTTGAGCTTAATTCCGTTATTCAGCGTCAACTGCCAGGAGCGACGAGCGGTCATAGCCGCTTGTTTCAACGTAAATTTATCCTTTGCCAGCACCACGCCCATGTCACGGTAACCTTGCAGAACTTCGTTTTCGCTGCCTTCCGGGCCGGAAAGCATCGGCAAAGTCTGCTTGCTGGTGCGTTCTGCTGGTACGCTGAAGGAATTTCCCTCTGCGTCAACCATATGCTGGTCATTCCAACGTGCTATCGGCACATATTCAACCAGATGAATCTTCAATTCGTCCGGCCACTGCTTTCTAACGCTTGCCTGCTTGATCCAGGGCAACCGTTCTATCTGCTGTTGGATGATATTCACATCCTGGGTCATAAAAGTACCCGGAGGCCCCAGGGCCAGAATAGACTGGCGTATATCATCATTACGTGTGTAGTGCCGCTCCCCGGTTACCACCAGCCTGGAGAGTGGTAAACGCTGGGCATCTTCCATCCAGCCCACCACAATCCAACCGCCGATAAACACGCTCAACAATACCGCGCCCAGGAAAATCATCCCTGCCAGACGGGAGCCGTTGCTGCGCCGAGCGCTGGCATTTTCCTCGGCACGATTACGCGCATTCAGTGCAGCCTGCGACATATCAGTCCGCCAGTTCCAAAATACGTACAACCAATTGTGAGAAGCTCATTCCCGCCTGGCGAGCCGCCATCGGCACCAGGCTGTGGCTGGTCATCCCCGGAGAAGTGTTCACTTCTAACAGGTAAAACTGACCATCGCTATCCAGCATCACATCGACCCGGCCCCAGCCGCTACAGCCGAGAATCTGCCAGGCCTGCAGAACTAATGCCTGCAATTCCTGCTCTCTTTGTTCAATTAATCCACCGGGGCAGAAATATTGAGTTTCATCAGAGAGATACTTCGCTTCATAATCATAGAAGGTTCCAGCGGGTTGGATGCGAATAGACGGTAAAATTTCCTCGCCTAAAATCGCAACCGTATATTCCGGGCCACTCAACCATTTTTCAATCAGCACTTCTTCGTCATGCTCGAAGGCCAGCTCAAGCGCGGCTGGCAGCACATCTACGCTGTCCACCTTAGACATACCTACGCTGGAACCTTCACGGCTCGGCTTGACGATAACCGGTAAACCTAATGCAGTAACACGCTCAACCAGCGCCGCGCTCAGGCCAGCTGCAAAATCCTGACGGTTGACGGCAACCCATGGTGCAACGGGTAAACCTGCCCCCTGCCACAGCAGTTTGCTGCGCAGCTTATCCATCGTTATCGCCGAAGCCATAACGCCGCTGCCGGTATAAGGCAGTTGAAGGAACTCCAACAGCCCTTGCAAAGTCCCGTCTTCACCACCGCGACCGTGCAGCGCGATAAAAACCTTGTCAAACCCCTGAGCCTTCAGCTCGAGTACAGACTCGCTTTGTGGATCAAAAGCATGTGCATCAATACCCGCTTCTTTTAATCCCGCCAGCACCGCGCTGCCGGATTGCAGAGAGACCTCGCGCTCGGCAGAGGTTCCTCCCAGAAGAACGGCGATCTTATCAGCCATGACGCCCTTCCTCTTTAGTTTGAGGCTGCAATTTGATTTCAGCCAGGTTTCGGGCGATTTTGCCGATATTCCCGGCACCTTGAACGAGGATCAAATCATTTCCCGTCAACACAGGAGCTAAAATTTCCGCCACTTCCGCATGATCGGAAACTAAAATAGGGTCAACTTTGCCACGGCCGCGAATGGTGCGGCATAAAGAACGGCTATCCGCACCAGGAATGGGTGCTTCACCTGCAGGATAAACTTCCAGCATCACCAGGGAGTCAACCTGGGACAGCACCCCAGCAAAGTCATCATACAAATCACGCGTACGCGTATAGCGGTGTGGCTGGAAAATCATCACCAGATTTTTATCCGGCCAGCCTGCGCGCGCCGCCTTAATGGTGGCATCCACTTCCGTCGGGTGGTGGCCATAGTCGTCCACCAGCATAGCGGTGCCCGCTTTGCCGTTTACCGGTGCCAGCGGATATTCGCCCAAGAAATCGAAACGGCGCCCCGTTCCCTGGAAGCTTTCGAGCGCACGCAAAATAGCGTCGTCTTCGATGCCCTCTTCTGTCGCCACGGCAACCGCGGCAGCCGCATTCAGCGCGTTATGGCGACCTGGCGCATTCAGCACCACATGCATCTCAGGCTTGTCCTGACGCACAATGGTGAAAAAGCCCTGAGCGCCCTTTTGCTGATAATTTTCAACGCGTACATCCGCGTCGTCGCTAAAGCCATATGTGGTGATTTGACGACCCACGCGCGGCAGAAGCTCACGAATCACCGGATCGTCTACGCACATCACCGCACGTCCATAAAACGGCAAGTTGTGCAGGAAATTAATAAACGTCTGCTTTAAATTTTCGAAGTCGCCCTGGTAAGTATCCATATGATCGGCTTCGATATTGGTCACAATAGAGACCATCGGCTGCAGGTGCAGGAACGAAGCATCGCTTTCGTCAGCCTCTGCAATCAGGTAGCGACTGTTGCCCAAGCGGGCATGGACACCTGCGGCTTTCACCAGACCACCATTTACAAACGTTGGATCCAGGCCCGCTTCGGCATAAATGCTCGATACCATCGCCGTTGTCGTGGTTTTGCCATGCGTTCCCGCAATCGCAATGCCGTGACGGAAACGCATCAATTCAGCCAGCATTTCAGCACGACGGATGACTGGAATACGCGCTTCGTGGGCAGCAACAATTTCTGGGTTATCCGCAGAAATTGCCGTAGAAACAACAACCACGCTTGCATCGCGCACATTTTCAGGGCGATGGTTGAAATAAATCGTGGCACCCAGTGCCGACAACTGCTGCGTGACCGGGTTCGGCGCCAAATCGGAACCGCTGATCTGGTAACCTTCGTTAGCCAATACTTCAGCAATACCGCCCATACCGGCGCCGCCGATGCCAACAAAGTGAATGTGCCGGACGCGACGCATCTCAGGCACAATTGAACGCAGTTTCGCCAGTTGTTGTGTATTCATTCTCTAAACCTGCAAGCGGCATGCCGCCATTACATCAAATTTACGGGCGACAATTTGCCACCCACAAGTATTACGCGCGCGCTGCGGCGCTGACTTCGTTTGCTACACGTTCAGTTGCATCAGGAATGGAGGCAGCGCGCGCTCGCTCGGCCATTGCCAGCAGCGTTGCTCTGTCCCATCCGGCCAGGGTACGGGTAACGGCATCCACGGTAAACTGCGGTTGCTCCAGTATTTTCGCGGCGCCCGCTTTTTCCAGCGGCAGCGCATTCCAGTACTGCTGCCGATCTTTGTGCTGGAAAGGAACGAACAAGGCTGGTAACCCTGCTGCCGCGATTTCACTCACGGTTAACGCCCCGGAGCGACAAACCACAACATCAGCCCATTCGTAGGCTGCTGCCATATCATCAATAAACTCGGTGACCTTGTGCTGAGGCTGCCCTGCTTCAGCGTAAGCCTGCTGCACAACCGCCTGACCACCCTTTCCGGTTTGGTGCCAGACAGTCACGGATTCACCTAAACGCCCCGCGACCTGCGGCATGGTTTGGTTCAACACTCGAGCGCCCTGAGAACCGCCGACAACCAGCACGCGAACCGGACCTTCTCTTCCGGCAAAACGCTCTTGCGGCAGCGGTAAAGCAAGCACATCTGTCCGCACCGGATTGCCAACAACGTCCGCTTCAGGGAATGCACCGGGAAAGGCTTGCATTACCTTGGTGGCGATCTTTGCCAACCATTTATTCGTCAGACCGGCAATGCCGTTCTGTTCATGCAAGACAACCGGAATGCCAAGAGACCAGGCAGCCAGACCACCGGGTCCGGAAACATACCCGCCCATGCCCAGCACAACATCCGGCTTCCAAGCTTTCATGATGGCGCGAGCCTGGCGCCACGCGTTAAAAATACGTACAGGAGCCATCAACAAGGCCTTTGCGCCTTTGCCGCGCAGGCCAGAAATGCGAATAAAATCGATCTCAATCCCGTTTTTCGGCACCAGATCGGCTTCCATACGGTCCGCAGTACCAAGCCAGCGAATATCCCATCCTTCCGCCCGAAGGTGATGGGCAACGGCCAGGCCTGGGAAAACATGCCCACCTGTACCACCCGCCATCACCATCAATCGCTTCGCTTTGCCCGTCATTTGGCACTCCGTGTAAACGCCTGAGCCTTAGCCAGACGCGTTTCATAATCTATTCTCAACAACAGCATGATTGCCGTGGACATAATCAACAGGCTGGAACCGCCGTAACTAATAAGCGGCAGCGTCAGGCCTTTCGTGGGCAACATCCCCGCCGCAGCGCCAACGTTAACCAGCGCCTGGAAGCTAAACCAGATCCCGATAGAACACGCCAGGAAACCGGAGAAACGCTGATCCAATTCCAGCGCGCGCTTGCCGATGGACATCGCGCGAAAAGCGACGAAGAATACCATCAAAAGTGCAAGCACCACACCGATATATCCCAGCTCCTCGCCGATGATCGAGAAGATAAAGTCAGTGTGCGCTTCAGGCAGATATTCCAGCTTCTGAACCGAGTTCCCAAGCCCTTGTCCCCACAATTCACCGCGCCCAAAAGCCATCAGTGATTGCGTTAACTGGTAGCCGCTGCCGAATGGATCTTCCCACGGGTTCCAGAACGACGTTACGCGGCGAATACGGTAAGGTTCGGCGAGGATCAGCAGGATAACTGCCGAGATCCCCATCCCGATGATCGCGATAAACTGCCACAGCTTTGCTCCTGCGAGGAACAACATCGCCAGCGTAGTGACAAACAGCACAACTACGGTACCAAGGTCAGGCTGGGCTAGCAGCAGAACGGCCATCACCAGAATCACGCCCATTGGCTTCAGGAAGCCGCGCAGGTTATTTCGAACTTCATCCACCTTGCGCACAAGGTAGTTGGCGAGATAACAGAACAGTGACAGCTTGGAAAACTCTGCGGGCTGAATACGCAGCGGGCCGAAAGCAATCCAGCGCGATGCCCCATTAACCGAGCTACCGACGACCAGTACAATTAGCAGCATCACGATCGAAGCCAGCAGCATGGCCGTGCTGTGACGCTGCCAGAAATCCATCGGCAAGCGCAGCGTCACCATCGCCAGCACAAACGCGACGATGATGTAGAGCCCGTCGCGTTTGGCAAACAGGAATGGATCGTTTGCCAGGCGCTGGCCTACCGGCATCGACGCCGAGGTCACCATAATAAAACCGATCGCAGCAAGGCCGAAGGTCAGCCAAAGCAGTGTGCGGTCATACAGTACCATGCTGTTGGCGTCGGCCTCACGGGAGCCCATTACCCACCCTTTTAACGCCGAAGCGACCCAGGCCAGGATACCAAACCCTGGAATACGGGGGACGCGAAGGCGAGGGAGAGATAAACGCATCAGCCTAGCTCCTTCGCTAATTGAGTAAACATGTCGCCGCGTTGTTCAAAGTTTTTAAACTGATCGAGACTCGCGCAGGCTGGAGAGAGCAGCACCATATCGCCAGATTCTACACGGGCCGCGGCAAGCTTCATCGCCTGCTCCATGGTTTCTGTACGCTCGGCAATATCCGGGCGTAACTCAGCCAGTTCAGCACCGTCACGACCAAAGCAGTAAAGGCGTACGCGATCACCCTGCAGGTAGCGAGCTAAAGGTGAGAAGTCGGCAGACTTGCCGTCACCGCCTAACAAAAGATGCAGAGTTCCTTCAACGTGCAGACCGTTTAACGCAGCTTCAGTACTGCCGACGTTGGTGGCTTTAGAGTCATTAATCCAGCGAACGCCATTCCGTTCCCAGGCCAGTTGGAAGCGATGAGCCAGGCCAGTATAGGTGGTCAACGCTTTCAGGCTGCTGGAACGAGGCAGATTCACCGCATCCGCCAGCGCCAGCGCTGCCAGCGCGTTAGTATAGTTATGCTGCCCAACCAGTTTCATTTCTTTGGTGTTGAGGATTTTCTCCCCTTTCACCCGCAGCCAGGTGTCACCCTGCTGACGATTAAGATGATAATCGCCGACGTCCACACCGAAGCTGATACAGCGCTCGTCCGCGCCGCGTACTGGCATCGTTAACGCGTCATCTGCGTTGACCACGCAAACTTTGGCATTTTCATAGATGCTCAGTTTTGCCGCACGATATTGCTGCATCCCGAACGGATAGCGATCCATATGATCTTCTGTCACGTTCAGAACGGTCGCCGCCGCAGCCTTCAGGCTATGGGTGGTTTCCAACTGGAAGCTTGATAGCTCAAGAACATAAAGCTCGCAGCCTTTGTCCAGCAGCATCAACGCCGGCAGACCAATATTTCCGCCAACGCCCACGTTCACACCCGCGGCTTTCGCCATCTCTCCCACCAGGGTGGTGACGGTACTTTTCCCGTTGGAGCCGGTAATCGCGACAATCGGCGCCTGGGCCTCTCGGCAAAACAGCTCTATATCACCAATAACCTCGACCCCGGCATCCACCGCCGCACTCAAGGCTGGAGTTGCCAGCGCCACGCCAGGGCTGGCAATAATCAAATCCGCCGCCAGCAACCAGTCCTCATTCAGCGAACCGGTATGACGATCAACGTTCTCAGGCAGCTTATCAAGACCAGGAGGGGAGATACGGGAATCCATTACCCGTGGCGTAATGCCGCGCGCAATAAAGAAATCCACGCAGGACAGGCCCGTCAGGCCCAGTCCAATGATGACAACATTTTTATCCTGGTAATCTGCCATATTTAGCGAACCTTCAGCGTAGCCAGGCCAATAAGCACCAGCATCAGCGAAATAATCCAGAAGCGCACAATCACGCGTGGCTCCGGCCAGCCTTTCAATTCATAGTGATGGTGAATGGGCGCCATACGGAAGATACGCTGCCCTCGGAGCTTGAACGAGCCCACCTGCAGGATCACCGATAGCGTTTCAACGACGAACACGCCACCCATAATCACCAGCAGGAACTCCTGACGCAGCAGTACCGCGATAGTCCCCAGCGCCCCGCCAAGAGCCAACGAGCCTACATCGCCCATGAAGACCTGAGCCGGGTATGTGTTGAACCACAGGAAGCCCAGGCCTGCGCCGACAATCGCCGTACAGACGATAACCAGTTCACCCGCATGGCGCAGGTAAGGAATGTGCAGGTAGCCCGCAAAATTCATGTTCCCCGTAGCCCATGCCACCAGCGCAAACCCTGCAGCGACAAACACGGTAGGCATAATCGCCAGGCCATCAAGACCATCCGTCAGGTTTACCGCATTACCGGTACCAACAATTACAAAATACGCCAGCAGTACATAGAACAAACCAAGCTGCGGCATCACGTCTTTGAAGAACGGCACAACAAGTTCAGTTGCTGGCGTCCCTTTCCCGGCTGCATACATTGTGAAAGCAACGACCAGTGCAATCACCGACATCCAGAAGTATTTCCAGCGAGCAATCAGACCTTTGGTGTCCTTACGAACCACTTTGCGGTAGTCATCGACAAAGCCAACAATCCCGAAGCCGATCAGTACGAACAGCACGCACCAGACGTAAGGGTTCGAGGGATAAGCCCACATCAGCACGGACACCACAATGGCGGTCAGGATCATGATCCCGCCCATGGTTGGCGTTCCTTTCTTGCTAAAGTGCGACTCTGGACCATCGTTACGTACAACCTGCCCGAAGGAGAGTTGCTGTAAACGCGCGATCATCCGCGGTCCCATCCACAGGGAGATAAACAGAGCGGTCAGCAGGCTGACGATGGCGCGAAACGTCAGATAGGAAAAGACGTTAAAGCCGGAATAATATTTGACCAAATGTTCGGCCAGCCAAACTAGCATGCTTGTTTCTCCTGTAATGCGCGAACCACCTCTTCCATGGCCGCACTACGTGAACCTTTCACCAAAATGGTTAAAATTGAATGTTCCGCGATAAGCGCTTTCAAACGCGCCACCACGGCCTGTTTATCGGCAAAATGTTCACCAACTTCTGATGCGTCACTCAGCGTTTTGCTTAACACGCCAACGCTCAAAACACGGTCAATACCTGCGGCTTTTGCCGCTTCGCCAACCTGACGATGGCAAGCTTCGGCTTCCTCACCCAGCTCGCCCATATCGCCAACTACCATCACACGGTAACCCGGCATTTCTGACAGAACCTGTGCCGCCGCGGTCATTGAACCCACGTTAGCGTTGTAGCTGTCGTCCAGCAGCAGTTGATTTTCTGCAAGCTGGATAGGGAACAGGCGGCCCGGCACGGCTTTAAGCTCAGCAAGCCCCGCTTTTACGGATTCGAGCGTCGCACCAACGGCCATTGCCAGCGCGGTAGCCGCCAGCGAGTTAGCAATATTGTGGCGACCCGGCAAAGGCAGAATGACATCAACATCGCCCTGCGGCGTATGCAGAGTAAATTCGGTACCGTGGGAGGTGATATGGATATTCGTTGCGGTGAAATCGCTTCCGGCAGCGTTCGGTGAGAAGCGCCAGGTTTTACGATCGCCAATGATCGCCTGCCAGTTCAGCCAGTCGTTGTTATCGGCATTAAGGATCGCCGTACCGTTTGCCGCAAGGCCGGTAAAGATCTCGCCTTTGGCTTTTGCCACGCCAGCCAGAGAACCAAACCCTTCAAGATGCGCAGCCGCCAGGTTGTTTACCAGAGCCGCTTCCGGGCGGGTTAACCCTACGGTCCAGGCTATTTCCCCCTGGTGGTTTGCACCCAGCTCAATAACGGCATAATCGTATTCCGGCGTCAGGCGCAGCAGCGTCATCGGCACGCCAATATCGTTATTCAGGTTGCCAGCTGTATAAAGCGTGTTGCCGCACTGGCGCAGAATAGATGCCGCCATTTCCTTCACGGAGGTTTTGCCGGAAGAGCCGGTTAGCGCCACAACGCGAGTAGGCACCTGATGGCGAACCCACGCACCTAGTTCGCCAAATGCAAGGCGGGTATCGGCCACAATCAGTTGGGGAACATCAATATCCAGCTTACGGTTAACCAATAATGCGCCTGCCCCGCCTTTCACCGCATCGGCGGCAAAGTCATGGGCATCAAAACGTTCGCCTTTCAGCGCAACAAACAGACAGCCAGCTGTCAGCTTACGGGTATCCGTTGTGACATCAATAATGTCGGCGTCTGCGCCGTGTAGCTGCCCATTAAGAATGGATGTCAGTTGCTTCAGGGAGACGCGAATCATGCCACAACCCCCAGCAGGCGCGCTGCGGTAACGCGGTCGGAGTAATCCAGACGACGGTTGCCAACAATCTGATAGTCCTCGTGACCTTTTCCCGCCAGCAGAACCACATCATTTTCTTTGGCCTGCATAATCGCGTTAGTCACCGCTTCTGCGCGGCCCAGCACAACGTGCACACGGCCTGCATCCAGCATACCGGTCAGGATATCGTCGACGATGGCCTTCGGTTCTTCGGTGCGTGGGTTGTCATCGGTCACCACCACCACATCGGCATATTGTTCGGCAATACCGCCCATAATTGGCCGCTTACCTTTATCGCGATCGCCGCCACAGCCGAATACACACCACAGTTTGCCGGAACAGTGCAGGCGAGCTGCCTGTAGCGCTTTTTCCAACGCATCCGGCGTGTGGGCATAATCCACAACCACGGTAGGTTTGCCGGTAGTGCTGAACACTTCCATTCGCCCACAAACAGGTTGCAGACGCGGGCCTGTGGCAATTAATGCTTCGAGCGGATAACCCAGCGCCAGCAGCGTGGCTAAAGCCAACAGCAGGTTACTGACGTTAAACGCGCCCATCAGGCGGCTTTCAATTTCGCCATTACCCCACGATGAACTGAAGTGAATCGTCGCTCCACCATCGTGATAAACCACTTTATCAGCTTTCAGCCAGCGCCCATGCGCCCCCGGCTCAAGGTTATTTTCCATAGTGACCGCCACAGCATCCGGCAGGCGCGCCAACCAGCGATGACCCACTTCGTCATCGGCGTTGATGATCGCCTGACCGCAGTCATGCTCGGAAAACAACAGCCACTTAGCGGCTTCGTAATTCGCCATATCACCGTGATAATCAAGGTGATCGCGGCTTAAATTGGTAAATACCGACGCAGCAAACTTCAGCGCCGCCACGCGATGCTGAACCAGACCATGGGATGAAACTTCCATGGCACCAAAGGTTGCACCTTGAGCCTTCAGGCTCGCCAGCACGTGCTGCACGTCTACCGCAGAGCCCGTGGTATTTTCTGTCGGCACAACCTGCCCGAGCAGGCCATTGCCTACGGTCCCCATCACTGCGCCGGTTTCACCCAACAGCTGCGCCCACTGCGCCAACAGTTGAGTCGTTGTCGTTTTGCCGTTGGTGCCGGTGACACCAACCAGACGTAAGGATTCAGAAGGTTGATGATAGAAACGGCCAGCCAATGCAGACAGGCGCTGATGCAGCTGGCTCAGGTAAATGACCGGTACGCCGTGCATCTCGCGAACTTCGCCATCCGCCGCTTCACCGTCCGCTTCTGCGATCACGGCAGCCACACCCTGTGCTATCGCCTGCGGGATATAACGACGCCCGTCCGCCTGATGACCGACCACGGCCACAAAAAGATCGCCCGCAGCCGCCACGCGACTGTCGAGTGTCATCTCTCGCAGCGCTCTCGCAGGTAGCCCGGCTACCCACGGAGCAAGAAGGTCGCTCAAATTACGATCTGCCACCTGATGCCTCTTTCTGATTAATTACAAATTCGCTTTTCTCACCGGTTGCCAGCGCATCCGGCTCGATGTTCATGGTGCGCAGTACGCCGCCCATGATGGCACCGAACACAGGTGCAGATACGGCACCGCCGTAATACTTACCGCCCTGCGGGTCATTGATAACCACCACCAGCGCAAATCGCGGCTGGCTGGCTGGCGCAACGCCTGCGGTGTAAGCAATGTATTTGTTTATGTATTTACCGTCCGGCCCGACTTTTTTCGCGGTACCGGTTTTAATCGCAATACGGTAGCCCTTAATGGCCGCCTTCACGCCGCCGCCGCCGGGAAGCGCCACGCTTTCCATCATGTGCACCACGGTGCGGACGGTTGATTCAGCAAAGATACGCTCGCCGGGAACCGGCGGGTCAACTTTGGTTATCGACAGCGGGCGATAAATGCCGTAGCTGCCAATCGTTGCGTAGACTCGCGCTAACTGTAACGGGGTTACCATTAGCCCATAGCCGAAAGAGAAGGTGGCCCTCTCTATGTCAGACCACCGTTGTTTTTGAGGATATAAGCCACTGCGTTCCCCGACCAACCCCAAATTGGTCGCTTTTCCCAGTCCAAAACGTGAGTAAGTATCTACTAACGCTGAGGAGGGCATCGCTAACGCCAGCTTAGAAACACCGACGTTACTCGACTTCTGTAATACCCCGGTAAGGGTCAATTCGCTGTACCGCGCCACATCTTTGATCTCATGACCATTAATGCGGTACGGAATCGTATTCAGTACGCTATTTTCATTCACCACACCACGCTGCAACGCGGTCATCACCACCATCGGCTTAACGGTGGAACCCGGCTCGAAGACGTCAGTGATGGTGCGGTTACGCATTACGTCTTTTGCCGTGCCGGTTAGATTGTTTGGGTTGTAGGACGGACTGTTCGCCATCGCCAAAACTTCACCAGTATTAACATCAACCAAAACGGCACTGCCCGATTCGGCTTTGTTAAAGGCAACGGCGTTATTCAGTTCACGATAAACCAGCGCCTGCAGGCGTTCATCAATGCTCAAAGCCAGGTTATGGGCGGCCTGGCTGTCGGTAGAGGAAATGTCTTCGATAACGCGCCCGTAGCGGTCTTTACGCACAATGCGCTCGCCAGGCTGACCGGTGAGCCATTTATCAAAGCTTTTTTCCACCCCCTCGATCCCTTCGCTGTCCACGTTGGTGAAGCCGATGAGGTGAGCAGTCACTTCGCCGGATGGGTAGTAGCGACGCGATTCCTGGCGAAGGTGAATTCCCGGAAGCTTAAGCTTTTTGATGTAGTCGCCAATATCCGGGTTAACCTGACGCGCAAGATAAATAAACCGCCCATTGGGGTTGCTGTTCACGCGGGATGAAAGCTGGTCGAGAGGCATTTTTAGTGCATCGGCTAGCGCTTTCCAGCGGTTGTCCAGCGTGACTCCGCCAGCGTCATGCAATTCTTTCGGATCGGCCCAGACGGCATTTACCGGTACGCTAACCGCAAGAGGACGTCCCGCGCGATCGCTTATCATCCCTCGGGAAGTAGACACTTCCTGCACACGCAATGAACGCATGTCCCCCTGACGTACCAGCATGTCCGGGTTGATTATCTGCAGCCAGGCAACACGGCCCAGAAGGAAAGTCAGCGCCAACAGAATGCAACCGCAGAGCAACGCAAAACGCCAACTCACAAAGTTGGCCTGTTCTTCCTGACGTTTTGGTTTAAGCGTTTTTGCCGCTGCTCTCATCTGCCGCACTGTTCCTTATTGCTGAACTACGATGTTTTCCTGTGAAGGATCGACATGCTGCAGCTGCAGCTTTTCCGTCGCGATCCGTTCTACCCGGCTATGATCGCCGAGCGCATTTTCTTCAAGAATCAGGTTGCGCCATTCAATATCCAGCGCATCACGTTCGAGTACCATCTGCTCGCGCTGTGCAGTGAGCAGACGAGTATGGTGCGCCGTCGTGACCACGGAAACCGCGGTCACAATAATGGCAACGAACAAGCAAAGTGCCAGTTTCCCATGGCGCAGAAGATCGCCACCAATCACGGCAGGCAGCGCATGACGCTCGTTGCTGCCGAGCTGCGTCACTCTGCTGAGGGTTTCTGTCACCCGATTGATCATGCGTTAGTCCTCTCCGCAATCCGCAAAACAGAACTACGGGCACGTGGATTTTCCGCCACTTCTTCTTCACCTGGCATCAGCTTACCTAGCGCTTTCAACTGGCGGCCACCCAGCTTATTCAGCTGTGCTTCCGTCATCGGTAAACCGGCTGGGACCTGTGGCCCACGGCTGTTTTCACGCATGAAGCGTTTAACAATGCGATCTTCCAGAGAATGGAAGCTGATGATCGATAAACGGCCACCGGGAGATAACGCCTCCAGCGAGCCATTCAGCGCTTTTTCAATTTCATCCAGCTCGCTGTTGATCCAGATCCGGATAGCCTGAAATGTTCGGGTAGCCGGGTGCTTAAACTTATCTTTAACCGGCATAGCGGCAGAGACGACGGCCGCCAGCTCTTTGGTACGCGTCATCGGCTCTTCACGGTTACGCTCAACGATGGCGCGTGCAATGCGCTTACCAAAACGTTCTTCACCAAAGGTTTTAATAACCCAGGCAATATCGGCCTCTTCCGCCGTCATCAACCATTGGGCAGCGGATTGACCTCGCGTTGGGTCCATACGCATATCCAGTGGCCCATCACGCATAAACGAGAAACCGCGTTCTGCATCATCCAGTTGAGGAGAAGAGACACCGAGATCCAGCAAAATGCCGTCGATCTTGCCGTCCAGTTCGCGCTCACGTGCGTAATCTGCAAGCGCAGAGAATGGGCCATGAATGATGGAGAAGCGTGGGTCATCAATAGCGGCAGCAGCAGCAATCGCCTGCGGATCGCGGTCGATCGCCAGCAGCCGTCCTTGCTCACCGAGCTGGGACAGAATCAGGCGTGAATGGCCACCGCGACCAAAAGTGCCATCAATGTAGATGCCGTCGGGACGAATATTCAGGCCGTTCACGGCCTCGTCCAGCAGCACCGTAGTGTGTTTAAAATTTTCCATCATTTCTAAAGTGACAAGTCCTGCAGACGATCCGACAAGGTGTTTGTCGAACCCTGCTCAGCGTCGATATCTTCCTTGACCTGTTGATGCCAGGTCGCTTCATCCCACAGCTCAAACTTATTGAACTGGCCGACCAGCATGACTTCTTTGGTAAGCCCGGCGTGCTGCCGTAAAACGGGCGCCAACAGCAATCGCCCGGCGTTATCCATCTGACATTCACTGGCATGCCCCAATAACAGACGCTGTACGCGGCGTTCTGCAGGGTTCATGCTCGACAGACGGGCAAGCTTTTGTTCAATGATTTCCCACTCAGGAACGGTATAAAGCAGCAGGCAGGGGTGATGGATGTCGATGGTACAAACCATCTGACCTTCTGAGGTTTCGATCAGCTTTTCCCTATAACGGGTAGGTACGGCGAGCCGCCCCTTGCTGTCGAGATTGACTAACGTTGCCCCACGGAACATGCCAGCCTCACCCTTTAATGACCCATTTCACCACTTTAACCCACAAATTCCCACACAAAGGAGTTTACGGAGGGGAGGAAAACCTTGTCAAGCCAGCCAGGCCGCTTACGGGAATAAATTCCCGCGCCTAAGCGATTGATAAATGGCTGGCGTGAAAAAGCCCGCAATAGCGAGGCAAAATTAACGTTATGAATATTTGAAAGAAAAAGACCAATAAACATCAACAGCGTTAAAACGACCGAATACTTGTTTGGAGAAATATTAAGTACTCAGTTTGCGACGCGGGCGGCATTTTAAGGTATTTCAAAGCGAGTGAACAGCGCCAGATGCCCGTCTGGCGCTGACTCTGCGCGAGACAGAAGTAAAGAGAGGTTGCTAATGATTAATAATCCAACATTTCTTAACTGCTGGTGTGTAACAAAATAATACAGAGAAGAGATTTATTTCGCGATGGAGATTTTTTTACCCGATTTTTCCCGCCTAATTAATTGCCTTAAAAAATAAGGGTAAATATACGGGAAAAATCTTAATTAACTTTAAGTGGCTGATAATGATCTCTTTATCAGTAACGACTTAAGCTACCCCGACGATAAAGATTGCGGCGAATTCGGGTCAACCCTGGCTTCGGCTTACGTGGCTCATCAAGGCTTGCCAGCACCAGTTCCAGTACGCGCTCGGCAACATCGCGGTGACGCTGTGCGACCGCCAATACCGGACACTGCAGGAAATCCAGCAGCTCATGATCGCCAAAGGTGGCGATCGCCAACTCCGAAGGCAGCCGCCCCTGGCGGCGCAACGTGACATCCATCACGCCCTGCAGCAGTGCGAAGGACGTTGTGTAGAGCGCATCAGGCATCTCGTGAGTTTCCAGCCACTTTTCAAAAAGCTGAGCGGCAGCCTCACGCTCATAGCTGTTAGCGTAGAGATAATTGACGGTACGAGGATCGTCTTTCCAGGCAGTACGGAACCCTTGCTCACGCAGGAAGCTCACGGACAGTTCAGGTAATGCACCAAGGTAAAGGATATTTTCACCAGGGAATTTCCGCAGCTCTTCAGCCAGCATTTCTGCATCGTCCTGATCGGCACCGACAACGCTGGTGAAGTGTTCACGGTCTAACGCACGGTCGAGCGCAATAATCGGGAACGAATCGTTTGCCCAACGCTGATAAAAAGGATGCTCCGGCGGCAACGAGGTAGACACTATAATGGCATCAACCTGCCGCTGCAGAAGATGTTCAATACAGCGCATTTCGTTGTCGGGTTGATCCTCAGAGCAAGCGATCAGCAACTGATAGCCGCGCTGGCGAGCCTGACGCTCAAGGTAATTTGCTATACGGGTGTAGCTGGTGTTTTCCAGGTCTGGGATCACCAGCCCAATAGAACGCGTGCGTCCTGCACGTAGCCCAGCGGCTACCGCATTAGGGTGGTAATTATGCTCGCGTACCACCGCCATGACTTTCTCAACGGTTTTATCGCTGACGCGATACTGTTTTGCTTTTCCGTTGATAACATAGCTTGCCGTGGTACGCGACACGCCAGCCAGACGCGCGATTTCATCCAATTTCACTGTAGCCCCTTACTCTCCAGGTGATCCATACCCATGCTCTGGTTATGGTTAACGACATTCACATCTAAGCGCAGAATAATAACTCCGGCAACCGCTTTTGCAGGCGCTTGTTTTCTTATTTGCAAAAAAAAGCCCGGCAGTGATTACCGGGCATGTGAATTAGATCACATTCGGGACTAACGCATGATCTTATCGCCACGCGAAACGCCAACAATACCCGAACGGGCCACTTCGACGATTTTCGCAACATCACGGATCGTATCAAGGAACGCATTGAGCTTATCACTGGTCCCGGCAAGCTGGACGGTGTAAAGCGTTGGCGTCACATCAATGATTTGCCCACGGAAAATTTCCGTGCTGCGCTTCACCTCTTCCCGCCCGTATCCGCTGGCCTGTACCTTCACCAGCATGATTTCACGCTCAACGTAGGCCCCCTGCCCCAGCTCACTGACGCGCAACACATCCACTAGCTTGTGCAGCTGTTTCTCAATCTGTTCCAGCACCTTCTCGTCACCCACGGTTTGGATCGTCATACGAGAAAGCGTGGGATCGTCCGTAGGCGCTACGGTAAGGCTTTCAATGTTGTAACCACGCTGGGAAAACAGACCAATGACTCGGGACAGCGCACCTGATTCATTTTCCAGTAATACAGATAATATCCGGCGCATAATCAGGTTCTCTCCGTTTTGCTTAGCCACATTTCATCCATACCGCCACCGCGAATCTGCATCGGATAAACGTGTTCAGTACCATCAACTGTGACATCTACAAACACCAGTCGCCCACCGCGCACGGTTTCCAGCGCTTCGGCGAGTTTACTTTCCAGTTCTTCTGGCTTAGTGATACTAATCCCCACATGGCCATAAGCTTCAGCCAGGCGAACAAAGTCAGGGAGCGACTCCATATAAGACTGAGAGTGGCGGCCCGAATAAATCATGTCCTGCCACTGTTTCACCATGCCGAGGTAACGGTTGTTAAGGTTCAAAACCAGAACCGACAAGCCGTACTGCAGCGCGGTAGAAAGCTCCTGGATATTCATCTGGATACTGCCATCGCCGGTGACGCAAATGACCGTTTCATCCGGCAACGCCATCTTCACGCCAAGCGCGGCAGGAAGACCAAAGCCCATCGTGCCTAAACCACCGGAATTTATCCAACGGCGTGGCTTATCGAACGGATAATAGAGCGCGGCAAACATTTGGTGCTGGCCCACATCGGAGGTGACATAAGCATCTCCGTTCGTCAGGCGATAAGCGGTTTCAATAACAGCCTGCGGCTTGATAGCCTGGCTATGGCGATCGAACTCAAGGCAATGACGAGAGCGCCACTGTTCAATCTGTTGCCACCAGTCCCGAATATCATCCCCGGATTGCTGAATGTCTTCCTGAGTAAGCAAGTCCAGCATTTGTGTCAGAGCTTGACGCGCATCCCCCACAATTGGGATATCCGCCGCAACTGTTTTGGAGATAGACGTAGGGTCGATATCAATATGCAACACCGTCGCATTCGGGCAGTATTTAGCGAGATTGTTAGTGGTTCGGTCATCAAAGCGAACGCCAACGGCAAAGATGACGTCCGAATGATGCATCGTCATGTTGGCTTCGTAGGTGCCGTGCATGCCCAGCATCCCCAGAGACTGCCGATGTGTAGCCGGGAATGCACCTAGCCCCATCAGCGATGAGACAACCGGAATGTTGAGCTTTTCGGCAATCGTCAACAATTCTGCCTCGCAGGCTGAATTGATCGCCCCACCGCCTACGTACATCACCGGTTTTTTAGCCGCAATCAGCGTCTGCAGGGCGCGCTTGATCTGCCCCTTGTGGCCCTGCGTCGTTGGGTTGTAAGAGCGCATGCTAACGGCGTCTGGCCAGGCATACGGCAGCTTATTCAGCGGACTCATGATGTCTTTGGGTAAATCAACGACCACCGGCCCTGGGCGGCCGCTGGAAGCAAGCCAGAATGCCTTTTTGATGATCCCTGGTATGTCCTCGACCTGTTTTACCAGGAAGCTATGTTTAACGACTGGTCGGGAGATACCGACCATGTCACATTCCTGAAAGGCGTCGTAACCAATCAATGAAGTTGCGACCTGCCCGGACAACACAACCATCGGAATAGAGTCCATGTAGGCGGTTGCAATGCCGGTAATAGCATTTGTAGCGCCAGGCCCTGAAGTCACCAGCACAACGCCAGTTTCCCCCGTAGCACGCGCCAGGCCGTCGGCCATATGCACTGCAGCCTGTTCATGGCGTACCAGCACATGATCGATCCCACCCATAGTATGAAGCGCATCGTAAATATCGAGTACTGCGCCTCCCGGATAGCCGAATACTTGTTTTACGCCCTGATCGATTAACGACCGGACGACCATCTCGGCTCCTGACAACATCTCCATGATTTTGCCTCCAGGCTCACGTTTTTGACTGCATGCAGAAGTCATTTCCGCACCGTCGTTGCGACAGGTTGTGTCTCTGCCTGTATCATTTTTATAGGTTTAGCCCATTAACATAACCGCTCAAGATCCGTCAGGCAATTACCCGCCAGAGCAACCTGAAGAGAAGAAATTGCACTCACCTCTATAAAAATCAGGCTTAGCGGAGCGATCGACTAAATAGAGAGGGTGACTAATGACGAATATGCCAAAGATGTGGGGAAACACAGTGCGTTATGTATTAATTTAGCATTATTAAGCTGTGAGGAAGGGGCCACCAGAAAATGCTAAAGTATAAAATACTGTCTTTCTAATATAAAAAAGTGGAAACGGGCTGTTCAGGCCCGAGTATCCATAGTACTGGTAACGTTATTGACATAAGCTTTTTGCTATCTGATTTTGCATCCACAAATGCCCCTTGTCTTGCCCGACTGAGCCATACCAGGATAAATGACAAGTACGCTTTCTTTTGATAAAAGGCAGAGAAAACACCCTTAGATTCAATTCATTAGAAACACTATCAACCAACCAGCGTGGTGCAACTGCCACAAGCCGTGTTTGTGAAACCACATTTAATACACAGGTCATTGCCATTCCCTGATAGGCAATCGCATTTTGCTTATTCAACGTGTCATACCACGGCGAACTGAAGGAGCCATAACATTCAGGGGAAGCCACCGCATGCTGCTGATTATAGAAATCACTCGTCGTTAGCGGAGAACAAAAACCAGGATGATCCTGGCCAGTGACTAAAACGATTTCATCCTCAAACAGTGGGATTTTTTTAAACTCAGGCCGAGGGATTTCATCATAGCAAATCAAAAAATCAACTTCCTGATAGCGTAGCTGCCGCTCAATATCTTCATTAAAAGAAGATTTAAAAATTAATTGAACGTTTGGTGCCGTATATTTCATCGCATCTAAAATACGTGACATTATTTTACTGTCTAAAGGACTGGCAACGCAAAGCGTAAACTGCCGCTTGCTCCTCAGAGGATCAAAATCCCCTTCCGGTAGCTCATTCTGGACCATCTGTAAGGCGTCACGAATCACGTCATAAAGCTGAAAAGCTCTGGCTGTTGCCTGTATATTCCGACCATTGCGAACGAATAACTCATCATTAAAAGTCATTTTCAACCGGGACACGGCGTTGCTGACGGCAGGTTGAGACATCCCCAGCAACCTGGCGGCGCCGGTAATACTTTGTACTCTCATCACCATATCAAAAACGGTCAGCAAGTTTAAGTCTACATTACGAAGTCGAGGTTTTATTGCATCCAGAGTCTCCTGACTCTTATTAATTTTATAATCCATTTTTACTCCAGTAATGAATTGAGGACCATTCCACAATGCATAGGTTGGTAAACTCCATTTTATTATTCACCTGACACTTGCCTTTTATAACAACTCAGTTAACTAGAACACTTATAATTGAAGTAATAAAAATCATCTAAAAACCACTCAATAAAAACCCGCAGCGCATTTAGCGAATAATAAAAAACATGTCAGGCCGGGAACAATACATCAGTTCTATCATATTCATAAGATGTATTTTTTAAAATTCAGTCTATTATCAGACGACATTGTGATTTATAATCTTAATTAATATATTAAGAAAAGGTGCTTTCTCGGTATCTTTCACTGAAAAAACGCAGCTAGCCCATCGGCCCAATGCTCCCCCAGCCAGCCTAAAGGTTGACACCTGCGTTGAGATCAAGTACCAATAAATACATCACGAAATTGCACAGGGCTTGAAACATGAATCGCACCGTCCGCCTACTTGGTCTACTACTAAACGCATCTTATTTGCGCGGTAGACTGGTGGGCGACAATCAGCGTTGATTCAAGCCTTCAGACAGAAAAAACCCGCGCCAATGCGCGGGTTTTTTTATGCTCGTCGCGAAGGCACCCAAAGAGATAAAGGACCGAACCATGAGCCAGCAAGTCATTATTTTTGATACCACATTGCGCGACGGCGAACAGGCTTTACAGGCAAGCCTGAGCGTAAAAGAGAAATTGCAGATCGCTATGGCGCTGGAACGTATGGGCGTCGACGTCATGGAAGTCGGCTTCCCTGTCTCTTCCCCCGGTGATTTCGAATCCGTACAGACTATTGCCCGCAATATCAAAAACAGCCGCGTTTGTGGCCTCGCTCGCTGCGTTGAGAAAGACATAGATGTTGCCGCTGAATCCTTAAAAGTCGCTGAAGCCTTCCGTATTCATACTTTCATCGCCACCTCTCCAATGCACATCGCCACCAAGCTGCGCAGTACGCTGGATGAAGTCATTGAGCGCGCTATTTATATGGTGAAACGCGCCCGTAATTACACCGATGACGTAGAATTTTCCTGTGAAGATGCTGGCCGCACGCCGATTGCCGACCTGGCTCGCGTAGTCGAAGCCGCGATCAACGCAGGTGCAACCACCATTAACATCCCAGATACCGTCGGCTACACCATGCCGTTTGAGTTCTCCAACATCATCACCGGTTTGTATGAGCGCGTGCCGAACATTGATAAAGCGATTATTTCCGTGCACACCCACGACGATTTGGGGCTGGCCGTAGGTAATGCCATGGCGGCAGTTCACGCGGGTGCTCGCCAGGTGGAAGGCGCAATGAACGGCATCGGTGAACGGGCGGGTAACTGCTCACTGGAAGAAGTCATTATGGCTATCAAGGTGCGCAAGGACATCATGAACCTGCACACCAATATCAATCATCAGGAAATTTGGCGCACCAGCCAGATGGTTAGCCAAATCTGCAACATGCCAATTCCGGCCAACAAAGCTATCGTCGGCACCGGCGCCTTCGCCCACTCCTCCGGTATTCACCAGGATGGCGTGCTGAAAAATCGCGAAAACTACGAAATCATGACGCCAGAATCCATCGGCCTGAATCAGGTACAGCTGAACCTGACCTCACGCTCCGGCCGTGCCGCGGTTAAGCACCGCATGGATGAGATGGGTTACAAAGAGGCTGATTACAACCTGGATAACCTGTACGACGCCTTCCTGAAACTGGCAGATAAAAAAGGCCAGGTATTTGACTACGACCTGGAAGCATTGGCCTTCATCAACAAGCAGCAGGAAGAGCCTGAGCACTTCAGCCTGGATTATTTCAGCGTGCAGTCGGGTTCTAACGGTATCGCGACGGCATCCGTGAAGCTGGTTTGCGGCGAAGAGGTCAAAGCTGAAGCAGCAAACGGTAACGGCCCGGTGGATGCGGTCTATCAGGCAATTAACCGCATCACCGATTACAACATTGAGCTGGTGAAATACAGCTTAACCGCCAAAGGGCAGGGCAAAGACGCCCTGGGCCAGGTAGATATCGTGGTGGATTACAACGGCCGCCGCTTCCACGGCGTAGGGCTGACAACCGACATCGTCGAATCATCAGCCAAAGCCATGGTCCACGTGCTGAACAACATCTGGCGTGCCGGTGAAGTCGAAAAAGAATTGCAACGCAAAGCTCAACATCAGAATAAAGAACAAAATCAGGAAACCGTGTAATGTCGAAAAATTACCATATTGCAGTTTTGCCGGGTGACGGTATTGGCCCGGAAGTGATGGCTCAGGCCCTGAAAGTACTGGATGCAGTTCGCAATCGCTTTGATATCCGCATCAGCACCAGCTCCTATGACGTCGGTGGTGCCGCGATTGATCGCCACGGCAGCCCGCTGCCGCAGGCCACAGTCGAAGGTTGTGAGCAGGCCGATGCGATTCTGTTCGGCTCTGTAGGTGGCCCGAAATGGGAACATCTGCCGCCAGCAGAACAGCCTGAACGCGGTGCCCTGCTGCCGTTGCGTAAACATTTTAAACTCTTCAGCAACCTGCGTCCTGCGCGTCTGTATCAGGGGCTGGAAGAGTTTTGCCCGCTGCGCGCCGACATCGCAGCTAACGGCTTCGACATTCTGTGCGTTCGCGAACTGACCGGCGGGATTTATTTCGGCCAGCCGAAAGGCCGTGAAGGTAGCGGTATGCACGAGAAAGCTTTCGATACCGAGGTTTACCACCGCTTTGAGATCGAGCGCATTGCACGCATCGCCTTTGAATCTGCCCGCAAACGCCGCAGCAAAGTGACCTCCATTGATAAAGCAAACGTGCTGCAAACCTCACTGTTGTGGCGTGAAATCGTCAACGAAATCGCTAAAGAATACCCGGATGTGTCGCTGTCCCACATGTATATCGACAACGCCACTATGCAGTTAATTAAAGATCCATCGCAGTTCGACGTTCTGCTGTGCTCCAACTTGTTCGGAGACATCCTGTCCGACGAGTGCGCCATGATCACCGGATCTATGGGCATGCTGCCTTCTGCCAGCCTCAACGAACAAGGCTTTGGCTTATACGAACCTGCGGGCGGTTCAGCACCGGATATCGCCGGGAAGAACATTGCCAACCCTATCGCGCAGATCCTGTCGCTGGCGCTGCTGTTGCGCTATAGCCTGGATGCCGAAGAAGCCGCGCAGGCTATCGAAAGCGCCATTAATCGCGCGTTAGAAGAAGGCCACCGTACCGGGGATTTAGCCCGCGATGGTCACGCAGTCAGCACCGACGAAATGGGCGATATCATTGCCCGCTACATCGCTCAGGGGAAATAATCATGGCCAGGACCTTATATCAGAAGTTGTACGACGCCCACGTCGTGTATGAAGCCCCGGAAGAGACACCGCTGCTGTATATCGATCGCCACCTGGTGCATGAAGTGACTTCCCCGCAGGCCTTTGACGGATTGCGCGCCCATGGCCGCCCGGTTCGTCAGCCGGGGAAAACCTTCGCCACAATGGACCACAACGTGTCGACCCAAACTAAGGACATCAATGCCTCCGGCGAGATGGCCCGTATTCAGATGCAGGAACTGATGAAGAACTGCAAAGAGTTTGGCGTTGAGCTGTACGATCTGAACCACCCTTATCAGGGCATCGTTCACGTTATGGGGCCAGAACAAGGGATCACCCTGCCGGGCATGACCATCGTGTGCGGCGACTCCCATACTGCCACTCACGGTGCATTCGGCGCGCTGGCTTTTGGGATTGGGACTTCCGAAGTTGAGCATGTCCTGGCAACGCAGACTCTGAAACAGGGTCGTGCGAAAACCATGAAAATTGAAGTCCAGGGCAAAGCGGCCCCGGGGATCACGGCCAAAGATATCGTGCTGGCTATCATCGGCAAAACCGGCAGCGCCGGCGGTACCGGTCACGTGGTTGAATTCTGCGGCGACGCTATTCGTGCCCTGAGCATGGAAGGCCGCATGACGCTGTGCAACATGGCGATCGAAATGGGGGCCAAAGCCGGGATTGTTGCGCCGGATGAAACCACCTTCAACTATGTGAAAGGTCGTCTGCACGCCCCTAAAGGCGCGGACTGGGATGAAGCCGTCGAGTACTGGAAAACCTTCAGCACCGACGAAGGCGCTAAATTTGACGCCATCGTCACCTTAGACGCCGCCGACATTGCCCCACAAGTGACCTGGGGAACCAACCCAGGCCAGGTGATTTCCGTCACCGATAATATTCCTGCTCCGGAGTCTTTCAGCGATCCGGTAGAACGTGCCTCGGCAGAAAAAGCGCTGGCCTATATGGGCCTGCAACCGGGTATTCCCTTGACCGAAGTGGCTATCGATAAAGTCTTTATCGGTTCCTGCACCAACTCGCGTATTGAAGACCTGCGCGCAGCAGCTGAAGTCGCCAAAGGTCGCAAAGTCGCACCAGGAGTTTTGGCCATGGTTGTGCCAGGCTCAGGTCCGGTTAAAGCTCAGGCCGAGTCTGAAGGGCTGGATAAGATCTTCATTGAAGCCGGTTTTGAGTGGCGTTTGCCTGGGTGTTCCATGTGCCTGGCCATGAACAACGACCGTCTGAATCCGGGCGAGCGTTGCGCCTCCACCAGCAACCGTAATTTCGAAGGTCGCCAGGGCCGTGGCGGGCGTACTCATCTGGTCAGCCCGGCGATGGCAGCCGCAGCCGCTGTTTCCGGTCATTTTGCCGATATTCGTACATTGAAATAAGGGGAACTACCATGGCAGAGAAATTTATCCAACATACCGGCCTGGTCGTTCCGCTGGACGCGGCGAACGTCGATACCGATGCCATTATCCCGAAGCAGTTTTTGCAGAAGGTCACCCGCACCGGTTTTGGCGCCCACCTGTTTAACGACTGGCGTTTTCTGGACGATGCCGGGCAAGTGCCTAACCCGGAGTTCGTGCTGAACTACCCGGAATTTAAAGGCGCCTCTATTTTGCTGGCGCGTGAAAACTTCGGCTGCGGCTCTTCCCGCGAGCACGCCCCGTGGGCATTAACCGACTACGGTTTCAAAGTGGTCATCGCGCCAAGCTTTGCGGACATCTTCTATGGCAACTCGTTTAACAACCAGCTGTTGCCGGTTATCTTGAGCGATGAGCAGGTTGATGAGCTGTTCAAGCTGGTCGATGCCCAGCCTGGCATTAAGTTTGTCGTCGACCTTGAAGCCCAGACGGTTCAGGCGGGTGAGAAAAGCTATTCGTTCGAGCTGGATAGCTTCCGCCGTCACTGCATGTTGAACGGCCTGGACAGCATCGGCCTGACGCTACAGCACGAAGCCGCTATTTCTGGCTACGAGCAAAAACTGCCAGCATTTATGCGGTAATTCATTTTCCCCTCTCGCTCATGAGAGGGGAAAATTTTAAACGTTCTTAACCCGGCTAGTCAGGAACAGCGCGACCACCGCCAGCACCGCCATCAGCCAGTAAACAGAATAGTGACCAAAACCTTCCGCCAGCGCGCCCTGCAGTATCCCAGCCAGAATCACGCCCGTTGAAATACTGTTGGTGAATAACGTCGTCGCAGAACCCGGCCTTCCCGGCATCAAATCCTGGAACCACAGCATGCCTATCCCCGCAATGATCCCGATAAACACCGCATTAAACAGCTGTAAGATCACCAATGCCGTTTTCGAGTGGAACAGGATCAGCCCAACATAAAACAGCACGCCCGCACCAACCGCCGCCACCATCATGTTACGTTTTCCAAAGCGCTTCACGTAGTAGCCGGCGAGGATCATCGCGGGGATCTCAATCCCTGCCGCCGTGCCCATTAATAACCCCGCCAGCTCATCCGGCAGCCCAAGATCCTGGCTTATCCACAGCGGCATATCGATGATGTACATGGTGTTGCAGGTCCACATCAGCATCGAAGCGATAAACAGCATCCGCACGTTACTGTCTTTCCAGCCGCTGACCTGCGTTATTGCCACCTCTTCGGGCTGCTCAACTCTCGGCACGGACGGCAGCGCGAAAATAATTAGCGCCAGTGAAATAACGAATATCCCGGCAGCGATAAGAAACATCGTGGTAAAGCCATATTTCAGCGCCAGCATAAAAGAGAGTGGCGGCCCGATAACCCACGCCAGAGAAAGCTGCGCCCGCATGATCGAGCTGAACATCACCACTTCGCGAGCGGAACGGTCGGCGTATTCACGCGCCAGGGCAAAAATCTGCGGCATGGCGGTATTGGCTATTGAGGCAAACATCACGCCAAGCGTAATCAGCGTCAGATAATGACGATTAAAGGCAAACAGAACGCAGTTTGCCACCGCCATCGCGCAGCAAACCATAATCAGTTTTCGCCGGTCGCCCCGACTGTCCGACCTTTTGGCCAACAGCAAACTGACGCCAATCCCGGCAATCGCGTTAACGGTGTAAAACAGGCCGACCCAAAACGGCCTCACTACGACTTCTCGAGTTAAAAACAGGCTAAGCGTCGGAGCCTGCAGCGCCCCGGCCACGCCAATCATAAAAGAGACGGCCATGAAGGCAGCGTAAACAGGGTTAAAACGGCGTGCGCGGGTCAAAAACCAGAGCATGGAATGTCCTTAAAAGGAGATGTCTTCAGAGGTATTTGTTAAATGCATAAAGATTAAACGAAAAAAGCCAGCAGTAAACAGCTGCTGGCCGGTGAAAAGCACCAATACTCAGTCACACATGAGTCGGCGCGTTGGCGTTCTCGGGCATCGGGGTTGTAACCTCCCACTGCATCAAGTCTTCGAGCATCCTTAGTCTTTGCTCCACCGTCAGGCGAGCCAGCCATCCAGAGCAAACAAACTGTGTTGCGGCAAAGTACTGTTGGAAAAACTTCGCAGGTGATGACCGCTTCATAAACACCTCCTCGCTTCATCGGGAATCATTATTGACGTAATATAGGGAGAGTTAAATTGATGAGTTTCCGCCAGGAGTTCCTCTTTTATGTCTTCGTCACGCCTGCAACAACAATTCATCCGCCTGTGGCAATGCTGCGAAGGCAAACCTCAGGAAACCACGCTCAATGATTTAGCAGATTTGCTGAGCTGTTCCCGCCGCCATATGCGTACGCTGCTTAATGCGATGCAGGAAAAGGGCTGGCTAAGCTGGCAGGCGGAAGCCGGACGAGGCAAGCGCTCACAGCTCACTTTCCTCTATACCGGGCTGGCGCTTCAGCAGCAGCGGGCGGAAGACCTACTGGAGCAGGATCGCATCGATCAGCTGGTTCAAATCGTCGGCGACAAAGCTGCGGTCCGCCAGATGCTGATTTCTCATCTTGGCCGTAGTTTTCGCCAGGGCCGACATATTCTGCGTGTCCTTTACTATCGCCCGCTGCTAAATCTGCTGCCCGGCTCGGCGCTGCGCCGCTCTGAAACCCACATCGCTCGCCAGATTTTTAGCGGCCTGACGCGAATAAATGAGGAAAATGGGGAACTCGAAGCGGATATTGCTCACCATTGGCAGCAAATATCCCCTTTACGCTGGCGCTTCTTCCTGCGCCCAGGCATCCATTTCCACCACGGTCGCGAGCTGGACATGCTCGATATCATCTCTTCCCTGCAGCGCATCAACGCTCTGCCGCTTTTTGCCCATATCACGCAAATCACCTCGCCGACTATCTGGACACTGGATATCCACCTTAGTCAGCCGGATGACTGGCTGCCGTGGCTGTTGGGCAGCGTGAACGCCATGATCCTGCCGCGCGAATGGACAACGATGACGAATTTCGCCAGCCAGCCCATCGGCACGGGCCCCTATTCCGTGGCACGGAACAACCGCAACCAGCTGAAGATCCACGCCTTTGATGATTACTTTGGCTTCCGGGCGCTCATTGACGAGGTCAACTTTTGGGTACTGCCGGAAGTTGGCGAGGAGTCCAGCTGCGGCGTGCAGCTCCAGGGCATGCCGGACAGCGAAAAAGCCGTCGAAAGCCGCCCGGAAGAAGGCTGCTACTATCTGCTGTTCGACAGCCGATCCAGCCTTGGCGTTGACGAAAGCGTGCGCCAGTGGATTGGGCATATTCTCTCCCCGGTTAACCTTATCTACCGCGCTACCGAGCAGTATCAGCAGTACTGGTTCCCGGCTTATGGTTTGCTCCCCCGCTGGCACCATTCGAGGCCCGGACCGTTGCTCCCTAAACCTGCCGGCCTGGAGAGCATAACGCTTACCTACTACCGCGACCACGTAGAGCACCGGGTGATCAGTAGCATCATGACCGAATTACTCGCAGAGCAGGGCGTGAAGCTGGTTGTGCAGGAGATAGACTATGCTGAGTGGCATCAGGGCGAGGCCGAAAGCGACATCTGGCTGAACAGCGTGAACTTCACCATGCCGCTGGAATACTCTCTGTTTGCCCAGCTTTACGAAGTCCCGCTGATTCAAAAATGCATCCCTGGCGACTGGCAGGGCGATGCCCGTCGCTGGCACAGCAAAACGCTGGCCCTGCCTGAGTGGTGCAAGCAAATGCTGGAGCGCAATGACGTTATCCCATTGATTCACCACTGGTTGCGCATTGAAGGCCAGCGCAGTATGCGCGGGGTGAGGATGAACACGCTAGGCTGGTTTGATTTCAAGTCAGCCTGGTTTGCCCCACCGGGGCCATAACGCTTTCGTAACATGACTTCCGTAACCCAAAGGAAATCAGTAGAATCCTCCCTGCTCAACGGGGTGCCAGGACAGTTTGTCCGCGCTGAGATAATACCCGTCGAACCTGATCCGGATAACGCCGGCGAAGGGATTTGAGACACTCAACTCAATTCCTTTGCCCCCTTTTACTGAGGTGCAAAGTGTTCAAAAAATTTCTGCCGCTGCTGGCGCTGGCCGCCATGCCCGTTTTCGCTAAACCTGTATTAACCGTTTACACCTACGACTCGTTCGCCGCCGACTGGGGCCCTGGCCCGGCGGTGAAAAAAGCCTTTGAGGCCGACTGTAACTGCGAGCTGAAATTTGTGGCGCTGGAAGACGGCGTTTCTCTGCTGAACCGCGTGCGCATGGAAGGCAAGAACAGCAAAGCGGATGTCGTGCTGGGGCTGGACAACAACCTGGTAGAGGCCGCCACGCAAACCAAACTGTTTGCGCCTTCTAATATTGAACGCGGCGTCCTTCAGGTGCCAGGCGGCTGGAGGAACAGCACCTTCGTGCCTTACGATTACGGCTACTTTGCTTTCGTATACGACAAGAACAAGTTAAAAAACCCGCCAAAAAGCCTGAAAGAGCTGGTTGAAAGCGATCAAAAATGGAAGGTCATTTACGAAGATCCGCGCACCAGCACCCCAGGGCTTGGCCTGCTGCTGTGGATGCAAAAAGTGTACGGCAATAAAGCCCCGGAAGCCTGGCAAAAGCTGGCGAAAAAAACCGTCACCGTCACCAAAGGCTGGAGCGAAGCTTACGGCTTGTTCCTGAAAGGGGAAGCCGACCTGGTACTCAGCTACACCACCTCCCCGGCCTACCACATCATCGAAGAGAAGAAAGACAACTACGCCGCCGCGGACTTTAGCGAAGGACATTACCTGCAGGTTGAAGTTGCGGGCCGATTGGCGAACAGTAAACAGCCTGAACTCGCCGAGAAATTTATCAAATTCATCACCACGCCAGGTTTCCAGAACACCATTGCTACCGGCAACTGGATGTATCCGGTGACCAACGTGGCATTACCTGCTGGCTTCGACAGCCTGGTGAAGCCGCAAACCACGCTGGAATTTCCCCCTCAGCAGGTGGCCACCCAGCGCGCAGAATGGATCAATGAATGGCAACGCGCCGTCAGCCGCTAATACCAGGCTGGCTGTATCCAGGGCTCTTTGCCGCAACGCTGGTCGTGGCGGTAGCCCTGGCGGCTTTTCTGGCGCTGTGGCTTAACGCTCCGCAGGTGGATGTCTTTGCCATCTTACAGGACGACTATCTTTGGCACGTCCTGCGCTTTTCATTCTGGCAGGCCTTCCTTTCCGCCGCACTTTCCGTTTTCCCGGCAATCTTTTTAGCCCGCGCGCTTTACCGCCGCCGCTTTCCTGGCCGACTGGCGCTGCTGAGGCTGTGCGCCATGACGCTGGTGCTGCCGGTGCTGGTCGCCGTTTTCGGTATTCTTTCCGTTTATGGGCGAGAAGGCTGGCTGGCAACGCTCTGCGCCTGGCTGGGCTTTGAATGGCGCTTTTCCCCTTATGGCCTACAGGGCATTCTGCTGGCGCACGTCTTCTTTAATATGCCGATGGCGACCCGCCTTTTGCTGCAGGCGCTGAACAATATCCCTTCGGAACAACGTCAGCTGGCGGCACAGTTGGGGATGCAGGGCTGGCATTTCTTCCGTTTCGTCGAGTGGCCCTGGCTGCGCCGCCAGATACTCCCGGTTGGCGCCCTGATTTTTATGCTTTGCTTCGCGAGCTTCGCCACCGTGCTTTCTCTGGGCGGCGGCCCACAGGCAACCACCATCGAGCTGGCCATCTTTCAGGCATTAAGCTACGACTACGATCCCACCAAAGCGGCATTGCTGGCTCTGCTGCAAATGACGTGTTGCCTTGGCCTGGTGTTGTTGAGTCAGAAGTTAAGCAAGGCGATTCCCGTCGGCGTCAGCCAGCTTCAGGGCTGGCGCGATCCACAGGATTCTCTGCGCCGAAAACTTAGCGATGGCCTGCTTATCATGCTCGCCCTGCTGCTGCTGCTCCCACCGCTGCTAGCGGTGGTGGTCGATGGGGTTAACGGCAGCATGGGCAGCGTGCTACGGCAGCCAGCGCTCTGGAACGCGCTCTGGACTTCACTGAGAATTGCCATTGCCGCCGGGCTTGTCAGCGTGACGCTGACGCTGATGCTGCTTTGGAGTTCGCGTGAACTTCGGCTGCGTAACCAACGCTTCGCCGGGCAGGCCATTGAACTTAGCGGCATGTTGATTCTGGCCATGCCGGGCATCGTCCTCGCCACCGGCTTCTTCTTGCTGTTAAACAATACCGTGGGCCTGCCGCAATCCGCCGACGGCATTGTTATTTTTACCAATGCGCTGATGGCGATTCCTTACGCCTTAAAGGTGCTCGAAAACCCCATGCGAGATGTGGCGGAACGCTACTCTCAGCTTTGCCAGTCGCTAAATATCAGCGGCTTTAATCGCCTGCGATTTATTGAGTTAAAAGCGCTGAAACGCCCAATAGCCCAGGCGCTGGCATTTGCCTGCGTCCTGTCGATTGGCGATTTCGGCGTGGTGGCGCTGTTCGGCAATGAAGACTTCCGCACGCTGCCCTTCTGGCTGTATCAGCAGATCGGCTCTTACCGCAGCCAGGAAGGCGCAGTCACAGCGCTACTTCTACTGCTGCTTTGTTTTATGCTGTTTACCTTGATTGAAAAACTTCCGGGGCAAGATGCTAACTCTGACTGATGTAACCTGGCTGTACCAGCAGTTACCCATGCGCTTTTCCCTGAAGGTTGCGGCGGGGGAACGAATCGCCATCCTGGGGCCAAGCGGGGCGGGGAAAAGTACGTTACTGAGCCTGGTCGCCGGGTTCCTGCAGCCTGCCAGCGGCAACATCGTCATCGACGGCGTGGATCACACCCTGACACCGCCTTCAGCTCGCCCGGTTTCCATGCTTTTCCAGGAAAATAATCTGTTTAGCCATTTGACCGTCCGGCAAAATATCGCCCTGGGCATGCATCCGGGAATGAAACTTGATGAAGCCCAGAAGCAGCGACTGCGGGAAATAACGGAACGCGTGGGGTTAACTGACATGCTGGACCGTCTGCCGTCTCAGCTTTCCGGCGGCCAGCGGCAGCGCGTCGCCCTGGCTCGCTGCCTGGTTCGTCAGCAGCCCGTTTTATTGCTGGACGAACCTTTCTCAGCGCTCGATCCGGCGCTGCGCAAAGAAATGCTACAGCTGCTCGACGAGCTATGCCGGGAGCAACAGCTGGCGCTGCTGATGGTCTCCCACAGTATTGAAGATGCCGCCCGCATCGCCGGCCGCAGCATCGTGATAAAAGACGGGCGCATTGCATGGGACGGCGAAACGGGCAGGTTGCTCAGCGGCGAGGCAAGCGCCTCCGCGCTGTTGGGAATCTGCACTTAGTGCGACAGCACCTTCCGAAGGATATCCCAGTAAACCGGCATCAAGGGATGCTGCAGCAAGGCGACAAAACTGCCAATGCCCGCCACCAGCATCAGCGGAGCCAGCCAATTTAGTCGGGCCTGCGGTAAATAGCGGGCCAGTCGATCTGAGCCTGGCTTACCGCTGCGATACCAACGCCAGCTTAGCCATGCGGCCAGCCAAAGCAGTAAAGCCACCGCCAATAGCAGCCATTTGAAGCTCGCGCTTTTCATGTCTGCAGGAATGTCGATTGCTGCCCCGGCGAGGATCCCCGGCAGAAAATAGAGCGGCGGCCAGAGCAGGCAGCCGATGATATTCGGCGGCAAAAACTTCGCCAGCGGTAAATCCAGCATGCCAGCAACCATCGGCACCAGCGGGCGCGTAGGGCCAACAAAGCGCCCAACCAGGATCGTAAACATGCTGTGCTGATGCAGCGCATGTTCGGTTTTATCCAGCAGAGCTTTATTCTTCTTCATAAATGACCAGCGGTGCAGCGGCCCTTTGAAACGCTGCCCAAGCCAGAACGAGATCCAGTCACCCAGCAGACAGCCGACGATCCCGGCGCCCCAGGCATAATAGAAATTCACCTGGCCACTGCCGATCAGCGCCCCCAGTCCGGCCATCATCACCGTGCCCGGCAGGATCAGTCCCACCAGCGCCAGCGACTCAAAAAAGGCCACCAGCATCACCGCGAGAAGCGAATATGCAACTGACTGTGTAATAAAGTGTTCCAGTAAGGCTTCCATAAGCTTTCCGTCGATGAGCGAGCGGGCGATTCTCCAGAATTAACGTGACAGGCGTCAAGGTCTCATTTCTATGAATAAAGAATAGACGGTAAAGTTCCGGACAATTCGCACTCCCGGACAACAACACTGTATATAAATGCAGTAAGTCACGGTTGTTTGCGCTATAATCGAAACACTTTTCCTGAGAGAGAATGCAGCGTGTCTCAAGCTCGTCAGGGGTTTCTGCTGACCAGGCACTGGCGAGACACCCCGCGCGGTACCGAAGTCGATTTCTGGCTGGCCACGGACGATGGCCCGCTTAAGGTGCGCCTGCCGCCGCAGGAATCCGTCGCTTTTATTCCCCAGGCGCAGTTAGCCCAGGCGCAGCGTCTGCTAGCCGGTGAAAACCAGTTCCGCCTTACGCCGCTTGAACTCAAAGACTTCCATCGCCAGCCGGTAGCGGGCCTGTATTGCCAGCAGCACCGCCAGTTAATGCGGCTGGAGAAACTGCTCCGCGACGGCGGCGTGACGGTCTATGAGGCGGATATTCGCCCTCCGGAGCGCTTCCTGATGGAACGCTTTATTACCGCGCCGGTTTGGTTTAGCGGATACTCTCAGGGCGATGTACTGCTGGATACCCGCCTGAAACCTTCCCCAGAATACCGCCCGCCGTTGAAATGGGTCTCGCTGGATATAGAAACGAATCGACACGGGGAGCTGTACTGCATCGGCCTTGAAGGCTGCGGGCAGCGTCACGTCTATATGCTGGGGCCTGAAAACGGCGATGCTGCTGGCCTGGATTTTACGCTGGAATATGTCGCCAGCCGCCCTTTGCTGCTGGAGAAGCTGAATGGCTGGTTTGCCGAGCACGATCCCGACGTCCTGATCGGCTGGAACGTCGTGCAGTTTGACCTGCGCGTGCTGCAAAAAATGGCCGAACGCTACCAGGTTCCGCTCCGCCTGGGCCGCGGCAACAGCCCGCTAGAATGGCGTGAGCACGGCTTTAAGCAGGGCGTTTTCTTTGCCCAACTTGCGGGCCGGGTCATTATCGACGGCATCGAAGCGCTAAAATCGGCGTTCTGGAATTTCTCTTCGTTTTCACTGGAAACGGTCTCCCGTGAACTTCTAGGTGAAGGGAAGTCGATTGATAATCCCTGGGATCGTATGGATGAGATCGACCGCCGCTTTGCCGAAGACAAACCCGCGCTGGCGACCTATAACCTCAAAGACTGCGAGCTGGTCACGCGTATTTTCCACAAAACGGAGCTGATGCCTTTCCTGCTCGAGCGGGCGACGGTCAACGGGCTCCCGCTGGATAAACACGGCGGCTCGGTAGCTGCTTTCAGCCACCTTTATTTCCCGCGTATGCATCGTGCAGGCTATGTTGCCCCCAATCTGGGCGAGGTTCCGCCGCAGGCAAGCCCCGGCGGCTATGTGATGGATTCAAGTCCTGGACTCTATGACTCGGTGCTGGTGCTCGATTATAAAAGCCTGTATCCGTCGATTATCCGTACCTTCTTAATCGATCCGGTCGGCCTCGTCGAAGGTACAGCCCAGCCAGACGTGACGCACTCCGTTGAAGGGTTTATTGGCGGCTGGTTCTCCCGCGACAAACACTGCCTGCCCGAGATCGTGAGCCAGATCTGGCATGGCCGGGACGAGGCAAAACGCCACGGCAACAAGCCGCTCTCCCAGGCGCTCAAGATCATCATGAATGCTTTTTACGGCGTGCTGGGTACCAGCGCCTGTCGCTTTTTCGATCCCCGCCTGGCTTCGTCGATCACCATGCGCGGTCACGAGATCATGCGCCAGACAAAAGCGCTGATTGAATCCCAGGGCTATGACGTTATATACGGCGATACGGATTCAACCTTTGTCTGGCTGAAACAGGCCCACAGCGAAAAGGACGCCGCACAGATTGGCAGGAAGCTGGTTGAGTACGTCAACACCTGGTGGCAACGGCATCTGAAAACCACGCTGAATCTCGACTGCGCCCTTGAGCTTGAGTACGAAACGCACTTCTGCCGCTTCCTGATGCCCACCATCCGGGGAACGGATCTGGGCAGTAAAAAGCGTTACGCCGGGCTTATTCAGGAGGGCGACGAACAGCGCATGGTATTTAAAGGGCTTGAAACAGTGCGCACCGACTGGACGCCCCTCGCCCAACAGTTCCAGCAAACGCTCTATTGGCGAATTTTCCGCGGCGAGCCCTATCAGGACTACATCCGTGAGACCATTGCAAGCCTGATGTCGGGTGAGCTGGATTCACAGCTGATCTATCGCAAACGCCTGCGTCGCCCGTTAAGCGAGTACCAGAAAAACGTGCCGCCTCACGTTCGTGCGGCAAGGCTTGCCGATGAACATAACCAACGTCTGGGCAGGCCGGCGCAATACCAGAATCGCGGCACGATAAAATATGTCATGACCCTGAGCGGCCCGGAGCCGGTTGATTATCAGCAATCTCCGCCGGATTATGACCACTACCTGACTCGCCAGCTGCAGCCCGTCGCCGAGGGGATTTTGCCCTTCCTTGAGGACGACTTTGCTACACTGATGACGGGGCAGATGGGGCTATTTTAAAAATACTCTACATAACTCTGCTTACGGCGAGGCGCTAAGAGCGTACAGCCAGCGCCGCCGTAATTTGAAGCATGACGAGTGCGTGACGAATCCGTTGCCATCCAGTACCATAGCGCCCTTTCTTCGAATCCTTAGACCCAATTTTAAACAACTGCGCCGCCTGTGCGCGGTTGCCATGCTATTGCCTGCAAATTTAAGTCACTGAAATAGAGCCGAAAACTTATGCCTTTTACACTTGGTCAACGTTGGATCAGCGATACCGAAAGCGAACTGGGACTGGGAACCGTGGTGGCGCTGGATGCGCGTATGGTTACCCTGCTCTTCCCGGCAACGGGTGAAAATCGTCTGTACGCCAGAAATGACTCCCCGATCACCCGCGTGATGTTTAACCCAGGCGATGTGATTACCAGCCATGAAGGCTGGCAGCTGAAAGTTGATGAAGTTAAGGAAGAAAAGGGTTTACTCGCCTACCTCGGCACCCGTCTCGATACCGAAGAGTCTGACGTCCTGCTGCGCGAAGTGTTTCTCGACAGCAAATTGGTCTTCAGCAAACCACAGGATCGCCTGTTTGCCGGGCAAATCGATCGTATGGACCGCTTTGCGCTGCGTTTCCGCGCCCGCAAATATCAGAGCGAACAGTCACGCCAGATTTGGAGCGGCCTGCGCGGGATGCGCACTAGCCTGATCCCTCACCAGCTAAACATCGCTCATGATGTTGGCCGCCGCCATGCGCCGCGCGTATTGCTCGCGGATGAGGTTGGCCTGGGTAAAACCATTGAAGCCGGGATGATCATCCACCAGCAACTGCTGGCCGGTAGCGCCGAGCGCGTGCTGATTGTGGTGCCGGAAACACTGCAGCATCAGTGGCTGGTCGAAATGCTGCGCCGCTTTAACTTGCGCTTCGCGCTGTTTGACGATGAACGTTACGCGGAAGCCCAGCACGACAGCAGCAACCCGTTTGACACCGAACAATTGGTCATTTGCTCGCTGGACTTCGTGCGCCGCAATAAACAGCGTCTGGAAAACCTCTGCGAAGCGGAGTGGGATCTGCTGGTTGTCGATGAAGCTCACCATTTGGTGTGGAGCGAAGATGCGCCCAGCCGTGAATACCAGGCTATTGAACAGCTGGCCGAACATGTTCCTGGCGTCCTGTTGCTGACCGCCACGCCTGAACAGCTGGGCATGGAAAGCCACTTCGCGCGCTTACGCCTGCTGGACCCAAATCGCTTCCATGATTTCGCCATGTTCGTCGACGAGCAGCAAAATTACCGCCCGGTTGCAGACGCCGTCGCCTTGCTGCTGGCAGGTGATCGCTTGAACGATGAGCAGCTGAATACCATGGGTGAGCTGATTGGCGAGCAGGATATCGAGCCACTGCTGCAAACTGCCAACAGCGATCGCGAAGGCAGTGAAGCCGCACGCCAGGAGCTGGTCTCCATGCTGATGGACAGGCACGGCACCAGCCGCGTGCTGTTCCGTAACACCCGTAACGGCGTGAAAGGTTTCCCGAAACGCGAACTGCACACCATTCGCCTGCCGCTGCCAACCCAGTACCAGACGGCGATTAAAGTCTCCGGTATTATGGCCGCGCGTAAGTCCGTGGAGGATCGCGCCCGGGATATGCTGTATCCGGAGCAGATTTATCAGGAGTTCGAAGGCGACACCGGCACCTGGTGGAACTTCGACCCACGCGTTGAATGGCTGATGGGCTACCTGACAAGCCACCGTTCGCAGAAAGTGCTGGTGATCTGCGCCAAGGCCGCGACGGCACTCCAGCTTGAGCAGGTTCTGCGTGAGCGCGAAGGCATCCGCGCAGCCGTCTTCCATGAAGGCATGTCTATCCTCGAACGAGACCGCGCTGCAGCCTGGTTTGCGGAAGAAGATACCGGCGCTCAGGTCCTGCTGTGCTCCGAGATTGGTTCAGAAGGCCGTAACTTCCAGTTCGCCAGCCAACTGGTGATGTTTGACCTGCCGTTTAACCCGGACCTGCTGGAGCAGCGTATTGGCCGTCTCGACCGTATTGGCCAGGCGCACGACATCCAGATCCACGTTCCTTACCTGGAAAAAACCGCTCAGTCGGTCCTGGTGGACTGGTACCATGCTGGCCTGGATGCCTTCGAACACACCTGCCCGACTGGCCGCACCATTTATGACAGCGTCTACCCGCAGCTGATCGAATATCTCGCGGCCCCGGAAAATACCGAAGGCTTTGACGCGCTGATCAAGCAGTGCCGCGAGCAACACGATGCCCTGAAGCAGCAGCTTGAGCAGGGCCGCGACCGTCTGCTGGAAATTCATTCCAACGGCGGTGAAAAAGCGCAGGCGCTGGCAGAAGCCATTTCCGAGCAAGATAACGACACTAACCTCGTTAGTTTTGCCATGAACCTGTTTGATATCGTCGGCATTAACCAAGACGATCGCGGCGACAACATGGTCGTCATTACTCCGTCCGACCATATGCTGGTCCCTGACTTCCCGGGCCTGCCGGAAGACGGCTGCACAATCACCTTCGAGCGTGACGTCGCCTTGTCCCGCGAAGACGCGCAGTTTGTGACCTGGGAACACCCGATCATCCGCAACGGCCTGGATTTGATTCTGTCAGGCGATACCGGTAGCTGTGCCCTGTCTCTGCTGAAAAACAAAGCGCTGCCGGTGGGCACGCTGCTGCTGGAGCTGGTTTACGTTGTTGAGGCTAAAGCGCCTAAACAGCTGCAGCTCAATCGCTTCCTGCCGCCGACGCCGGTGCGCATGCTGGTGGATAAGAACGGCACCAACCTCGCGGCGCAGGTGGAGTTTGAAAGCTTCAACCGCCAGCTCAGCGCGGTTAACCGCCATACCGGCAGCAAACTGGTGAATGCGGTGCAGTCCGACGTGCACGCTATTCTGCAGGTGGCGGAAGAGAAAGTTGCCGATGCGGCACAGGCGTTGATCGACGCAGCTCGTGAAGAAGCCGATGAGAAGCTGAGCGCTGAGCTGTCCCGTCTGGAAGCGTTGAAAGCCGTTAACCCAAACATTCGTGACGACGAGCTTGCGGCTATCGAAACCAATCGCCAGCAGGTGATGGAAGCGCTGAGCCAGGCTAACTGGCGTCTTGATGCGCTACGCCTGATTGTTGTGACGCACCAGTAAGGAAATGGCCATGCTGATGGAACCGTACAATCCGCCTCTCGAGCCCTGGCTGGTTATCCTTTACCAGGATGAGCACATCATGGTGGTTAACAAGCCCAGCGGCCTGTTGTCCGTTCCGGGGCGTCTTGATGAGCACAAAGACAGCGTGATGACGCGCATTCAGCGCGACTTCCCGCTAGCGGAATCTGTCCATCGGCTTGATATGGCAACCAGCGGCGTGATCGTGGTGGCGCTGACCAAAGCGGCAGAGCGCGAGCTGAAGCGTCAGTTCCGTGAACGCGAGCCGAAAAAGCAGTATGTGGCTCGCGTTTGGGGCCATCCACAATCGGAAGAAGGTTTGGTAGATTTGCCGCTGATTTGCGACTGGCCTAACAGACCAAAACAGAAGGTGTGCTACGAGACAGGGAAATCCGCGCAGACCGAGTATCTGGTGCTGGAATACGCTGCGGATAATACCTCGCGTATACAGCTCAAGCCGATTACCGGACGTTCACATCAACTTCGCGTCCATATGCAGGCGCTGGGGCATCCGATTCTAGGCGATCGCTTCTATGCCACGCCAGAAGCGCTTGCCATGGCGCCGCGTCTTCAGCTCCATGCCGAGATGCTCACCATCACGCACCCGAGCTACGGCACACCAATGACGTTTAAAGCGCCGGCGGAGTTCTAAAGAAAAGCCTCTCATTTGAGAGGCTTTTTTCTATTTAAACCCTTTTGCGGTTTTAATCAGGTCGTAAGCGCCCTGAATCTCCTGGGCCTTTTGCTTCGCCATCTGCATCATTTCCGGCGGCAGGCCTTTTGCCACCAGCTTGTCAGGGTGGTGCTCACTCATTAACTTACGATACGCGCGCTTGATAACCGTTGGCTCATCGCTGCTTTTTACTCCAAGCACCTTGCAGGCATCTTCCAATGTCGGGCCTCTTTGCTGCTGCGCGAAGCCGCCTTGCGATTGCTGGTATTGGTACTGGCCACCACCGAACTGCTGGCCGCCTTCCATCATGCGCAAGAACTGGTCGAACTGGGCACGCGAGATCCCCAGTTCTTCGGCAATCACATACAGCACCTGACGCTCATTTGGGTGCAGCGAGCCATCCGCAAACGCAGCCTGGATTTGTATTTCCAGAAACATCCGAATTAAGTCAGAACGGCCAAAACAGACGCTTCGCATCTGCCCCATCTTTTCTCTGAGTGGATAGTTATTTTCTTTCCCCGCGCGAAATGCTCGCTGAGCGGCGGCGCGCGCCTCACCATGAAGCTGCATTCGGTCCATCAATAAAGACGCTATTTGAATATCAGCTTCCGTTACCCGACCTTTCGATTTGGTGAGGTGCCCCATCACTTCAAAAGTGGTAGAAAAAAAGATCGCCTGACGCTGCTGTTGGTTAGCAAACCAGGCCCCGCGACGGCTGCGTGCCTTATCAAACATATGGCCGATAAGAAAACCTATCACCACACCCCAAAAGCCGCCGCCCGAGATTAAACCCAAAGCAACACCGAGTACTTTTCCCCAATACTGCATATACTCCCCAAATCGTCATGCTGTCGTCTAGAATTTGCTTTATCATACCCGCCATTGATAGCGCTGCCTAACGGCATACTGCTAATGGGCTGGATTAACACTAGCGCTGTGGTGATGAGTACGTTAGTCTCTGACCGTTTGCCTTCGCTATACCCTGATGACGGAACAACAAATAACACGTATGAAAAAACGTATTCCCACCTTGCTGGCCACACTGATTGGTTCAGCCCTTTATAGCCAACAAGGTATGGCTGCCGACCTTGCCTCGCAGTGTATGCTGGGTATCCCAAGCTACAATCGTCCATTGGTTAAGGACGACGGCAATAGCCAGCCGGTAACAATCCAGGCCGATCACGCCAAAGGTGACTACCCGGACAATGCCGTTTTTACCGGGAATGTTGACGTTCAGCAGGGCAACAGCCGCCTGCAATCAGACGAAGTTCAGCTTCGCCAGAAGCAGGTCGAAGGTCAACCCGATCCCGTCCGCACCGTGGATGCCTTAGGTAATGTGCATTACGACGACAATCAGGTCATCCTGAAAGGTCCTAAAGCCTGGTCAAATTTAAACACCAAAGATACTAACGTCTGGAACGGTGATTACCAGATGGTTGGCCGCCAGGGTCGCGGTACCGCAGACCTCATGAAACAGCGCGGCGACAACCGTTACACGATTCTTGAGAACGGGACGTTTACCTCCTGCCTGCCGGGTTCCAATACCTGGAGCGTGGTCGGCAGTGAAGTGATCCAGGACAGACAGGAAGAAGTGGCAGAGATTTGGAATGCCCGCTTTAAACTGGGCCCCGTGCCGGTCTTCTACAGCCCTTATCTGCAGCTTCCCATTGGTGATAAACGCCGTTCGGGCTTCCTGATCCCCAGCGCTAAATACAGCACCAACAGCGGCATTGAGTTCGCGCTGCCATATTACTGGAACATTGCGCCTAACTTCGATGCCACTATCACGCCTCACTATATTGATAAGCGTGGCGGTATCCAGTGGCAGAACGAATTCCGCTATCTGACCCAGGCAGGTTCAGGCCTGATGGAGTTTGACTATCTCCCGTCGGATGACGAATACAAAAACGAGTCGGGCGTTTCGCCGGGCGAAAAAGATCGCCGCTGGCTGTTCTACTGGAACCACAGCGGGGTCATGGATCAGGTGTGGCGCTTCAACGTCGATTACACCAAGGTTAGCGACTCACGCTACTTCAACGACTTCAGCTCGCAGTACGGCAACAGTACCGACGGCTACGCCACGCAAAAATTTAGCGTCGGCTACGCAGTTGAAAACTTCGACGCCACATTATCAACTAAACAGTTTCAGGTGTTCGCTAACCAGCTAAACAGCGGTGCGAGCTCTTACCGTGCGGAACCACAGCTGGACGTCAACTTCTACCAGAATGACGTTGGTCCATTTGATACCCGAATTTATGGCCAGGCGGTGAAATTCACTAACGTGAATGACAATATGCCTGATGCAACGCGTCTGCACCTTGAGCCGGTGATCAACCTGCCGCTGTCTAACGGCTGGGCCAGTCTGAACACCGAAGCCAAGCTGATGATGACCCATTATCAGCAGGGTAACCTTGAGCAGTACCAGAATTACGCAGCAAATCTGTACAAGAGCAACGCCACATCCGCTAATCAGCAAACGCTGGCCTCAGCGAACGGCCTCGAATCATCAGTCAACCGCACGCTGCCGCAGTTTAAAGTGGATGGTAAGCTGATCTTCGATCGTGATATGGACTCCGTTGCCGGCTGGACGCAGACTCTGGAGCCACGCGCTCAGTACCTGTACGTGCCGTATCGTAACCAAAGTGCTATCAACAACTACGACTCATCGCTGTTGCAGTCTGATTACAACGGGCTGTTCCGCGACCGTACTTACGGCGGCCTTGACCGTATTGCTTCCGCCAATCAGGTAACGACGGGCGTCACTTCTCGCGTTTATGATGACGCTTCGGTTGAACGTTTTAACGTATCCGCGGGTCAAATCTACTATTTCACCCAGTCCCGTACCGGGGATGACAATATTAACTGGGAGAAAGATAAGAAAACGGGCTCTATGCTTTGGGCTGGCGATACTTACTGGCGTATGACCGACCGTTGGGGCCTGCGTGGCGGCGTTCAGTATGATGCTCGCTTGGGCAGCGTGGCTAACGGTAACGGAGCCATTGAATACCGCCGTGATGCCGATCGTATTGCGCAGTTGACCTATCGTTATGCGAGTCCGGAGTATATTCAGGCAACATTGCCGACATACTCGACTTACGAACAGTATAAAGAAGGGATTTCGCAGATCGGTATGGTCGCCAGCTGGCCAATCGTGGATCGCTGGTCAGTTGTCGGGGCCTACTACTACGATACCAATGCCCGACAGTCCGCTGATTCTATGTTCGCCGTGCAGTACAGCTCTTGCTGTTATGCCATTCGCGTAGGCGTCGAACGTAAAATCAACGGCTGGGAAAATAACCAAAGCAAATACGATAACGTAATCGGCTTTAACATCGAATTACGCGGCCTGAGTTCCAACTATGGCCTGGGTATTCCGCAGATGCTGCGTTCTAACATTCTGCCGTACCAGAGTTCGATGTAATTCACTTTGACGAATTCTCTAAATAATCCGCTTTGCGGCTAAGTAAAATGGAAAAAGTATGAAGAACTGGAGAACGCTGCTTCTTGGTGTCGCGCTTGTGGCGAACACGACTTTTGCAGCCCCGCAGGTTGTCGACAAAGTAGCTGCCGTAGTCAATAACGGCGTAGTCCTTGAAAGTGATGTTGACGGGTTAATGCAGTCCGTCAAAATGAACTCACGCGACGCGGGGCAACAGCTTCCTGACGACGCGACGCTTCGCCATCAAATCATTGAACGTCTGATCATGGATCAAATCATCCTGCAGATGGGCCAGAAGATGGGCGTGAAGATCACCGACGATGAACTCGATCAGGCCATCGCCAACATCGCAAAACAGAACAACATGACCATGGATCAGATGCGCAGCCGTCTGGCCTATGATGGCGTGAACTACAACACCTACCGCAGTCAGATCCGTAAAGAGATGACGATTTCGGAAGTGCGTAACAATGAAGTCCGTCGTCGCGTCTCAATCCTGCCGCAGGAAGTTGATGCCCTGGCACAACAGGTCGGAAACCAGAACGACAGCAGTACGGAACTGAACCTGAGCCACATCCTGATTGCGCTGCCAGAAAACCCAAGCTCTGCTCAGGTTGATGACGCAGAAAAACAGGCACGTAACGTTGTCGATCAGGCACGCAACGGGGCAGACTTCGGCAAGCTAGCGATCAGCTATTCTGCCGACCAGCAGGCGCTGAAAGGCGGCCAAATGGGTTGGGGTCGCATCCAGGAACTGCCTTCTATTTTTGCCCAGGCATTGAGCACAGCGAAGAAGGGAGACATTATCGGGCCTATTCGTTCAGGCGTTGGTTTCCACATCCTGAAAGTTAACGATATGCGCGGTCAGAACCAGAATATTTCTGTGACCGAAGTTCACGCCCGCCACATTCTGCTGAAAACGTCGCCTATCATGAACGATACTCAGGCGCGCCAGAAGCTGGAGCAAATTGCCGCTGACATTAAGAGCGGTAAAACCACCTTTGCCGCAGCAGCGAAATCCTTCTCGGACGATCCAGGTTCAGCGAACCAGGGTGGCGATCTAGGCTGGGCGGCAACGGATATTTATGATCCTGCTTTCCGCGATGCACTGCAGAAGCTGAACAAAGGCCAGATGAGCGCCCCGGTGCACTCCTCCTTCGGCTGGCACCTGATCGAACTGCTGGACACGCGTAAAGTCGACAGAACCGATGCGGCGCAAAAAGACCGTGCCTACCGCATGCTGTTCAACCGCAAGTTCTCCGAAGAAGCGCAAACCTGGATGCAGGAACAGCGCGCCAGCGCTTACGTGAAAATCATAGGCAGCAATGGCTAACATCTTTCGTGTGACCATCACTCCCGGCGAACCCGCCGGGATTGGTCCCGACCTGGTCGTCGCGTTAGCGCAACGCGACTGGCCCGTTGAACTGGTCGTCTGTGCTTCTCCAGAATTGCTACTTGCCAGAGCCTCTCTGCTCGGCCTCCCCCTGACGCTCCAGCCTTTCGAGGCAAATCAACCGGCAAAACCACAGGCTGCAGGTACGTTGACCGTGCTGCCCGTTGAGCTACGTGCGCCGGTCATTCCAGGGCAACTGGATGTGCGTAACAGTGCTTACGTCGTCGAGACGCTCGCTCGGGCATGCGATGGCTGCCTGAACGGAGAATTCGCCGCGCTGATTACCGGGCCGGTACACAAAGGCATTATCAACGATGCCGGGATTCCGTTTATTGGTCACACCGAGTTCTTCGAAGAGCGCTCACATAGCGAAAAAGTGGTGATGATGCTGGCCACGGAAGAGTTGCGCGTTGCGCTGGCCACAACGCATCTGCCGCTGAAAGCAATTTCTGACGCCATTACACCGGATTTACTACGCCAGATTGTCACCATCCTGTATCATGACCTGCAAACCAAATTTGGTATCCCGCAGCCGCATGTACTGGTTTGCGGTCTCAATCCGCACGCCGGGGAAGGTGGCCACATGGGCACCGAAGAGATAGACACTATTATCCCGGTGTTAAATGAGATGCGCGCTCTGGGGATGCACCTTTCTGGCCCGTTACCGGCAGATACGCTATTCCAGCCTAAATACCTCGATAGTGCTGACGCCGTACTGGCGATGTATCACGATCAGGGTCTGCCCGTGTTGAAATATCAGGGCTTCGGCCGCGCGGTAAATATCACGTTGGGGTTACCTTTTATCCGTACCTCGGTTGACCACGGCACGGCTCTTGAGCTGGCAGGCCAGGGGAAAGCCGACGTCGGCAGTTTTATTACGGCGCTTAATCTCGCCATTAAAATGATTGTAAATAGTCAATGAATACTCGAGTCCACCAGGGCCACCTTGCCCGCAAACGTTTTGGACAAAACTTCCTTAATGACCAGTTCGTTATCGACAGTATTGTCTCCGCAATTAACCCACAGCCAGGCCAGGCAATGGTCGAAATTGGCCCAGGCCTTGGTGCACTGACCGAGCCTGTGGGTGAACGCATGGATAAAATGACCGTTATCGAACTGGACCGCGATCTTGCCGCACGTTTGCAAACGCACCCGTTCCTGGCCCCCAAGCTGACAATTTATCAGCAGGATGCCATGACCATGGATTTCGGCGATCTTTCGCAGAAAATCGGCCAGCCGTTGCGCGTCTTCGGTAACCTGCCGTATAACATCTCTACGCCGCTGATGTTCCATCTCTTTAGCTATACTGATGCCATTGCAGACATGCACTTCATGCTGCAAAAAGAGGTGGTTAACCGCTTAGTCGCCGGGCCAAACAGTAAAGCCTATGGGCGCCTGTCGGTGATGGCACAGTACTACTGCAACGTTATTCCTGTGCTTGAAGTCCCGCCAACGGCGTTTACGCCGGCGCCAAAAGTGGACTCTGCCGTTGTGCGTCTGGTACCACACGCGACTTTACCGCACCCGGTGAAAGATCTGCGCGTGCTGAGCCGTATCACCACGGAAGCCTTTAACAAGCGTCGTAAAACTATCCGTAACAGCCTTGGTCATCTGTTCAGTGCCGACGTGCTGGCGGAGCTGGGCGTCGATGCGACGCTGCGTGCGGAAAACATTTCCGTTGAGCAATACTGTAAGCTTGCAAACTATTTGGCTGACAACCCACAACAGCCGTCGGAGAGCTAAACCATGCTTGATTCGCCCCGCGTATGCGTGCAGGTACAAAGCTTTTATATTGAGTCGCAGTCCTCGCCTGAGGATGAGCGTTTCGTATTTGCGTACACAGTCACTATTCGCAATCTGGGGCGAACAGCAGTTCAGCTACTTGGCCGTTACTGGCTAATTACCAACGGTAACGGCCGCGAAACCGAGGTTCAGGGCGAAGGTGTCGTCGGCGAACAGCCGCATATTGAACCGGGCAACGACTACCAGTACACCAGCGGAGCGGTTATCGAAACGCCGCTCGGCACCATGCAGGGCCATTATGAAATGGTCGATGCGCAGGGAGAGGCCTTCAGGGTCGAGATCCCCGTTTTCCGTCTGGCCATTCCAACTTTTATTCACTGATACCATGTCTACATATCTGATTGGCGATGTTCACGGCTGCTACGATGAACTGATCGCGTTGCTGCAGCAGGTTAATTTCAACCCTGAAGAAGATACGCTGTGGCTGACGGGCGATCTGGTGGCCCGTGGGCCAGCTTCGCTGGAGGTGCTGCGCTATGTTCGCAGTCTCGGTGACAGCGTACGAGTGGTACTCGGTAACCATGACCTGCATCTTTTAGCCGTCTTTGCGGGCATCAGCCGCAACAAACCTAAAGACCGCATTACGCCACTGCTGGAAGCGCCTGATGCCGACGAGCTTCTCAATTGGCTTCGTCGTCAGCCGCTCATTCAGGTGGATGAAGAGAAAAGGCTTGTTATGTCTCATGCGGGGATCACGCCTCAGTGGGATATCAATACCGCGCTGGCCTGTGCACGTGATGTCGAAGCCGTTCTCTCCAGCGACAGCTACCCGCTTTTCCTGGATGCAATGTATGGCGATATGCCCAACAACTGGTCCAGCGATCTCTCCGGGCTGGCACGCCTGCGTTTCATCACTAACTCGCTCACCCGCATGCGCTATTGCTTCCCTAACGGCCAGCTGGATATGTACTGCAAAGACACGCCGGAAAAAGCGCCTTCGCCGCTGAAGCCCTGGTTTGCGATTCCTGGCCCCGTTACCGCCGAATATTCTGTGGCTTTTGGTCACTGGGCATCGCTGGAAGGGAAAGGCACGCCAGAAGGGATCTATGCGCTGGATACGGGTTGCTGCTGGGGGGGAGAACTAACCTGCCTGCGCTGGGAAGATAAAGCCTGGTTCGTACAGCCTTCAAATCGTCAGCAGGATAGCGGTGAAGATCAAACCGCTGCCGCCTCTTAGAAGTTACCCCCTCTCTCTGTCGAGAGAGGGGGTAAACTTAACGACGCTCCAGAATTTCGAAGCAATAACCGTGGGAGTTATTCTCGTCGGCATCGTGGAATTCACTGAAGGTTGACTGCCACTCATCCGGATCGTAATCCGGGAAATGCGTGTCCCCTTCCACTTCCGCATCAATATGGGTCAGGTAAAGACGCTGCGCCTTGGGCAGGAACTGCTCGTATACGCGCCCCCCGCCAATCACCATGATTTCTTCGGCATCACCGCAGGCTTTAATCGCCTCTTCCACCGATTTCACCCACTCAACGCGATCGTCATTTCCGGCCTGGCTGCTAATAACGATGTTTTTACGCCCCGGCAGCGGGCGGCCAATAGACTCCCAGGTCAGGCGCCCCATAACAACAGGTTTATTGAGCGTATTGCGCTTGAACCAGGCCAGGTCGGCAGGCAAATCCCATGGCATGGCGTTTTCCATGCCGATAACGCGATCCACCGCCAAAGCAGCAATCAGACTGATCATTTATATAACCTAATGATGATGAAAAAAATTGCCGCCACTATACGGAAAGCGCAATCTTTCGTCGACAGCAGGCAATGGGCGTAACGAGAATTTTTTTTATTCTGCTGCGGCCATCGCGCCCTGATTTTCAACTGCGGGATATGGAACAAGGGGTTAGCGTTAACCCCCGCCCACTATAAGGAAAAGTAAATATTTTTCAGCAAGTTCACTCTGCTGGCCTGACCGGGGGTTCATCGGAAAGTTTACCGCTGTGAAGACCCTCTTTTGTTCCCTGCCAGCCATCACGTTGGATAACGTGCAGATGCGCACGATCCTCGTTAATAACCTCTGTCAGCATCGCGCTGTTGCGCTTAAAGACATCCGCACGTTCGGCGGTCTTATCATCAGTCGGTACCATTTCTTCAAGCATTTGCAGGTTAAAACGGCGGAAGTGGTCGGCCCGCTCACGCGCTTCATATTTGCCGACGCCCAATCCCTCCAGCGCACGACGGCCAATCTTCAGCGAGCTTTCGAACGTTTCACGTTCCGGCATCTCGACCCCCGCCTGGCGCAGGCGGATGTAGTGATTAATATCGCGCGCGCGGGCAAGGATCTGCAGATGCGGGAAGTGCTCCTTCGCCAGTTCAGTGAGCTGCATGCTGGCTTCAGGATCGTCAATGGCGTTAATCAGCACTTCAGCTCCTGTGGCCCCGGCTGACTCAAGCAGGTCAACGCGGGTGGCGTCCCCATAAAAGACCTTGGTGCCAAATTTTCGCAGCGTCTCTATATGGTCAGGATCGTGATCCAGAATAACCACGTTTACTCCGCTGCTCAGTAACAGACGACCGGCAATCTGCCCAAAGCGTCCGAAGCCCGCGATGATAACCCGAGGCTGCTCTTCATCAATTTCGTCGGCCTCTCCGGCCTGCTCGCTGCCCGTTTTCTCGAGCCTGTTCAGCAGCACCAGCAACAGAGGCGTGGCCGCCATGGATAGCGCCACGGCAAGCGTCAGCGACTTCGACCAGTCGTCGTCCAGCACCTGAGCCATATGAGCCGCGCCGAAGATAACAAAAGCAAATTCACTTCCCTGCCCCAGCAAAACGGCGAACCAGCGTCGCTGCTTACGCGGCACTTTTAAAGGCTTAGCGACCAGCCAGAGCACCAGCGTTTTGATGATCAGGAAACCGACCAGCAGGAAGAGAATACGCAGCGGGTTGTCGAGCAAAGTCCCGAAGTCGATAGACATCCCAACCCCGATAAAGAACAGCCCCAGCAGCAGGCCCTTGAACGGCTCAATATCGCTTTCCAGCGCGTGACGATATTCGGAGCTGGCTAACAGCACCCCGGCAAGAAACGCCCCCATCGCCATCGAAAGACCGGCCTCTTCAAGCAGCAGGCCAAAGCCAAACACCAGGAATAGCGCCACGGCGCTGAACACTTCACGTAACCCCGAGCGCGCCACAAATCGCAGCACTGGCCGGGTGACATAGCGCCCAAGCAGTACAACCAGAGCAAGCGCCGCCGCAACCTTAAGCGCGGAAATTAAAAACGTCGCAAAGGTCATCGTCCCGCCGCTGCTCGCCAGCAGCGGGATCATCGCCACCAGAGGGATCGCCGCAATATCCTGGAACAGCAGCACGGCAAACGCGCCCCGCCCCATCGGCGTGACGGTCAGGTTGCGTTCGTTCATCGCCTGCATAGCAATCGCGGTGGATGAGAGCGCCAGCGTCAGGCCAATAAGCAAGGCGATCTTCCAGTTGAGCCCCATCACGATACAAAACGCGCCGAGCGCCAGCCCGCAGGCCGCCATTTGCAGAAAACCGCCGCCAAATACCGAGGCGCGAAGCGTCCATAGCCGCTGAGGATCAAGCTCAAGCCCGATAACAAAGAGCATCAGCACCACGCCAATTTCAGCAAAGTGCAGAATAGTTTCGGCGTCGGTAACCAGCCCCAGCCCCCATGGTCCAATAATGCAGCCGGCAATCAGGTAGCCCAGCACAGAACCTAATCCGAGCCGCACGGCGATAGGCACGATCAGCGCGGCAGAACCGAGGTAAATCAATGCCTGAATTAAGCTATGGCTATCCACGATGAGCCTCCTGCCAGTCAATTAAGCGTTGCTTATAGTCATCCGCCTGGCGGGCAAGCGTCAATTCATCGCAAACAAAGGTGAAATGAATCGCGAAGGCCGGAAGCCACTGCATTCCGCAGTAGAGCGCCGTGGCCTGCAGAGGCTGGGCGAGAACGTCAAATCCAGGATGATCGCCCAGTTCAAAATGTTTTTCGCTGCCGCCGGTTGTCACGGCCCACATCACTTCTTTACCGTGCAGGGCATTCCCGCCTTTGCCGTATGCCCAGCCGTGCGAAAGCACTTTGTCTATCCACAATTTCATCAGCGGCGGCATGCTGTACCACTGCATGGGATGCTGCCAGATAACCAAATCAGCGCGGCTTAACGCCTGCTGCTCAGCGGCAATGTCGATATTAAAATCGGGATAAAGTTCATAGAGGGAGCGAATCTCTACCCCCGGAAGCACTTTGGCTCGCTCGAGCATTTGCCGGTTGGCATGGGAATGCTGAGGATAGGGATGCGCATAAATTATAAGAATCATTGTTAAGCCTGTCTTCACTACTGCCTTTAATGACAGTGAGTTTAGTCAGTTAATCGACAGGCTAACAGTCAATATTGCTGAGCGTGTTGTTGGATATTTCTTAACTAGTTATCCAGCTCGCTCATCTCTTTCACCTGATCGCGGTTGATCTGCTCGGTTTTACCCGTTTCGGCATTTTTGTACGACACCAGCCCCGTGTCTTTGTCGACCTGCGGTTTGCCGTCGGTCACGATCGTTTTGCCATCGTTGGTTTTAACTGCCTGATTGGACGAGCAGCCCACCACGGTCAGCAGCGTTGCGGCAGTGAAGAGGGAAGCAAGTAAAGTTCGTTTCTGCATGGTGTTCTCCCAGCGTGTTTAGTCATTTTCAGTTGTGTGCTAGTTAACTGTAGACTATCTCGCTGGGTATAAAGTAAAACGGCCTCTTTTCAGAGGCCGTTGGCGTTATTTTCGGAACATTCTTTCAGGACGAGAAAGCTTAGCCCTTAATTTGGGCATGCATTTCCTGCACCGAAATCACCTTCTCGGTAGCATCGGCATTCAGCGCCATCGCCGTGGCGAAACCGCCGTTCAGCGTGGTGTCATAATGCACTTTGTACTGCAGTGCGCTGCGGCGAATCAGCTTGGAGTCTTCAATCGCCTGGCGGCCCGCGGTGGTGTTGATGATGTAGGTGTATTCGCCATTCTTGATACGGTCCTGAATGTGCGGACGCCCTTCATGCACCTTGTTCACCAGGCGTGGATTAATACCCGCTTCGCCCAGCACAATCGCTGTACCGTGGGTCGCATCCAGCTCAAAGCCCTGTTTCAGCAGCTTCGCGGCCAGGTCAACTACGCGCTCTTTGTCACCTTCACGCACGGAGAGAAGCGCGCGGCCTGGTTTACGCATGGTGGACTGGCTGCCCAGCATCGCTTTAGAGAAAGCTTCTGCGAAAGTACGACCCACGCCCATCACTTCCCCGGTAGAGCGCATTTCTGGCCCTAACAGCGGGTCAACGCCCGGGAATTTGTTGAACGGCAGCACCACTTCTTTCACCGAGTAATAAGGCGGGATGATTTCTTTGGTGACGCCCTGCTCAACAAGCGTTTTGCCTGCCATAACGCGAGCGGCAACTTTTGCCAGCGGCACGCCCGTCGCTTTAGAAACGAACGGCACGGTACGCGCGGCACGTGGGTTCACTTCAATCAGGTAAACTTCGTTGTCCTTCACCGCAAACTGCACGTTCATCAGGCCACGCACCTGGAGCTCAAAGGCCAGTTTCTGCACCTGCTGGCGCATCACATCCTGGATTTCCTGGCTCAAAGTGTAAGCCGGCAGAGAACATGCGGAGTCACCGGAGTGAACGCCCGCCTGCTCGATGTGTTCCATGATGCCGCCAATCAGCACGGTTTCACCGTCGCAAATGGCATCCACGTCCACTTCGACCGCATCGTCAAGGAAGCGGTCAAGCAGCACCGGCGCGTCGTTGGAAACGCTAACCGCGGTCTGGAAGTAACGGCGAAGGTCTGCTTCGTCGTAGACGATTTCCATCGCGCGGCCGCCCAGCACATAGGAAGGGCGAACCACCAGCGGATAGCCAATCTGGACGGCTTTCTCTACCGCCTGCTCGATAGCCGTTACGGTGGCGTTAGCAGGCTGTTTCAGCTTCAGGCGCTCAACGGCGTGCTGGAAGCGCTCACGATCTTCTGCACGGTCGATAGCATCCGGGCTGGTACCGATAACCGGCACACCAGCCGCTTCCAGCGCACGAGCCAGTTTCAGCGGAGTCTGGCCGCCGTACTGTACGATGACACCTTTTGGTTTCTCAACGCGGACGATTTCCAGCACGTCTTCAAAGGTGACAGGCTCAAAGTAGAGGCGGTCGGAGGTGTCGTAGTCGGTAGACACGGTTTCCGGGTTACAGTTAACCATAATGGTTTCGTAACCATCTTCACGCAGCGCCAGCGAGGCGTGTACGCAGCAATAGTCGAACTCGATGCCCTGGCCGATACGGTTTGGTCCGCCGCCCAGCACCATGATTTTGTCACGGTCATGGTTCGGGTTCGCTTCACACTCTTCTTCATACGTGGAGTACATATAAGCGGTGTCGGTAGCGAATTCTGCCGCACAGGTGTCTACGCGTTTGTAGACAGGGTGCAGGTTATATTGCTCGCGCAGTTTGCGAATTTCAGCTTCACGAACGCCAGCCAGTTTAGCCAGGCGTGCATCCGCAAAACCTTTGCGCTTCAGCATACGCAGGAAGTCATGGTTCAGGCCGGTGATGCCCACTTCAGCCACCTGCTCTTCCAGACGCACCAGCTCTTCAATCTGCACCAGGAACCAGCGGTCGATGTTGGTCAGATTGAACACACCATCTACGGACAGGCCCGCGCGGAATGCGTCAGCCACATACCAGATACGCTCTGCGCCAGCGTCTTTCAGCTCGCGGCGGATTTTGGTCAGCGCTTCCGGGTCATCCAGGCTGACTTTCGGGTCAAAGCCGGTAGCGCCCACTTCCAGGCCACGCAGCGCTTTCTGCAGTGATTCCTGCTGAGTACGGCCGATAGCCATGACTTCACCCACGGATTTCATCTGGGTGGTCAGACGGTCGTTTGCACCAGCAAATTTCTCGAAGTTAAAGCGAGGAATTTTAGTCACAACGTAGTCGATGGACGGTTCGAAGGATGCCGGAGTGCGGCCACCGGTGATGTCGTTCATCAGCTCATCAAGGGTGTAACCGACTGCCAGCTTCGCGGCAACTTTAGCAATCGGGAAGCCCGTAGCTTTAGATGCCAGCGCAGAGGAACGGGACACACGCGGGTTCATCTCGATGATAATCAGGCGGCCCGTTTTTGGGTTCACGGAGAACTGAACGTTTGAGCCGCCAGTTTCCACGCCGATTTCACGCAGTACCGCCATCGAGGCGTTACGCATGATTTGGTATTCTTTATCGGTCAGCGTTTGCGCTGGTGCCACGGTGATGGAGTCCCCGGTATGAATCCCCATCGGGTCGAAGTTTTCGATAGAGCAGACGATGATGCAGTTGTCGTTCTTATCACGCACCACTTCCATCTCGTACTCTTTCCAGCCAATCAGCGACTCATCAATCAGCAGCTCTTTGGTTGGGGAGAGATCCAGGCCACGCTCGCAAATCTCTTCAAACTCTTCGCGGTTATAAGCGATGCCGCCGCCGGTACCGCCCATGGTAAAGGATGGACGAATGATGCACGGATAACCCACGTCTGCCGCAACCGCCAGCGCTTCTTCCATATTGTGCGCGATACCGGAACGAGCGGTGTCGAGACCGATTTTTTTCATCGCAATGTCGAAGCGACGACGGTCTTCAGCCTTGTCGATAGCATCGGCGGTAGCGCCGATCATGGTGACGCCGAACTCTTCCAGTACGCCCTGACGCTCAAGCTCCAGCGCGCAGTTCAGCGCGGTCTGGCCACCCATGGTTGGCAGCACTGCATCCGGACGCTCTTTTTCGATGATTTTGCGTACCACTTCCCAGTGAATTGGCTCGATGTAAGTTGCATCTGCCATTTCCGGGTCGGTCATGATGGTGGCCGGGTTGGAGTTCACCAGAATAACGCGGTAACCCTCTTCACGCAGCGCTTTACAAGCCTGCGCGCCAGAGTAGTCAAACTCACAGGCCTGGCCGATAACAATCGGGCCCGCACCGAGGATCAGGATGCTTTTTATATCTGTACGTTTTGGCATGGTCTTCTCGGCTCCTGATTATTTAGCGGTAGAACGGTATTGCTTAATCAAATCGATAAAGTGGTCAAACAGCGGTGCAGCGTCGTGCGGCCCCGGGCTCGCCTCAGGGTGCCCCTGGAAGCTGAACGCGGCTTTATCGGTACGATGAATCCCCTGCAGGGTGCCATCGAACAGTGATTTGTGGGTTACGCGCAGGTTAGCAGGCAGCGTGGCCTCATCAACCGCGAAACCGTGGTTCTGCGCGGTGATCATCACGCAGTCTTTATCCAGGTCTTTTACCGGGTGGTTGCCGCCGTGGTGACCAAACTTCATTTTTACGGTGTTGGCACCGCTGGCCAGCGCCAACAGCTGGTGGCCAAGGCAGATACCAAAGACAGGAATTTCTGTCTCCAGGAAGGATTTGATTGCGCTGATGGCGTAGTCGCAAGGTGCCGGGTCGCCAGGGCCGTTAGAAAGGAAGATGCCATCCGGGTTCATCTTCAGCACGTCTTCCGCTGGCGTTTGAGCAGGCACCACCGTCAGGCGGCAGCCTCTGTCTACCAACATACGCAAAATATTGCGTTTCGCGCCGTAGTCATAAGCCACTACGTGGAAAGGTAACTCTTCGGTTTTTGCCGCTTCCGGCAGGTCGCCTTCCAGCGTCCAGCTCCCCTGCTGCCAGGTATAAGCTTCTTTCGTGGTTACTTCTTTAGCGAGGTCCATGCCGTTCAGGCCAGGGAATGCTTTCGCTTTTTCCAGCGCTAGGGCCGCGTCTACGTTATCGCCCGCGATGATGCAGCCGTTCTGGGCACCTTTTTCACGCAGCAGGCGGGTCAGCTTACGGGTATCAATATCGGCAATCGCCACGATGTTATGGCGCTTAAGGTAAGAAGAAAGGTCTTCCTGACTTCTGAAGTTACTGGCAATCAGCGGCAGGTCACGAATGACGAGGCCTTGCGCATGAACCTGGGAGGATTCTTCGTCGGCTTCATTGGTGCCGACATTACCGATATGAGGATAAGTAAGAGTGACGATCTGGCGGGAGTAGGAAGGATCAGTGAGGATTTCTTGATAACCGGTCAATGAGGTATTGAAAACGACTTCACCCACTGCCGTACCCGATGCCCCAATGGCCCGACCGTGGAATTGGGTTCCGTCTTCCAGAACCAACAGCGCTGACTTAATCAAAACGTCCTCCAGGGAATAAACATTCAATTTATTCGCATATTAATTCAAAACTAACGCCTGAATCAAATGCAAAAAGCGTCTGCCCTACGGATTTTTGGCAAACGGCGGCATTCTAGAGACAAGCCGGGTAAAAGTCTACCTCAAGACGAAGTTTTTATGTCTCTTTTGCCGCTCAGAGTAAAAATATCTGATTTGAAGGTCAAAATAGCCAACTAACCTGGGGAAAGTAATCGGTTGCCGACCATGAATACTGGAAAAGTGGAGAGAGGGCAGTAAAAAAGTGGACCAAGTGGTCAAAATTAACATTGCAACAACACAAAAACAGAGGATAACCACTAGTTTAATGGCTAATATATACAAATTAATATCAAACACTTAAAAAAACAAAAGGGTGAAATTAATCACCCTAAAATCAATCAATTAAAAACAAATAACCACATTTATAAGGATGCGTTTAACTACAAATTATTGAGATCTAACACATCTCGCATATCAAAAATACCGTTCTTTTTACCTTTAAGCCATGAAGCTGATCGAACTGCCCCATTAGCAAACGTCATGCGGCTGGAAGCCTTGTGGGTAATCTCAACTCGTTCGCCAATATCTGCAAACATCGCGGTATGCTCCCCGACGATATCGCCCGCACGCACGGTGGCAAAACCGATGGTACCAGGCACACGTTCACCGGTATGACCTTCGCGGGTATAAACAGCACAATCTTTAAGATCTTTGTCCATCGCCTGAGCAATCGCTTCGCCCATCGCCAACGCGGTGCCTGACGGGGCATCCACCTTGTAGCGGTGGTGCGCTTCGATGATTTCGATATCGGTGTATTCGCCCATGACTTTTGCCGCTTTCTCCAGCAGCTTCAGCATGACATTCACGCCCACGCTAAAGTTTGCCGCGAAAACAATCGGGATCTCACACGCCGCATCGTTAATGGCCTGCTTACCGGCTTCATCAAAACCCGTCGTGCCGATGACCATGCCTTTGCCATGCTTGAGGCAAAATGCCAGGTGAGCTAGCGTTCCCTCAGGGCGAGTAAAATCAATAAAAACGTCGAAATCGTTAGCGACCGCATCCAGGTTATCGCTTACCAGCACCCCTGTTTTTGCCACGCCGGCCAGCTCGCCCGCATCGCTACCGACCAGAGAAGAACCCGGACGCTCAAGCGCCGCCCCAAGCTGAACGCCATCCAGCTGTAAAGCCGCCTGAATTAACTGGCGCCCCATACGGCCGCCCGCGCCCGCGATGGCTACGCGAATCTGTGCATCATGCATATCATTACTCTTTGGTTAAATAATTCGTAAAAACGTTATCAGGTTAACCAGCCCTCTAACAGGCCGCCAGCCGAAAACACCCATAATTAGAATTTACTGTCATGGCCCGACAGTTATCAATAACGTAGATAATTCCCCTATTTTTAATGGGATAATTATTCACGGTGCCAACGCCAGAACTTCAGCAACCCACGCCTGAAAACCAGGGATATCAATATCCAGCGCAACCTGTGCATTGGCCGGACGTTCGAGACGATGTTCGAGATCCACCACTGTCGTTCCGCTGGTATAAGTGCCGTGCGTTTCTACCGCGACAAAGCAGGCGAATGTCTGGAACAGCTCGGGCTTCACCAGCCACGCAATGGCGGTCAAATCATGCATTCGCAGCCCGGTATCCATGCTGCCGCTGCGGTAATGACTGAATAGCGCGTGCAGCATCTTCCCGGTGCGATTCAAGGCTGGCAGCTGAGCCAGAAATTCAGGCGCAAGCATTGCACGATTTGTCACATCCAGCCCACACATGACGATATCCAGCCCGCTGTCAAAGACGCGTGCTGCCGCCTCGGGATCAATGGCCATATTAAATTCAGCCGTCGGCGTAAAGTTGCCCCGCCCCGCAGAGCCGCCCATCATAACCACGCGTTTAATACGCGCCTTACATTCAGGGTACTGCGTCAGCAGCATGGCAACGTTAGTCAATGGGCCAATGGTAACCAGAGTCACCGGCTCATCGCTGCTTTTCAGACAATCGTACATGGCCTGGAATGCGGGAATTGGCAGTTCACGGCGAGATGTTTCGGTGAAGACATACCCTTCCATTCCCGACTCGCCGTGCACGTAAGCTGCATCCCGCAGCGGGCGTAGCAGCGGGACAGAAGCCCCTTTCGCCACGGGCGTCTCTTTCTGCCAAAACTCCAGCAGTTGAAGGGCATTACGCGTGGTTTTGTCCACCGAGACATTTCCAGCCACGGTGGTGATGAGTTTCAAATCCAGCTGGGGTGCAAATAAAGCCGCGGCAAGGGCAACCGCATCGTCGATACCGGGGTCAGTATCAAGAATAATCGGGGTTCTGATCATGCTGTTCTCCATAAAAAATGCCAGCGGGCATACACCAGCTGGCATCTTCTCATAAACGGAAACCTGCGACGCTAATCCACTTCACGGATGTCCACGCGCAGTTCACGCGGCACTTCAAAGACGATGTTCTCTTCACGCCCTGTCAGTTCCTGCGCTTCGCTCCCGCCAAGTTCGCGCAGGCGAGCAATGACGTTTTGCACCAATACATCAGGCGCAGAGGCCCCGGCGGTAACACCGACGCAATTCACGTCTTTTAGCCAGGACTCCTGAATATCAGAAGCATCATCAATAAGCCAGGCGGCTTTCCCCATCCGCTGCGCCAGTTCGGCAAGACGGTTGGAGTTCGAGGAGTTTTTGGAGCCTACCACCAGCACAACATCAGCTTCCGTGGCCAGCGCCCGAACCGCTTCCTGACGGTTGGTCGTGGCATAACAAATGTCGTCTTTACGCGGGCCGATAATTTTCGGGAAGCGCTGACGCAGGGCGTCAATCACATCCGAGGTATCGTCCACGGAAAGCGTAGTTTGGGTCATAAACGACAGATTGCTTTCGTCTTTGACTTCAAGCGTCCAGACATCGTCCGGTGACTCCACCAGATACATGCCCCCTTTCGGGTTGCTGTACTGGCCCATGGTGCCTTCCACTTCCGGGTGGCCAGCATGGCCAATCAGAATAGACTCTTCACCACGGCGGCTGGCACGCGCCACTTCCATATGCACTTTAGTCACTAACGGACAGGTGGCATCGAAAACTGTCAGCTCACGGCTCTTCGCTTCGTTACGCACCGCCTGAGAAACACCGTGCGCGGAGAAAATCAGGATAGCGCCGTCCGGCACTTCGCTAATTTGCTCGATAAAAATCGCTCCGCGCTCGCGCAGGCTGTCCACCACATAGCGGTTATGCACCACTTCATGACGAACGTAGATAGGCGCGCCGTAAATCTGCAGCGCGTTTTCCACAATGCTGATAGCACGGTCGACTCCAGCGCAAAAGCCTCTGGGGTTAGCCAACAGGATCTGCATTCAACGCCTCCAGGACCGGATCAACTTCCAGCACTTCAATATCAAAATGGATAGTCTGCCCGGCCAGCGGATGGTTAAAGTCTACGGTGATAGAATCACCGTTAACTTCACGCACCACGCCCGGCATTTCGCTGCCATCCATTGCGGTAAAGAGCATGATAGCGCCCGGCTCCGGCTCGCCCGCTTCGACAAACTCACGGCGCGAGAAGTACTGGATCATATCCGGGCTTGGAATTCCAAAAGCTGCTTCTGGCGCCAGCGAGAACGCTTTTTTGTCGCCAGCTTTCAGGCCAACCAGTTGGTCTTCCAGGCCCGGCGACAATGTTTCATCCCCGAGGCGGAATAGCGCAGGCTTACCGTTAGCACGGGTTGACTCCGCGGTGGAACCATCCTCAAGCTTAAGCGTAAAGTGCACCAGCACCGCGCTGTTGGTTTGTACGGACTCAGCCATGGATTACCCTTTTTGCTTCGCGGGCTTGTCGGAGGAAACAAAGAATCCCTCCAGCACAATCAGCGCCGCACCGATACAAATTGCGGTATCGGCCAGATTGAAGGTGGCAAAATGCCAGTCGCCAACGTAGAAATCGATCATGTCGACGACAAAACCGTGCCACAGGCGATCGAACAGATTCCCGAGCGCACCGCCAATGATTAACGCATAGGCGATGTTATTCAGTTTCTGGCTGGCTTTAGCGCGATACATCATCCATACCAACGCCACACAGATACCGATAGCGATACCCGCGAAGAACCAGCGCTGCCAGCCGCCTTTGTCGGCCAGGAAGCTAAACGCCGCGCCATAGTTACGCGCATAGTGCAAATTCAGGGACGGGAACAGGGATACCGTATCCCCCAGCATGAAATGCTGGAGGATCAGATATTTACTGCCCAAGTCCACAATCAGCACTACCACCACCAGCCACAGCCAGCGCAATCCGGTAGAGAAAATGGGTTTCATCAAGCAAACTTACGTTGTTCGCCGTCACCGGCTACGTTGCTGACACAGCGGCCGCAGATTTCTGCGTGTTCCGCTACCTGACCGATATCGGTGGTGTAATGCCAGCAGCGCGGGCACTTCTCACCGTCGGCTTTACGCAGAGCCACTTTCAGCCCCTTGAGGATTTCGCTCTGCTGAGCATCTTCACTCGCCTGCGCATAATCGGCAACCGCAGCCCCGGAGGTCAACAAGACAAATCGTAATTCGTCGCTCAGGCTGTTCAGCTTGGCCGCCAGCTCTGCGTCAGCGTACAGCGTTACTGCCGCTTCCAGAGAACCACCGATGCGCTTATCAGTACGAGCCTGCTCGATAACCTTGTTCACTTCACCACGAACGATCAGCAGCGTGTCCCAGAACTCACCGTTCATCGCTTCGCTTTCCGCCAGGCCAAACAGACCTTCGTACCATTCACCGGTGAATACATACTTCTCGCGAGAACCTGGCAGGTAGCCCCAGATTTCATCGGCGGTGAAGGACATGATCGGCGCCATCCAGCGGACCAGCGCTTCAGCAATGTGGTACAGCGCGGTCTGGCAGCTGCGACGTGCCACGCTGTCCGCTTTCGCGGTGTACTGGCGGTCTTTGATGATGTCGAGGTAGAACGAGCCCATTTCCACGGAGCAGAAGCGCATCAGGCGCTGCACAACTTCGTGGAAATCGTAGTTTTCGTAAGAGGCGATGATATCCGCCTGAGCTTCTTGCGCACAGCCAACGGCCCAGCGATCCAGCACCACCATTTCTTCCGGTTTCACCATATCGGTTTCCGGATTGAAGCCGTTCAGGTTGGCCAGCAGGAAGCGGGCGGTGTTACGGATACGGCGGTAAGCGTCAGCGGAGCGTTTCAGGATCTCGTCGGAAACGGCCATTTCGCCAGTGTAATCGGTAGATGCCACCCACAGACGCAGAATATCCGCGCCGAGTTTGTTCATCACGTCCTGCGGGCTAACGGTGTTGCCGATAGATTTGGACATCTTGCGGCCCTGACCATCCACGGTAAAGCCGTGGGTCAGTACCTGACGGTAAGGCGCTTTGCCTTTCATCGCAGTGGAAATCATCAGGGAGGACATGAACCAGCCACGATGCTGATCCGAACCTTCCAGGTACATATCCGCCGCGTGACCGTGGAATTCTGGACGCACGTCAACAACGGAAGAGTGCGTAGATCCTGAATCGAACCAAACGTCCAGGGTATCCGGCACTTTAACGTAGTTGTCTGCGTCATCACCCATGATGTCGCGCGGATCGAGATCCCACCACGCCTGGATACCATCTTGCTCAACGCGCTTAGCGACTTCTTCCATCAGCTCGAGCGAACGTGGGTGCAGTTCTTCGGTCTCTTTATGCACGAACAGGGACATCGGCACGCCCCAGGTACGCTGACGCGAGATACACCAGTCAGGGCGATTTGCCACCATGGATTCGATACGCGCCTGGCCCCAGTCAGGGATCCACTGCACGCCTTTGATCTCTTTCAGGGACTGCGCGCGCAGGCCTTTCTGATCCATGCTGATAAACCACTGTGGCGTTGCACGGAAGATGATCGGCGTTTTGTGGCGCCAGCAATGTGGGTAGCTGTGCAGCAGTTTTTCAACGTGCAGCAGAGCACCTTTATCACGCAGGATGTTAACGATCAGGTCGTTCGCTTTGAACACCTGAACACCGTCCAGACCTTCATAGGTCCCCGGCAGATAGCTCCCGTCCGGGCCAACCGGGTTCGCGATTTCCAGGCCGTATTTCTGACTGATGGTGTAGTCGTCCGGGCCGTGACCACCGGCGGTGTGAACCGCACCTGTGCCAGCGTCCAGGGTAACGTGATCGCCCAGAATAGCCGGGACGTCAAAGCCCATGAACGGGTGCTTAAAGCGCAGCAGCTCAAGCTCAGCACCTTTCACGGTACCGAGAACCTGGTAATCAGTTACGCCAGCGCGCTTCAGCACGCTTTCCAGCAGGTCTTTCGCCACGATCAGCGCCTGGCCTTCAATCTGCACCAGCACGTAATCGAACTCGGCGCCCAGAGAGATAGCGCGGTTCGCTGGCAGCGTCCACGGCGTTGTGGTCCAGATAAGCAGAGAGACCGGGCCATTAACGGCAGAAGCACCAAACTTAGCTTTCACGGCATCGGCATCAACGGCATTGAACGTTACGTCAATGGACGGGGATGTTTTGTCGTAATACTCAACTTCGGCCTCCGCAAGCGCAGAACGGCAGTCCACGCACCAGTGAACCGGCTTAGCACCTTTGTGCAGGTGGCCATTGCCAATGATTTTGCCCAGCGCACGAATGATGTTGGCTTCAGTATTGAAGTCCATGGTCAGATAAGGACGCGACCAGTCGCCCAGCACGCCCAGACGGATGAAGTCTTCGCGCTGACCGTTAACCTGATTAGCGGCGTATTCGCGGCATTTTGCACGGAATTCTGCTGCGGTGAATTTCTCCCCCGGCTTGCCAAATTCCTGCTCAACCTTAAGCTCGATTGGCAGACCGTGACAGTCCCAGCCTGGAACGTACGGCGAGTCGAAGCCGGAAAGCCCTTTAGATTTGATAATAATATCTTTCAGAATCTTGTTAACTGAGTGACCAATGTGAATGCTACCGTTCGCATAAGGAGGGCCATCATGCAAAATAAAGGTTTTTTTGCCTTTTTTCGCATTACGGATGATGCCGTACAGATCGTCATCATTCCAACGCGCCAGCATACCCGGTTCGCGCTTGGCTAAGTCGCCGCGCATCGGGAACCCTGTTTCAGGCAAATTTAGGGTAGATTTAAAGTCACTCATTAGATTCTCGGTTCCGTATTTCGGTTAGCCTTTCAGGCATTTGACTCAAAAAATTCTCGGGCTGACACCACATCTCTGGCGATTTGCGCCTTCAGCTCATCGAGTGAAGCAAATCGCTGCTCATTACGTATCTTTTTACGCAGCACTACTTCTATATGGCGACCATAAAGGTCCATTACAACGTCCAGTAAATGGACTTCAAGCTGCTGGCGTATTCCCGCCACCGTAGGGCGAGTACCGATGTTTGCCACGCCGGCAATCGGCTTTTCACCAAGGCCTGAGACTTCCACCGCATAAACCCCTTTTACCGGGGAAACGTGGCGACGCAGCGGCAGGTTTGCCGTCGGGAAGCCAATAGTACGGCCCAGTTCATCCCCATGCACAACGCGGCCGGAGATCATAAACGGATGCCCTAACAGGTTTTCTGCCTGCTGCAGATCATCATCGGCCAGCGCCTGGCGCACCGCGGTACTGCTGATACGCACCCCATCGTCACAAAACGTTTGGGTGCTGGTGATATCAAAACCGTATTCGCGGCCAGCCTTCTGTAATAACAAGAAATCCCCCTGGCGACCAGCGCCAAAGCGGAAATCATCCCCCACCGCGAGGAATTGCACCCCGAGCCGGTCAACCAGAAGGTTGCTCACAAAATTTTGTGCGCTCAGCGCGGCGAAGCGGCGATCAAAGCGCACGCACAGCACGTAGTCCACACCACACTCGGCCAAGTAGCGCAGCTTTTCTCGCAGGCGAGTCAGCCGGGCAGGGGCTTTTTCCGGTGCAAACAATTCGAGCGGTTGAGGCTCAAAAATCATGACCATTACCGGAAGGTTGCGCGCACGCCCCTCTTCGCACAGACCCTTTAATAGCGCCTGATGGCCACGATGCACGCCGTCGAAATTACCAATGGTGAGTACACACCCGTGGTGCTCCCGGCGCAGATTATGTATACCGCGTATCAGCTTCATGGCTGGCTCAAAACAGTGGAAATTGGCGGATTATACCAACTACCGCGATTAAGGTTAACCGGCGATTAGCGCCTTTAACGTAAAGCTTGAATGAATTCATTGTACTGGGAAGGGCTTTGCGCAGACTTCGCATTTGTCTTGACGAATTTTGATGCGAAAGACTGTATTCCGAAGCCTGATGCTGGTAGAATCCGCGCCATCACACGTAAGAGGTGTCGGAAATTTAACGACGCTTATTTGCACAAATCCATTGACAAAAGAAGGCTAACGGGGCATATTCCTCGGCCTTTGAATTGTCCACATAGATCATATTTGGGAGTTGGACCTTGGCTAATATCAAATCAGCTAAGAAACGTGCCGTACAGTCTGAAAAGGCTCGTAAGCACAACGCAAGCCGTCGCTCTATGATGCGTACTTTCATCAAGAAAGTATACGCAGCGATTGAAACTGGCGATAAAGCTGCTGCACAGAAAGCATTTAACGAAATGCAACCAATCGTGGACCGTCAGGCTGCTAAAGGTCTGATCCACAAAAACAAAGCTGCGCGTCATAAAGCAAACCTGACTGCGCAAATCAACAAACTGGCTTAATCGCCTTTTTGCTGTGAGCTTTGATAAAAAAACCGGCTAACGCCGGTTTTTTTATGCCTGTCATTCAGTCAACTTTAAACAGCGCTGAGTAATCCTTGCTGCAGATACGCTGCACCGCAGGATGCTGAATCATGCGTTCGGCAAAAATGGCATGGTACTCCTCCAGCACGTTATCCATTCTGCCTATCTCGACGATATCGTCATCGCTATAGATATCCTGCGCATATAGCGTCGGTGCCACAAAGATAGCGTTATGTGCGGCGCCAAACGCCTTCATCAGCGCGGCATCATCGAACTCGCCCAGAATCTCAATCTTCAGTCCCTGGATGTTAATCCAGTTAAGCAGTTTGCGCCCCAGCATTGAGCGACGCCCGGGAATAAGCAGACGCCTGGTTTCCAGACAGGCGGGGAAAGGCAGTTCAGGCTTCGGTCCCTGGCACCAGAAACTGATACCGCATTCACCGAGCTTCACCGAGAACAGCCCTTCCTGCTGAGTAGAATCAATCGGGCAGTCCGAGATGATCATATCCAGCTTATGCTGGCTAAGCTGCTCCAGCAGCATTTCATGGGTAGATTCAAAACAGCGCAGGTGGATCTGCTCATCCTCGACCACGGCCGCATCCAGCACGCCGCTAACCAGACGCTTGGATAACGCATCCGCCACGCCAACATCAAACAGAATGTTAGCTTCTTTACGGTAGTTAACGATATCCAGCATTTCCTGGCTCAGGGTAAACATTCTGTCGGCGTAGCGGAACACCAGTTGCCCCAGCTCCGAAGGGACAAGTCCCCTGCCCTGACGGCGAAATAGTTTGCCCTGCAGGCGCTCTTCAAGCGCTTTGATTTGCCCGGTGATCGTTTGTGGGGTCAGGAACAATGCCTCAGCGGCACCGACAACCGACCCTTCTTTGCAAACGTGCCAGAAATAATAAAGATGATTGTAATTGATATGGGACATGCCCTTCACTCCCTGAGAATTAATCCATTATCGGGTCATCTGACGATGACCCGGCAGCCAGTAACGTCATGAAGTCGCCTTAGGCAATCGTGCTTTTAGCATCATGAAACCGACGACGGCAGAGAGCAACGAGCCCAGCAGAATTCCCAGCTTCGCCCAAGTGATCAGTTCCGCGTCAACGTCACCAAAGGCCAGCGAAGCGATAAAGATGGACATCGTAAACCCTATGCCGCACAGCACGCCTACTGCCATAATGTCCCTGAAGGTTGTTCCCTCTGGCAGTGAGGCAAGTTTAAACTTGAGCGCCAGCCAGCAAAACAGGCTGATACCTAGCGGCTTACCGATGAACAACCCGGCCATAATACCCAGCGGCAGAAGCGACGTTAGCCCCTGCATGGTCACTCCGCTGAGGGAAACCCCTGCATTAGCAAAAGCAAACAGCGGCAGGATCAGGAAGGCGACCCACGGATGCAGCACATGCTCCAGGTCCTGAGCTGGCGAGCGTCCCTTTTCTTCTTTCAGTGGAATGAAGAAGCCAATAATCACGCCTGCTAGCGTGGCATGCACGCCTGATTTCAGTACCGCAGTCCACAATATTACGCCCACCAGAATGTAGACTCCGGTACGACGCACGTTAAACAGGTTCAGCAATGCCAGTGCCACAATGGCCACGGCAGCGACACCGAGCGACATCACCGAAAGATCGCTGGTATAAAACAGCGCGATAATCACAATTGCGCCAAGATCATCAATAATTGCCAGCGCCATCAGGAAAACCTTCAGTGCCAGCGGGACACGGTTGCCTAGAAGCGCAAGGATCCCTAAAGCAAAGGCAATGTCGGTTGCCGCAGGTATCGCCCAGCCTTCACGGGTTACAGGATCAGCATAGTTAAAAACCAGATAAAGCAGAGCCGGTACCACCATCCCACCCAGGGCGGCAATGACCGGGAATGAAGCCTGACGGCGATCGGCCAGTGACCCGATAACCATTTCCCTCTTTACCTCAAGGCCAATCATCAGGAAGAAAATCGCCATCAAGGCATCATTCACCCACAGCAGCAGATTTTTACTGATATCCAGCGGCCCAATTCTCACTTCAACAGGTGTGGCAAGAAAAGCCTCATAGCCAGCGCTGGTCGATCCCATATTTGCCAGTAGCATTGCCAGTGCCGCGGCAACAATCAAAAAAATACCGCCAGCGGCATCATTCTGAAAGAAACGTTGCAGATTTTTAGTCATTATTTCACCCAACTCTCTAAGTAGCGTATTCATCCTGAACACTAATAGGGTAGCCAGCATAGCGATAATGACACATCGTTAAAAACAGCTTATATGGCAAAAAACGATCGGAAAAACCGATTCATATCAAAAAACATAAAAAAAACCTGAACCGAATGAAGCAGTTCAGGTTTTTTGAAGCACACCAACAGGAAGAAATTACCGAGTTAAATCATCAAAGAATTTCTTCACCCCGTCGAAGAAGCTCTTCGAACGCGGGCTGTTATTCGACCCGGTAGGGCCGCCGAAGCTCTCTTCTAAATCACGCAGCAGCTTTTTCTGTTTTTCGTTCAGACTAACTGGCGTCTCTACAACGACACGGCACAGCAGATCGCCCTGCGCACCGCCGCGTACGGACTTCACGCCTTTACCGCGCATTCTGAACAGCTTGCCAGTTTGCGTTTCACCCGGAACCTTCAAGTTAACTCGACCGTCCAGAGTGGGGACTTCAATTTCCCCACCCAGCGCAGCCATCGCAAAGTTGATCGGCACTTCGCAGTAGAGGTTATTGCCTTCACGTTCGAAGATTGGGTGCTGTTTCACCTGAACCTGAACGTACAGATCGCCTGATGGCGCGCCGTGTTCGCCCGCTTCGCCTTCGCCAGACAGACGAATACGGTCACCGGTATCCACGCCTGCCGGGATTTTCACCGACAGCGTTTTGGTTTTCTCTACGCGGCCATGACCGTGACAGCTGTTGCACGGATCTTTAATGATAGTGCCGCGGCCCTGACAGTGCGGGCAGCTTTGCTGCACGGTAAAGAAGCCCTGGCGCATCTGCACCTGGCCCTGGCCGTGACAGGTTGGACAGGTCTGCGGGGAAGACCCTTTCTTCGCGCCGCTGCCGTGGCAAACTTCGCACTCTTCGAGCGTCGGGATACGGATCTCTTTGGTGACGCCACGAACCGCTTCCTCAAGCGTTAAGTCCATGTTGTAGCGCAGGTCTGCACCGCGGGACGCACGCTGGCGTCGTCCGCCACCAAAAATGTCGCCGAATACGTCGCCAAAGATATCGCTGAAGTCGGCACCGCCGCCGCCAAAGCCGCCACCGCCGCCCATACCACCTTGTTCAAACGCAGCGTGACCGTACTGATCGTAGGCCGCACGTTTTTGGTCATCGGTCAGGATTTCGTAGGCTTCTTTGATCTCTTTGAACTTCGCCTCGGCCTCTTTATCGCCCTGGTTACGGTCCGGATGGAACTTCATCGCCAGGCGCTTGTAAGCCTTTTTGATTTCACGCTCTTCCGCTGACTTCGGAACGCCTAAAACCTCGTAATAGTCTCTCTTCGCCATCTCTTTTTTCTGCCCTTAACATACGAGCACGGGCGTGGAGTAAACTCCGCGCCCGTGCCGGTTAATTACCCTGCATCAGGGCGATTATTTTTTATCTTTAACTTCTTCGAACTCGGCATCAACAACATCGTCGTCTTTGCCGGCGTTGGCGTGGCCTGCATCTGCGGCATTGCCAGCCTGCTGCTCAGCGTGCTGCTGCTGAGCCAGTTCCATCAGCTTCTGGGAAACTTCAGCCAGAGCCTGGATTTTAGCTTCGATGTCCGCTTTGTCTTCGCCCTTCAGGGACGCTTCCAGCGCGGTCAGCGCAGACTCGATAGCAGTTTTGTCGTCAGCCGGCAGTTTGTCGCCTGCTTCTTCAACCTGCTTACGGGTGCTGTGCAGCAGATGGTCACCCTGGTTACGGGTCTGAACCAGCTCTTCGAACTTACGGTCAGCTTCGGCGTTAGCTTCTGCATCACGAACCATTTTCTGGATTTCGTCTTCGTTCAGGCCAGAAGATGCTTTGATGGTGATCTTCTGCTCTTTACCGCTGTTTTTGTCTTTCGCGGAGACGTGCAGAATACCGTCAGCATCGATGTCGAAGGTGACTTCGATCTGTGGCATACCGCGCGGTGCCGGGCTGATCCCATCCAGGTTGAACTGACCCAGTGATTTGTTATCGGATGCGCGTTTACGCTCACCCTGAATCACGTGGATGGTTACCGCAGACTGGTTGTCTTCCGCAGTAGAGAACACCTGGCTGTGCTTGGTTGGGATGGTGGTGTTTTTGCTGATGAGCGCAGTCATCACGCCACCCATAGTTTCGATACCCAGAGACAGTGGGGTAACGTCCAGCAACAGCACGTCTTTTACATCACCGGTCAGCACGCCGCCCTGAACCGCTGCACCGATAGCAACAGCTTCGTCCGGGTTAACGTCTTTACGCGGCTCTTTACCGAAGAACTCAGCAACTTTTTTCTGCACCATTGGCATACGAGTCTGGCCGCCGACCAGGATAACGTCCTGGATATCGGAAACGGACAGGCCAGCATCCTGCAGGGCAACTTTCAGCGGCTCGATAGAACGGTTGACCAGGTCTTCGACCAGGGATTCCAGTTTCGCACGGGTCACTTTGATGTTCATATGCTTTGGACCGGTCGCGTCTGCAGTGATGTACGGCAGGTTCACGTCGGTCTGCTGTGCAGAAGAAAGCTCGATTTTGGCTTTTTCTGCCGCTTCTTTCAGGCGCTGCATTGCCAGCGGATCGTTACGCAGGTCAATACCCTGATCTTTCTTAAACTCGTCAACGAGGTAGTTGATCATACGGCTGTCGAAGTCTTCACCACCCAGGTGGGTATCACCGTTGGTTGCCAGAACTTCGAAGGTTTTCTCGCCGTCAACTTCGTCGATTTCGATAATAGAGATATCGAAAGTACCACCACCGAGGTCGTAAACCGCGATTGTACGGTTGCCGACTTCTTTATCGAGGCCGTAAGCCAGAGCGGCGGCGGTTGGTTCGTTGATGATACGTTTCACTTCCAGACCTGCGATACGGCCAGCGTCTTTGGTTGCCTGACGCTGAGCATCGTTAAAGTATGCAGGTACGGTGATAACAGCTTCGGTTACCGGCTCACCCAGGTAATCTTCAGCGGTTTTCTTCATTTTCTTCAGCACTTCAGCAGAGATCTGCGGCGGTGCCATTTTCTGACCTTTTACGTCAATCCATGCGTCGCCGTTGTCAGCGCCGATGATTTTGTAAGGCATGATGGCTTCATCACGCTGCACTTCTTCGTCCTGGAAGCGACGGCCAATCAGGCGTTTAATCGCAAAGAGAGTGTTTTGCGGGTTAGTCACTGCCTGACGTTTAGCCGGCTGACCTACCAGGATTTCTCCGTCCTGCGTGTAAGCAATGATAGAAGGCGTGGTGCGGTCGCCCTCGGCGTTCTCCAGCACACGAGCAGTTGTACCATCCATAATCGCGACACAAGAGTTAGTAGTCCCCAGGTCGATACCAATAATTTTACCCATCTAAACGTCTCCACTAAAAATTCGTCATCATGTGGTTGTGAACCTGTTATGCGGGCAAAAGCGTCTGTTTCAACTGCCCGAAGCGTTTTTTTTCAGGTCCGCCAACTGCGGTTGCATACAAGATGGGGTCGCAACGCTTGCCATCAAGGGGCAGGTGAAAAAAAATTTTCCGCTTTCCCCCCGCTCAGATCATAGACGCCGACGTGCAGCCTGATTATTATGCCGCGCCCGCAACCGGACTCCCGGCTGCGGGGCCTTAATTAACACTACATTTCAGATGAATTTTTTAGAGGAACTATGGGCAACACTAAGTTGGCTAATCCAGCTCCCCTGGGCTTAATGGGCTTCGGCATGACCACCATTTTGCTCAACCTGCATAACGCAGGTATTTTTGGTTTTGACGTTACTATCCTCGCGATGGGGATTTTCTACGGCGGTATCGCGCAAATCTTCGCGGGCCTGCTGGAGTTTAAAAAAGGGAACACTTTCGGTTTAACCGCCTTCACCTCCTACGGCTCTTTCTGGCTGACGCTGGTGGCGATTCTGCTGATGCCTAAGATGGGCCTTAGCGATGCGGCCAACGGCCACTTCCTTGGCGCGTACCTGGGCCTGTGGGGTGTCTTCACCCTGTTCATGTTCTTCGGCACCCTGAAGGCCCCACGTATGCTGCAGTTCGTGTTTGCCAGCCTGACCGTGCTGTTTGCCCTGCTGGCGATTGGCCACCTGGCAGATAACGAAGGTATGGTGAAAGTCGCGGGCTGGATTGGCCTGGTGTGTGGCGCAAGCGCTATCTACCTGGCGATGGGTGAAGTGCTGAACGAGCAGTTTGGCCGCACCGTACTGCCGATCGGCGAAAAGCACTAATATTCCTTTAGCGAAAAGCAAAACGCGGAGCTCTGCTCCGCGTTTTTTTATTCAGGAAGGCGTCAGCGCCCTTTCCTCTATCTTATCCTGATGATGAATATCCTTTCTTAGCCAAATCCCCATCACCAAACCCACAATGGCAAGCGCCAGCACGTACCAGGCCGGAGCCATCGGCGAAACGCCCATTAACATGGTGACCGCAATCGGCGTCAGGCCGCCAAAAATGGCATAGGACAGATTGTAAGAAAACGAAATTCCGGTGAATCGTACCTGCGCCGGGAAGGCTCGCACCATAACATATGGCACCGCGCCAACCACGCCCACGCTCAGCCCGACCAGGCCATACAGCAAGAAGAGATGCTCTGGATGCGTCCCACTCAGGTGATAAAACATCCAGCTACAGATGGCGAGCAAGACGCTGCCGACGGTAAAGGTTTTCCCTGAGCCATAGCGGTCAGCCGACAGCCCTGCCAGCAGGCAGCCCACGCACAGCATAATCGTGGCAATACTGTTTGCCTGCAACGTTAAAGCAGGCGCGATCCCATGCTGTTTTTGCAGCCAGATCGGCGACATCAATATCACCACCACGATGCAGGCGGAGAGCAGCCAGGTCAGCAGCATAGAAACAACCACCGCTTTTTTATGCCCAACCACGACTGACTTAAGCGGCATCTCCTCGGCCAGCGCTTTACGCTGCTGCATTTCGAGGAAGATCGGCGTTTCACGCAGCCAGCGGCGAAGGTACATCGCCACCAGACCAAAAATCCCGCCAAGGAAGAAAGGAATGCGCCAGCCGCCGTCATGAATCGCCTGCTGGGTCATGGAAGTATTAATAATGGTTGCCACCACGGAGCCCAACAGAATCCCGACGGTCAGCCCCATCGTCAAAATGCCGCAGGCAATACCAATCCGCTTATCCGGCACATGCTCAGAGACAAACACCCAGGCGCCCGGAACTTCGCCGCCGATTGCCGCCCCCTGCAGAATACGCATCAGCAGCAGCAACAGAGGAGCCGCAATGCCTAATGAAGCGTACGTTGGCAACAAACCTATGGCCAGCGTCGGTACCGCCATCAGCAGAATGCTGAGGGTAAACATCTTTTTGCGGCCAACCAGATCGCCAAAGTGCGCCATCACAACCCCGCCCAGCGGACGCACAAGATAACCGGCCGCGAAAATAGCGAATGTCTGCACCTGGCGCAGCCACTCCGGGATATCGGCCGGGAAGAAGAGCTCTCCCAGCACCGCCGCAAAGAAGACGAAGATAATGAAGTCGTAGAATTCGAGGGCGCCACCGAGGGCTGCAAGCGTCAGGGTTTTGTAATCCTGCCGGTTAAGAGGTCTGGCGTGCTGTTTTGACATAGGGGACCGCTTGTAAAGAGGAGTGTTAATTATTTTTTCCGTTTAGCTGTAAAGCCAGAGTTACTATAACGATAAAATGTTCACACTCCATACCAATTCGATCTTATGTCACAAAAGCCAATTATTCAGGGTTTTGTCTCGCGCCGAGCACTTTTAGGGCGGAAAGCTGCTACCACATGGTCATGTGTTTCAACATAAGGCCCATCCAGCAGTTGTATACAATACGGTACACTCGCAAAAATTCCCGGCACCACAACCTTGCCGGTTTCATCTTTCACGCCTTCCAGCGTTTCCTGAATCGATTTTGGCTGCCCCGGAAGGTTGAGGATCAACGCCTGTTTGCGAATGACGCCCACCTGACGCGAGAGGATCGCTGTCGGGACAAAATGCAGGCTGATCTGACGCATCTGTTCGCCAAAGCCAGGCATTAAACGATCTGCGACGGCGAGCGTAGCGTCCGGCGTTACGTCACGACGCGCCGGCCCGGTTCCGCCGGTGGTCAGCACCAAATGGCAGGCCATTTCATCCACCAGCTCGCAAAGTGCTTGTTCAATGATGGATTGCTCGTCAGGGATCAGTCGGGTTTCTATTTTAAACGGCGTCGTCAACGTCTGCTCAAGCCACTCTTGCAGCGCAGGGATGCCTTTATCCTGATAAACGCCGCTAGAAGCGCGGTCTGAAATGGACACGAGTCCAATGCGTAAGGTATTCATATCAATCCCGGAAATCAGCAAGTCTGAGAGGAATGATACACGGGGAAAGGCGTTGCAGACAGGGAAAGCGGTGAAAAGCGTGGCCGACAGAAGCCGGCCACGAGAATGATTACAGCAGGTCGCCGATCATTTTTTCCAGTTTTTCCTGGTCGATAGCAAACTTACGGATACCGTCCGCCAGTTTGTCTACGGCCATTGGATCCTGGTTGTGCTGCCACAGGAACTGGGACTCGGTGATGCGCTCAGGACGCGCTTTCACTTCCCCGGTGTAGCTCAGCTTACGCTCGATTGCGCCTTCGCTTTCTGCCAGCTCTTTCAGCAGGGCAGGTGCGATAGTCAGGCGGTCACAGCCAGCCAGCTCGACGATTTCACCGACGTTACGGAAGCTTGCACCCATCACCACGGTTTCATAACCGTGCTGCTTGTAGTACTGGTAGATTTCAGTCACGGAAACCACGCCTGGATCTTCCTGCGGTGCGTACTCTTTCTTATCGGTGTTAGCTTTGTACCAGTCAAGGATACGGCCAACGAACGGAGAAATCAGGAACACGCCAGCTTCAGCACAGGCACGAGCCTGAGCGAAGGAGAACAGCAGGGTCAGGTTACAGTTGATGCCTTCTTTTTCCAGCTGTTCTGCAGCGCGGATGCCCTGCCAGGTAGAAGCCAGTTTAATCAGGATGCGATCGTTGCTGATGCCCGCGTCGTTGTAGAGCTTGATCAGGTGTTTGGCTTTCGCGATGCTGGCTTCGGTATCATAGGAAAGGCGAGCATCCACTTCGGTCGAGATACGGCCAGGGATCAGCTTCAGAATTTCCAGGCCGATGTTTACCGCCAGCTTGTCGGAAGCATCAACCACCTGCTGAGCGCGATCGTTGCTCTGGCTACGAGCCCAGGTAATCGCTTCGTCGATCAGTTTACGGTACTCAGGGATCTGCGCAGCGTTAAGGATCAGAGAAGGGTTGGTAGTAGCATCTTGCGGCTGGTACAGCTTCATCGCCGCGATATCTCCGGTGTCAGCAACCACGGTGGTCAGTTGACGCAAAGAAGTCAATTTATCCGTCATAATGAGTGTTTCTCTTCAGGTGTAGCTTGTTAGGGAGATGTAACCGGTCTGGCTTGATGATATCACGCCGCCCATCAGGTGCAACCGCGACAAGTGCTGTCCGTCCAGTGGACGAGAATATGCTAAACTCGACCGCCAATTTATCTGTAACGTAATGGATTGTATGGCCCGGGCCCGTCAACCTCGCCGCCATCACGCATTAACAAGAGGGACGTTAATGACAGATTTTTTATTTTTTATCAATGAGGTGCTTTGGGGCTCGGTCCTACTTTGGCTGCTTATTGGCGCGGGCATCTGGTTCACCTTCCGCAGCGGCTTCGTCCAGTTCCGTTACTTTACCCGGCTGCGCCTTTTCCTGCGCAACAGCGACTCGCCGGATCCTTCCGGAATATCCTCATTCCAGGCACTTTGCACCAGCCTTGCCGCGCGCGTCGGCAGCGGTAACCTTGCGGGCATTGCGCTGGCCATCTCAGCAGGTGGCCCCGGCTCGGTGTTCTGGATGTGGGTTGCCGCCGTGCTCAGCATGGCCACCGCCTTCGCAGAGTGCTCCCTCGCCCAACTCTATAAAACCCGCGACAAAGAAGGAAACTACCGCGGCGGCCCGGCCTGGTATATGGAGCGTGGGCTTGGCATACGCTGGATGGGGGTGCTGTTTTCCGTCTTTTTGATCGTTGCCTTCGGCATGGTGTTCAACGCCGTACAGGCCAACTCCATCGCGATTGCCACTCACTACGCGTTTGACGTGCCAAAAATCTGGGTGGGCCTTTTCCTGGTTACGGCTACCGCGCTGGTCATCTGGCGAGGAATGCGGACCATTGCTCGCCTCTCCCAGTGGCTAGTGCCGCCAATGGCATTACTCTGGGTATGCATGAGCCTGTATGTTGTGGGGCTGCACATTGAACGTTTCCCCGAAGTCATCCGGCTGATTTTCAGCCAAGCCTTCGGCTGGCACGAAGCCGCTTCGGGCGCGCTGGGTTATACCGTCAGCCAGGCCATCACCAATGGCTTCCAGCGCGGGATGTTTTCTAACGAAGCGGGCATGGGCTCCACGCCTAACGCAGCCGCCGCGGCAGCGGCATGGCCTCCACATCCGGCCACTCAGGGCGTGGTGCAAATGTTTGGGGTGTTAATTGATACGGTGATCATCTGCACCGCGACTGCCGCCATTGTGCTGATGTCCGGCATGATGGACGGCATAGAAACGTCGCGCAGCGGCATTATTTTGGTTCAGCAGGCGCTCAGCTCAGCCGTAGGCGGCTGGGGAAGCGGTTTTATCGTGGTTATCGTTTTCCTGTTCGCCTTCACGTCTATCATGGCGAATTACTCCTACGCTGAGAACAATTTGCTGTTCCTGAACCAGGACAGCCGCGCGCTGAAATTTTTACTGCGCTTTATGGTACTCACTATGGTGATGTTCGGTACGCAGGCCGCGCTGCCGCTGGTCTGGCAGCTGGCAGACGTGGCGATGGCGATTATGGCGTTAACCAATATCACGGCGATCCTGCTGCTTTCTCCGGTGGTGAAAACGATAGCGGCAGATTATCTGCGCCAGCAAAAGCTGGGCATATCGCCTATTTTCAACCCCAACCGTTTCCCGGAGATTAAGACCCAGCTTGCCCCCGGCGTTTGGGACAGAGACGTGGAAAAAAAACCTTAGCTGATTGCAGCCATAGGCCGCGACAGGCAGGAAATTTGCTAAAGTAACGGCCAAACTATGCAAGGAGTGGACATGCTAATTCTTATCTCACCTGCCAAAACGCTGGATTACCAAAGCGAGCTGCCGACGGATCGCTATACACAGCCGGAACTGTTGGAATATTCACAGCAGTTAATCAGCGTTGCCCGCAAGCTTAGCGCACCGCAAATTGCCTCCCTGATGAGCATCAGCGATAAGCTGGCTTCTCTTAACGAAACCCGTTTCCACGAGTGGCATCCGGCATTTACGCCACAAAACGCGCGCCCGGCCATTCTCGCCTTTAAAGGCGATGTGTATACCGGCCTGCAGGCCGAAGAGTTTAGTGAAGCCGACTTTGATTTCGCCCAACAGCATCTGCGTATGCTTTCCGGGCTGTACGGCGTGCTGCGCCCGCTGGATTTAATGCAGCCTTACCGGCTGGAAATGGGCATTCGCCTGGAAAACCCAAAAGGCAAAGATCTGTATCACTTCTGGGGCGAGACAATTACCGAGAAGCTCAATCAGGTGCTGGCCACCCAGGGCGACAATATCGTGGTCAACCTGGCGTCTGATGAATACTTTAAAGCGGTCAAGCCGAAGAAGCTGAACGCGGAGATCGTCAAGCCCGTTTTCCTGGATGAAAAGAACGGCAAGTTTAAAGTTATCAGCTTCTACGCGAAAAAAGCGCGCGGACTGATGAGCCGCTACATCATTGAGAATCGCCTGACAAAGCCAGAACAACTCAAAGCGTTTAATACCGACGGCTATTTCTTTGATGAAGACGCCTCACAGAAAAACGAACTGGTGTTTAAGCGCCACGAGCAATAGAAAAAAACGCCAGCATTATGCTGGCGTTTTACTTTGAACTCGCGCCGGTTATCTGTCCCAGCGATTATCATGATGTTCCCGTGGCGGGCCATCAAACCTTGCGTGGCGCTGCCAACGGTGTTCACGCCACTCATAGTGTCTTACCCACCAGTCGTGGTCTCGCCAGTAGCGGCCGTCCCAGTAGCGCCCGTGGTTATCCTGATCGCCGAAGTGCAGCGTCACGGCAGGCACCAGCGTGATTTCTCCCGCCTGTACCGCCAGCGGCGTCACCACCAGCAGGGACAACGCCAGAAAAATGGATTTCAACATAACTTGCTCCTTACTTCTTAAGCCGGCCCAGTAGGCCCGTTAAGATGAGCTTATGTCGGAAATCACGCCCGCGTTATTCTCCGCAATCCTAATCTCTAAGCATCCGCATTTTATGGGAATTTCTCCTTTTTTCCTGCTAAATGCCTGCTTATTTTCTCCCTGATTTACAGGGAAAAACGCCCCAGTCTGACAAGCAAAATGGGGCTTCAGAATTACGCTTTAACCATCATAAACTTACGCAGTTCGGCAAAATCAGCTGGGAGGTTGTGGGACAGCAGCGGCAGATCGGCGCGGGAGGCCAGCTCCTCCGGCAGCGGCAGCGCTTCGCCCAGAATCTCTTCTACGCACTCTTTAAACTTCGCCGGATGCGCGGTCCCCAGGAACAGCCCAAACTCACCTGGCTGCAACTGGTCGCGCAGAGCACGGTAAGCAATCGCCGCGTGTGGTTCAGAAACGTAGCCAATCGCCTTCAGCTCGCGCATCGTGTCTTTGGTGGTTGCGTCGGTCACGGCAGCATAGCCAAGGTCGGTCAGACGCCAAATTTTACGGCGGAAAAGCTCTTCCACTCGCGGCCAGTTGTTCGGCTGGCTAACATCCATGGCGTTGGACAGCGTGGCCACGGTCGCTTTAGGCGCCCACTGGCCTTCAGCCAGGAAACGCGGAACGGTGTCGTTGGCATTAGTCGCCGCAATAAAGCGCTTAATCGGCAGGCCGAGGGATTTTGCCAGCAGGCCAGCCGTCAGATCGCCAAAGTTACCGCTCGGCACGGAGACCACAAGCTGATTACGCGCTTCCTGCGGCAACTGGGCTACCGCTTCGAAGTAATAGCAGATCTGCGCCAGCAGGCGGCTGATGTTAATAGAGTTAGCCGAGTTTAACCCCAGCGCCACCTTCAGTTCTTCATCATCAAATGCCTGTTTCACTAGCGCCTGGCAGGCATCAAAATCGCCGTCAATTGCCACGGTTTCGATATTTCCACCGAGGGTACAGAACAGTTTTTCCTGCAGCGGGCTGATTTTCCCGCGCGGATAAAGAATAACGACGCGCACATTCTTAAGGCCGTAGAACGCATGGGCCACCGCCGCACCGGTATCGCCGGATGTTGCGGTCAGAATGGTTACAGGCTTGTCGCCGCTGATGTGGGTCAGCATCTGCGCCATAAAGCGCCCGCCAAAGTCTTTAAACGCCAGCGTCGGGCCGTGGAACAGCTCCAGGCAGCCCACGTCCGGCTCAACCATGTTCACCGGTGCAGGAAACGCGAAGGCCGCACGCACGCGCTCTTCCAGAATCTCCTGCGGGATCTCATCCCCGATAAATGCGGACAAAATTTTGCTGCTACGGCTGACAAAATCCATCTCCAGCATGGCGTCGATTTCAGTCAGTTCAAATTCAGGCAGGTCATGCGGGAAAAACAGGCCCTGCTGTTTGCCCAGGCCCTGGGTAACCGCCTGTGCAAAGGAGACCTGCTCGTTGTGATCTTTAAGGTTGTACAGTTTCATGTCTTATCCCAAAACTCGTGCGCCAGCCGTATCCAGACGGCAAATATGTACAAAACCTTCCTGGTTCTGCAAATAATGTTGGCTGAGCCAGTCAGCCACGCGCTGCGCGGTATCGGTGTTATCGCACAGTGCAAATAAGGTCGGGCCAGAACCCGAAATCCCGCTCGCCAACGCGCCGATATCCGCCACGGCTTTACGGGATTCATCAAACTTCGGCAGCAATTTGGCGCGGTAAGGTTCAGCAATCACATCCTTCATCAGCTTCGCCGCGAGTGCAGGCTGGCGGGTATGACAGGCATGAATAAAACCGGCAAGATGGCGACCGTGGCTGATGCAGTCCTGACGGCGATACTGGGCGGGTAAAATCGCACGCGCTTCGGCGGTTGAAACCTTAATCCCAGGGTACGCCAGCACCCAAAGCCACTCATCAAAGCCTGGCACCTGCTGGCTGATGATGCCGTTTTCTTCAATCATTAACTGCATGCCGCCGAGGAAACAAGGCGCGACGTTATCGTAATGAATACTGCCTGAAATACGCCCTTCCAGCTCGCCCATTAGCGCCAGCAAGCGTGTGTCGCTCAAAGGCTTACCGCAAAATTCATTCATCGCCATCAGGCCAGCCACCACCGAACAGGCGCTGGATCCCAGCCCGGAGCCGATGGGCATGTTTTTCTCAAGCGTCATCGCCACGGGAATAGTCTTGCCAATTTCCTGGCAGAAACGCTCCCAGCACTGATAAACAATGTTCTCGCGCGGTTCATCCGGCAGCTTGCTGGCGAACCGCCCAAGGTTGGTCAGGCTGAAGCTGTCTGCCGCTTCAACCGTGACGTAATCACCCAAATGTGAGCCATCAACCGGCGACACCGCCGCACCCAGCACATCAAAACCGACGCTCATATTGGCGCTGGAAGCCGGGGCATATACTTTAACCATCTTAAACTCCTAACTTCCATGACAGGGTGCGAAGCAGATCCGCAAAGACACCGGCGGCGGTAACGTCGTTACCCGCCCCGTAGCCACGCAGTACCAGCGGCAGCGGTTGATAATAGTGGCTGTAGAAGGCCAGGGCATTTTCGCCGTTCTTCACCTTATACAGCGGATCGTTGCCGTCTACGGCGTCGATTTTCACTTTGCAGCTGCCGTCTTCTTCAATAATGCCGACGTAACGTAGCACTTTCCCATCGTCACGCGCCTTCCTCACACGAGCCGCAAACTCATCATCCAACTGAGGAAGGCGTGCCATAAAAGACTCGACGTCTCCGCTTGCATCAAAATTTTCCGGAAGTACGGATTCGATCTCAATATCCGAAAGTTCCAGATCGCTCCCGGTCTCACGTGCCAGGATCAACAGCTTACGCGCCACATCCATACCGGAAAGATCGTCTCGCGGATCCGGTTCGGTGTATCCCATTTCACGCGCAGTGCTGGTCGCCAGCGAGAAGCTCATTCCCTCATCCAACTTCCCGAAGATGTAAGAAAGCGACCCGGAAAGAATGCCGGAGAAACGCTGCAGCTCATCGCCCGCATTCAGCAGGTTTTGCAGGTTTTCGATAACCGGCAAGCCTGCTCCCACGTTGGTGTCGTAGAGGAACTTCCGGCGAGAACTCTCCGCGGCATTACGCAACTGGTGGTAATAATTCATGCTTGAGGTGTTGGCCTTTTTGTTTGGCGTCACTACGTGGAAACCTTCGCTCAGGAAATCAGCATACTGATCCGCCACGGCCTGGCTGGAAGTACAGTCCACAATCACCGGGTTCAGCAGATGATACTCTTTCACCAGGCGGATCAGGCGGCCAAGGTTGAACGGCTCTTTGGCCTGCTCCAGCGCCTGCTGCCAGTTCTCGAGATCCAGGCCATGCACGTTAGTCAGCAGGGCTTTAGAATTCGCCACGCCGCAAACGCGCAGGTCGATATGCTTCTCCTTCAGCCACGCTTGCTGGCGTTTAACCTGCTCCAGCAGAGCCGCGCCCACGCCGCCAACGCCCACCAGGAACAGCTCAATAACCTGGTCGGTGTTAAACAGCATCTGGTGAGTCACACGAACACCGGTCACAGCATCGTCGTTATTGACCACAACGGAGATAGAGCGCTCGGAAGAGCCCTGTGCGATAGCGATAATGTTGATATTCGCGCGGGCCAGGGCAGCAAAGAACTTGGCGGAGATACCGCGCAGCGTTTTCATGCCGTCGCCCACAACGGAGATAACCGCCAGGCGTTCGGTGACCGCCAGCGGCTCCAGCAGCTCTTCTTTCAGTTCGAGATAGAATTCGTCTTCCATCGCCTTGCGAGCGCGGCCGCAATCGGCCTGCGGAACGCAGAAGCTGATGCTGTACTCGGAAGAGGACTGGGTGATCAGCACCACGGAGATCCCGGCACGGGACATCGCGGCAAACACGCGTGCAGCCATGCCGACCATGCCTTTCATGCCCGGGCCTGAAACGCTAAACATCGCCATGTTATTCAGGTTGGTGATGCCTTTCACCGGCAGCCCTTCGTCATCACTCTTGTCGCCAATGAGCGTACCTGGCGCCTGCGGGTTTCCGGTATTTTTAATCAGGCAAGGGATCTGGAACTGAGCAATCGGGGTGATGGTGCGAGGGTGAAGTACTTTGGCGCCGAAGTAGGAAAGCTCCATCGCTTCCTGGTAAGACATCGACTTCAGCAGTCGGGCATCAGGGACCTGGCGTGGGTCGCAGGTATAAACGCCGTCGACGTCAGTCCAGATTTCACAACAGTCGGCTCGCAGACAGGCAGCCAGCACGGCGGCAGAATAGTCGGAACCATTGCGGCCCAGAACAACCAGCTCACCTTTGTCGTTCCCGGCGGTAAACCCAGCCATCAGGATCATGTGATCTTCAGGAATGCGGCTGGCGGCAATGCGGCGAGTTGACTCTGCGATATCCACGCTGGAATCCAGATAATGCCCCACTGCCAGCAGCTTCTCGACCGGATCGATCACGGTCACCTGGTAGCCGCGAGCCTGCAGCACGCCCGACATAATAGCGATAGACAGCTTCTCGCCACGGCAAATGATCGCCGCATTGATGCTGTCCGGGCACTGACTCAGCAGGCTGATCCCGTGCAGAACATGTTTAAGCTGAGCAAACTCCTGATTCACTAACCCTTTCAGTTCAGCCAACGGAAAGCCCGGCTGCGCCTCTGCCAGACCATTCAGCAGTTCAGCAAAAATACGCTCTGCGTCGCTGATATTCGGCACAGCGTCCTGGCCCCCGATGGTTTTCTCAATCATCGCCACAAGGTGGTTAGTAATTTTTGCCGGAGCAGACAACACGGTCGCCACCTGCCCCTGTTTGGCATTACTTTCCAGGATATCGGCAACGCGAAGGAAACGCTCCGCATTTGCCACCGAAGTACCGCCGAATTTCAACACTCGCATTGTTGTGACCCCTTGATTTTTTCCCGAAAAAAAAGCCCGCACTGTTTAGGTGCGGGCTTTTTTCATTTTTACCTGTATGCGTCAGCCCGCACCGTTACCTGTGGTAATGGTGGTTGTGATAATTGTGGTAATCAGGCTGAAGCGAAACATGGATGTTGTGTGCTCTAAATTTGTAATAGCTCTATTGGTTAAAGCAATCCCTTTACCAAGTCAATTTTTTTTAGTTCTGTCACAAAAAATCGCCTTGCCCGGTTGAGCTGAAAAACCCACCGAAAATGGGAGCAAAAGCGCGTAAATAGCGCAATAAGTTAGATGAACGCCTCAAAAAGAGTCATTCAAAAACATTTCATTCTGGTAATTTTTTTTCGATGTCATGAAGCAAACGGTGAAGCATTGCCGTATCTCTCTGCTCCAGTAGCCCCAAACGCTGCTGGACCCAATCGACCATTTTTTGGTCGCCCGCGACCTCAAGACGATGCAAAAGCGCCGCCATTCGCAAACGCAGCGCATTCAACTGCTGCCCGTCACCGGCCACGTTTTCCACAGGCGGTTGCTGCATCAAAGCGGAAAGCTGGTAGCAATAAACCATCACGGCCTGCCCCAGGTTAAGCGACGGATAATCCGCGACCATCGGCACGCCGGTTAAAACATCCGCCAGCGCCAGCTCCTCGTTCGTCAGCCCGGAGTCTTCACGGCCAAAAACCAGCGCCACGCATCCTACCCACTGGCGTTTCTCTTCGAGCATTGGCAGCAGCTGCTGTGGCGTCGCATAGTAATGAAACTTCGCCCGACTGCGGGCCGTTGTGGCGATGGAAAAATCCACGTCACTCAGAGCATCCGCAAGCGTGTCAAAGTGGCGAATTCCATCAAGAATATCGCCCGCGCCATGCGCTACCCAGCGCGCGGCGGGCTGGAGATGCGCATCACTGGCAACGATCCTCATCTCCGTAAACCCCATGGTCTTCATCGCCCGGGCAGCTGCCCCGACGTTCTCTGCTCTGGCCGGTGAAACCAGGATAATTGGCAAACGCATTGGAACTCTCTTCTAAAATTCGTTAAAACGTGCGAAGTGATGCACAAATTTGGATAATACGCATCGCAAATTTACTTTGTTGCAACATATATTGTGGCAACGGCTTTCGATGGATTTATAACTTAACCTTATGCTTTTACGTGATTATATACCATGAAAATGGGGTAAATACCGGCTATATCCACTTGTTTAGTATGGTTTATTCTTCCGTAAGCTCATTACCACCACAGGCCAGATTCAGCTTACTTTTTTAACGCTTTACGATCTTGATTATTAAAAAGTTGTGACAAAAGCTAGCATTGAGCTACGATGATTTAATGAAACTGTTAACGTGCTACAATTGAAATTGATATATGTCAACGAAGCGTAGTTTTATCAGGTGTCTAAGCAGCACTAGCCTGTTATGTTGCTGTTAAAATGGTTAGGATAACAGCCGTTTTTGACACCGTCGGGTCCAAAGGGAACGTACCCACGACCAAGCTAATGATGTTGTTGACGTTGATGGAAAGTGCATCAAGAACGCAATTACGTACTTTAGTCATGTTAAGCCCGGCATGTTAATTTATGGCATGTAACAGGCAGGTCAGGGACTTTTGTACTTCCTGTTTCGATTTAGTTGGCAATTTTAGGTAGCAAACATGCAGACCCCGCACATTCTTATCGTCGAAGACGAATTAGTAACACGCAACACGCTTAAAAGCATTTTTGAAGCGGAAGGCTATGATGTTTTTGAAGCGACCGATGGCGCAGAGATGCATCAAATCCTTGCCGATAATGACATCAACCTCGTCATTATGGACATCAACCTGCCGGGTAAAAACGGCCTGCTGCTGGCGCGTGAATTGCGCGAGCAGGCTAACGTGGCGCTGATGTTCCTGACGGGCCGTGACAACGAAGTAGACAAGATTCTCGGTCTTGAAATCGGTGCGGATGACTACATCACCAAACCTTTCAACCCGCGTGAACTGACTATTCGTGCACGTAACCTGCTGTCCCGCACCATGAATTTAGGGGCCATCAGCGAAGAACGTCGTTCCGTTGAAAGTTACAAATTCAACGGCTGGGAGCTGGACATCAACAGCCGCTCTCTGGTTAGCCCGAACGGTGAACAGTATAAGCTGCCGCGCAGTGAATTCCGTGCGATGCTGCACTTCTGTGAAAACCCGGGCAAAATTCAGTCTCGTGCCGAGCTGCTGAAAAAAATGACCGGTCGCGAGCTGAAGCCGCATGACCGTACCGTCGATGTGACCATTCGCCGCATTCGTAAACATTTCGAATCCACGCCGGATACGCCTGAAATTATCGCCACCATCCACGGCGAAGGCTACCGTTTCTGCGGCGATCTGCAGGAATAAGCGGTTAGAAATAACGATAAGGGCTGACATCTGTCAGCCCTTTTTTATGCCTGTCTTTCAGCGGGAAATGCGTTCATTCCAGTCCCGGGTAAAGACCACGTCCCCATTGTGTTGAACCGTCATCTTTCCACTGACGATAAAATGCGTCAGGTCACTGCGCATCTCCAGCACAATATCTGTGTCCGTCCACCAGCCTTCCCGGCCGATTTTCATGTTCTGAGTCAGCAGGTAATGCGCCGAGAGAGGATCGCTGTTTTGCACCGTCAGCTGACGCCTAAGGCTATGGTCGACGGTGGTATTGATATCATCAAACCGATACACGCCCTCGCCAAAAACACCGCCCACGCCCTGAGTGATGCTCTGCCAGCTGTCTTTCACCACGTCATAGCGCAGTTCGCGATCGACCCGTCCTGGAGAGAGGATTGTCAGCGGCGTATTGGCTGCCGTTTCAGGATGCGGATTCGGGCCAGCAATCGGCTTCACTTCCCGGCAAACCGGCAATTGCAGCTGAGCGCTGGCCAGATCAACACTAAGCGTCGCATTTTCAGCCATCGGCCAGATCATCGGCCAGAAGGTAGTCGCGAGAGAAACCCGTAGCCGGTGCCCGGCAGCAAAGCGCCAGGCGATGCCGTCCAGCTGCACGGTAACATTGACCTTTTCGCCCGGCACCAGCGCCACTTTCTGCTCCTGACCCTGCAAATGACTCAGATTCACCCAGCCGTGGCTGACGCGGGTTGATGCTCCGTCAGGTGTAATGTCTGACAGGCGGACATACAGCATGGCCGCAGGTTTATCGCTGGAAAGCGTGATATCAAACTGCGGGAAACCGTAAATCGCCAGGCTTTCGCTCAGCGGGGCGCTGTCGAAACTTTCAGCCAGTCCGTCATCCATTCGCTGATCGCTCGGGCTTTCCCCCAGCACACCCGCGCCCATCCACTCTCCGGCGAACAACCCGTGATTCTGCACGCTACGGATGTCCTGCCGGTATTCATCGACTAAAGGTGATGTCTCCAGTCGGCCAGGCTGCAGATGCCAGCGCTGAGGGAAGGTTTCAGCGTCGGTATCGTTCTCAATGGCAATCCACTCCCCAAAGGCCTGTGGCCGCTGCGAATCAGGTCGCTGGCTGTCGTTGAGCCAGGCCTGGACGCGCGGGCCATCCAGCACGTCTTTATCAATTTGCTTCAGCCAGCGGTCCCACCAGCTCACAGCCTCCTGCAGAAAACCGATGGCCGGCGTAGGCGAGCCATCCTGAGGATAAATATGCGCCCACGGGCCGAGGATCGCCTTACGCGGGACGTTAAGATTATCCATCAGGCGGAAAACCGCGTTGCTGTAGGAATCCGCCCAGCCGCCCACCGCCATCACCGGGCAGGTAATGGCCTGCCAGTCTTCCCCCACAGAGCCGTGCTTCCAGTAATCATCTTTCAGCGGATGTTCCATCCACAGCGCCGGGAAGAAAGGCATATTTTCAAGGCGATTCAGCCAGGCCTGATACCAGCCCTCCCCGACCAGCTCCGGATCCTGCGGGCGGCTTTGGTAGGCCAGCATAATGCCGCCCCACCACAAATTGTCATTCAGCAGGCAGCCGCCTTTGTAGTGGATATCGTCGTTGTAACGATCGTCCGTCGAGCAAACGGTGATAATGGCTTTCAGTGCCGGAGGACGGCGAGCCGCCAGCTGCAGGCAATTAAAGCCACCCCAGGATTTACCCATCATGCCCACGGCGCCGTTGCACCAGCCCTGACGGCTGATCCAGTCGATCACCTCCAGCGCATCCTCTTGCTCCTGCAAAAGATATTCATCGGCCATCAGCCCATCAGAATCACCGCTACCGCGCATGTCTACCCGCAGCACCGCATAGCCATTCCCGGCAAAATAGCCGTGCATCGGCTCATCCCGGGTACGGGTTCCGTCGCGCTTGCGGTAGGGAATGTACTCCAGAATAGCGGGCACCGGCTGCTGCGAAGCCGACAAAGGTAGCCACATACGCGCGGCCAGCCGAGTTCCGTCTTTCAAAACAATCCACAAATGTTCCGTCACGCTCACGCTGTGAGGGAATTGCGTAATAAGAGTTTTCATGAAGCTCCTGCCATCGCATTTAACTGACGCTGACCCAGCACCTCATCCAACCAGGAAGGGCGCATTTCCGGCACGGAAGTCAGCAGTTTTTCGGTGTAACTGTGCATTGGTGCGTTGAATACCTGCGCGGTTGGGCCCTGTGCGACGACGTTGCCCTGATACATCACGGCAACCTGCTGAGCAATGCGTTTTACCGTGCTCAGGTCGTGGGTGATAAACAGATAAGACAGCCCCAGCTGTTCCTGCAGGTTTCTCAGCAATTTCAACACTTCTTCCGCCACCAGCGGGTCAAGGGCGGAGGTTGCTTCATCGCAGATGATAAGATCGGGCTTCGCGGCCAGCGCTCGCGCAATACACACGCGCTGCTTCTGCCCCCCGGAAAGCGAGCCAGGATAGCGATCAATCAGATAATCAGGGAGTTCAGTCAGTTTCAGGAGTTCCAGAACCCGCGCGCGAACCTGCTGTTTATCAAGGCCAAAATAGAACGCTACCGGGCGGCCAATCGCCTCCAGCACGGTTTGCCTTGGGTTAAGCGCCACATCGGGCAACTGATAGATCATCTGGATACGGCGCAGCGTCTCTTTATCACGCTGCTGGTAACGGTTAGCCAGCAACTTGTCAGCAAAGGTAACGCTGCCTTTCGTGTCAGTCAGCAGGCCGCAGAGCGCCCGGGCCAGCGTACTCTTCCCGCTCCCGGACTCGCCGATAATGGCCATCGTTTCTCCTTTGGCAATGCTGAGGGAAACGTTGTGGACGACCGTTTTACCGTTGTAGCCCGTCGAGAGATTATTCAGCGCCAGAAGCTGCCCTTCAGGTTTACTTTCGGCATGCACCGGCGTTAAAGCGTGGGCGCGTTCGGACACCAGCCGCTGCGTGTAGCTTTCAGTTGGATTCTGCAGAATATCGGCGGTGCTGCCGCATTCCACTTCGCTCCCCTGACGCAGCACCATAATGCGGTCGGCAATCTGTGCGACAACGGCCAGATCGTGGGTGATATATAGCGCGGCGGTATTAAACTCTCTGACCAGTTTGCGCAGCATCACCAGCACTTCGATTTGCGTCGTTACATCCAGCGCGGTGGTCGGTTCATCCAGGACCAGGACATCCGGCTTGCAGGACATCGCCATCGCCGCCATCGCTCTCTGCAGCTGCCCGCCCGAGAGCTGATGTGGATAGCGCTGGCCGATAGTTTCAGGCTCCGGGAGATCAAGCGCTTTAAACAGCGTCACGGCCCAGTCCTGGGCTTCTTCCGGGCTCATCAGGCCATGGCGAAGCGGCCCTTCACAAACCTGCTTGCCGATGGTCAGCGCCGGGTTGAACGCGGCGGCGGCGCTCTGCGCCACATAGGCCACACGCTTACCGCGAAACTCACGTTTCTCTTTGCTGGATAGCGCCACAATATTTTGCCCGGCCACCAGCACTTCACCTCCCGCAATCCGGCAGCCAGGTCGGGCATAGCCCAGGGCCGCAAGACCGATAGTTGATTTCCCCGCGCCGGACTCGCCAATCAGCCCCAGAACTTCACCAGGCATCAGGCTGAGAGAGACGCCTTTCACCAGCGGCAGCCCCTGCTCGGTTTCAATGCGTAAATCACGCATCTGTAAAATCGGTTGTGTCATCCCTCTTCTCCCAGCGAAAGGTTGTTACGCACCAGCAGCCAGTCGACCACCAGGTTGACGCCGATCGTCAGCAGGGCAATCGCCGCAGCGGGGTACAGCGGAGCAAACTGGCCAAAATTGATGGCCTGCGCGTTGTCACGCACCATGCTGCCCCAGTCCGCCCACGGTGGCTGAATGCCCAGCCCAAGGAAACTCAACCCGGCAATAAACAGGAAGGTAAAGCAGAAGCGCATGCCGAATTCCGCCAGCAGAGGCGGCATTGCGTTAGGCAGAAACTCTTTACGGACGATCCACCACAGCCCTTCCCCACGCAGGCGCGCCGCCTCAACATATTCAAGGCAAACGATCCCCTGCGCGACCAGACGAGCAAGACGGAAAACGCGAGTCGCGTCTAACAGCGCAATGGTTCCGACCAGCACCGGAATAGAGGTCCCCAGCACGGACAGGACGATCAGGGCCAGGATCAGCACCGGGATCGACATCAGCGTATCGACGATGCGGGTGAGCACGACGTCCACCCAGCGCCCGTAAATCGCGGCGGTGAAACCGGTAATAATGCCCACCACAAATGAAATAGCGGTGATCGCCAGCGCAATCGCAATGGTGGTTCGGGCGCCAAACAGAATACGCGACAGCATGTCACGCCCCAGACTGTCGGTGCCGAACGGCATTGAACTCGACGGCAGCATCCAGATGTCACCCACCTGAGCCGTTTCGCTGTGCGGCGCCAGCCAGGGCGCAAAAAGCGCGGCAATCAAATTGACGGCGATGATGGTCAAACCCAATATTGCCGACAGCGGCACCGTGCGAATTTTGATATTTTTCATGGCCTACCTCGCATGCCGCAGTCGTGGGTTGCACCAAATGGCCAGCAGATCTGCCGCCGTGTTCAGCAGGATATAAGTCCCGCCAAAAAGCAGCCCGCAGGCCTGCACCACCGGCAAATCTCGTTTTGTCACCGCATCCACCATCAGTTGCCCGATGCCCGGATAAACAAAGACCACCTCAACCAGGATGACGCCCACCACCAGATAGGCCAGGTTAAAAGCAATCACGTTGATGATTGGCGCCAGCGCGTTGGGCAGCGCGTGGCTGAGCACAATGCGCCAGCGGGAAAGCCCTTTTAGCAGCGCCGTTTCGATGTAGCTGCTGGACATCACCGCGCCGACTGAAGCGCGCGTCATGCGCAGCATGTGCGCCAGCACCACCAGCACCAGCGTCAGCATCGGCAACGTACAGGCATAAAGCCTGTCGAGAAGGCCGGCATCCGGGTCGACCAGCGCAAGGCTGGGGAACCAGGCCAGACGAATCGCGAAGAAGATCACCAGCACGTAGCCGACAAAAAACTCCGGCACCGAAATGCTCATCAGCGTCAGCGTGTTCGCCAGGCGGTCAAACCAGGAACCGCGCCACACCGCAGAGGCAATCCCCAATACGATCGCCAACGGAATCGCGATCAGCGCGGCATACAGCGCAAGAAACAGCGTGTTCGCCAGGCGAGGCAGCAGCTCGGCGCCAATAGGCTGGTTGTTGGCAAGCGAAGTGCCTAAATCACCGTGCAAGACGCCGGACAGCCAATGCAGATAGCGATAAACCGCCGGCTGATCCAGCCCAAGCTGTAGACGCAGCGCGGCGATGGTTTCCGGCGTGCCGTTTTGGCCGAGGATGGCGCTCGCCACATCGCCGGGCAACAGCTCGGTGCCGACGAAGATCAGAACCGAAACCAGCCACAGCGTCAGCACGCCCAGCAATAAACGATGAAGGATCTGTTTTTTCATTAGGACTCCAGCCAGACGCGCTCAGCCAGGCGGCCACCCATAAAGTTGAAGAGCGGATGAGGTTTCACACCGCCGACTTTTTTGCTGGTGGCGTCCAGATAGTCGCCAAACAGCGGGATCATCGCGCCGCCGTCATCCCGGGCAATGCTTTGCAGCTCACCGTAGATCTCTGCCCGCTTTTGGTCATCAAGCAGCGATCGCGCCTGAATCAGCAGGCTGTCGAATTGGTCATTCTTCCAGTGGGTATCGTTCCATTTGGCGGTGGACTGCCAGGCGGTGGAGAACATCTGATCCGCCGTTGGACGCCCGCCCCAGTAGCCCATGCTAAACGGCGCTTTCATCCAGACGTCATCCCAGTAGCTGTCTGCCGGCTGGCGTTTGATGCTGACCTGAATTCCCGCTGCTGCGGCTTCCCCCTGGAACAATGCGGCGGCATCCAACGCCCCGGCAAAGGCAGCATCAGAGGACGACAGCTCAAGCGGCAGCGCGCTTAGCCCGGCTTTTTTCAGGAAGAACTTAGCCTTGTCAGGATCGTAGGCGCGCTGTTCCAGGCTTTTATTGAAGAAGCGATCGGTTTTCGGGATCGGATGATCGTTGCCCAGTGTGCCGTAACCCCGCAGCACGGTGGCCAGTAATTTCTCGCGATCGATACCGTATTTAATCGCCGTCCGAACGTCATTGTTGTTGAACGGTGCTACGCGGCAGTCCATCAGGAAGGTGAAATGCTGCCCGCCGGCCGCCCGCACGATGTTCAGCGCCGGGCTGCGCTTCAGGAAATCGACGGTTTTAAAGTCCACGCGGTTGATGGCGTGTACCTGGCCCGAAATAAGGGCGTTGGTACGCGCGGTCGCATCGTTAATCACCAGCACTTCAACAGCGTCCACAAACGCGCGGTTTGGCTTCCAGTAATTCGGATTACGTTTGAAGTAGGAGCGCACGCCCGGCTGGTACTGATCAAAGACGAAGCCGCCGGTGCCAATCGGGTGTTTCCAGTCGGTAAAACCGTCCGGCACCACAACGAGATGGTAGTCCGCCAGCAGGAACGGCAAGTCGGCGTTGCCGCTATCCAGCGTCAGGGTAATTTCGTTCTCACCACTTTTCTTCAGATCTTTGATGGCCGCCAGCTGCGTTTTAATCGCGCTACGAGACTGGTCGCCACGGTGGAGGTTAATCGAGTAAAGGATGTCTTCCACGGTAAGCGCCTTGCCGTTGTGGAAGGTCACGCCCTGGCGCACTTTAAAGGTCCACTCCTGCGCGCCCGGCTTCGCTTCCCAGCTTTCCAGTAGCTCCGGCGTGGCCTGGTTATTCTCATCAATTTCCACCAGGCCGTTCATCAGCATATACGCCTGGTTAAGCGGCACCCAGTCGCTAAAGAGCGTAGGATCCAGAGAATCGCTAGTATTGCCGCCCGACATGCCCAGCTTCAGCACGCCCCCTTTTTTAGGCGTCGCTTCGGCAGCAAAACCCGCCAGCGGCGACAGCGATAACGCACTGCCCATACCAATCAGCGCCGCCGTATTGATAAATGAACGGCGGCTCATGCTCACGCCTTGCAGGTATTTTTTTTCGTCTGTACGATCGTCTTTCATTTATTTTTCTCCGTTATTATTTGTTTGTCTGACCACCGGCCAGATGCCATAGCACATCTATTTATGATTTATATCAAAACAGCTAAACACTGAGGCATGAGTTTTTCGTATCAGACTATGAAAAAAATGCACGGCAGACCCACGGCAAAAAAGATAATTTCCCGTTCACGGAGTCGCATCAGGAAAGAAAAAGTGGAACTGCATACCCTTGTAGGTTTAATTGGCGTGTTTTGTTACCTGCTGGCATACGCCCTGGTCCAAATGCGAAGGTTATCAATAGATTCAAATTGTTATGCCTGTCTTAACATCGCAGGCTGCGTGGGCGGGCTGTATTCTCTCAGCCATGATTTTAATTTAGCGTCGGTAATATCGCAGTCGATGTGGCTGGTTTTCACACTTGTAGGTATGCATACTTCTTATCGTCGACGCGCAGAGATGAAAAATAAAATAGTGCCTTTGGATTTAGAGACGATAAATAAACCAAAGGATTAAATGTGATTCATCACTTATTTCCCGTCGCATTATATAAGAAAACGTTATGGCTAATAAAATAAGCAGATAATTTATTGATGACCCAAATACTAAAATAATCGTCTTTTGTGATTTACATCTATTTTCTGCTTATTCCGCCAAAGGTTGGCGCTGCAGCCAGCTCATCACATGGCGAACAACCGGCTTCATGTAGCGATCCTGGGGGATAAGCAGGAAACATTTACTGGCGGCGGCCAGCTTGCCAGAGTGCGCCGCGACAAGTTCGCCCCGGTTAAGATAATCCTGCACCAGCCCTTCCCAGCCGAGTAATATCCCGTCGCCGCGCACCGCCGTCTCCACCAAAAACGGATAGTTATTGGCTCGCCAGGTTTGCCTTGGCACAAAGCTCAAAATATTTTGCGAAGCAAACCAGTCGTTCCACCCGGTCCACTCCCGCTGCGGATCGTCCTGAATCAGCAGCGTGTGCTGCAGCAGCGCTTCCGCCGGAGCGTCTGAACCAATGCGAGACAGAAAAGCCGGGGAGCACATGGGATAACAGACTTCATCGAAGAGCGGCGTGGCGTGAAAGCCGACAGGCACACTTCGCAAGTAAAAAATAGCCAGATCAAATTCCGATGAGCGCAGCTCTGAGAAGTTGTCGGTAATTTTCATGCGAATCTGCAAATCTGGCAGCTCACGATGCAGGGCAGAAAGCCGGGATGACAGCCACAGCGAACTCATGGCGCTGGTACAGGCGATAGTGACCTGCGGCAACCCGGTCCAGCCCATCACTTCTGCCGTAGCATGCGACAGGGCCGCCAGCTGCTGCCTGACCCGCTCGGCATAAGCTTCACCGCGTGGCGTGAGCAGCACTCGCCGCTGGGTACGAGTAAAGAGCTTGCAGCCGAGCATCTCCTCCAACTGCAGAATTTGCCGGCTGGTTGCGCTTTGCGTCAGGTTAAGTTCCTCCGCCGCACGCGAAATGTTGCCATAGCGGGCCACGCATTCGAAGGCGATAAGGGTATTCAGGGGCGGTAGAGGCTCGATCTGCATCAAAGAAGCCTTAGAAGGCAACGGCACGGTCATAACACACTAATAAGGAAGGCAAGAACTGACAAGCCTGATGCATTAGAAATACATCAGGCTTCTCATGCCGATCACGCGTGGAGGCATCCGTTCAGCGCCAGTAGCGTAGATTATTTATTCCACGGAATAATCGGCACCGCGCTGATGGCGTTCTTCGGCGATCCTTCAACAACGCGGTCAGAGTAGGCAAGGTAGGCCAGCGCATTGCGCTTCGCATCATAGAAACGCACCACCTGCAGCTTTTTAAACACCAGCGAAGTTCGCTTCTGGAACACCACATCGCCCTGCGCTTTGCCCGCTTTTATCTTATCGCTGAGCTCAACCGGGCCTACCTGCTGGCAGGAAATGGCCGCATCAGACGTGTCTTCAGCTAATCCGAGGCCACCCTTAATACCGCCGGTTTTTGCGCGGCTGATATAACAGGTCACATTCTTCACATCGGGATCGTCAAACGCTTCGACGACAATCTTGTGGTCAGGGCCAAAGACTTTAAACACGGTATCCACCGACCCGATCTGCTCCGCGCTCGCGCCGTAGCTTACGGCCAGAAGCGCACTGCAAAGTGCTAAAGCTTTATATTTCATATTGTTACCATTGTATAAAAATTACCCTACGGGACTATTCAACAATTGGACAAAAAACCGTTGAATATCACATTATTAGCAAAACCTGCCTCCATAATCGGCAAATTTGGCACAACTTGTTAAATAAAAACGCTGAATGCATAAACTACAAAAATGCTATTATCCGCTACCTTAGTAAACAGGCATTCGCTTGTATGGATGAGGATATTTTATGGATCAGGCTGGGATCATTCGCGATCTTCTTAGCTGGCTGGAGGGCCACCTCGACCAGCCTCTCGCCCTTGATAATGTGGCGGCAAAGGCAGGTTATTCCAAGTGGCATTTACAACGGATGTTTAAAGAGGTTACCGGGCACGCTATTGGTGCCTATATTCGCGCCCGCCGACTCTCCAAATCCGCCGTTGCGCTGCGCCTGACTGCGCGCCCTATTCTCGACATCGCGCTTCAGTACCGCTTTGACTCGCAGCAGACGTTTACCCGTGCGTTTAAAAAGCAGTTTGCTCAGACGCCGGCGCTCTACCGTCGTTCTCCTGACTGGAGCGCTTTCGGTATGCGCCCGCCGCTGCGTCTCGGCGAGTTTACGCCGCCGCAGGCCCACTTCATCACGATGCCGGAAACGCATCTGGTTGGGGTCACGCAAAGCTACAGCTGCACGCTGGAGCAAATCTCCGACTTCCGTAATGAGATGCGCATCCAGTTCTGGACGCAGTTCCTCGGGAACTCACCGACCATCCCGCGGGTGTTATACGGCCTACATGAGCCTCGCCCAAGCTCGGAAAAAGACGACGAACAGGAAGTCTTCTACACCACGGCGCTCACGCCTGAGCTGGCGAATGGTTTCCTACCGGACTCGCATCCGGTGGTGCTGGAAGGGGGGGATTATGTGCAGTTTAACTATGAAGGATTGGGCACCGGGCTGCAGGACTTTATCCTGACGGTTTATGGCACCTGCATGCCATCACTCAACCTGACGCGCCGTAAAGGTCAGGACATCGAACGTTTCTATCCTCAGGATGAAACGCGGGATCAGGATGTGCCGATGCATATCCGCTGTGAATACCTGATCCCGGTTCGCCGTTAACGCTGAATTTCATCCAGGGCAGGGGCATCAAGATGCGAGATGTCTCCTGCTGTTTCAACCACCCACCCAGACGCCAGCCACGGGCTGTGCTGATAATCCACGCGGGAAATCGAACAGTTGCGCAGACGCAGCCGACGTTCCGCCCACGCCGGTAAGCCAAGAATCGTACTCACCAGTCCGCCCAGCGCCATACCGTGACTCACCAGCAGCGGTCGGCTTCCGGCCGGCAGCTCCCGGCAGGCGTTCAGGGCTTCGTGCATGCGGTTACTCAGTTCCAGCATGCTTTCGCCTTCGGGAATACGCCCGTCCGGCGTACCGTCCACCAGACGACGCCGCCAGCCCTCTTCCTCTTCGGTCAGCGAGTCCATTTTGCGGCGTTCAAGAACGCCCATATTGAGCTCGCGCAGGCGGGCATCCAGGATAATCTCGCAGCCACAGGCTTCGGCGATGATCTCTGCGGTGCGGCGAGTACGGCCTAAATCGCTGCTGATGATGTGGGTGATGCCAAGGGCTCTGGCTCGTTCGGCCACTTGCCAGGCCTGACGTTCTCCATTTTCAGTCAGCGCGCTGTCTGACTGCCCCTGAATGCGGCGCTCAGCATTCCACTGCGTTTCGCCATGACGAACAAGGTATACCTGTAACATGCGTTTTTTCCGTTATACTCCGGTCACGAAATATCGAGAGTTCTGACTTATTATGAACCATGTCGTAGCTGCAACAACCAATCCCGCCAAAATTCAGGCGATTCTGCAGGCGTTTAGCGAGATTTATGGCGAAGGATCCTGCCATATTGAGCCCGTGGTCGTCGATAGTGGCGTGCCGGAACAGCCCAACGGCTGTCAGGAAACGCGAACTGGCGCACGATGCAGAGTAGCGAATGCTCGGGAGATCAGACCAGATGCCGACTTTTGGGTCGCTATTGAGGCCGGTATCGACGAAGGTAGCACCTTCAGTTGGGTGGTGATCGAGAACCGCCAGCAGCGCGGCGAAGCTCGTTCGGCGACCCTGCCGCTGCCAGACATCATTCTGCAGAAAGTCAGCGCAGGCAACGCTCTGGGGCCGGTGATGTCCGAGTATACGGGTATCAATGAGATTGGGCGTAAAGAGGGAGCGATTGGGGTGTTCACCGCCGGAAAGCTCACGCGGAGTAGCGTTTACTATCAGGCGGTGATTCTGGCGCTAAGTCCATTTCATAACGAAATTTACTGCCGGGAAAATATTTAGCGGTTTGAGCTGCCACCCTGCAGCAGCTCTTTTTCCAGCCACGCCCGTAGCTCCGTCGGCGCAGCTTTCAGGCTGTTAGAGCCGCGGGTGATGGTTGCAATCCCCGCGCCCAGTTCATTCTTCAGCTCACGCTGGCTAAGCTCACCGCGCAACAACTCTTCGATGATGCGTACTCGCGTGCCTAACGCCGTACGCTCATCCGGCGTCAACAGCAGCGTCAGCAGAGGCATGTGAAGCTCCTGCCCAAAAGCTTGCTGTAACAGCCCCACAAAGCGGAGCCACTCTTTATTACTTTGCTCGGCCTGTTCCGCCGAATACTGAGAGAGCTGAGTCATGTCAGGCCACCATACTCTTTAACTAGTACGGCAGCATAACATACTCTCCGCGCAATCAGTAACGCCGCTGCCACTCGCTGTCAGACAGAATCTTGTCCGGCTGCCCCATGAAATAGCGGTAATAGGCATCGTAGGCCAGCACGTTTTTCACATATCCACGCGTCTCAGAGAACGGAATGCTTTCCACAAATGCGATGGCGTCAATCCGCCCTGCGCTGTTACCCAGCCAGGTCCGCACGCGCCCCGGCCCTGCGTTATAGGCGGCGGAAGCAAATATACGGTTGTTCTCAAACTGCTGGAACACATACTGCAGGTAGCTGGTACCGATATTGATGTTGGTGTCAGGATCCAGAAGCTGCACCGGGCTGCTGTAGCCTGGAATGCTGAACATCTTCACCGTATGGGTGGCGGTGCCCGGCATGATCTGCATCAGGCCACTTGCCCCCACAGGGGAACGCACTTTCGGGTTCCAGGCACTTTCCTGGCGGGCAATCGCCATGGCATAACTTTGTGGCACAGTTTTGCCGCTAACGTAGCGGGCAAAGGTGCCTTTATAAGCCAGCGGGAAGCGCTCTTCGAGGTTATCCCACAGCTTGCCGGCAATAGTTGCCTGCACGCTAAGATCCCACCAGTCTTGCTCAAAAGCATAGCGCGCCAGCCCGGCCTGCTCCTGCTTGCTGCGGCTGGTGACCAGGTTTGCCCATTCGCTCCGCGCGGTGTTGTCCATATTCCAGTACATCAGCTCGCGGACACGGGCCATTTCAGGCCCCTGCACCAGCACCGGATTCACGGGTTCAGCTTTATCCACGCGCAGTGGGTATTCTTCTCCAAGCCGCTGTGCGGCAACCATCGGGTAGAAGCCGCGCTGCTGCATCAGGGCACGCAGGATCCCTTTCGCTTCGTCTTCACGCCCCCGCTCCAGCAGTAAATCAGCCTGCCAGTAGCGCCATTCGTCTTTCTCTTTGGCTTCCATTGGCAAACGCGCCAGCCAGGTATTGAGTCCTGTGCGATCGCCCGCACCCAGCGCCATGCGCACGCGCCGCTCAATCAACGAGGTGGACTGGGAGCGCATAATGGCGTCATCCCGCCAGCGAGCCTGTTCATCCGTTACGTCGGTGCCCATCAATCGCCAGGCCACAACGTCACGCAATTCCTGCACCTGCTCCTCGGTCAATTTCTGTGCCTGAGCCAGGGACGGGATCATCAGGCGAGCATTCTCTACATCCTGACGGGCAACGCTTGCAAAGGCGATAGCGGCCGCCTGGCGAGTGAAGTCCGTCGCCCCCACCGTATTGGCGAAAGTCAGCACCGTGCTGGGATTATTTTGCAAGCTGACCAGGGCGCTAGAGATGGTCTGATATTCCGTCGGCATCTGGTTCGCCAGCGCGTTCACCAGTGAGGTATTCCCCTCTTTCATCGCCAGACGAATTCGCTCGAGGTAAGCCAGAGGATCCTGCGTGCCGGAAGCTCGCCACGCCGAAAACAGCGCATCACAGCTTGATGGCTGGTTCTTTCCCGTCAGCCAAAGTTCTTTCGCACCGGCCCAGGCGGCATCCGCTTGCCCGGTATTCCATTTGGCAAAGTAGTAATTACATTTTGCTTCGTTAGTGGCAGGCGGCTCGGGGCTAAAGGCCAGCAAACCTCGCCAGTCCTGACGCCTTGCCAGCTCGTTAACAAACCGGGAGCTTAAGGTACGCGCCGGAGGCAAAGTTGGGTTCGCCTGGATAAACTGAGCCACCGCGACGGTCGGCTCGTTCATCAGGTCATCGGTGAGCTGGCGGTATTCAAGATAAGGATAAAGAGGATAGGCCTGCAGCGTGGGCATGAGCTGCTGCACCACGTCCATTTGCTTGTTATCCCAGGCCTGTTTAATTTGCGCGTAGCGGTTTCGCTGCTCATCGAGAGAATCTGCACGTACCGCACCGTTTAACATCACCAGGCTAACGCCCGCGGCAAGCAACTGCCATACGACTTGTTTGGCTTTTACCACACCTTCTCCTCATTATTTTCCTGACGGCATCATGCCTGCGCTGCAATAAGCGAATGCATTCATGCTAACCAGGGGAGACGCAATACGCCACGTCCGGAAGGGATATTTTGGTCATGAAACGTATAAAGACGCCCTGCGCGGCAGAAGCACGATACCCCGCTGGGATTAGACCGTGAAAACCGCTACACTTCGCCTTTGTTAAGTACCATCTTACATCACGATAAAAGAGGCAAAGTCGCACTGTGGCTCAATTCGTTTATACCATGCATCGTGTCGGCAAAGTTGTCCCGCCGAAACGACATATTCTGAAAAATATTTCGCTCAGCTTCTTCCCTGGCGCCAAAATCGGCGTACTGGGTCTGAACGGTGCCGGTAAATCCACCCTGCTGCGCATCATGGCCGGCATCGATACCGATATCGAAGGCGAAGCCCGTCCACAGCCAGGCATCAAGATCGGCTATCTGCCGCAGGAACCTAAGCTGAACCCGGAACACACCGTACGTGAGTCCGTAGAAGAAGCGGTTTCCGAAGTGGTTAACGCGCTGAAAGGCCTGGATGAAGTCTACGCCAAATACGCCGAACCGGACGCGGACTTCGATAAGCTGGCCGCGCAGCAAGGCAAGTATGAAGAAATCATCCAGGCGCACGACGGTCATAACCTGAACGTGCAGCTGGAGCGCGCCGCCGATGCCCTGCGCCTGCCGGACTGGGATGCAAAAATCGAGAAGCTGTCCGGGGGTGAACGCCGCCGCGTTGCGCTTTGCCGCCTGCTGCTGGAAAAACCAGACATGCTGTTGCTCGACGAACCAACCAACCACCTGGATGCAGAATCCGTGGCATGGCTGGAACGCTTCCTGCACGACTTCGAGGGCACCGTGGTGGCGATCACCCACGACCGTTACTTCCTCGACAACGTCGCCGGCTGGATCCTCGAGCTTGACCGTGGGGAAGGTATTCCATGGGAAGGTAACTACTCCTCCTGGCTGGAGCAGAAAGATCAGCGCCTGGCGCAGGAAGCCTCAACGGAAGCGGCTCGCCGTAAATCCATTGAGAAAGAGCTGGAGTGGGTTCGTCAGGGCGCTAAAGGCCGTCAGTCTAAGGGCAAAGCCCGTCTGGCACGCTTCGAAGAGCTGAACAACACCGAATACCAGAAACGTAACGAAACCAACGAACTGTTTATTCCACCTGGCGCACGCCTGGGGGATAAAGTGGTGGAAGTTAACAACCTGCGTAAATCTTACGGCGACCGCCTGCTGATTGACGATCTGAGCTTCTCCGTACCGAAAGGCGCCATCGTCGGCATCATCGGTCCGAACGGCGCGGGTAAATCCACCCTGTTCCGCATGATGTCCGGTCAGGAACAGCCTGACAGCGGCTCTATCACCCTCGGCGAGACCGTGAAACTGGCTTCCGTTGATCAGTTCCGTGACGCCATGGATAACAGCAAAACCGTGTGGGAAGAAGTCTCCGGCGGCCAGGATATTATGCGTATCGGCAACACCGAGATGCCAAGCCGCGCCTACGTTGGCCGTTTTAACTTCAAAGGCGTCGACCAGGGCAAACGCGTGGGCGAGCTGTCCGGCGGTGAGCGCGGTCGTCTGCACCTGGCGAAGCTGCTGCAGGTTGGCGGTAACGTTCTGCTGCTCGATGAACCAACCAACGACCTGGATATCGAAACCCTGCGCGCGCTGGAAAACGCCCTGCTGGAGTTCCCGGGCTGCGCGATGGTTATCTCGCACGACCGCTGGTTCCTGGACCGCATCGCTACCCACATTCTGGATTACCAGGATGAAGGTAAAGTCGAATTCTTCGAAGGGAACTTCACCGAATACGAAGAGTACAAGAAGCGTACCCTCGGCTCAGATGCCCTGGAGCCAAAACGCATCAAGTACAAGCGCGTAACCAAGTAAATGCAAAAGGCACCTTCACGGTGCCTTTTTTATGGTGAGTTCACCCGTAGTACTTTTTCCCCTCACCCCAGCCCTCTCCCCAAAGGGGCGAGGGAGAAAAAACGACACATAATATTGTTTATTTCCCCTCCCTCTGGGAGAGGGGTAGGGTGCGGGCCAGCGTACGCTTTACCGCTGCTCACCCATCATTTCTTTCACCAGATCCACACAGCGCAGGAAGCGCGAGTCATAGTCGGACTCTTCGACGTGAATAAACTCAATATTGTTCTCTTTGAGCATCTCCACCAGCAGGTTCTGGAACGATTTTCTGTCCACATCGCTGCCGAGGCTGCGTAAACCGTCGGCCACCCACGGCGTATTATTTTCCAGCAGGATAACCAGATCAAAGCGGTACTCGTCGATCAGCGCCTGTACAAACGGGTGCTCGCGGCCTTCATACTTCTTGCAGAAGGCCTGAGTGGTTACAAAGTCGGTGTCGATAAACGCCACTTTATTGGCGTACTTCACCGCAAAATCGACGTACTGCGCATGGCCAATGGCAATTTTGTCGTAGTCGGAATATTGCAGCGCCATTTCGTCACCGCCCAGATGCGAGAAAACGTAATCCCGCCCGTATTCCCAGGCGCTGGTGGTATTGAAGATGTTGGCGAGTTTGTTCACCATCCACGACTTCCCGCTCGACTCGCCGCCAAGGATCGCCACCGTGCGCACGAAGAACGGTTTTACCTCGGTAGGAATGTATTCCCAGTAGCGGAACGGGTTTTCACGGATTTGCGTGCCGCTGATGTTCATAAAGGTTCGCTTTGGATCGACCACCACCGTTTCGATCCCGAGGTGTTCGGTAAACTTCGCGGCGTCCCCTTCTTCCGAGGTATAGATCCGGTCTGGCGAAATACCTTTGCTGTCCATAAACGCTTTAATCCCCCGGCTCCAGACGTCCCAGCCGTGGGGATAAGGCTCCATCCCCTCCTCGTTAAAGGAGTGAATGCGGATATTCTTCTGATATTTAAAAGTTTGCAGCAACCAGCGCAGGCGGTCACCGGTGGTTGGCTGCTGGGACATTGCGCTATCGTCAAACAGCGCGCGGTCACGGGGCTCATCATAGCCCATGATGATATGCAGCTCGTCCACCTGGCTACAGGCGCGCTGGATCAAGTAGATATGCCCGGTATGCAGCGGATAAAACTTACCGAACACCACGCCGACTTTCTTTTCGCGGCGCGGGAATTCCAGCCCAAGGAAGCGGTGCAGCGCCTCCAGTTTTTGCGCACTGGGGCTTTTGATTTTCGCGTTCAGTAACTGGCTCAGGTAGCCTTTAGTCATGCCGCTGGCATCCGCCACCTGCTGTAAAGTACAGCCCTGCTGACGAATAGCCGTTTTAATATAGTCGAATGACGACACGCGCTGCCTCCTGCCGGAGCGGGAACGGTTCCCGCAAGTTACTCAATTATAAGTCGTCGAATACAGAAAGCGCATCAGCAAGTTTTTTCACGCCGAAGACCTGCATCCCTTCAGGAATTTTTTTCGGTACGTTGGCCTGGGGCACAATTGCGCGCTTAAATCCGTGTTTCGCCGCTTCGGAAATACGCTCCTGGCCGCTGGGTACCGGGCGGATTTCACCCGCCAGCCCGACTTCCCCAAATACGACTAAATCCTGCGGCAAGGCTCTGTCGCGCAGGCTGGAAACCATCGCCAGCAGCAGCGCCAGGTCGGCGCTGGTTTCGGTAACCTTTACGCCGCCCACCACGTTCACAAACACGTCCTGATCGGCCATTTGCAGGCCGCCATGACGGTGGAGTACGGCCAGCAGAATCGCCAGGCGGTTTTGCTCCAGGCCAACGGCCACGCGGCGAGGGTTGGACATCATCGACTGATCCACCAGCGCCTGAATCTCAACCAGCAGCGGACGAGTTCCTTCCCAGACAACCATCACCGAACTACCCGGCGTCACTTCATCGCCCCGGCTAAGGAAAATGGCCGACGGGTTGCTGACTTCACGCAGCCCCTGCTCGGTCATCGCGAACACGCCCAGTTCATTCACCGCCCCAAAGCGGTTTTTATGGCTGCGCAGAGTACGGAAGCGGGAATCGGCATCGCCATCTAGCATGACTGAACAGTCGATACAGTGTTCGAGGACTTTTGGCCCCGCAAGAGAACCGTCTTTCGTGACATGCCCGACCATCACGATCGCCACGCCTTTCGTCTTCGCAAAGCGCGTCAGGTAGGCTGCAGTTTCACGCACCTGGGCCACGCTGCCCGGCGAAGACTGCACGTCCGCCATGTGCATAACCTGGATCGAGTCGATCACCATCAGCTTCGGCTGCTCTTCCTCAGCGATCATACAGATCTGTTCGATGCTGGTTTCCGAAAGCATATTGAGGTTTTGCGTCGGCAGGCCTAACCGATGCGCGCGCATCGCCACTTGCTGAAGCGACTCTTCGCCAGTGACGTACAGGGTTTTCATTTGCTCGCTCAGCTTGCAGAGCGTTTGCAGCAGTAGCGTTGACTTCCCTGCGCCGGGGTTACCGCCGATTAGAATGGCGCTGCCCGGCACTACGCCGCCGCCCAGCACCCGGTCAAATTCTTTAAAACCGGTGGAGAAGCGCGGCAGTTCTTCCAGGCTGATGTCCGAAAGCTTTTGTACGCGGCTGACGCCCGCGCTCCCGGCATAGCCGGAGAGGCGTTCGTTGCGGGCAACCTGCGGAGAAGCGGCGATGCGCACTTCGGTAATGGTATTCCACGCGTGACAGGCGCTGCACTGCCCCTGCCAGCGCGGGTAATCCGCACCACACTCGTTACAAACAAATGCGCGTTTTGGAGCTTTCGCCACCTTTATACCTCTTGTTAACGTTCTTCCTGAATCAGGCTACCGGAAAGGATGCAGAACACGCCCATCAGATCCGCATGACGGATACTGACTTCGCTCTTCTCGTTCACCTTCGGCTTAGCGTGATAGGCAATCCCCAAGCCTGCGGCGTGGATCATCGGTAAATCATTGGCCCCGTCACCAATCGCAACGGTTTGCGCGGCGGGGATTTCATATTTTTCGGCCAGGCGCTTCAAAGTGACCGCTTTGAACTTCGCGTCCACAATCTGCCCCAGCACTTCGCCGGTCAGCTTGCCGTTGCAAATTTCAAGTTCGTTGGCGACTACCGCCGTCAGGTTTAATGTGTCGCGCAGGTATTCGGCGAAGAAGGTAAACCCGCCAGAGGCAATCGCCACTTTCCAACCCAGCGTGTCGAGATTTTGTACCAGAGATTTTAGCCCCGGCATCAGCGGTAGCTCGTCGCGAACCTGGCGTAAAATATTAGCATCCGCGCCCTTCAGGGTCGCCACACGCTGGCGAAGGCTGGCGGTAAAGTCCAGCTCGCCGCGCATTGCGCGTTCGGTGACTTCAGCAACCATTTCACCCGTTCCCGCCAGTTTGGCGATCTCGTCGATACACTCGATCTGAATGGCGGTGGAGTCCATGTCCATGACCAGCAGGCCAGGCGTTTTCAAATGTGGGATTTTGCCCAGCGGCGCCACGTCCAGCCCGGCTTCATGCGCAAGCTTGGTCGCGCGCGGCGTTAAAGAGCCGGCCAGGCGAATAACCTGATAATCTTCCACGCACCAGGCGGTCACAATCACCATCGCCGCCCCCAGCTTGCGCTGGTATTTGGTCAGGCACTGCTTGTCCAGATTACGCCCGTACAGGAGCCAGCCACTGCGGCCAGCGCGGTAGTCCAGCGGCATCACTTCGTCGCCGCTCAGGGAAAGCGGCAACCCAGGCCAAAGTGAAACATCGTTAGGCAAATCGCACCAGGTCAAACTGTTTGGCATTGCGGCTCCAGAATCAAGTAAACATACCCTTTTGCAGTCGGATTACGGGCTGATGGCAAGGGATTTTTCTCCTCGCGCTGGCGTAAAGCCTGAGCTTCTTCCCTTTGAAGGATGAAGGGTATCCGGGTAAAAACAACGCATGAGGCTACCTTGTCCGCCTTGCTTCTGGCAACATTAAAGTAAGCAATTTTCCAAAGGTGCATCATGGTTCGGGTAAAATTTAAATTTCGGCTCCACCGCGCAGTGATTGTGCTGTTCTGCCTCGCACTTTTGGTGGCACTAATGCAGGGCGCGTCCTGGTTCAGCCGGGGCAGCCAGCAGGCGCGAAACGTTCAGTTAGAGGAGCTGGCCCGCACCCTCTCCCGCCAGGTCGCGTTTAATCTGGTTCCGGTCATGAAAACTGAGAATCCGGATGAAAAACGTATCTCCACCGTGCTTAACCTTTTGACTAAGGATAGCCGTATTCTGGATGCCGCCGTGTACGACAGCGAGGGTGACCAAATTGCACGTGCAGGGGAAAACATTGAGGTTCGCGACCGCCTGGCGCTGGATGGCCAAAAAGCCGGGAGCTACTTCAACCGGCAAATTGTCGAACCTATCACCGATAAAAGCGGGCCTATCGGCTACCTGCGCATTACCCTGGACACCCACACGCTCGCCACCGAAGCCAAGCAGGTAGACAACACCACCAATATTCTGCGCCTGATGCTGCTCCTCGCCGTCGCGATCGGTATTGTGCTGACCCGCACGCTGCTGCACGGCAAGCGCACCCGCTGGCAGCAATCACCGTTCCTGCTTACCGCCAATACGAAAGTTAAAGAGGAAGACGAGCCTAAGTAAAGCTCCCTCAGTAAATTCGTCGAGATGGCATCATGCTAAGATGACGCCATTCTTCTGGGAAAAGGATCTTTGTTATGTCGACTTTGCGTTTGCTTATCTCTGACTCTTACGACCCGTGGTTTAACCTGGCCGTTGAAGAGACTATTTTTCGGCAGATGCCCGCCACTCAGCGGGTTCTGTTTCTATGGCGTAATGCAGATACGGTGGTGATTGGCCGCGCCCAGAACCCGTGGAAAGAGTGCAATACCGGGCGCATGGAGCAAGATAACGTTCGGCTGGCAAGGCGCAGCAGTGGCGGTGGCGCGGTGTTCCACGACCTGGGCAACACCTGCTTCACTTTTATGGCCGGCAAACCCGAATACGACAAGAGTATTTCCACGGCTATCGTACTGAACGCCCTGGCGAGCCTTGGGCTGGAAGCCACTGCATCCGGGCGCAACGACCTTGAGGTTGAAACCGCCGAAGGTACGCGCAAGATTTCAGGTTCCGCCTACCGGGAAACCTTGGATCGTGGGTTTCATCACGGCACTTTGCTGCTGAATGCCGATCTGAGCCGCCTGGCAAACTACCTCAATCCCGATCCGAAAAAGCTCCAGGCCAAAGGCATTACATCCGTAAGAAGCCGGGTCGCCAACCTCAGCGACATCAAGCCAGGCCTGACCCACGAGCAGATAGCCGACGCGATTACGGCAGCGTTTTTCGCCCACTACGGCGAGCGTGTGGAAGCCGAGCATATCTCCCCGGAAGCGCTCCCCGATCTGCCAGGGTTTGCCGAGACTTTTGCCCGCCAGAGGAGCTGGGAGTGGAATTTTGGCCAGGCGCCAGCCTTTACGCACCTGCTGGACAACCGCTTTACCTGGGGGGGCGTTGAGCTACATTTTGACGTCGAAAAAGGGCATATCACCCGCGCCCAGGTGTTCACCGATAGCCTGAACCCTGCCCCGCTTGAAGCGCTGGCCACCCGGGTAAAAGGCTGCCTGTACCGCAGTATTTTGCTGCAGCAGGAGTGCGAAACGCTGATTTACAGCTTCCCGGAACAGGAAGCCGAACTGAGAGAACTTTCAGCCTGGATTGCTCAGGCGGTTCGTTAAGCCAGCCGCCGAAGCCGCTCGCCTTGCTCAGCCATTCCCGCCGCAATTTGCCGGAATGGCTCGCTTACTGTCGAGATAAGGCTTAGCTCGCTCATATGAAAAACTATCTGGCATAAAAAAGGCGCCCTAAGGCGCCCTTAAAACGAGAACAAAAACTTACGCTTTGTCGCCCAGCAGGACGGATTCCAGAGCAATTTTGATCATATCGTTGAAGGTGGTCTGACGCTCAGCGGCGGTGGTCTGCTCGTGAGTACGGATGTGGTCAGACACGGTGCAGATGGTCAGCGCTTTTGCACCGAACTCAGCCGCTACGCCGTAGATCCCGGCCGCTTCCATTTCCACACCCAGAATGCCGTATTTTTCCATCACGTCGAACATGGACGGATCCGGCGTGTAGAACAGGTCTGCAGAGAAGATGTTGCCCACGCGAGCGTCAACGCCCAGCGCTTTTGCCGCATCAACCGCGTTACGAACCATATCGAAGTCCGCGATAGCCGCGAAGTCGTGATCCTTGAAGCGCAGGCGGTTAACTTTAGAGTCAGTGCACGCGCCCATACCGATCACCACGTCGCGTAGCTTAACGTCTGCACGAACCGCGCCGCAGGAACCCACGCGAATGATTTTCTTCACGCCGAAGTCGGTGATTAGCTCTTTCGCGTAGATGGAGCAGGATGGGATGCCCATACCATGGCCCATAACGGAGATCTTACGGCCTTTGTAAGTCCCGGTGAATCCGAGCATGCCGCGCACGTTGTTCACTTCACGCACGTCTTCCAGGAAGGTTTCCGCGATGTGCTTGGCGCGCAGCGGGTCACCCGGCATCAGTACTACGTCAGCGAAATCGCCCATTTCTGCGTTAATGTGTGGCGTAGCCATTGTGTATTCCTTGATTTTAAAAGTTAGCAATCAGGCGGGCAACCGCCCGCCCAAAGGGATCACAGCATGTTTTTGCCGTAGTCCATGTCGGAAAGACCGAAGTACTTCGCTACCGTCTGGCCGATATCCGCGAAGGTTTCGCGGTGGCCAAGAGAACCGGCTTTCACTTTCGGGCCGTAGATCAGCACCGGAATGTGCTCGCGAGTATGGTCGGTACCCTGCCAGGTTGGGTCACAGCCGTGGTCCGCGGTAAGGATTAGAATATCGTCCTCTTTCAGCAGCGCCATCAGCTCTGGCAGGCGACGGTCGAACAGCTCAAGGCCGCCCGCATAGCCGGCTACGTCGCGACGGTGGCCCCAGGAGGAGTCAAAGTCTACGAAGTTGGTGAACACGATGGTGTCGTCGCCGGCTTCTTTCATCTCTTTGATGGTGGCGTCGAACAGCGCATCCAGACCGGTTGCCTTCACTTTTTTAGTGATGCCGCAGTTGGCGTAGATGTCCGCAATTTTACCCACGGAAACAACCTGGCCCTGCTTCTCATCAACCAGCTTCTGCAGCACGGTGGCGGCAGGTGGCTCGACCGCTAAGTCGTGACGGTTGCCGGTACGCTGGAAGTTACCCGCTTTATCGCCAACAAACGGACGCGCAATAACGCGGCCAATGTTGTAGCCGCCTTCGGTCAGCTCTTCGCGCGCGATTTCACACAGCTCATAAAGCTTATCCAGGCCGTAGGTTTCTTCGTGGCAGGCAATCTGGAACACGGAGTCAGCGGAGGTATAGAAAATCGGTTTCCCGGTTTTCATGTGCTCTTCACCCAGCTCGTCCAGGATCACGGTCCCGGAAGAGTGGCAGTTGCCGAGGTAGCCCGGCAGGTTGGCACGCTTGACCAGTTTGTCCAGCAGCTCCTGCGGGAAGCTGTTGTCGTGGTCGCTGAAATAGCCCCAGTCAAACAGAACCGGCACGCCGGCGATTTCCCAGTGGCCAGACGGGGTGTCTTTGCCGGAAGAAAGCTCGTGTGCCCAGCCGTAAGCGCCGATAACTTCTGCGTTACCGTCCATGCCTGCTGCCACTTTGCCGGTGGAGCCTTCATGAGCTTTTACCAGCCCAAGACGAGTCAGGTTAGGCAGGTTCAGAGGGCCTTTACGGCCTTTGTCAGCTTCGCCTTTAGCGCAAGCCTCCGCGATGTGACCGAGGGTATCAGAGCCGACATCTCCGAAGCGCTCTGCGTCTTCGGTAGCACCGATGCCGAACGAGTCCAGCACCATAATAAACGCACGTTTCATATTATTCTCCGTACCTTGTGCTCTATAAAATAGGGATCAGATCAGTATACCGTTATTCGGTGATTCGGCGATAGACCGTTGGTGTTTCCTGCGGTGCTTTTTCGTCAATCCTGATTGCCGCTTTCACCGCCTTCGCGGCTTCCTGCCAGCTGGCTTCGTCTTTCGCGTGGATCACCGCCAGCGGACGTTCGCCGTCGATAGACTCTCCCAGACGCGCCATGTCGGTAAAGCCGACGCTGTAATCAATGGTGTCGGAAGCCTGACGACGACCGCCGCCCATCGACACCACCGCCATGCCCAGCGCGCGAGTGTCCATCGCCGAAACAAACCCGGACGCGTCGGCATACACTGCCTTGCTCAGCATTGCCGTCGGCAGGTACTTCGCATAATTTTCAACGAAGTCACTCGGGCCTTTCTGCGCGGCAACCATGCGGCCAAACACTTCGGCTGCTTTGCCGTTGTCCAGCACCGCCTGAAGCTTCGCGCGTGCTTCCATTTCGTCTTTGGCAAGCTTGCCGGAAATCAGCATTTCCACGCACAGCGCCATTGTCACATCAAACAGACGCGGGTTGCGGTATTCACCCGTGAGGAACTGTACCGCTTCACGGACTTCCACGGCGTTACCCGCGCTGGAAGCCAGCACCTGGTTCATGTCCGTCAGCAGCGCGGTGGTCTTCACGCCTGCGCCGTTGGAAACGCCAACGATAGCCTCTGCCAGCTGTGCTGACAGCTCGTAAGTCGGCATAAATGCGCCGCTGCCTACTTTCACGTCCATCACCAGCGCGTCCAGCCCTTCGGCCAGTTTTTTCGCCAGAATGGAAGCGGTGATAAGCGGGATAGAATCCACCGTCGCGGTAATGTCGCGGGTGGCATAAAATCGTTTGTCCGCCGGTGCCAGCGAGCTAGTCTGGCCGATGATGGCCACGCCGACATCCTTAATAATGTCGCGGAAGCGGTTATCGTCCGGGAAGATATCGAAGCCTGGAATCGCCTCAAGCTTGTCCAGCGTCCCACCGGTGTGCCCCAGGCCACGGCCTGAAATCATCGGCACATAGCCACCACAGGCCGCCACCATTGGGCCAAGCATCAGCGAAGTGACATCCCCTACGCCGCCGGTGGAATGTTTATCCACAATCGGGCCGTTGAGGTTAAGGCTTTTCCAGCCCAACACGGTGCCGGAATCCCGCATCGCCATCGTCAGCGACACCCTTTCCGGCATTGTCATGTCGTGGAAGAAAATGGTCATCGCCAGAGCAGCAATTTGCCCTTCAGAGACGGTGTTGTCGCGAATGCCGTTGATAAAGAAGCGAATCTCTTCGTCGCTCAGTACCAGGCCATCACGTTTTTTACGAATAATTTCTTGTGCGAGAAACACGGCAACCCCCTGGGAAATGCGGGTAAAGAGCGGCGGAAAACCCGCCGCAATTAAAGATTACTCCAGATAATTCGAGTCGCAGGCAGAAGGCAAAAGAGCTCATCCCCAGGAGCTTACTGAAGTAAGTGACTGGGTGAGGAAGTGCAGCTAACGCACCTGCGGCTTGAAGTATGACGAGTAATTAGTAGCTGCTGGCGCTTTTACCGTCCCCATGGCCCAGCGCTTTCAGCAGGCTGGCTAACAGGCTGGACGCCCCGAAGCGGTAATGACGGGAGTCGGCCCAATCGGCACCGAACAGATCGTCCGCGATAGTCAGGAACTGCGCAGCATCTTCAGCGGAGCGAACGCCACCGGCTGGCTTGAAGCCTACCGTTTTTTCCACGCCCATATCGCGGATCACTTCCATCATGATGCGAGCGCTTTCCGGCGTGGCGTTAACCGGCACTTTACCGGTCGAGGTTTTGATAAAGTCGGCACCGGCTTTAATCGCGATAGTAGACGCTTTGCGGATCAGCTCTTCGGTCTTCAGCTCGCCGGTTTCGATGATCACTTTCAGCAGTACGTTAGCGCTGGCGCAGGCGTCTTTACACGCTTTTACCAGGTCGAAGCCTACCTGCTCGTTACCGGCAATCAGCGCCCGATATGGGAACACCACGTCTACTTCGTCTGCACCGTAAGCGATAGCGGCGCGGGTTTCTGCCAGCGCGATGTCGATATCGTCGTTACCGTGTGGGAAGTTGGTCACGGTCGCAATGCGGATGTCCGGGGTGCCCTGCTCTTTCAGGGTTTTACGGGCGATTGGGATGAAACGCGGATAGATACAAATCGCAGCGGTGTTGCCGACCGGGGTTTTTGCCTGATGGCACAGAGCGATGACTTTCTCGTTAGTGTCATCGTCGTTCAGGGTAGTCAGATCCATCAGTTTCAGCGCACGCAGGCTGCTTTGGGTTAAATCGGTCATAACGCTCTCCAACAAAAGGGAAATAAGTCTCCGGCCTGGAAACTCAACACGTTGGAGCGGACTTGGTTCCTTGAAGAAGAGTGGTCACCTGGGTCACCCTCACGTTGAGATCCTTCTCACCGCACATTGCCGGTTGCAATGTTAGAATTCTAACACTCACTACCGATGCAATTTTGTGTCTCGCCTCACAAAAGCCAAAGCATGAATTGCAAGCTTTCATAGAGTATATGTGATTAAAGGAACAAAATAACGCGCTAAATTGCGCCAGGGCACAAGAAAATGGCTGGCAGGGCACCAGCCATCGGTTACCGCTTAATGTTATTATTATAACATTTATATTGCAGGCTACAGCGCCAGGAAAAGCCCGGCGATGGTGGCGCTCATCAGGTTAGACAGCGTCCCTGCCGCCACGGCCTTCATGCCCAGTTGAGCCACATCGTGCCGACGGTTTGGCGCCATGCTACCTAGGCCACCGATCAGAATGGCGATAGAAGAAAGGTTAGCAAATCCACACAGCGCGAAGGAGATAATCGCTTTGGTATGGCCGGACAGCACCTGCAGGCCCGCCGCAGCCACTTCGGCATCATCCTTCAGGTAAGCGCCGAAGTTCAGGTAAGCAACAAACTCGTTGATGATCAGCTTCTGGCCGATAAACGATCCGGCCACCATCGCCTCGCTCCACGGCACGCCAATCATCCAGGCTACCGGGGAGAACACCCAGCCCAGCATCAGCTCCAGCGAAAGCTGCGGATAGTTGAACCAGCCGCCGATACCGGAAAGCATCCCGTTCAGCAGGGCAATCAGCGCCACAAACGCCAGCAGCATCGCCCCGACGTTCAGCGCCAGCTGCATCCCGGAAGCTGCGCCCGAGGCCGCTGCGTCCAGCACGTTAGCCGGGCGATCTGGATCGTTTTTCATCGACTCCAGCTCCGGCGTGTCGTTCGGGGTTTCCGTTTCAGGCAGCATTATCTTGGCAAACAGCAGCCCGCCCGGCGCGGCCATAAAGGATGCGGCAATCAGGTATTCCAGCGGCACGCCCATCTGCGCGTAGCCCGCCAGCACGGAGCCCGCCACGGAGGCAAGGCCACCGCACATCACGGCAAACAGCTCAGATCGGGTCATCGTGGCGATATAAGGGCGTACAACCAGCGGCGCTTCGGTTTGGCCAACGAAAATATTCGCCGTCGCCGACAAGGATTCAGTGCGCGAGGTTTTCAATACCTTACGCAGGCCGCCGCCGAGAATACGGATCACTAACTGCATCACGCCGAGGTAGTAAAGCACGGCGATAAGCGAGGAGAAGAAGACGATGATCGGCAGGACGCGCAGCGCAAAGATAAAGCCGCCGCCGCCAAAGACTTCAAACATTTTGTCAGACACCAGCCCGCCAAACAGGAAAGAAATCCCTGAATTGCCGTAGGCGATGACATTAGCCACCCCTTCAGACATCGCGAGCAGGACTTTACGCCCGACCGGAACGTAAAGGATCAGCGCCCCGATACCGATCTGGATAAGCCACGCGCCAATGACGGTGCGTAGGTTGATCGCTTTGCGGTTGCTGGAAAGTAAAACGGCGATCAGCAGCAATGCCACCATGCCGATCAATCCCATGAGTATTTGCATACAGTATCCCTGTGTATCAACTGGAAAGATTCGGGCTTTAGCAGCCCCTTTTTAGCGCGCGGATTATAACCACAGGGGCGAGAAAAGTGCCGGAGCAATCACGTGTAGGGCGAAATGTATAGAAACATTTACATAGCAAGGTGATGAATATCACACTTTGAGGGCGACTCATTAGAAGGCGAATAATTCGTCTGCATTGTTTTTCAAGGCATTAGCAATGATTTCTGCGGGCTCCGGGCGTAATTCACACAGCGCATCGAAGACCCTGGCGGCACGTTCCGGCCGGTTGGGCTGCCCCTGCCAGCCGTTCAGCGGCATATCCGGCGCATCGGTTTCCAGCAACAGCGATGAAAGCGGCAAACGGGCCATCACATCCCGGGTTTTGCTGGCTCGCGGATAGGTGATGGTGCCACCGACACCAATGCGATAGCCCATCGCAATAAACCGTTCCGCCTGCTGTAAGCTGCCGGCAAAACCGTGCACCACGCCGGTTCTGGGCAAGTTGTGGCGCTTCAGGTGCAGCGCCAGCTTGTCGTGGGTACGGCGGGAGTGAAGCAGCACCGGCAGATCGTAACGCTTCGCCAGCTTCAGCTGCTCGCTGAGGATAAACTCCTGCCTGTCGAGCTGCGGATCTTCGCGATAAAGATCCAGCCCAATCTCGCCGATGGCGATCAGCTTCTCCGGCTTTTGCCGCAAAAGATCCTCCAGCGCGGCCAGCCCCGTATCATCATGCTTTTCAATCACAATCGGATGCATACCCAGGGCGGCATAAAGCGCCGGATAATTCTGCGCCAGCTCAAGTACGCGATTGAAACGCCCCGCTTCTATTGCTGGCACAATAATTTTACGAACCCCGGCCTCAGCGGCCAGCGCGAGGCTGTGCTCTTCATCCCCGGTGAAGGGGGGAAAATCAAAGTGGCAATGGGTGTCGTAGAACGTAAAACTCACGCGAGATCCTCATTATCAAACGCCGCATCATTCGCCTGCAGGCCAGGGCTAATCGGCTTGACCAGCGATTCGTTTGCCGCCGCAGCAGGAGGAATGACCAACGGGCCGGGCGTATTAATGCGCGGCAAATGACGCCTTAACGGCGGTTTAGCCACCAGCAGTTTGCCAATGGTGGCCAGGAAATAGCGCCCGCACAAGCGCCCCGTTTGATAATCCGCCGTCAATGAAGGCAGGCGGCTGCCGAGCGCGCTGCTTAATAGCGCTTTCGGGGGGTAAATCTCAAAGATTCGCAGTTTACCGGGCGGCTTCTCAATGAAGCTTTGGATTTCACGGTAGCTTTCCTCGTGGTGCTGCACCAGATTCAACAGCGGCTGCAGGCTGCTGTCGCCCAGCCAGCGTTCCATATGTTTGAACCACTGCGGCGTGTAGTACATCTGTGAAGGTACGGTGCGAATGACCACCAGCGTATCTGCCCCGCGATTAACCGCTTCCCGCACCGGCACCGCATCGCTGATGCCGCCGTCCTGATAGCTGACGCCGTCAATATCCACGCCTGAGCGGTAAAAACCGGGAATGGCGCTGGAGGCTTTCAGCAAATTTAGCCAGGTATCCGTGGTCGGCGAAAAGTAATTCGCCGCATAGTCATCACTGCGGCAGGCGCACATAAAGAACTCTTTTCCCTGTTCAAACAGCGGGTCGGCGCTGGACATCGACAGCGGCAGTCTGGCGGCGGTCGACTCAATCAGCCAGTCGAGATCGATCAGATGCCCTCCGCGCGCAAAGCGGAGCGGATTGAAGAAATCCCTCGTCGTCGTAAAGCGCGTGATGACGCGACGCGCGTATCCCGGCTGGTTACAAACGTAAGCGGAAAGATTCTGCGCCCCGGCAGAGGTACCAAGGAACAGTTCAAAAGGGTTGAATTCCGCGCGCATAAACTCGTCCAGAACCCCAGCCGTAAAGATCCCGCGCTGCCCGCCCCCTTCACAAATCAGAGCGAGTTTTCCAGGACGAAAAGGTTTAGTCGCCAGCGGCGCAATATTGCCGAGCGTTACGGGTATACGATTTCCCACCTGCTTTCCTGAATTGCTGTTGTTGTGAATTTCTACCCTATACCCATAGCGCGCTAAGTAAAACGGCGAAAGCCAGTCACGAGGACTGGCTTAAGGTTGCTGACAAAGCGGGAAAAGGCGTGGTTTTCCCTCTTTATGGTGAGCAGCCGAAAATCAATGAATTGATTTTCCTGTTTTTTTTAACGAGCCGTCTGGTCGTTCTTTTCTGTCGACAGCGGTTTGTAGACACTATAAAGCCAGTCACGAGGACTGGCTTTTCTTTTGTATCGGCATGTTACTCAATGAGCGTTGCTAAGGACGTCTGCGCCCCATGAACAGGCTGACCAGGAACAGAATGATCCCGACGATAAAGACAATTTTTGCAGCACCTGCTGCGGTACCCGCCAGACCACCGAAGCCCAGGGCCGCAGCGATCAACGCTATTACCAGAAAAATAATGCCCCAACGAAACATAGACTCTCCTTAACCATAGTTAATCTTATCGCTTCTTCACGGGCGCCGAATGGCTAACCCGCAGGCGATAATGTGTAAGGGTGGTGCTTATGTCTTCCCGGCACGCGTCCAGAAAGCCATTTCGGGTGCTGCTTTACTTCACTTTCAGATCGTTTTTAACGCTTTTCACGCCTTCAACAGCTTTAGCAATGCTTTCAGCCTTCTCAGACTGAGCGGCGGATTTCACCTCGCCGGACAGCTGAACCACGCCGTCAGTGGTTTCTACTTTGATATGGCGCGACGGCACAATGCTGTCGGCCAACAATTTCGCTTTGATCTCGCTGGTCGTGGCCGCATCACCGGCATAGCCTTTCACCGACTGTGTTTTCACATCGCGAACGTGAAGTTTGTCGCTCACCGAGGTTACGCCTTCCACTTTTTTCGCCGTGGCGACGGCCTGCTCGGCCTGAGCTTGGCTCTCAACAAAACCGCTCAGGGTGACCACTTTATTGTCGGTTTTGACCGAAATATCGGTACTTTTGATGTTTTTATCGTCAACCAGGGCTGCTTTGACTTTCGCTGTGATGCCGCTGTCGTCCATGAAATTACCGACTTTCGTCATGGAGCTATCGATTTTTTTCCCTGCACTATCGGCGGTAGATTCCGTTTTATTAAGCAGAGTGTCTTCCGCAAAGGCGCTGGTGCTTGCCAGTACAGAACCCAACACAACCGCCAGCAGAGTTTTTGAAATCTTAGTCGTAGTCATCGATTAATTCCTGTAGGTTTGCTCATCATTTGAGCTTTCTCGCTTCTCGTAAGCTGCAAAAAATCAGCTATTAATATTGAGATGACATGAGAAACGCCAACAAGACACCAGGAAATGATTAATTTCCGGAGCTTTCATCCAATAAAATTGTCATCACTTTGTTAAATATAGATCACAATCATAAAAGTGCATGACGTGTTGATGGAAAAATCAGCAATGACGCAGGATTCGCGGGAAATTAAGAGGATTCTGCAAGGGATTAAAAAGACAGGGAAAGTGAGAAGAGCGCGGCGAACGCCGCGCTATGACTGGCAATTAGTGCTCGCGCGTTTTACGGAAAGTCACGTCAGGGTAACGTTCCTGAGTAATATTCAGGTTTACCATTGTCGGGGCAATATAGGTCAGGTTGTCGCCGCCATCCAGCGCCAGCTGAACTTCGTTTTTACGTTTGAATTCTTCAAACTTCTTAACGTCATTCCCTTCAACCCAACGCGCCGTCGCCACGTTCACCGATTCGTAAATCGCTTCCACGTTGTACTCGCTTTTCAGGCGAGCCACGACCACATCAAACTGCAGCACCCCGACCGCACCAACAATAAGGTCGTTGTTGGCAATAGGACGGAACACCTGCACCGCACCTTCTTCAGACAGCTGAACCAGGCCTTTAAGCAACTGCTTCTGCTTAAGCGGATCGCGCAGGCGAATACGGCGGAACAGTTCCGGGGCGAAGTTCGGAATACCGGTGAACTTCATCATTTCGCCCTGGGTAAAGGTGTCGCCGATCTGAATCGTGCCGTGGTTGTGCAGGCCGATAATATCGCCCGGATAAGCTTCTTCCACGTGAGAACGATCCCCGGCCATAAAGGTCAGCGCGTCAGAAATAATGACGTCTTTCCCGATACGCACCTGGCGCAGCTTCATGCCTTTTTCATACTTACCGGACACCACGCGCATAAAGGCGACGCGGTCACGGTGTTTCGGGTCCATGTTGGCCTGGATCTTAAAGACAAAACCGGTGAACTTCTCGTCCGCCGCATCCACCAGACGCGTGTCGGTTTTACGCGGCATCGGAGCCGGTGCCCACTCAACCAGACCATCCAGCATGTGGTCGACGCCGAAGTTGCCCAGCGCGGTGCCGAAGAATACCGGGGTAATTTCACCGGCCAGGAATAGTTCATGGTCGAATTCGTTGGAAGCCCCCTGCACCAGTTCCAGCTCCTCACGCAGCTGCAGAGCAAGATCTTCCCCGACGGCTGCGTCGAGTTCCGGGTTGCTCAACCCTTTAACGATGCGCACTTCCTGGATAGTGTGGCCTTTACCGGTCTGGTAGAGGTAGGTTTCATCTTTATAAAGATGGTAAACCCCTTTGAACAGCTTGCCGCAGCCGATTGGCCAGGTGATTGGCGCACAGCCAATCTTCAGCTCGCGCTCAACTTCATCCAGCACTTCCATTGGATCGCGAATGTCGCGGTCCAGTTTGTTCATGAAGGTGATGATCGGCGTATCACGCAGACGGGTAACTTCCATCAGCTTACGGGTACGATCTTCTACGCCTTTTGCGGCATCGATAACCATCAGGCAGCAGTCAACGGCGGTCAGAGTACGGTAAGTATCTTCGGAGAAATCTTCGTGCCCCGGGGTGTCCAGCAGGTTGACCAGGCTGTCGCGATACGGGAACTGCATCACCGAGGTGGTGATCGAGATGCCACGCTGTTTTTCCATCTCCATCCAGTCGGATTTGGCGTGCTGGCTTGAGCCACGGCCTTTTACCGTCCCGGCGGTCTGGATAGCCTGTCCGAACAGCAGCACCTTTTCGGTGATGGTCGTTTTACCGGCATCCGGGTGAGAAATAATGGCAAAAGTGCGGCGTTTAGCCACCTCTTGCAGATAAGGAGACAAAGTCATAATTACATCTTCTGTAAGTGCGCGCGGCCTTGAGCCACGCGGCGAGTGAACGTTATTTGGCGGCTATTTTACCCATCATTGCGGGTTTAACAATCAACAATCATGGCTTACACAACAGTTGCTCCAGTTCACTTAGCGAGGTGACCTGCCAGGTCGGTTCAATCCCTTCCGGCGCGGTGCGTCCGTGGGCGTTAAGCCAGCAGGTTGCTATCCCGGCGTTGATACCGCCCAGAATGTCAGATTCTGCCGTGTCGCCGACCATCAAAACGCGGTCGCGAGGCGGCTGGTTCATCTGCTCGAACGTATAGTCGAAAATACGGCGATCGGGTTTGGCTCCCCCTACCTGCTCGGAAATCACCAGCAGGTCGAAATAGTCACGCAGGCCGGTGCGCTCGAGGCGAGTCTGCTGCAGCGCAGTAAAGCCGTTGGTAATGATGCCAAGTTTCGCTTTGCCCTTGAGCGCATTCAGCAGGGAAACAGCGCCAGGCAGAGGGGCGCAAATTTCGGCCATCGCGGATAAAAAGGCATCGTTTAGCTCTGCTGACGGCACATTCAGTCGCCCTGCCCAGTCCTCAAAACGCCTGAGCTGCAGCTGCAGCGCGGTAATCGCGCCGTTCTGGTAGTCAACCCACAGCGGCTTGTTTACCGCCTGATACTCCTGGAAATCATCTGCGGTAAAGGTCACGCTATAATCGAGAAACATGCGCTGCAAACCGCCGAACGCGTCAAAGGTAAACAGCGTTTCGTCCGCATCAAATAAAATCCAGTCCCAGTTCATCCACACACCTTTTAAAAATTAACCAAGGGGGAGCGCCATCACGATCGCGTCTTCCCGACCTTCTTTTGCAGGATAATAATTGCGACGCACCGTCGCTTCGTTAAAGCCCAGGCTTTCGTACAAGGTTCTCGCCGCAACGTTAGAGGCACGCACCTCCAGCCACAGCGTAAAGACATCCCGTTTTTCAAGCTCGGCAATAAGATGCTCAAGCAGCGCTTTCCCAAGCCCTCGCCGCTGATACGCTGGATCAACCGCAATGTTGAACAGCGTGGCTTCATCGAGAATGACCTGCGTTACCGCAAAAGCGGCAAGTTTGCCGTCAACGTCCAGCCGCAAATTGAAATAGCGTTCGCCCTGATTGCTGGCAAAGTTTTTTTCACTCCAGGGAAAAGCATGACTGCGCAGCTCAATGGCATACGCGTCCGCCAAATCATTCGGCGTCAGGGAAGAAATCGTGTTCATGTTCGCAAATCTGTTGCCACAGCGCCTGTCGCGCGTTGCCATTGTGATAAAGCTCGTCAAGCGCAGGGGACGCAAGCTGCGCGCCGCTGAGCGTCAGGGGCTGCTCAACGCCCAGGCGCCAGCTATTGCAGCGGCTGTCAGGCGGCATCATTGCCGCGCGCTCCGGCGTCAGTTGCATTACTTGGTCGGGGCTTAACGCTATGCTGCGTAAAATGTCCTTCACCAGCGGATCGCTCAAGGCTGGTAGCGTTTCAGCCACCATCACTAAACGCACGCCCGGGGGCAAAGAAACCGCAATTTCTCCCTGTAAGGCCGTCGGACGGCGCAGCACCCACTGGGTAATGCCCAGTTGCTGTAACTGCCAGTCGCGTCGGGAAGGGGAAGTCATAGCGAAACCTGTTGAGAGCGTAATTCGGGCGGCAAATATAGCAAATTCATCGAATCCACGCCATTAAAGCTCTATAATCCACGCTCTGATTTTCCAGGAGCTATTTGATGAGTGCGTTTACCCCGGCGAGTGAAGTACTGCTGCGCCACAGCGATGATTTTACCGAGAGCCGTGTGTTGTTTGCCGGTGACATGCAAGACGACCTGCCGCCGCGTTTCGACACCGCCGCCAGCCGCGCCCACACCCAGCAATTCCACCACTGGCAGGTATTAAGCGCGCAGATGGGCGAGAACGCACAGTATGGCCTGGTGGTCAGTGCGGATGACGTTGCCGACAGCAATACGCTTATCTACTACTGGCCGAAAAACAAGCCAGAAGCTCAGTTCCAACTGATGAATATTCTGTCGCTGATGCCGGTTGGCACCGATGTTTTTGTCGTCGGCGAAAACCGCTCTGGCGTGCGTAGCGCAGAGCAAATGTTGGCTGACGTTTGCCCGCTGACGAAAATCGACAGCGCGCGCCGCTGTGGTCTGTACCACGGTCGTCTGGAGCAACAGCCTGCGTTTGATGAAAACAGCTGGTGGGGTGAATACCCTCATGAAGGGATGACGGTGAAAACCCTGCCGGGCGTCTTTAGCCGCGACGGTCTGGATACCGGCAGCAAACTGCTGCTTTCCACACTGACGCCGCACACCAAAGGCAAAGTGCTGGATGTTGGCTGCGGCGCGGGCGTACTGGCGATTACTCTCGCCAGCCACTCGCCAAAAGTCCGCCTCACGCTTAGCGACGTTAGCGCACCGGCGGTCGCCGCCAGCCGCGCAACGCTTGCCGCTAACGGCATTGAAGGGGAAGTAATCGCCAGTAACGTCTACTCGGAAATCAACGGCCGCTTCGACATGATCATCTCCAACCCGCCATTCCACGACGGGATGCAAACCAGCCTCGATGCAGCGCACCAGCTTATTCGCGGTGCAGCTCGCCATCTGAATATGGGTGGTGAATTGCGCATCGTGGCGAACGCCTTCCTTGCCTACCCGAACGTGCTGGACGAAGTGTTTGGTAGTCATGAAGTTATTGCTCAAACTGGCCGCTTCAAAGTTTACCGCGCCGTGCTGACCCGGGCGGGTAAAAAGCGTTAAACGCGTTAAGGTGCCGCTTTTTGCATCAGTCGGGAAAGCGGCATCAAATTAAGTGTTGACGAAGCTCAGAAAACATCTAGAATGCGCCTCCGTGGTTGTGATACTTCGGTATTACAGGTATGCGAAGGTGGCGGAATTGGTAGACGCGCTAGCTTCAGGTGTTAGTGTTCTTACGGACGTGAGGGTTCAAGTCCCTCTCTTCGCACCAACACAACCACGAAAGATATCGTTCGCACTGCGCGAAGGTGGCGGAATTGGTAGACGCGCTAGCTTCAGGTGTTAGTGTTCTTACGGACGTGAGGGTTCAAGTCCCTCTCTTCGCACCAATGCGAAGGCGATATCAAAACTCTTCAGATGCAAATCTGAAAACTGTGCGAAGGTGGCGGAATTGGTAGACGCGCTAGCTTCAGGTGTTAGTGTCCTTACGGACGTGAGGGTTCAAGTCCCTCTCTTCGCACCACTTCTTATGAAGTGACCCCCTTTATCTCCCCCAACTTGTTTATCTCATCGATCCCAAATTCATCACAATCAACAGCAATCCGCTGGCAAATGCTACGCACGATGGCAGTAAAACAAAGTGTCTTAACGTTTTATGGTAGAGCATCAATGCCGTTGCAAGCAGCCCAATAACCACCAGTACACGCCACTGACTGAAACTGAGATCCAGGCAGGCAAGCAGCGCCACCGCAAGCCCCGCCACCATTACACTCCAGCCACTTTCGAGTCGTCGTTGCAGCATTTTTACGCCCCATCATGATAATGATAACCAATATCATATGATAAATCTTCTCAACTGTCAGCGTAAAAACGTGCGCGACCTATAGCTGAAATAGCCAGGGTTGACGTGTCATTTAATGACAGATTTTCAGTAAGGTGATAGATTGAGCGCCGGCTTTAGTTTGCCTTATAAAAATTCCAATAGTTGCCAGAAAAGCCGATAACTCGCTTTTCGTTAATACGACACACACAACACCTGACGCGCTTACCCAAGACACAATCGTTCTATGACAGCCCAAACCTGGCGAGCCTTACTCAAAGCAAAGCAGCTGCTTTCTTTACGTTTATTTTTGCTGCTCAATGCCCTGGCAGCCGCTTTTTCTATTCTCTTTCCGCTCCATTCGACAGTGCGTATAACACCGCCCGTTGTCGCCATTCTGCTGATTAGCCTGGCCTTGCTTGCCTGGCAGATGTGGAATAATAAGCTGCTGATTAACCTGAATATTATCTCGCTATTTCTCGGGTTATTATGGGCGGTGCATATTTTCATTAAAAACGCGGCCATCGGGGATCTGGACACCTCATTTCTGGTGATTAGCCTGATGTCGGTGCTTTTTATTGGCACTATTGCATTTATTAATAATATTGTGGCTTTCCTGCTGCACAGCCTGCCCGTGGCGCTGGTAGTACTTTGGCTGGGTAATGTTGACCAATGGCTGAGGGTAATTTATTCCATTGCGCTGCCCGCTATCGGGATCGCTATTCAGCATATTATTCAGAAACGTAATGACCGTTTCACCCAGCGGCTGATGAATAAACTGCTCGAAGAAAAAGAGACGCTGACCGATCTCAGCATGCTCGATCCTTTAACCGGCCTGTACAACCGCCGCGGCTTTCAAAACCGCCTCGAGCACATTCAGGCCTCCGGCAGCGGCAGCCACTACGTTTTGCTGCTGGATATCGACCACTTCAAGTCGTACAACGACCACTACGGCCATGCGATGGGCGACCAGGCGTTGATCCGGGTCTCAGCGGCGATTCGCGATGCCGTGCGTTCAAGGGATCTTGTCACGCGCTACGGCGGGGAAGAGTTCATGATTATGCTCACCAACATCGACGCGGAACGTGCGATGCAGTCGGCGGAAAGGATCCGCCAGCGCGTTTTCGATTTGGACATCCCGCATATGTTTAATACCCAGGTCGCGACCAACGTTACCGTCAGTATCGGGCTTGCGCCATTCACTGAAGGCAGCATAGACGATGCACTGAGCCTCGCGGATAAAGCGCTTTATCAGGCCAAAAACCGAGGAAGAAACAGCATCCTGACCAACGAAATGCTCGCCGTGAATTAACCCGGCGAGACGCGCGAGATCGCAAAAACAGCCATCACCCAGCGGTGGCGGTGAATTCACCTTGCCAGAGATTTCGCCCACCGCTAGTATTGCTAATCATTATCATTTAGATTACTCCCTGACGAAAGTATGGCACTTCACTCCCTCCAGTTCAGCGATGACAGCGGTTGCTTTGTTCTTCCCTGGTCCCCAGCGACAGGCCCGCAGGCAGATTCGCTACGGGAGTATTTTGCCGCGCACCGCCCGTACTTCAACGACATCATCAAATTAAACGAACAGGCTCCCGCTGCAGCAATGACGCTAAGCGAGTGGCAGCGTCCCACTACGCTAACCTCTCTAATGGCGGCCTACGGCGACCATATCTATCGTCACCAGCCTGAACTTACCCGCGAGCACAAACCGCTGAAGTCTTTGTGGGCACAATGGTACATCGGCCTGCTGGTGCCTCCGATGATGATGGCGCTGCTGACTCAGCCTAAAGCGCTGAATATTGCCCCTCAGCATGTGCGGGCTGAGTTCCACGAAACGGGCCGGGCAAAATGCTTCTGGATTGACGTGACTGAAGATTGCCGGGCAAGCGAGCTACCGCTCCATCTGCGGCTAGAGCAGTTTATCGTTGGAGGTTTGATGCCGGTCGTAGCGGCGCTGGAAGCCAGCGAAGAGATCAACGCCCGGCTTATCTGGAGCAACACCGGCTACCTGGTAAACTGGTTCTTCGGCGAGTTGAAACCGCTGCTGGATGAACAGAGCCTGGCGGCGTTGGTGCAGACCTGTTTCTTTGAAAAACAGCTTTCATGTGGCCGGGAGAATCCGCTTTATCGCACGGTTATATCGCGTGAAGGCATTCTGGTCAGACGCACCTGCTGCCAGCGCTATAAGCTGCCTGACGTCCAGCGCTGCGGCGACTGCACTCTGAAATAGCAAACGGCAGGTTTCCCCGCCGTTCTTCATTCCGCTAAACCATTAAGCCAGCTGTTGGCTCCCTTCCTCGCTCGCTCTCTGAGCTTCTTCTTTCTCCTGCTCCAGCAGCTGCTTCTCGTACACTTTGAAGAACGGGAAGTAGATGATGGACGACACGCAGGCAAGCAGAATCACCAGAATTGCGGCACGGAAGTCCCAGCCCAGCGCCCAGGCGGCACCGATTGGCGCAGGTGCGGTCCACGGTACAACGGAAATCACGCGACCAATCAGATCCAGCTTCATCGCGCCCCAGGCCAGCACGGCGTTAACCATGGGTGCCAGCAGGAACGGAATGAAGAATACTGGGTTCATCACAATCGGCGTACCGAAGATCACCGGCTCGTTAATGTTAAAGCAGGTTGGCACGATGCTCAGACGGCCAATGGAACGCAGGTGGGCAGATTTACTGCGCAGGTAGCAGATAACCAATCCCATCGTTGCCCCGGAACCGCCGACCACGATGAAGAAGGTCCAGAACGCTTCCATAAAGATATGCGGCAGAGGTGCACCGGCAGCCAGCGCGCCCTGGTTAAGACCCAGGTTGGTCAGCCAGAACATCTGCAGCATCCCGGAGACAATCGCCGCCCCGTGGATACCCGCAAACCACAACAGGTGAGCAATCAGTACGGCAAGGAGAATCGCCGGCAGAGAATCCGCCGCGGACACCAGCGGTTTGAACAGCGCCATAATGGCCTGAGGGATCAGCATATCGAACTGAGACTGAATAAACAGGCTCAGCGGATACAGCGTCAGCACCACAACCAGCACCGGGATCAGCAGATCAAAGGAGTTTTTGATCATCGGCGGCACCTGGTCCGGCAGCTTGATGCCGATGTTATGCGCCTTCAGGAAACGCATCATCTCTACGCAGTAAATCGCCACCAAGATTGCGGTGAAGATCCCGGTGCCGCCAAGGCTGTCCACCGGCAACGTCCCTTTGGTTTTCGGGGCCGCAACCACCAGGAAAGCCATCAGCGACAGCATGGCGCACATGAAAGGATCGAGCCCGTGCGATTTAACGTAGTGTTTACCCAGGTTGTAGGCAATCGCCGCACAAATGTAGATAGACATGATGCCCATCGTCATATCAAACGGCGTTAAAATCTGCCCTTCAAACTGCTTCGCCAGGTCGAGCCAGGCGCGAGCAAAGCCCCATGTCGTGGTGGGCGAAAACGGGGGATAAGCAAACACCAGCAGGAACGAGCCGACAATCATAAATGGCATCGCAGAAATAAAGCCGTCGCGAATGGCCATCACGTGACGCTGGGAAGAAATGCGGCCAGCTATCGGGCTAACGTAGTTCTCAACAAACCGAAAAATTAAATTAAAAGCAGCATGGTTGGAAGACATAGTGGCTCTCCTGTCAGGCTATCAACGCGAGTGCGTCGGCGAGAATTCTGTCGCCGCGCATCATTCCGTAATCCATAGAGTTAATGACCGTGACCGGGATCCGTTTGGGCGCGGCCTGAGCCTTAAAATCTTCCAGACGGTATTTGATCTGCGGACCGAGTAAACAGCAATCAAATTCAGGCATAACATCCGTGAACTCTTCGATACCCACCGCCTTGATCTCAACCTCAATCTGTTGATCCTGGGCGGCCTGTTTCATCCTGTTCACGACCATACTGGTAGACATACCAGCGGCACAGCATAAAAGGATACGTTTCATAGACGACTCTTATTATTAGGTACAGGGGGTGGTTACAAGATTCAGTATTCCTCGCGGAATTTATTACTGCAACCGGTTACTGCAACCGGTTTCAGTGATTGTGAAGGAGATCCAGAAATTTCTGACAAGGCGGGTATGAGATAAGTATAAGCGGTTTACAGAAAGCACAAGCTTATGCGAAATTATTTGCCACCTGGATCAGGAGAAAATCATGAGTTTGCAGTCCGTGCGGCAATTCTTCGCCGACCATGCCCCCGATATAGATATCATCGAGCTAAACCAAAGCACCGCTACCGTCGCGCTTGCCGCCGCCGCCCACAATGTGGCACCCGGACAAATAGCCAAAACGCTCTCATTAAAGGTCAAAAACGACATTATTCTGATCGTCGCGAAGGGCGATGCTCGTCTTGATAATAAGAAACTTAAAGAAGCATTTGGGTCCAAAGCGCGCATGCTCAGCAGCGATGAAGTGGTGAACTGGACCGGGCATCCGGTCGGCGGCGTCTGCCCGTTCGGGCTGGAAAACCCGCTGGCGGTGTTCTGCGACATCTCACTCCGCCAGTACGATGAAGTGCTGCCCGCCGCAGGGGCCATTCATAGCGCCGTCCGCATTTCACCTGAACGCATGGCCGAACTCACCCACGCCAAATGGGTGGACGTCTGCCAGTAAGTTTGCTGCAGCCGGAGGCAAAAGACTTTCGGCTCAGTTAACGCTCCAGCCCGGTGACACGCTTGCGATACTCATCCGGCGTTTCCTGGGTTAAGCGGCGGAACATCGTAATAAACGCCGATGAACTGCCGTAACCCAGCTCAAAAGCGATATTCTCGACGGTCCATCCCTCGGCCAACAAAGGCATCGCTTTCACAATTCTTAGCCTCTGCCGCCACTCCGCCAGCGTCATACCCAACTCCCGCTGGCAGCGTCTCATCAACGTTCGCTCACTGGTATTGGCCAAAGCCGCCAACGCCGCCACGGAGCGGCTATCCCCAGGGTTTTGTTCCAGGATATTAAGCACCCGCCGAACCACAGGATCGTCCGATCCAGGTAGATAGTTCCCCACCCTTTCGGCCTTAATCAGCCTATCAACCAACACGCGCAGGAATCGCGACTCCTCTTCAGAAGGAGGGATACCCGGCGGGTTCAGGTGTAAATGCTCGAGCATCGCCCGGACGAGAGGCGCGATAGCCATAACGGTCACCTGCTGCGGAAACGCTACGCACTCCGCGAGGCTGACATATACGGAGCTGTGCCACGCCTCCATCCGATTTTGCGCAAGATGCTGGGTGTCCGGCGGCAGCCAGATACCGTACTGGGACGGCACCACAAAGTGTCCTCCGGCATATTGCACCTCCACGACGCCGCTTACCGCCGAAACAAATTCTCCCCAGGGGTGACTGTGTTCCAGGTACAAACCGTGCGCAGGCATCGGCGCGCTACGAAAGTACAGCGTCGCCGGAAGCTCGCCGGTAAAAGGCGCGATAAGGATGCTGGGCGTTTTCTTTGGCACGGATATCCACCTTCAAAGTCGTCGAGAAAACATTGACCGAAACGCACGATGGCATGGCGGTTTCTCACTATATCAAGCATATCGCCCCAGTTGATAATGCGTTTTTCGGGAGAAAACGCATGTCCAGATACAAGACCATAGACCGCCTGGCCGTCGCCGGGATGATCACCCTCTGCCTGATATGGAGCCTGCAGCAGCCCGGCCTGAAAGCCACGGCTGAAGACGCCAGCCCCATCCTACAGATCGCTTTACGTTCTGGTATAGGCGCGGGGCTGGTCGCACTTTATATGCTGTTGAGAAAAGAGAAAATGCAGTACGCCTCCCTGCCCTGGCTTGCTGGCGCGGGAGCTGGGGTTCTGTTTGCACTCGAGTATTTGTTTCTTGGCATCGGCCTGCGCTATACCAGCGCCGCGCACGGCGTAGTTTTTCTGTATACCGCACCGCTGTTTGCCGCAGTAGGCCTACACTTTACCCTGCGCTCTGAACGCCTGACGCCGGTACAGTGGATCGGGATCGTATTGGCATTTATTGGCGTCATCGTCACATTTTCAGCGCCAGATGGTGGGCACTCATCGCTTTTCGGGGATCTCTTTTGCCTGCTTTCCGGCGCATCATGGGGCGCGACCACCGTGCTGGTTCGCACCTCCCGCCTGGCCCAGGTTTCCGCCGCCCAAACGACGCTTTTTCAGCTTGCGGGGGCTTTTATTGTGCTGCTTGCAGCGTCGTTCCTCCTGGGGCAAACCCGCTTTAACCCCACCCCACTGTTGCTGGCCAACATGGTCTTTCAGTCTGTGATTGTTTCCTTCCTGAGCTTGCTTATCTGGTTTGCTTTACTGCGCCGCTACCAGGCTTCTGTGCTTGGCGCCTTTTCTTTTGTCACGCCGCTGCTCGGGGTCGTGTTTGGCGCCTGGTTACTGAATGAAAAGATAAACGCTGGTTTTCTGCTGGGATCGGTTTTCGTCATCGGCGGCATTGTCTGCGTGAGCTGCAGCCAATGGCTGGAAAAAATAATCACGTTTCATCGCCGGAGATAGTGACGCAAAGCTTGATCTGACGCGGCTAATGAAGCGATGCGCTCATGTTAAATGGATAAACGTTAAGCGCATTTCATTCTCTTTGTTCAGGATCACGCATGCAGCCAGATGTTGCTTCCCAGCGGGACGTCACTCGTTTATGTATTCAATGTGCGCTCTTTTTACTGCAGCACGGGGCAGAAAGCGCGCTGGTCGAGGAGCTTTCAACTCGTCTTGGCAAAGCGCTGGGGATGGACAGCGTGGAAAGCTCAATCTCCGCTAACGCCATTGTGCTGAGCACCATTAAAGACAATCAGTGCTTGACGACCACCCGCAAAAATAACGACCGCGGGATCAACATGCACGTCGTCACCGAAGTACAGCACATAGTGATCCTCACCGAGCACAAGCTGCTGGATGCCAGGGACGTTCTCAAGCGCTTCGAACACATCAAACCGCTGCGTTACCCACGCTGGCTGGTTGTCCTGATGGTGGGTCTTTCCTGCGGCTGCTTCTGTAAACTGAACAACGGTGGCTGGGACGGGGCGTTTGTCGCCTTTATCGCCAGCTCACTGGCGATGTATGTCCGCCAACTGCTCACCCACCGCCAGCTTCATCCGCAGATCAACTTCTGCATCACCGCGTTTGTCGCCACTACCGTTTCGGGCCTGCTAATCGCCAAAGGCCCGTTTGCCGCGACTTCCAATATTGCGATGGCCGCGAGCGTGTTATTACTCGTCCCCGGTTTCCCGCTGATTAACGCCGTGGCCGACATGTTCAAAGGCCACGTGAACACCGGGTTGGCTCGCTGGGCGATGGCCAGCCTGCTCACGCTTGCCACCTGCATCGGCGTGGTGATGGCAATGGCGGTATGGGGGCTAAGAGGATGGGCATAATCGAATTTATTCTGGCCCTACTTCAGGATATGGCGCTGTCTGCCGTGCCGGCGGTAGGCTTCGCGTTAGTTTTTAACGTGCCTCAGCGCGCCCTGCCTTACTGTGGGCTCCTCGGTGCCATCGGCCACGGCTCGCGTATGGCGATGATGACGGCGGGTTTAAACATCGAGTGGAGCACTTTTCTGGCGTCAATTCTGGTCGGCATCATTGGTATTCAGTGGTCACGCTGGTACCTTGCTCATCCGAAAGTCTTTACCGTTGCGGCCGTCATTCCTATGTTTCCGGGGATCTACGCCTATACCGCGATGATCTCAGCGGTAAAATTGACGCACTTTGGTTACAGCGATCCGCTGATGATCCAACTGGTGACCAACTTCTTAAAAGCGTCATTTATCGTGGGGGCGCTGTCCATCGGGCTCTCTCTGCCGGGGCTGTGGCTTTATCGCAAAAAGCCCCGGGTCTGATCGCACAGACCAAATCGCCGTAAAATAAAATTTGCTATTTAATCGTGCGCTATCTATATTGAGAAACATGAAGAAGACATCCACCGAAACGAACGCCCTGCTGCTGGACAACCAGCTTTGCTTCGCGCTCTATTCCGCCAATCTGGCGGTGAACAAGCTCTATCGCCAGCTGCTTGCGCCGCTGCAGCTCACCTATCCGCAATACCTGGTGATGCTGGTGCTGTGGGAGCAGGACGATGTCACGGTGTCGCAAATCGGTGAGCGTCTGTTTTTAGACTCAGCCACCTTAACGCCGCTGCTAAAACGGCTTGAAAGCGCAGGGCTGCTGCTACGTCAGCGCTCCCGCGAAGATGAACGTCAGGTGGCAGTAACGCTGACCCAGGAAGGGAAAGCGCTGCAGGAAAAAGCGCTGGGTATTCCGGACTCCGTGCGCTGCGCTTCTGCCTGCAGTATAGACAGCATGCTGGCGCTGAAGGCGCAGCTGGAAACCTTGCGCAGTAATTTAAATACGTAATAATTAATCGTCGATACTGTCGGCGATTTTTAAAACACCATATAAATCGCACGCTATTTTATAGCACATACTAAATGTAAGATGAGGAACCTGCCATGTCTTTAGAAAAAGTCGTTTACACCGCAAAAGCCAAAGCCACCGGTGGCCGTGAAGGTCGTGCAACCTCTTCCGACGGCGTACTGGACGTGAAACTGGGACTGCCAAAAGAGATGGGCGGCGCGGGTGGCGAAGTCACCAACCCTGAGCAGCTGTTCGCGGCGGGCTACTCCGCATGCTTCCTGGGCGCGATGAAGTTCGTCTCCGGCCGCGACAAAATCTCCATGCCGGCTGATGCTTTCATCGAAGGCGAAGTCGGCATCGGGCCACTGCCAACCGGATTCGGTATCGAAGCGAAGCTGAACATTCACCTGCCGGGCATGGACGCTGCCGAAGCGAAAAAACTGGTCGATGCGGCACACATTGTTTGCCCATACTCCAACGCAACCCGCGGCAACATTGATGTGACTCTGAACATCATCAACTGATGCTACAGCCGGGGAAACCCGGCTTTTTCACCTGCCCCCACGGTTTAAGACAACTCTCAATCCCCCTGCTTCTGGCCAAAGCGCTATACTCACGCCTGAAATCCCCTGCACCGCAGGCAAACAAAGCGAGTATCACAAGATGAAAGCAAGGAATAAAACGCTCTGCGCAATGGCGCTGGCAGCAGCCTTTTTCGCGGGCCAGGCAACTGCTGCAAACTGGCAGGAACAACTTTCCAGCGCCGCCAATGAACTGACTAAAAGCGGCAATGCGACTACCACCAGCAATGGCGCTCAGACCGGCGGTCTGTCTCTCTCTTCACTGACCAGCCTGCTGAACGGCAACAGCAAATCTCTCAGCTCAAGTACGATGACCAATGCGGCTGGCGTGATGGAGTACTGTGCGAAGAATAAACTGGCTTCCGTCACCAATACCGACAACATTAAAAACCAGCTGATGACCAAGCTGGGGCTGGAAAGCAGCACCAAGCCTGCCGACAAGCAGGACTACAATCAGGGCCTGATGGGCTTACTGAACACGGCCAACGGCCAGAAGCTGGATCTGAACAGCATCGGCAACTCGCCGCTGGCTGAAAAGGTGAAAACCAAAGCCTGCGATCTGGTGCTCAAACAGGGCATGAATTACCTGTCGTAACGGCACAAAAAAATGGCCTCTTGCTAAGAGGCCATTTTGTTTTAGTTTGCCAACGAGCAGCTGTAGTCCAGCATCTCTTCCGCCGAACCCTGGTTCCCGCCCAGCAGCTGACGAGGGTTTGCTAACAGCACCACATCCCCCTTCGTTGTCACCACTCGCGCCAGGCCAAAGTTTTCCATCTCATCGCCCTGAGCCTTCACGTACTCCGCCAGCACGGTAAACGGATTCGCCTCTGCCGGGACTTTTCTCGCCAGATATTTATGGCCAAGGATCTCCGCACCAAACGGCTGCCACTGGTCACCAACTTTGTCGGCAAGCTGGTTAATGGATTGATACACCTCAGGGCGCAGGCAGGACAGGTGAATGTGCAGTTGGTTCTGAGAACGTCCGTAGCGAGAGTTGATCGCTAACACCAAATCATCGTCCCGAACTGCTTTTGTGGTTTCATCCAGCAGATAGTGGCGATTCTGCCACGCATCCAGGAAGTAGTTTGGCGCGCCGTTTTCAAGGATCTTCGGGCTCTCGATGCCGGTGATTTTGTCCGTCGGCATCAGCAAATTATGCAGCGGGCCTTTGGCATCTTTGAACACCAGATAGCGCCCGGCCAGATCGACTTTCAGGCAAGGCGCAGGTGAGTTGTTCTGCTGCTGATTGGGAATGCACTGCTGGCTGATGATATTCCACAGAGCATCACTGTGACGATGCAGCAACCACAGGCGGATTGCGACGGCGGCCACCAGCAAAATCAGCAGCACAACCACCACGCGCAGGATCTTTTTCATGTCAGGTTTCCTTGTAAAGTCAGAGCACTTTTCGTTGTTGTAATAGGCGGACAATAAGCTGGAAGCAGGCTTCTATTTGCGGAGCGAACGGCTCGGTGCTGCGCATCAATGCCACGGTGCGGCTCAGCGAAGGCTGCTGCAAATGAATCACTTTCAGCTCAGGGTCCTGCAAAAAGGTAGTGTAAAGCTGCGGCAGAATCGCCACCGCCAGCTGAGAGCGCACCAGCCCATAAAGGGTTTCAATAAAATCAACCTGATAGCGCGCATTCAGCGTCAGGCGCTGGCTTTCCGCCATCGCTGCTACCAGCCGGCTGATATTCCCTTTTGAAAACACCGCGATGTCCCGCTTCACCAGGCTTCGCCACGGCGCGTGGCTGGATTCTGCCAGAGGATCGTGACAGTTGACCACCGCCACAAAGGGATCTTCCTGCAGCGGATGGATCTCCAACGTTTTGGGCACAGAGCTGTCCAGCGCCCCCAGGCCAAAGTCCAGCTGGCCGCTTTCAAGCTGGGCAATCAGCGCATCATTGGTGCGGTCGTGGAACTCCACCCGCAGGCGAGGAAAAGCCTCTGCAATGCGTTGAGGAATATCGGGAAATAAAAGGCTGCCGACCGAGGGTACCAGGCCTATGCGAAGCGTGCCGTCACCGCCGTCCTGGACAATACGCTGCATGTCGTCAAAAGCGCGATGCGCGACGTTGAGCACGCGTTCGGCATGGGGAAGTAGCGCTGCGCCCAGGTCCGTCAGCGTCACTGCCGCAGCGGTTCTGTTAACCAGCTTCCCACCCAGCACGGACTCAATCTGCCGTAACGCGCTGCTTAGCGCGGGCTGGCTAATGGCCAGTCGGTTGGCGGTATCGGTGAAATGACGAAGTTTGGCCAGCGTCACAAAATACTGGATCTGTTTTAACGAGAGTGCGGGAAGGCGCTGCCAGGGTTCAGCCATTGGAGTATCAGGGTTGCCAGGTAAACGTTTGCCACAGGATAAACGTTTCTTATCGGCTGATAAATTAAATCATCTGGGCAAAGCGTATTCCCCTGCCTAGAGTAGCCGTCAGAGCCCCTGTTTTGGAACCTGTCATGACTCCTGCTGATTTACGTCGCCGCGCGGTGAAAGCCGCTCTCGGCGAAACGCCTTTCGACCTGCTGCTCATCAATGGCCGGATCGTGGATATGGCCACCGGCGAAATACGTGAGGCGGATGTCGGTATCGTCGGTACGCTCATCGCCAGCGTACATCCACGCGGCAGCCGCGAAGATGCCGCACAGACTCACGATCTCGCCGGAAACTATCTCAGCCCAGGGCTGATGGATACCCACGTCCACGTTGAAAGCTCCCACCTGCCGCCCGCGCGCTATGCGGAAATTGTCGTCGCCCAGGGCACCACAACGATTTTTTGGGATCCGCACGAGCTGGCGAACGTGCTCGGTATTGAGGGCGTGCGTTACGCCGTTGACGCCAGCCGCAACCTGCCGCTGCGTGTGATCTGCGCGGCCCCGTCCAGCGTGCCTTCAACGCCGGGCCTGGAAATGTCCGGCGCTGATTTTGCCGGGAAAGAGATGGAAACGCTGCTTTCATGGCCGGAAGTGGCGGGCGTAGCCGAAGTGATGGATATGCACGGCGTGCTGAACGGCAGCGAAAGAATGCTGGAGATTCTTAACGCTGGCCTGGAAAGCGGCAAACTGATTGAAGGACACGCCCGCGGCCTGAACGGCGCAGGATTGCAGGCCTACCTTGCCGCTGGCGTGACGTCAGATCATGAACTGACCTCTGCCGCCGACGCACTGGAAAAACTGCGTGCCGGGCTGACTCTGGAGATACGCGGTTCACATCCGTACCTGCTGCCGGAGATTGTCGCCGCCTTGAATGGCCTGCCGCATCTGTCATCGCAGGTCACCGTCTGCACCGACGACGTGCCGCCGGACATGCTGCTGGCAAAAGGCGGCATCGTTGCCCTGCTGAACTTGCTCATCGAGCACGGCATGAAAGCCGAAGATGCTTTGCGCCTGGCCACGCTGAACGCCTCGCTGCGCCTGCAACGCCCGGATCTCGGCCTGATTGCCGCGGGCCGCACCGCCGATCTGGTGGTCTTCGATTCGCTGGAAAAACTGAGCGCCCAAACCGTTTATGTCGCAGGTAAGCTCGTCGCGGAACAGGGAAAAATGCTGGAACCCGTCGCGGCACCGTCCCTCGTTCCCCCGCGAGATACCGTTCGGCTGAATCCATTGATTCCGAACGACTTTGTTCTCAAGGTGCCAGTGAATAATGGGCGCGCGCGCCTACGCCACATCAAGGGCGCTCGCTTCACCCAGTGGAGCGAAGTCGAGGTTGCAATCCAACACGGCGAAGTTCAAATCCCGGACGGCTTCAGCTTGATTTGGGTTCAGCACCGCCACGGCCGCCACGAGGCGAAGCCACAGCTGGCACTACTCGAAGGCTGGGGTGAACTGCGCGGCGCGATTGCCACCACCTATTCGCACGACTCGCACAACCTCGTTGTCCTCGGCAGAGATCCTCAGGACATGGCGCTCGCCGCTAACGCGCTGATCGCCTGCGGAGGTGGGATGGCGCTTAGCCAGAACGGGCAGATACTGGCGAAGGTAGAAATGCCGATTGCCGGGATGCTCTCCGACCTGGCCGCCGCCGAGCTGGCGCAGCAGTTTGCTCAACTCCGTGAATTGAGCAATAAAGTCGCCGACTGGGAGCCACCGTACCGGGTGTTCAAGGCCATCGAAGGCACCTGCCTGGCCTGTAACGCCGGGCCACATTTGACCGACCTGGGACTGACAGACGGCAGTACTCGCCAGATCGTCGACCCGCTTATTGAATGCCACGAACACCCGGCAGACGCACACACAACACATTAATCCGGAGAGCCAAGTAATGGCCGAAAATTCAGTGTCTCAGGCCGCCAGCGAAAGCTGGCTGGAGCGGCGATTCCAGCTTCGCAGCCGCCAAAGCAAAGTGAAAACCGAGTGCCTCGCGGGCATCACTGGCTTTCTCGCCGCCGCCTATTTGCTGGTTGTTATCCCTGGCCTGCTGGCCGTGGGCGGGATGGATAAAGGCGCGGCAACCACCGGGACGATCGTTGTTTTTGTCCTCGGCACGCTGCTGATGGCGTTTTACGGCAACCTGCCGTTTATTGTCGGGCCGGGCATCGGCGGTTCGGTGCTGGTCGGCGTGACGCTTGCCGGGAGTGAGCATATTGGCTGGCAGATTGGCCTCGGCATCGCCTGCTGGTCAGGCATTCTGTTCTTTGCGCTTACCCGCCTTGGCCTGCGTGAAGTGGTTACCCGCTCGGTACCGCAGTCGATCAAACTTGGGCTGACGGCCTCCATCGGCCTGTTTGTTGCGGTGCTGGGCTTCCGCAACGCCGGGCTGGTGCTTGCCAACGCCAAAACCAACGCGCTGGCGCTCGGCGACTTTACTTCCGCCGGGGCAATTGTGGCGCTGTGCGGCCTGTTCCTGGCGATTGCGCTTCAGGCTCGCCGCGTGCCGGGAGCCATTTTATGGGCGATTCTGTTTGCCACTCTGGTCGGCATTCCGCTGGGCGTCACTCACCTGCCGCAGAGCTTTATCGCCATGCCGCACTCGCTGACGCCGGTGCTGGGGCACGTGGATATGCTCGGCGCGCTGAACATCGCCTTCCTGCCGTTCCTGTTTGTCTTCTTTGCCTCAGAGTTTTTCTCCACCATGGGCACGACGCTGGCGGTGGGTGGTGAGGCTGGCCTGCTGGACGAACATGGCAACATGCCGCACATCAACCGCCCGTTTATGGTGGATTCCATTGCCGCCGCGCTAGGCCCGTGGGTCGGTATTCCGGCGGCTACCGCGCTGATTGAGTCTTCAGCGGCGGCAGAAGCGGGCGGTAAAACCGGCCTCACCGCGCTGGCGGCAGCGGTAATGTTCCTGCTGATGCTGCTGTTTACCCCGGTAGCATTGATGATCCCGAAAGAGGCAACCGCGCCCGCGCTGATCCTTATCGGCCTGAACATGTTCAGCGGCCTGCGCAAAGTGGATCTGGGCAACTTCACCGAAGGTCTGCCGGTGCTGATGATGGTGATGATCACGCTTATCGCCAACAGCTTCGGGACCGGGATCGCTGGCGGTCTGCTGTTCTATATCATCATTAAGGTGATTGCCGGTAAATGGCGTGAAATCCCGGTGGGGCTTTACCTGCTGGCCATTCCGCTGGCGTACTACTTCGCCACGTTGGTGAAGCACTAGAAACAGAAAAGCCTCTCAAACGAGAGGCTTTTTTCTTAGCGGCCAATTTAGCCGTTATTTTGAATCTTCTTGATGATATTGGTGGTGGAACAGCCATCTTCGAAGTTCAGTACCATCACTTCCCCGCCGTTGGCCCAAACCTCTTTGCTCCCGGCAATCTGTTCTGGTTTGTAGTCACCGCCCTTCACTAAACGATCCGGCAGGACTTCACCAATCAGGCGCTGAGGCGTGTCTTCTTCAAACAGTACCACCCAGTCCACCGCTTCCAGCGCAGCCAGCACGATCATGCGCTGATCCTGCGGGTTAACCGGCCGGGTTTCCCCTTTCAGGCGTTTGGTTGACGCGTCGCTGTTGACCGCGACAATCAGACGGTCGCCCAGCTTGCGCGCGTTGGCCAGGTAGGAAACATGGCCCGCATGCAGAATATCGAACACGCCGTTGGTCATCACCACGCGCTCACCGCGTTTGCGGGCAGCGGCAACCGCAACTTTCAGCTCGGCTTCGGTCATCACGCCAAAACCCGTTTCCGCGCGACCGCGCACCGCGTTTTCCAGCTCGACCGGAGAAACGGTTGATGTCCCCAGCTTGCCAACCACCACGCCAGCTGCGGCATTCGCGAAGTAACAGGCTTCTTCCAGCGAGTTCCCCGCCGCAAGCGTTGCCGCCAGCACGCCGATCACCGTGTCACCGGCCCCGGTCACGTCATAGACTTCCTGCGCCTGAGTCGGCAGATGGAAAGGCTCAATGCCCGGCTGCAGAAGCGTCATGCCTTGTTCTGAACGCGTCACCAGCAGCGCCGACAGTTCATAATCGGCGATAAGCTTCATGCCACGTTCCACCAGCTCGGCTTCGGTTTTGCACTTGCCGACCACGGCTTCAAATTCTGAAAGGTTCGGAGTCAGCAGCGTTGCGCCACGGTAGCGCTCAAAGTCGGTCCCTTTCGGGTCGATGAGGACCGGGACTTTGGCAACACGTGCCAGGCGAATCATCTGCTGTACGGTCGCCAGAGCACCTTTTGCGTAGTCGGAAAGCACCAGCGCACCAATCTGCGGCAGCGCCTGGCTGATACGTTCGTGCAGCGGCTCAGGATCGATGCCCTCAAACCCTTCTTCGAAGTCGAGGCGAATCAGCTGCTGGTTGCGGGACAGCACGCGCAGCTTGGTAATCGTCGGGTGAGTCGGAACAGAAACGAAGTCACACTTCACGTTGACCCCGGCCAGGCTCTGGCTGAGCGCGCGCGCCGCATCGTCAATGCCGGTCAGGCCAACCAGGCGAGAATTCGCGCCCAGCGAAGCAATGTTCATCGCCACGTTAGCCGCGCCACCAGGGCGTTCTTCGATGGTATCGACTTTCACCACCGGCACCGGGGCTTCCGGCGAAATACGGCTGGTTGGGCCGTACCAGTAGCGATCCAGCATCACATCACCAACCACCATGACGCCTGCACGGCTGTATTCGGGCAGCGTTACTTTCATTCCTGACTCTCCAGCGAGGGATAAAATTTTGCGCGGGATGATAACATAATTACTCTCCCGCGTGCGTTTGCGGCTCGCCAAGCCAGGTTTGCCAGCTCCGACGCACCTGCTCACGCTCTTTCACAAAGGCGTCCAGCGCAACGTGGCCCGGCAATTCCTGCAGCGCCAGATGGTGCAATTCATCCCGCAGCGTGACATAGGCATGCGTCAACGCTTTGGCCTCGGCTTCATCCATGATGTCGTTCTGCGCCATCAGTTCCAGGATGCGCACATTATCGGACCAGCGGGTTAGCTTCGGCGCTTCGCTGGCATAGCGCAGCACCAGATATTGCGTAATAAATTCGATGTCGGTGATCCCACCCTCATCGGCTTTAATATCAAAGCGATCGCGATGCTTATTACCCAGATGCGCGCGCATTTTTTCACGCATCTCGCGCACTTCTACCTGCAGGGCTTCCCCTTCACGCGGCGTGCACAGGATCTCGCGGCGGATGGCGTCAAACTGGCGGTTAAGCGCCGGATCGCCGTACACCACGCGGGCGCGAACCAGCGCCTGATGTTCCCAGGTCCAGGCTTCATTCTTCTGATAATCAGCAAACGATTCTACGGTGGTGACCAGCATACCTGCCGCACCTGACGGCCTGAGGCGAGCGTCAACTTCGTACAAAATCCCGGTCGAGGTACGCGTGCTAAACAGATGCATGATGCGCTGCGCCAGGCGCAGATAGAACTGACGGCCATCGATTTCACGCTCGCCGTCCGTCATCACTTCCATCGGGCAATCATGCAGGAAAACCAGATCCAGATCGGAACTGTAGCCCAGCTCCCAGCCGCCGAGTTTGCCATAGCCCAGCACGGCAAAGCCGCGCCCTTCTCTGTCCTGCAAATGACGAGGCTGGCCGTAGCGCGCCACCATCTGCGCCCAGGCACGCTGCACCACTGCATCCAGAATAGCTTCGGCAAGCCACGTCAGGTGGTCACTGACTTTCATTACCGGCAAGGTGCCAGCGATATCGGCGGCCGCCACGCGCAGCATCTGCGCCTGTTTGAACTGACGCAATGCCTCCAACTGCTGCTCTTCGTCTTCGTCCGGCACGCGCAGCAGATATTGACGCAGTTCGTCGCGATACGCGTCCATTGCCGTGGGCTGATACAGCGTATTGGGGTCGAGCAGTTCATCCAGCAGTAGCGGATAGCTGGCAAGCTGCGCGGCAATCATCGGCGAGGCCGCACAGAGCGTAATCAAGTGTTTAAGCGCGCCGGGGAATTCACTTAACAGTTCCAGGTAGGTTGTGCGGGTGAGGATCCCAAACAGCAGCGGCGTCAGACGGGAAAACGTCAGCGGCGCGTCGGCCCGGGAGCAGACTTCACTCAGCAAGTGCGGCAGAAGTTGATCCAGCACCTGGCGGCCACGCGGACCAATGGTGCGCTTGTCGATCTCCTGCCGGAAATGGCTCACTTGCTTCAGTAACTCTGCCCGCGCCTCAGCGCTCAAATGCCCCAGCACCGCCGTGTTTTCATCGGCGTCCAGGGCGTCGATCCACAGCTCGCGCCAGCCTTCAGCAACTTTATCTTCACCCGCTTCCGGCTCATCGTCGCCAATCAGATCGTTAAAGACCTGACGCACGTCGTTCATATGCAGCTGCAGCGTTTGCTGCAGGGCTTCCCAGTCAGTCGCCTGCATCGCCCAGGCCAGCCGGGCACGGTTTAGATCGTCAACGGGCAAGGTCTGCGTCTGCTCGTCGTTGATGCTTTGCAGTAAGTTTTCCAGCCGACGCAGGTAGAGGTAAGCCGCACGCAGTTTCTGGGCGTCTTCTTCCGGCAGCAGATGAAGCTGTTGAATGGCTTCCAGGGTAGGCAGCAGCGAACGGGACTGCAGCGAAGGCTCCCGGCCACCGCGGATGAGCTGGAAGACCTGCACGATAAACTCGGTTTCGCGAATGCCGCCGGCGCCGAGCTTAATATTGTCCGTTAGCCCACGGCGACGGACTTCTCGGGCAATCATGCCCTTCATGTTTCGCAGGGACTGAATCACGCTGAAGTCGATGTAGCGGCGGAACACAAATGGCCGCAGCATGTTGCGTAGTTCCTGGCTCCAGACATCGTCGTTGTCGCCCATAATCCGCGCTTTTACCATCGCGTAGCGTTCCCAGTCGCGCCCCTGCTCCTGGTAATAATCTTCCAGCGCGGCAAAGCTCAGTACCAGCGGACCGCTGTCGCCAAACGGACGCAGGCGCATATCCACGCGGTACACAAAGCCGTCCTGCGTTGGCTGGTCGAGGACTTTAATCAGGCGCTGCCCCATGCGGGTGAAGAACTGGGCGTTATCCAGTTCACGGCGCCCGCCCTGAGTGGAGCCGTTTTCCGGCCAGGCAAAAATCAGGTCGATATCGGAAGAGAAATTCAGTTCGCCTCCGCCCAGCTTACCCATGCCAAGGATCAGCAGCGGCTGCGGCTCACCGGCGGCGTTGCAAGGCGTGCCCCATTCGCGGCAGCAGGCGGCATAAAGCCAGTCACGGGCGGCAACAATCAGCGTTTCCGCCAGCACGCTCAGCTGCTGCAGCGTGCTTTGCGTATCCACCTGCTCCAGCGCCTGCGCCCAGGCGATACGCACCATGATACGGCGACGGAAAAACCGCAGCGCTTTCATCAATGCCGCTTCGTCGTGCACATCCAGCAGATCCTGCTGCAGCCAGGCGGCATAATGTTGCCATTCGTCAGCCGTAGGGGCGTCCTGCTGCAGGGTTTGCAGCCAGGCGGGATACGCCACCACGCTGTCACCAACAAAATCACTTATCGCCAGCACCGCGCGAGCTTCTTCGCTCAGTGTCAGGGAGTCAATCTCTTGCGGCAGGCGCGGCAAAAACGCCTGCAGGTGCTGCTGTAATAAAGGGGTCAGCGCCATCATGGTGGGTATCCGTTACCAGTCTATTATTTCCCGCTGTGCAGCCAGAAAGGCGCCTGCGAGATCGCTTCGTTTCGGTAATGCTCAATTTCTATGCGCTGGCGGGTAACAATGGCGTGACGCAACCCCTGCCAGTTTTCCAGCCACGGCTGGGTTTGCGCATCGCTGTACACCCCGGCCAGCAGGCGGATAGCATCCGTTTCACGCGTCAGACGCGGTAGCTGGTCTGCGTATGCATCCCCCAGTGGGCGCTGGAACGCATCTTTTAGCTCAGCCGCATGGCGGGAAAGGTGCGTATCCGCGAAACGTTTAAAGGAGCTATCCAGCTTCGTGCGGCCTTTCTCATTAATGAACGGCTGCCACTGGCGCTCCACCAGCCAGCGGGTCAGCGCCAGCTTAGCGCTGCTCGCTTGCGCGCTATAGATAATCACTTCAGCTTTTTCGTCGCTGGCAAAACGTGCTTCGAGCGCAATCAGCTGCTCACGTAAGTGGGTGCTCGCTTTTCTTGGAATGATGCCGCCAAAAAGCGCGAGGGCATGGCGCACCAGGCCCACAGCATCAATCACCTGCTGTTTAGCCGCTTTCACGCCGTTAAGCCATAATTCTTCATGGTAAAGCCAGTGGGCGAGCGCCAGCTCCAAAGCACCTTCCAGCCCCTGCTCAACGCTGGCTTTAGCCGGCGGATACAGCACGCCCAGCGGTTTCACTTCGCGCACCGCGTTGCCCTGGGCCAGGTGATAGCCCCGTGCCGCCTTGCTGAGGCTGCCCTGACGCAAGCCAGGTTCGGTGACCAGACTTTCCGCCAGTGCCAGTAAATCCGCCGTCTCACCGCTCAGCAGCTCAAGTTCAAGCTCGCAGATGGACGTCTGGTGCTCACCGGCTTTCACTTCACCCAGATCCAACGCCAATTCAATGCGGCTTTCACCGTGAGTAACTACCCACTTTTCGCGCGCAAAATCCGTACTGAACAGCGGCTTCACGTCGGCCTGTAAAGTCGCCACGTCCAGCCCTTCCGGCCAAACTTCTGCTGGCAGTAAAGCAAGATCCAGCTCTGGCTTGCTTAGCGCCACGTTATATTCAGGGCGCTGATGCAGCCCGCCGGTCACACGCCCGGCGATTTTCATCGTCATTTCGTATTGCCCGGCATCACCGCGAATACGCAGCCCCATGTCGTGGCGGCGCAGCAGGTTATCCGCCGTTTCATAATAAATATTGAGCAACTGACGCGGGTCGCTGTGCTCGCCCGGCAGGGCATTTAATTTGTCGCGCAGCGCATCAAGCGCTGCAGGATTAACGATGAATTTAAGTTCGATTTCCTGGGCCATGTCTTCTTTACTTAGGTTTACGTCACACCAGGCGATCGCCTGGCGAACTTAATAGCGTCGATTAGGTCTGTAATAGTACGACAAAATACCCCTTCGGGTAGCGAATTTGCGGTAGGGCGGGAACGCCGGGTGGTCAAATTGACATCAGGATGATTCTCATTCAGGTTTACGGATTGCGCCGTCAGACTGTTGCCACTACTATCGTTCCACACTTTATGAAAATAACGACGAAATAATGCAGAAATTACGCCTGATTTGCCTCACTTTGCTCTCCCTTAGCGTTTCCGTCGTGGCTCATGCCGAAGAAAAACGTTATGTCTCTGATGAATTAAACACCTGGGTCCGCAGCGGCCCGGGCGATAACTACCGCCTGGTTGGCACCGTCAACGCAGGGGAACAAGTCACGCTGCTGCAAAGCAACGAAGAAACCAAATACGGCCAGGTACGTGACAGCAACGGGCGTACCTCCTGGATCCCCCTCGCGCAGCTAAGCACCACCCCAAGCCTGCGTACCCGCGTTCCCGATTTGGAAAACCAGGTCAAAACGCTGACAGACAAGCTGAACAACATCGACACGACCTGGAACCAGCGTACCGCTGAAATGCAGCAGAAAGTGGCCCAGAGCGACACCGTGATTAATGGCCTGAAGGACGAGAATCAGCAGCTCAAAAACCAGCTTATCGTCGCCAAGAAAAAGGTGGATGCCGCCAACGTCCAGCTTGACGACAAACAGCGTGCCATCATCATGCAATGGTTTATGTACGGCGGCGGCGTGGCAGGGTTTGGCCTGCTGATTGGCCTGCTGCTTCCGCACATGATCCCAAGCCGCAAGAAGAAAGACCGCTGGATGAACTAACGACGGCACATTAGCCGTTGATTCCCCCTCGCATCTACACTTACCATTCGTGGTTCAATAACGGTGCCTGGGGTGTAGAGCGTGAAGATTTATCTTGTCGGTGGTGCGGTTCGTGACGGGTTATTAAAACTGCCGGTTAAGGATAAAGACTGGGTTGTGGTTGGGGCGACGCCTCAGCAAATGCTGGACGAAGGCTACGAGCAGGTCGGAAAAGACTTCCCGGTGTTTCTGCATCCTCAATCCCACGAAGAGTATGCGCTGGCCCGTACCGAAAGGAAATCGGGCCAGGGTTATACCGGCTTTACCTGCTATTCGGCCCCGGACGTCACGCTTGAACAGGATCTCCTGCGTCGCGACCTGACGATCAACGCTATTGCCCAGGATGAGAATGGCGAGCTTATCGACCCGTATAACGGCCTTGCCGATATCGAGCGTCGCCTGCTTCGCCATGTTTCACCGGCTTTCAATGAAGACCCGCTGCGTGTGCTGCGCGTGGCACGTTTTGCTGCACGTTATGCCCATCTTAATTTCCAGATAGCGCCAGAAACACTCGTCCTGATGCGCTCCATGACGGACAACGGCGAAATTGCGCATCTCACCGCCGAACGCGTGTGGAAAGAGACGGAAAATGCGCTGACCAGCCGCAATCCGCAGGTCTTTTTTGCCGTACTACGCGAATGCGGTGCCCTGAAAGTTCTGTTCCCGGAAATCGATGCGCTTTACGGTGTCCCCGCACCGGCCAAATGGCATCCGGAGATCGACACCGGTATTCATACGCTGATGACGCTGTCTATTGCCGCGCAGCTTAGCCCGGCGGTAGATGTGCGTTTCGCCACGCTGTGTCACGATCTAGGAAAAGGGCTGACGCCAAAGGAAAAATGGCCCAGCCACCACGGCCACGGCCCGGCGGGCGTTAAGCTTGTAGAGCAACTTTGTGCTCGCCTGCGCGTACCAAACGAGATTCGTGATCTGGCTAAACTGGTCGCCGAATTCCACGACCTGATCCATACCTTCCCGATTTTGCAGCCCAAAACGGTGATCAAGCTGTTCGACTCCATTGACGCCTGGCGCAAGCCGCAGCGTGTGGAGCAAATCGCCTTAACCAGCGAAGCAGATGCTCGCGGGCGCACCGGCTTTGAGGCCAGCGATTATCCGCAGGGCAGAATGCTACGCGCGGCCTGGATTGCAGCGCAGAGCGTAACCAATAAAGAAGTGATCGAAGCAGGCTTCAGCGGCCCGGCGATTCGTGAAGAATTAACGAAGCGGAGAATTCAGGCCGTCGCAGCCTGGAAGGAAGCGAATTGCCCCCAGCCGCAAGGCTGAGGGCCGCTGCCACTAGGTGAAGATAAAGAACACCACGGCGGCAACAATAAAGCGGTAAATCGCAAACGGAATAAACGAAATACGCTTGATGAGTTGCAGGAAGGTTTTGATAGCGACAAGCGCCACGATAAAGGCCGTGACAAAGCCCACGGCAAACATCGGCAGATCACCCATCGTCAGGAATCCGATGCTCTTGTAGAGATCAAGCGCCGTCGCCCCCATCATCATTGGCACCGCCAGCAGGAATGAGAACTCAGAAGCCGCATAGCGACTAACGCCCATCAGCATCCCACCGGAAATCGTTGCCCCGGAACGAGAGAACCCCGGCCAAAGCGCCAGACACTGGAAGCAGCCAATCATAAACGCCTGACGATAGGTGATATCGTCCACGCCTACGGCACGCGGCACCTTTGGTTTCAGGCACTCGGCGGCAATCAGCAGCACGCCACCAACCACAAGGGCATACATCACGTTAACAGGGTTAAACAGCGATTTAATGGCATCGTGAAGGACAAGGCCCAGCACTACCGCCGGGATCATGCCCAGTAAAATGTGGATCAGAGAAAGACGGCCAGTACCTACCCCTTCATGCTCAGGAGGACGGCCAAAGTGGATACCAATCAGGCCAAACAGACGACGCCAGAACATCACCACCACGGCGAGAATAGAACCCAGTTGAATAACCACTTCAAAGGTTTCCGCCGTTTGCCCCTCGAAGCCTAAAAGATGCCCTACGATGATCATGTGCCCGGTAGACGATACCGGTAGAAACTCCGTTAACCCTTCCACAACGCCAAGAATGGCGGCAATCGCTAACGTTGGTAAATCGCTCATCACTTACCCCTCATCCCGAAAAACGAACACAAAAAACGGCACACGTTTGACGCCTGCCGCAAAAGATACGTTGATAAGACCAGTGGGTCGCCGTTTGGTTTAACTTTCAGGCGATTATTTGCCTGATTTCAGATTACTGCCACGCTCGATGATGACCCCAACGTTGGTGGCCTGCGCGACGGCACCAGGCTTACTCACCTTCAGTCTAATCCACGGCGAATTAAAGCGGGCCAGCAGCAATTCCGCCACCTCTTCAGCCACACGCTCCACCAGCGCAAAACGCCCGCTGCCGACGTGCTGCAAAACGGCTTCGCTGACATCCGCATAGCTGAGGCAATCCTTAACGTCGTCACTGCCCGCGGCTTTGCGGTTATCCCAGGCCATTTCGATATCGAACACCAGCTTCTGTTCAATGGTTTGTTCCCAGTCGTAAACACCGATCGTGGTGATTACCGAAAGTTGCTCTATAAATACAATGTCCATCACGCCCTGCCCGGTTTTTAGTCATGCCGGATACCACTTCCGGCGAAATATGCGTATTATCCACAGATGCAAAGAAGACTTCGACACTTTCAACATGGAACAGCGTTATGAGTGCAATCGCGCCTGGTATGATTCTCCTCGCGTATCTTTGCGGCTCGATTTCTAGCGCCATTCTGGTGTGCCGCATTGCCGGTCTCCCCGATCCACGCGAGAGCGGCTCCGGTAACCCAGGAGCAACCAATGTGTTACGCATTGGCGGCAAAGGTGCGGCCGTAGCGGTACTAATTTTTGATGTGCTGAAAGGCATGCTGCCGGTCTGGGCGGCCTGGGCCTTGGGTGTGACGCCCTTCTGGCTTGGCCTGATTGCTATTGCCGCCTGCATGGGCCATATTTGGCCAGTATTCTTTAAGTTTCAAGGCGGTAAAGGCGTCGCCACGGCGTTTGGCGCCATCGCACCTATCGGCTGGGATTTAACCGGCGTGATGGCGGGAACTTGGCTGCTAAGCGTACTTCTGAGCGGCTATTCTTCCCTCGGTGCCATTATCAGCGCGCTGATAGCCCCGTTTTATGTCTGGTGGTTCAAACCGCAGTTTACCTTCCCGGTGGCAATGCTCTCCTGCCTGATCCTGATGCGCCATCACGACAATATTCAGCGCCTGTGGCGAGGCCAGGAAACGAAAATCTGGGCGCGATTTAAAAAGAAAAAGAAAAAAGACGAGTCTGAATAAGACAGGATTATTCGAGCCCTGCAGAAACAACAAAGGAGTGATAAATCACTCCTTTTTCTTAGGTAAATCAGCTAAGCACTAAGCCTTCCAGTAATTATTCGCCGCAGCAATCGTCTGGAAATGAATCGCGATGACCTGAGATGACGCAATCAGCGCATCGGCATCATTCGCGTAGACCGGACGCAGCTTTTTCAGCACTTCCGGGTCCGGCTGTACGGTTTTGACTCCCCGACGGCTCAGCGTCACCGCCAGTTCATATCCTGCCTGCGGATCGTCAGTGATCAGCGTTGTTAACCATTTATCGCTCATATTGTCCCACTCATTATCGTTATTGTATAAATTGCATTTATTATGCACTTTAAGTGCACGACAGTTATCAACATAATCCTGGCAAAAATCAATAAAAAAGCCCGCTATATCAGCGGGCTTTAGGCGTGGTTTAACAAACGCTCAGCCGTTTAACGCTCGGGGAAAAACATCGCGGCCAGTTCTTTACCCGGCTCTTCTGCTCGCATAAAAGCTTCACCCACAAGGAAATTATTCACGTTAGCTTCGCGCAGACGAATAACATGCTCGCGCGTAGCGATACCTGACTCGGTCACAACCATGCGATCCGCCGGCAGCTGTGCCAACAGGCTGATGGTGGTTTCTATCGTGGTCTCAAAGGTGCGCAAATTACGGTTATTGACACCGATAAGCGGCGTGGTCAACCGGAGCGAACGTTCCAGCTCATCGGCATCATGCACCTCTACCAGCACTGCCATGCCCAGTTCGTGGGCCTGCGCCTCAAGCTCCTGCATCTGGCCATCTTCAAGCGCAGAAACAATAAGCAGGATGCAATCCGCCCCCATCGCCCGGGCTTCCACAACCTGCCACGGATCGATCATAAAATCTTTGCGTAAAACCGGCAGGTCGCAGGCAGCTCGCGCCTGCTGCAGATAGGCTGCGCTTCCCTGGAAGAACTGTTCGTCGGTTAGCACCGACAAACATGCTGCCCCACCCTGCTGGTAAGAAACGGCTATCTCAGCGGGATTGAAATTCTCACGAATCAACCCTTTCGATGGGCTGGCCTTTTTCACTTCGGCAATCACGCCCGCCAGGCCTGCATCACGCTTATGACGCAGCGCGGCAACAAAATCACGGTGGTTCTGTCCAGCAGCCTGTTCGGCAAGCTGGCTCAGGGAAATCGCTTTTTTGGCGGCGGCAATTTCTTCATGTTTAACGGCGATAATTTTGCTGAGGATATCGGACACAACGTTCTCCAGGTTCAGTCGGGTATCACCTTAGAGTGCCGGATCCTGAGCGGAAAGTACCGGGCTAATTTCGCTTTCGTTTGTTGCAGGATATGACTTACAGGAAAGGGTTTCAGAGACAAAAAAGGAGCGTTTAAACGCTCCTTTCCGATTGGCTTATCAGGCGGCGGGTAACTCTGCCAGCGGCCAGCGCGGGCGAACGCTAACGCTCAGCTCGCCGGAAGTACCTGCTTTGAGGCGAATCATCCCGGCATAGGCAATCATGGCGCCATTATCCGTGCAAAACTCCGGCCGCGCATAAAACACTTCGCCCCGGCGTTTGGTCATCATCTCGGCAAGTTTAGCGCGCAGAGTGCGGTTGGCGCTGACGCCGCCCGCCATCACCAGACGTTTAAAGCCGGTATGTTCGAGCGCACGTTTACATTTAATGGCCAGCGTATCCACCACCGCATCTTCAAAGGCGCGGGCGATATCCGCGCGAGTTTGATCGTCAGCGTCGTTATCACGAATGGTGTTTGCCGCGAAGGTTTTCAGGCCAGAGAAGCTGAAATCCATGCCCGGGCGGTCGGTCATCGGACGTGGGAAGGTGAAACGCCCCGGCGTACCCTGGCCCGCCATTTTGGAAAGCAGCGGCCCACCTGGGTAGTCAAGCCCCAGCAGCTTAGCGGTTTTATCGAACGCTTCGCCTGCCGCATCATCGATAGACTCACCCAGCAGTTCATATTTACCAATGCCGGTGACGCTGATCAATTGGGTATGGCCGCCGGAAACCAGTAGCGCGACGAACGGGAACTCGGGAGGATTGTCTTCCAGCATCGGCGCCAGCAGGTGGCCTTCCATGTGGTGGACCGGCACGGCAGGCACGTCCCAGGCAAACGCCAGCGAGCGGCCAATGGTTGCGCCAACCAGCAGCGCGCCAACCAGGCCCGGCCCGGCGGTGTACGCCACGCCGTCGATATCTTTGGCGGTTAATCCAGCCTCTTTTAGAGCAGCCTGGATAAGCGGCACGGTCTTGCGAACGTGATCGCGGGAGGCCAGCTCCGGCACCACGCCGCCGTAGTCAGCGTGAAGTTTCACCTGACTATACAATTGGTTGGCTAATAACCCTTTCTCATCGTCATAAATGGCGATGCCGGTTTCATCACAGGATGTTTCGATTCCCAGTACACGCATGGCTTGTTTTACCTCTTTGGCCCGGCGCGAAGTTTAATCCCGGTGGCTTCCTTTGTAAAACTTTGCTGCCCCTGGACGGGAGTAATGGTGTATAATCTGCGGCCCTGGAAGATACCGGCCCTAAAAGCCAGGTTTCTGGTCGTTCGGTGCTTTACAAAGCAGCAAGAGTTGCAGTAAAATTCCGCACCATTTTGAATTAAGCTGGCCTGTATGCCAGCGGCAAACCGAATTATTAAAGGTGAGAGTTACATGCCGGTAATTAAAGTACGTGAAAACGAGCCGTTCGACGTAGCACTGCGTCGCTTCAAGCGTTCCTGCGAGAAAGCAGGCGTTCTGGCGGAAGTCCGTCGTCGTGAGTTCTATGAAAAACCAACGACCGAACGTAAGCGCGCTAAAGCTTCTGCTGTGAAACGCCACGCGAAGAAACTGGCTCGCGAAAACGCACGCCGCACTCGTCTGTACTAATCTTCTGAGGATTCACTCCTCAACATCAGACTGAGTAGTAGTTATAAGGCCGTGCTTCCGAAAGGAATGCGCGGCTTATTCTCGTTTATAAACTGACATATCCCTGAGCTTTTAGGCCACCGCCTGAGAGATGACGGATATAGCATGGGGCCTATGGCTGGACGAATCCCGCGTGTTTTTATCAATGACCTGATCGCTCGCACCGACATCGTCGACCTGATCGATGCTCGCGTGAAGCTGAAAAAGCAGGGCAAGAACTACCACGCATGTTGTCCATTCCATAACGAGAAAACCCCCTCTTTCACCGTGAACGGTGATAAACAGTTTTACCACTGCTTTGGCTGTGGCGCACACGGTAACGCCCTCGACTTCCTGATGAACTACGACAAGCTCGAGTTTGTCGAAAGCGTTGAAGAGCTGGCGACCATGCACAACCTTGAAGTGCCGTACGAAGCGGGCAATGGCCCAAGCCAGATCGAACGACACCAGCGCCAAAGCCTGTATCAACTGATGGACGGCCTGAACGCCTTTTATCAGCAGTCCCTGAAGCAGCCCGCCGCAGAACCGGCGCGCCAGTATCTGGGCAAGCGTGGCCTGAGCGATGAGGTCATTAGCCATTTCGCCATCGGCTATGCGCCACCCGGCTGGGATAATGCGCTTAAACGCTTTGGCGGCAACAGCGAAAACCGCCAGGCGCTGACGGACGCAGGCATGCTGGTCACCAACGACCAGGGCCGCAGTTACGACCGTTTTCGCGAGCGGGTCATGTTCCCGATTCGCGATAAACGCGGCCGGGTCATCGGGTTTGGTGGACGCGTGCTGGGCGATGCCCTGCCGAAATACCTGAACTCCCCGGAAACCGACATTTTTCACAAGGGCCGCCAGCTGTATGGCCTGTATGAAGCCCAGCAGAGCCAGCCGGAACCGGCACGCCTTCTGGTAGTCGAAGGATATATGGATGTGGTGGCGCTGGCGCAGTACGACATTTCCTACGCCGTCGCTTCCCTGGGCACCTCCACCACCGCCGATCATATTCAGTTGCTGTTCCGGGTGACAGATAATGTCGTCTGCTGTTATGACGGCGATCGCGCAGGTCGAGACGCGGCATGGCGAGCGCTGGAAACTGCGCTACCTTATATGACGGACGGTCGTCAGCTGCGGTTTATGTTCCTGCCCGACGGTGAAGACCCGGATACGCTGGTGCGCAAAGAAGGAAAGGACGCGTTTGAAGCGCGGATGGAGCAGGCTCAGCCGCTCTCCACGTTCCTGTTTAACAGCCTGCTACCGCAGGTTGATTTGAGTACGCCAGACGGAAGAGCACGGCTAAGCACGCTGGCTCTGCCGCTGATTAGCCAGGTACCCGGCGAAACGCTGCGTATCTATCTGCGCCAGGAGCTGGGCAACAAGCTCGGTATTCTGGACGACAGCCAGCTTGAAAAGCTGATGCCCAAACAGGTCGAGGGGGCAACACCTCGTCCGGCGCCTCAGCTAAAACGCACAACCATGCGTATACTAATAGGGTTATTGGTACAGAATCCGGAACTGGCTCCGCTGGTCCCGCCACTAAGCGGGCTGGATGCCGCAAAGCTGCCGGGTTTAACGCTGTTTAGCGGCCTGGTTGACGCTTGCCTGGCGCATCCGGGGCTGACCACCGGGCAGCTACTGGAACAATATCGTGGCACAAATGAGGCCACAACCCTTGAAAAACTCTCGGCGTGGGACGATATAGCAGATAAGGACATTGCTGAAAAAACGTTCACCGACTCGCTGGACCATCTTTTTGAGTCGGCGCTGGAGCTGAGGTTTGAAGAATTAATGGCACGTTCCAGAACGACGGGGCTGACCCCCGCGGAACGTGAAGAAGTTCGCGTGATCACGCAATCACGCGCCAAAAAATAGATTCGCGGCTTAACTGCCGAACATTGATCGGGTGACCCCCGAACGCCGCACGGACGGGCTGCGGCATAAAAATAAATCAGCCCTCGTACGTTATTGTTGGCGGCAACGCCTACCGACACAACCCTAATACTGAAGTGTGGATACCGTCTTATGGAGCAAAACCCGCAGTCACAGCTCAAGCTTCTTGTCCAACGTGGTAAGGAGCAAGGCTATCTGACCTATGCCGAGGTCAATGACCATCTGCCGGAAGATATCGTCGACTCCGATCAGATCGAAGACATCATCCAAATGATCAACGACATGGGCATTCAGGTGATGGAAGAAGCCCCTGATGCCGATGATCTTTTGCTTGCTGAAAACTCTAACAGCACCGATGAAGACGCGGAAGAAGCGGCTGCCCAGGTGCTGTCCAGCGTGGAGTCCGAAATTGGACGTACCACCGACCCCGTGCGTATGTACATGCGCGAAATGGGGACCGTTGAACTGTTAACCCGTGAGGGTGAGATCGATATCGCGAAGCGTATCGAAGACGGTATCAACCAGGTACAGTGCTCGGTTGCCGAGTACCCGGAAGCGATCACCTATCTGCTGGAGCAGTACGATCGCGTTGAAGCTGAAGAAGCACGCCTGTCCGACCTCATCACCGGCTTTGTTGACCCTAACGCGGAAGAAGATCTCGCGCCAACCGCAACCCACGTCGGCTCCGAACTCTCTCAGGAAGAGATGGACGACGATGAGGACGAAGACGAAGAGTCTGACGACGACAGCTCCGACGATGACAACAGCATCGACCCGGAACTGGCGCGCGAAAAATTTGGTGAGCTGCGTAAGCAGTACGAACTGACTCGCGACACCATCAAAGCGAAGGGCCGCAGCCACGCTGACGCCGCCGCGGAGATCCTGCAACTGTCTGAAGTGTTCAAACAGTTCCGCCTGGTGCCGAAACAGTTCGACTACCTGGTCAACAGCATGCGCGTCATGATGGACCGCGTTCGTACCCAAGAACGTATCATCATGAAGCTGTGCGTTGAGCAGTGCAAAATGCCGAAGAAAAACTTCATCACGCTGTTCACCGGCAACGAAACCAGTGAAACCTGGTTCAACGCGGCCATTGCGATGAACAAGCCGTGGTCTGAGAAGCTGCATGAAGTCTCCGAAGACGTTCACCGCAGCCTGCAGAAACTGCAGCAGATCGAAGAAGAGACTGGCCTGACCATCGAGCAGGTGAAAGACATCAACCGTCGCATGTCCATTGGTGAAGCGAAAGCGCGCCGTGCGAAGAAAGAGATGGTTGAAGCCAACTTGCGTCTGGTTATTTCTATCGCTAAGAAATACACCAACCGTGGCCTGCAGTTCCTCGACCTGATTCAGGAAGGCAACATCGGCCTGATGAAAGCCGTGGATAAGTTTGAATACCGCCGTGGCTATAAGTTCTCGACTTATGCAACCTGGTGGATCCGTCAGGCTATCACCCGCTCTATCGCCGACCAGGCGCGTACCATCCGTATTCCGGTGCACATGATTGAGACCATCAACAAGCTCAACCGTATTTCGCGCCAGATGCTGCAGGAGATGGGTCGTGAGCCAACGCCGGAAGAGTTAGCCGAACGTATGCTGATGCCGGAAGACAAAATCCGTAAAGTGCTGAAAATTGCCAAAGAGCCTATCTCCATGGAAACGCCAATCGGCGATGATGAAGATTCGCATCTGGGTGATTTCATCGAGGACACCACCCTCGAGCTGCCGCTGGATTCTGCCACCTCCGAAAGTCTGCGTTCCGCAACGCACGATGTTCTGGCTGGCCTGACAGCGCGTGAGGCGAAAGTCCTGCGTATGCGCTTCGGTATCGATATGAATACCGACCACACGCTGGAAGAAGTGGGTAAACAGTTCGACGTTACCCGCGAACGTATCCGTCAGATCGAAGCGAAGGCGCTGCGCAAACTGCGCCACCCAAGCCGCTCTGAAGTCCTGCGTAGCTTCCTGGACGATTAATCGGTGTCAAAAATTGAAAAGCTCCCGCCAGGGAGCTTTTTTTTGCCTTGAATTTGCGGTTTCTCCCGCCTTCCGCAGACACCTCTTTTTCACTTCTCTCTCCGTACACAGCTTTTAATTCCCCCTCTCCCTCTGGGAGAGGGCCGGGGTGAGGGCCGGGGTGAGGGAAAACGGCAACACCTTACCTACCGCCCGCGCGCCGTCAGCGACTCATTCAGCTCTTTATAGGCTTCCGTCAGCTTATCCACCGTGATGCGGCTCAAGCCACTAGGATTAGGCAAAATCCACACCTCGGTATCACCGAGGGTAATCTCCTGTCTGCCCCATTTCGCGCCACGCTGCCTGAACGCCTGCTCAAAGGCCTGCTTGCCCAGAATCGCCAGCGCTCCCGGCTGGTACTCCTGCATCTTTGTAATCAGCTCTCGCCCGCCAGCACGCAGCTCCTGCAGCGCCACTTCGTTTGCCTGCACGGTTGGCCGCTCCACCAGTTTCGTCACGCCGCAGCCGTAGGAAAGCAACAGCTGCGCCTCCTCAGGCTTGAGCTGGCGGTCCGTAAAACCCGCAAGATGAAGCACTTTCCAGAAGCGATTGGCAGGATGAGCAAAAGGCAGCCCGAGATGAGCGGATGATTTTCCCGGATTAATGCCGCAAAACACGACCCGAAGGTCAGGCTGAAGGATATCGCTAACCATTACATTTCTCATCTGAAGGAATCGAGCGGGAAGTATAAGGGATTGATTAGCCATTGTTTATAAAATCAGCACATGTAATTTAAGCGCTGGATTGCCATCGACAGTTACATTATAATTCAGCGCCACGGCCCCTTAGCTCAGTGGTTAGAGCAGGCGACTCATAATCGCTTGGTCGCTGGTTCAAGTCCAGCAGGGGCCACCAGACAAAAAAGGCTGACGAGAAATCGTCAGCCTTTTTGCTGTGCGGGTCATGGGGATTTCGTTTACACCAGTGCCCGAAGCTCTTCTTTCATGTAGGCAGAAAAGTATTCAGGATTTTTAATCACGAGACGGTTACCGGACTCAACCTTGTCCGCCCAACCGGCGACTTTTTTCGTGAAGTCGGTGTTCCATCCCTCCTGAACACCACGAGCCGTAACGTCGGCAGCACTTGCCGGGACGCCCAATTGCTTCAGATACCTAAGCATTCCCTTCGCGGTGCTCTCATCCATAGGGTGCGGCACGGAGGCCGAGGTGTTCATACCACCAATGAAGTCTAACGCTTTATCAATCGCTGTTGGCATAATTTATCCTTAAAATTAACCACTTAATCAATAAGACTGTGACAAGCGAGATCAAATGTACCATTAATCAAACTTCATTTTTTCAGGGTCAGTCACGTTTATGACCCGTACAAAGGGCTCTTTCCTTCCCGCCAGCCCTATTTCCGTTGTTTTATCACTCAAAGCCGGCATGGTGAAGAACATGCCAGCCTGTAATATCGAGCGGGAAAGGCAATGATTGATAAACGTTTCCAGAGGATCGCAGAAACGAAAAATAAAGCCTCACGATAATGAGCAGTCGCAAAATTAAAGCGTCTTAAAGTCTTTAGAAAGATCGAATTTCTTATACTCTTTTACCTTCAATCTTCCACTGGCAATCCCATCACCAGTCTCTTTAATAAAATAATCGATATCGTCACATTTATTATTATCAGGAAGATCGGGGTAGTTATATTCCCACCATTTCAAATGTAATAACTCATTAATTACATCAGCATTAAAACGGTATTTAATTACCTTGGCTGGCACACCTGCGACAACGGCATAAGGAGGCACATCCTTTGTCACCACAGCGTTTGCAGCAATAACTGCGCCATCCCCGATGGTAATTCCCCCTTTTAAAACCACATCATTGCCGATCCAGACATCGTTGCCTATTACAGGATTTTTTTGCGTCGTATCAAACGGTTTTAATACCCACTCCCGATTAAATTCAGCCCTGGCATATTTATCAAATCCCCCGTTGTAGGTCAGCATATGTGTGGTAAATCTGTCCATGGGATGATTGCCACCCATCACCTTTACATTCCCAGCAATACTGCAGAATCTGCCGATGACAGTATTGCCTGAAAAATGGCAACTTGGAAATGAAAACGCGCCCACGCTGGAAAAATTACGTATCGGCATAGTGGAATACTCTTCGGCGATAACATTATCATCAATTTTTATTTTATCGCCTTTGACGAAACGCAATAAACTTCTCTCTTTATAAACCTTCCTGCCTTTGTGACCTAAAAATATCTTATTATCCGCACAGTACTCATAATGTCTTTTTGTCCATCTAAAGGTATAACCATTATTATTTTCTTCAGTAAACTTAAATAATTCGCTTTTCATATTCTCAACATTTATAAGTTCGGCACTATGTTAAAAATAAAGATATCCCACCCACCTATTTTTATCAACTTCGCAGAACGAGGTGAATTTAACCTAAAAACAGTAAGGCCCGAGTAAACTCAGGCCTTAGTTTTAAAACAGCTTACGGCAGATTTTAGAACTGCTCCCAGTTATCTAAACTGCCACCGTTCGCGGCAAGCTCTGGTCTGCGAGTGGGAGAAGCCGGTGCGGGCTTAGCCTGGCGGGCGTTAGCCGCGGCAATCACCTGCCCGGTATTGAAGATACTCATCAGCTGCACCAGCCGAGTAGCCTGATCGCTGAGGCTCTCGGCGGCGCTGGCAGACTCCTCCACCAGCGCAGCGTTCTGCTGCGTGACCTGATCCAGTTGAGTGATCGCCACGTTGATCTGCGCAATCCCCTGCCCCTGCTCTTCCGTCGTCACGCCAATTTCAGAAATAAGCCCGGCCACGCGGTGGGACTGTTGCACCAGGTCATCGATCGTCGTTCCCGCCGAACTCACCATATCCGATCCTTTTGTTACCGTACGCATGCTGTCCTCAATCAGGGCTTTGATCTCACTGGCCGCCGAAGCAGAGCGCTGCGCCAGCGAGCGAACTTCCCCGGCAACGACTGCAAAACCGCGCCCGGATTCCCCTGCACGAGCGGCTTCCACGGCAGCATTCAGCGCCAGAATGTTCGTCTGGAATGCGATGCCGTCAATAACGCTAATAATGTCGCCAATTTTCTGTGAGCTTTCGCTAATTTCACGCATCGTCAGCACCAGATTATTAACGGCATTCCCGCTTTGCGTGGCCGTTTCGCTGGCAGAGTTGGCCAGGCGGGTCGCAGTGCGCACCGTCTCAGCATTCTGCTGAATTGTCTGGCTCATTTGTTCCATCGAAGCGGCCGTTTCCTGCAGGCTGGCCGCTTGCTCTTCGGTGCGTTGGCTGAGATCGCTGCTGCCAGCCGCAATCTCGCTAGCACCCACGGAGATAGAATGGCTGCTGTCTCGCACTTCACGCACAACCCCGAGCAGACGGCTACGCATCTCATCCATAGCCGCAAGCAGACTTCTGGTGTCCCCTTGCTTCAGTTCAACGGCGGTATTGAGCTGCCCCTCAGAAACTTGTTTGGCCACGGAGACGGCATAAACGGGCTCGCCGCCAAGCTGGCCTTTCACCGATCGCCCGATGCTCCAGGCAATCAAAGAGCCAATCACGGCACTGATAATCGTAATAATCAACAACAAGTTACCGGCAAAATGAGCTTCCTCCACATAGCCACGGGCCATGCCCACCGTGCTTCCGGAATGATCGCTAATCATCTCGCTGAGCGCATCGAGTACTCTGGCCTGGGGGCCAACCACTTCGCTGATGACTAACGCGCGGGCGGCATCATACTGCCCCGCCGCGCTGACGCTCATCACCTTGCGAAGCGCCTGGGAGTATGCCGGGCGAACATTGTTCAGGTTGTCGAACAGCTCGCGAGAATGCTTAAGCCTCAGCGCCTTATCCAGCTGTTTTAAGAGGACGTTGTTGTCCGCGATACGCTTTTCGAGTACCTGGTTGGTTTTTGTAATGTAGTCCCGACTCTCAGCTTCGGTATGCGGCAGCGTGGTGAACAACGCCATATCACGAATATCGTGGGCATTGTTCGTAATATTATCCTTAATCTTTACGATCAGCAGCAAATTCACCAGGCGGACATTGGCGGCATAATTAAGGTTATTACCAACAGAAACCAACTGCATTCTGGCAAATAGTGCGACAAAGAATCCAATAGCGATGACCAGCGCAAAGCCAGCCCCCAGCATAGTACTAAGACGCATATTCTTCAGTTTGTTCATAAATCCCTCTGAGCTTTAATGGTTATATCGCAGGCAATAAGAGGAGGTAATTGGTAGAAATCACATCAACGGTTGCGACGGTGTTTTTGAATTATCGATTTTTTATCGGCAGCCTGAGAGACTTCTTTAGCCATTATTTATAATGATCTGGCCACATAAAATAATGACAAAGAGATGACAAGCAATGAACGAATTAATATTCCAAACAGAATTAAAACTACTATTTCTAGGAGTGGCAGCCCCGTTCCATTGTGTGGTTAACGGGGCTGAAATTAGCGCTTTATCTGTGCAGGAATTATTTATCTGTGATGAAGCGATCGTCATCTCCCACCGGGATATAAACGCGTACCCACTCCTTCCCATCAACGATATCCCAGCTGTGCCCTTCGCCGGCGGTATCCGCCGCAAGCAGCACGGTGCCTGGCTCGATGATGAACGTAGAGCCGTCGCTAACCTTAAACTTCAGCTTGCCTTTCAGGGTAACCACATACTGCTTTTTCGGTGCCGGATGCACCCCTTTCTGCCACTCTTCAAAGGTATTACTGAAATAGAGATTCTCAGAAGAAAGTTTCGCCAGAGAGGGAATTGAACCTTTTACAAACGCAGAGTGATTATCAGCCGTGTTAATCAATTTTATCGCTGGAATACGGTGTTCGCTGGCATCTGTCTTTGTGGCTTCGGCATGTCCAAGCATTGAAACAAGCAAACCTGTGGTGGCCAACATAAGCCGTGTTATTTTTTTCATGATCGTGTCCAGGGTTAATTTCAGCCAGCACTTTTTCGGTGAATAAATCACCGTAACAAAAAACAAAATTCAAGGTTAGTACACCAGAGGCAATCAATTTCGTCAATATAATGCACGACAAGTTTATTTAGTTAATAAATTAAATATATATAAAGAAAATGTGGAGTAAAAAAACATTCAGACGGGTATTTCAGTACAGGCTGTACTTTGATTGTCATTAAACGGTAAAAGAATATTTTAGAACAAAATAAACTAAATACAGAAGGTGCTAGCCATAATTTAACTTAACGCTTTATTCTACAAATCCAGAAATAGCGTCAATCTGGTGGCCGAGTGAATTCAGTTCAGGGGTTAAAGACATTCAAAGAAAAACGCTGGTGTTTAAACCAGCGTTCAGTCAGTCAGCTACAGGCGTTATCAGAGCTTTTCGCCGTTGCTCTCAATCACATCTTTGTACCACTGGAAGGATTTCTTACGGCTGCGGCTCAGGCTGCCGTGGCCTTCGTTGTCTTTATCGACGTAGATAAAGCCGTAGCGTTTTTTCATTTCGCCCGTCCCGGCGGAGACCAGGTCGATACAGCCCCACGGGGTGTAGCCCATCAGGTCAACGCCGTCTTCCACTACCGCTTTTTTCATTTCTGCGACGTGCGCCGAAAGATAATCGATGCGGTACTGGTCGTCCACGAAGCCGTCGGCCTGCGCCACGTCAATCGCCCCGAAGCCGTTTTCCACAATAAACAGCGGCAACTGATAGTGATCCCAGAACCAGTTCAGGGAGTAACGCAGGCCCACCGGATCAATCTGCCAGCCCCAGTCGGATTTTTGCACGTACGGGTTAGAGACCAGACTTTTTGATTCGTCGTAGTCGAACTGCGGGTTGTCGGCGCTGGCTTTGGTCGCAAACGACATGTAGTAGCTGAAGCCGATGTAATCGACGCAGCCTTCGGCCAGCGCCGCGAGATCTTCGTTGGTAATATCCAGCTCAAAACCACGGCGCTCGAAGTAGTTCAGCAGGTGCTGCGGGTACTTGCCGCGCACATGCACGTCGGTGAACCAGTAGCGACGGTGCATCGCATTCATTGCCATCATCATATCGCCTGGCGCACAGGTCAGCGGGTAAATTGGGCACATGGCAATCATGCAGCCAACCTGCAGCGCAGGGTTGATTTCACGGGCTGCACGCACCGCCAGAGCGCTGGCAACCAGCTCATAGTGAGACGCCTGGTACATCACCGGCTCGCGATCTTCACCCGGCTGATACTTCAGGCCCGAGTTGGTGAACGGCGCGAAGTCTTCGTGGTAGTTGGCCTGGTTGTTGATCTCGTTGAAGGTCATCCAGTACTTCACTTTGTGCTGATAGCGAGTGAAGACCACTTTCGAGAAGCGCAGGAAGAAATCAATCAGCTTACGGTTGCGCCAGCCGCCGTATTCAGTGACCAGATGGTAAGGCATTTCGAAGTGCGACAGCGTAATCACCGGTTCAATGCCGTGCTTCAGGCATTCGTCAAACAGGTCGTCATAGAACTGCAGGCCGGCTTCGTTCGGCTCCAGCTCGTCGCCCAGCGGGAAAATACGCGTCCAGGCGATGGAGGTACGGAAGCACTTGAAGCCCATCTCGGCAAACAGCTGGATGTCTTCTTTGTAGCGGTGGTAGAAGTCGATCGCTTCATGGTTAGGGTAGTTTTTCCCCTGCAGCACGCCATCGGTAATTTCACGCGGGACGCCGTGGGCGCCGGCCGTCATCACATCCGCAACGCTAACGCCTTTGCCACCCTCTTTCCAACCACCTTCCAGCTGGTGTGCCGCAACCGCGCCGCCCCACAGAAAACCTTCTTTGAATCCAGACATATTCTCTCCCTTACTTAGAGATCGCATGCTGCGACCGATAGTGCTGATTAAAATGGTAGACCGCGCCAATGAGTCCGGCATCGTTGCCGTGACTGACGGTGTCGATATAGTCGTCGATGGTGAACCAGGCCAGATGTTCGCGCAGCAGCGCAAGGAAGCCTGGACGTTCCACAATGCCGCCGCCGAGCAGGATTTTTTCCGGGTCGAACAGATTGACGAGGTTATAAAGGCCGGTGCCGAGATCGTTGAAGAACGCATTCACCATGCGCTGGCAGGCCACGTCGCCGGCATCAAAGCGGTCGAAAATCTCTTCCCCGCTGACGGCCTCAAGCGGCTTGCCGACATACTCCGCGTAGTCTTTGCGCAGGGTTCTCAGGGTGCAGGTATCGTTCATGGTGTAGCGGCGAACATCGCGTGGGCCAGGGCGTTCGGTCAGCATGTAACCGAATTCTCCCGCCCGGAAGCGCGCGCCGTGTACCAGTTGGTTATTGCAGAAAATCGCTCCGCCGATGCCGGTGCCGATGGTCAGTACGAGGAAGTTGCTCATCTGGGCCGCTTTGCCCTGCCAGCGTTCAGCCAGCAGGACGCAGTTGGCGTCATTTTCGATGGCAACGGGCAGCTGCGTGCGTTCTTCCAGCCATTCTTTGATGGCAAAGTTGTCGAAGCGGCGGATGGCCCCGCCCATTTCGATAAAGCCGGTGTGCGGATTGACATAGCCAGGGGCGCTGATCGCCACGCCTTCACAGCCGGGATGCTCGGCAATCCACGCTAAAATGGCCTGTAAAATTTGCTCGCCATCGCTGTTGTCGATCGTCTCTTTGCCTTTTGCCAGTATCTCGCCCTGCGAGTTGACGATCCCCATTTTTAAAGCCGTACCACCGATATCAAATGCGGCGATATTCATACGCTAATTCCTCCTGCATATTTCCGGCTCATCGTTTATTTCCACTGAAACGAGGAAACTATTTCGCACCGGTCATATTCATGCCTGATGAAAGGAATACAAAAATTGACGAGTTCAATTTTTAATTATCAGTTCTGAAAACGAAGAAAATCTTAATCAATGGGAGGCGCATCAGGCAATAGAAGGGGGATAACACATTGAACAACTTTTGAACCTGTTAAAAGACATGATATACAGTGAGTTAACGGTGATATTCATCTTTCAGAAGCAACAGGTTCATTTTCATGAACATTATTGAACCTCTTTTTAAAGCAGAACTGTGACCGACGTTGCGAATGCAAGGCCAGTCACAGCGGCTAGCCCGCCTTACGAGGCAAAAAGTACTTCACCTGGAACTCGAACACGTTGGTGTAGAGGATCGAGTAATCAATCGGGCTATGGCTGGCGTCAACGGACTGGGTTTCCATGCGGATAATCGGGTCGCGGGTACTGATGTGCAGCATTTTGGCAATCTCGGTTGACGGCAGAATGGGCTGAAACGCTTCGTAGCAGCCGTGAATTTTGACGCCGCATTCATCTTCGATGTAGGAAAATTTCGAACGCTTCATGTGGTTGACCGTCAGGTCGGGGAAGCGGTTCACCGACAGCCAGGTCTCTTCCAGCTGCATCGGCACGTTGTCGATGTGGCGCAGTCGTTTGGCGTAATAGACCGGTTCGCCGATGGCCAGCTGCAGGCGGCTGGCAATCTCTTCCGACGCCTGCTGCAGCTCAAATCTCAGCACCTGGCTGGACGGTTTTTTCCCTTCACTTCTGGCAATCTCGGTGAAGCTGTCCAGATGCGTAACCGAAGCCTGAAAATGTTTATTTCGCACATAGGTGCCTGAGCCGTGCCTGCGCTCAATTAACGCCTCATCTTCCAGCACTTTCAATGCCTTACGCAAGGTATTACGTGACACATTATAGAACTCAGCCAGCTCTTTCTCCGAAGGGAGGATGTCGCCGATATGATAAGTTGGGCTGCTGATCCTACTTTTTAGTAAGTTAACAACATCTTTGTATACCACTTTTGAACCTCCTTAATTCATTTAAAAACAGGCGATTACCCTTCCATTCCTATTAAAAGTCCAATATACGTTCATTTTCACTCTGTTTTTTGCACCACTCGGCGGTGACTAACTGTGATCGAAATGGCAGATGGAGGCATTGATATTCATTAAGTTAGCCGCAGGTTGATTATCTACAAAGCGTTAAGGGTAAAAATGAAGAATATATTATTAGTTTGTGCCGCTGGGATGTCCACCAGCATGCTGGTGAAAAGAATGCAGGATCACGCCGAAGCGGGAAATATTTTGGTCAATATTAATGCACTGGCGATTGCCGAGGCGAAAGAAAGAATTAAAAGAAATGAAGTAGATGTTGTTCTGCTGGGGCCTCAGGTTCGCTTCCAAAAAAGTGAAATAGAGGAAATCGCCCAGGGGAAAATTCCGGTAGCGGTAATCGACATGAAGTATTACGGACAAATGGATGGAAAATCAGTTCTTGATTCCGCACTGAATTTACTTGGCGACCATTAATTCTTTCCAGCCGAAATAATAACCCAATGGGTCATTGATTTAGTTTATCGTCACGCAACTAAATATTGTAAAAATATTTCGTCGATAAACTTAAATTCCCAGTCAATATCTCTCTAATGATAAAGGGCGCATCATGAGTATAATGAATGCCTTTGAACGCGGTATGGAAAAGCTCCTTGTTCCTATTGCGATTAAATTAAACTCTCAGATACACGTCTCGGCCATCCGCGATGCTTTTATTTTGTCATTCCCTATCGTTATGGCCAGCTCGCTGATCGTGCTGATTAACTTTGCCATCCTTTCACCGGATGGTTTTATTGCTTCACTGCTGCATCTCAGCGTGTTATTCCCTAACTTAGCCGAAGCTCAAAACATATTCTCCCCGGTGATGAACGGGTCGGTGAATATTATGTCGATCATGATTGCCTTCCTGGTCTCACGTAATATCGCAATCAGCTATCAGCAGGATGACTTGCTGTGCGGCCTGACCGCTATCGGCGCGTTCTTCGTGGTCTATACCCCTTATCAAATGATGGGCGGGCAGTCGTATCTGACCACGCAATATCTGGGGCCACAGGGGCTTTTTGTGGCGGTGATTGTCGCGCTGATTACCGGGGAAATCTTCTGCCGCCTGGCGCGCAACCCGAAGATCACCATCACCATGCCAGACGCCGTACCGCCGGCGGTTGCACGCTCATTTAAAGTTTTAATTCCTATCTTCTTCGTGATGATCTTCTTCTCGGTGCTGAACTACTGCCTGACGAAAATCTCCCCGAATGGCCTGAACGAACTGATTTATACCCTGATTCAGGCCCCGCTGAAAAACATGGGCACCAATATCGTCGCGGTGCTGGTGCTTGGCGTGGTCACCAACTTCCTGTGGGTGCTGGGCATTCACGGGCCGAACACCACGGCGGCGATTCGCGAGACTATTTTCTCCGAAGCTAACCTCGAAAACCTCTCTTTTGCCGCATCCAACGGCACTACGTGGGGTGCGCCATACCCTATCACCTGGGGGAGCATCAACGACGCCTTCGCCAACTACGGTGGCTCGGGAATGACGCTCGGCCTGCTGCTGGCTATTTTTATTGCCTCCCGCCGTGCCGACTATCGCGATCTGGCGAAAATGGCCTTCGTGCCGGGCCTGTTTAACATCAACGAACCGGTGATTTTCGGCCTGCCCATCGTGCTGAACCCGATCCTGATCATTCCGTTTATCATGGTGCCGTTCGTCAATTCTTTGGTGGGCTACACCTTCGTCACTCTGGAGATTATTCCACCCATTGCCTATGCCGTACCGTGGACAACGCCGGGGCCGCTCATCGCCTTCTTCGGCACCGGGGGGAACTGGATGGCGTTGATTGTCGGGCTGCTATGCCTGGCCATCTCTACGCTAATTTATTTACCGTTCGTTATGGCCGCCAATAAGGTAAATGCAGCACAGGCGGCGCAGTAATAAATAAACCGATGATAGCAATTTAATTTCCACCCGCCTCCGGTTATTAAAACCGGAGGCAAATAATAATTATACTTCTGGGACATTCTATGAATTCAAGTTTATTGAAGGTTAGCTTATTGTCTTCATCCATCCTTCTGGCGTTATCCTCAACCCACGTAATGGCAGCCAAATTAACGGTCGAGCAGCGTCTGGAATTACTTGAAAGGCAATTATCAGAAAACAAATCAGAATTAAATAAAACACAGAAAGAGTTGGCCATATATAAAGACAAGGTCGCCCAACTGCAGCCAGCCGGTAACAACGAGCAGTCTGGCCCGGCACCGGTCAATCAGACGGTTTATTCTCCGGTAGCCGACAACATCGAGAATGAAAATAATCATCTCGATACTAAGCCGGCACCAACGCCGGTGAAAGGCACGCAAAAAGTGGCCGTGGTCAATAACGAGGGCGGCAAGACTACCGTAGAAAACGTTACCCTGAAAGACATCAGCAAATACATTAAAGATGATATTGGCTTTAGCTACGAAGGTTATTTCCGTTCCGGCTGGGCAGCGGCCAATCGCGGGTCGGCTCAAACCTACGCCGCCGGGTCGCTGGGTCGTTTCGGTAACGAAATGAGCGGCTGGTTCGACTTAACGCTGAACCAGCGCGTCTACAACCAGGACGGCAAAACCGCCAACGCCATCGTGACCTACGACGGTAACGTCGGGGAGCAGTATAACGACGCCTGGTTTGGCGACAACAACGGCAACGAAAACATCATGCAGTTCAGTGATATTTTCCTGACCACCAGAGGCTTCCTGCCGTTTGCACCGGAAGCAGACTTCTGGGTCGGGAAGCACAAGCTGCCTGAGTACGAAATCCAGATGCTCGACTGGAAATCATTAACCACCCAGGTGGCGGCGGCCATCGGGATCCAAAACTGGAACCTGGGCGTCGGCCAGCTTGACGCCTCCCTCAGCCGCAACGACGTCGACGTTTATTCCCGCGACTTCAGCCACACCACGCAGATGAACACCAACTCGGTTGACCTGCGCTACCGCAACATTCCGCTGTGGGAAAAAGGTTCGCTGTCGCTGATGGGCAAATACGCCTTTGCTAATAAAACTGACGACCAGAAGGACAACGAAAATAACGGCTCCTTCTTTAAACTGAAAGATACCTGGATGGCGACGGCCATTGTGCGCCAGGATCTGCCCCGCGACACCTTCAACGAGTTCACCCTGCAGGTGGCCAATAACTCTTATGCCAGCAGCTTCGCGAACTTCTCGGGAGCCAGCAACTCCATGGCACCGGGCCGATATTACTACGGCGACCAGACGGACGGCGTGGCCTGGCGTCTGATTTCGCAGGGGGAAATGTACCTCGCGGACAGGATCATCATGGCTAACGCGCTGGTTTACTCCCAGGGTAGCGATGTTTATAGCTATGAGAGCGGCGCCCACAGCGACTTCAGCAGCATTCGGGCCGTGATTCGCCCGGCGTGGATTTGGGATACCTGGAACCAGACCGGCCTGGAGCTGAGCTGGTTTACCCAGAAAAACAAAACCGAACAGGGCGTAAACCTGAAAGAGTCGGGTTACAAAACCACGCTCTATCACGCTCTGAAGGTTGGCCCAAGCCTGCTCGGCTCGCGTCCTGAAATTCGTTTCTACGGCACATACCTGAATATTCTGGACAACGAGCTGTCAAACTTCCGCTTTAACGAAAACAGCAAGAACGAGTTTATGGCTGGCGTTCAGGCTGAAGTATGGTGGTAATCCTCTTTTGCTAAGTGCATAAAAAACCCGTCTTCCAGACGGGTTTTTCTTTTCGCTCAGCTCGCGCCCGCGCAGCTGTCCGGCACGTTATTCAGCCCTTCAGCCCCGTGGGTGAAAGATTTAAACCGCTTTTGATCGTCCAGTTTGATGATGTACAGCGAATCAAAATCGCTACCCGGCCATTTTGGCACCACGGTTGGGTCGCCGCCGGTTGCCTTCACCAGCTTTTGCGCCGCTATCACCAGGTTTTTGTGCTCCCACGAGACAAAAGTCAGGCGGCCGCTGCTTTGAGTTTTCAGTAAATCATCTGCCAGCTCGCCCGTCTGCTCCGCGTGGTAATGCAGGTCGATGGCCTGAGAAAGGCGGATCGCGGTCGGCGTGATGGTGGTTAACGGGCGCAGAGAGCTGCCGGTTTTGTTCTCTTTCGGCGCGGCGGCGTAGATGGCATCCGGTTTGCCGTACTGGCTCAGCAGAACCGACGGCAATTGCAGCGCGCGATTCAGCCCTTTGCAGGTGAGCTGCCCGCTATTGTTAGCCGGTTTCTCACCGTGGCGCAGGAAGACTATCGTGCTGTCGGCATTCGCTATCATCGGGGTCAATAAGGCACTGCTCAGCAACACAACAAGCGCTTTTTTGATCATGTTTTTCTCGTTTTTATCAGGGAATGAAGCTTTTACTATAGAGAAGAAACCGAGGAAAAAAACAAAACATTGGTAAGCAGACGTCACGCCTGCCGCGCCGGGTTCAGCGATTAACAACCGGCCATTGTTTTGCTATTCTGACGTCCGTTAACGTGATGATATATTCTATAAAAACCAGTAAAAACAATTAATAAGGAAAAGACGTGAGCACCCAGAACGAGATGTTTAACAAAGAGATTGCGTGGTCTACCCGCCACATGGTTCGCACCCTCAAACAGGTTCAGGCGCTGCCCGACTTAAGCCACGTTCGCATCGCTTGCAATATGCATCTCGACCTGAAAATGATCCCGCTGGTTGAAGGCCTGCTGAAGAAAAATGCCAAAGTCTTCCTCACCACCTGCAACCCAACCACCGTACAGGATGACGTTGTCGCTTACCTGGTCGCCGCCGGGGCGGAAGCCAGCGCATGGCGCAATATGAATGACGCCGACTGGCGCGACTCGTGGGAAAAAGCCATCGCCTGGCGCCCAACACATCTGTGCGAAATGGGCGCTGACATCACCACGCTGCTGCATCAGCGTGGCGAATTTGGCGACGTGGTTGCCTGCCTGGAAGCAACCGGCTCCGGGGTCAACCGCCTCGCGGATCTCCGCCCTGGCTACCCGATCTTTAACTGGGACGATCTGCCGGTAAAAGAAGGCCTGCATAACCGCCACATGGTTGGCCTCACCGCCTGGCAAACCTTCTTCCAGACCACCCACCTCACCCTGCACGAAAAGAAAGTGCTGGTGATTGGCTATGGCCTGGTGGGCCAGGGCGTTGCCGCCGCCGCCAAAGCCTACGGAGGCCAGGTGATGGTTGCCGAGTTAGATCCGGCCCGCCGCCTGCAGGCCGCCTATGACGGCTGGCACGTGGTTGATATTCATGACGTGATTGCCACCACAGACGTTGTCGCCACCGCCACCGGCGCGAAAAAAGTCGTCAGCGCAGCGGTACTGGATAAAGCCAAAGACGGCGTGTTTGTGCTGAACGTGGGCCACGTTGCGGAAGAGATCGACTGCGGCTATCTGCAGCAATATCCGACCGAAGAAGTGATGCCGTTTATCAACGCGTACCAGCTTAACGGCAAAACAGTTTACCTGATGGCGAACGGCTCAATGCTGAACCTGACCGCCGGCTTCGGCGACAGCCTGAACGCCTTCGACGTGACGCTGGCAGTGATGGCAAGCGGCATCAAACACATCGTGACCGATGGCCAGCACGCTGAAAAAGCGGTTTATTTACTGCCGCAGTCCGTGTGGGAAAAAGCCCTTTAAGCTGCCCTCCAGCTCTTATCAAGTCAGGCCTCTGCGGAGCGCCTGACTTTTTTTTCGTTTTCACCGAATAATTTCCCCTCCCCGATTGTTTACTCCTTACAAGAACCTGAGGAAGAGACAATCATGAGTTACCTGCCCCCCGAAGCTACGCTACCTCGCAAGCGCTACGACGCCTTTAGCATGGCCCTCCACTGGGTCACCGCCTTCTGCGTGATATTTCTGTTTGCCAGCGCGCACGTCTGGGAAGTCCTTGAGCGCGGCACGCCCCTGCGCAAGGGCCTGCAATCGCTACACATTTCGTTCGGCATTTTGCTTGGGGCGGTGATGGTCGTCCGGCTAATCTGGCGCATCAGCGCCGCTTTTTCGCCGTCGCGAAAGCTGGAGAAAGTGCCGATGCCAGGCGCGTTTCGCATCGCCGCTCATGCCACCCACGGCGTGCTTTACATCCTGCTGCTAACCCAGGCCACGCTCGGCTTCCTGTTCCGCTGGGCGCAGGGCGAACCATTCTGGTTCTTCAACCTCTTTGAAGTCCCGGACGTGTTTAACATCGATCCGACGCTGCGCCATACCCTGGCGATTCTGCACAACAATGTGGCCTGGGCGCTGATCCTGCTGGCAGGGGCGCATGCCGCCGCCGCCCTGCTTCATCATTATGTTCTGCGTGACGGCACGCTGCGCCGCATGCTCCCCGCCTGCAAAGGCAACTCTCGCTAACCTACAGGACGACACCATGAACATGCCTTCAACTCGTAAACTGCTGCCTTTACTGTGCCTGGTTGCCAGCGGGCTTTTCTATTCCGCCGCCGCCAGCGCCATGGGCGACGATGATTCCAAAACGCCGGACTGCCCGACAGGCCAGGTGTACGACAGCAAAACCAAAACCTGTACCGTGGAAAAAAGCAGCATGTTAAGCGACAGCGACAAGACGCAATATGCTTACCATCTGGCAAAATCAGGCCGGTATCAGGAGGCGTTAAATCTGCTGGATACCCTGCAGCAGCCCAACACGCGTGAAGCCTGGAACTACCGGGGCTACGCCACAAGAAAATTGGGGCGCACCGACGAAGGAATCGGCTATTATCAGCGTTCCATCGCCCTGGATCCGCACTATGCCAAAGTGCGCGAATATCTTGGCGAAGCGTGGATGATTAAGGGCCGCCCTGACCTGGCGAAAGCCCAGTTAGCGACCATTAAAACGCTCTGCGGAACCGGCTGCGAGGAGTATCGCGATTTAAAAGCCGCCATTGACGGGCACCCGGAGTCCTAAGGCTGAGGGCATAAAAATCACCGTCAACGAAGTTCGTTTACAGCTGGCCCAGCACCTTGCCCGCCTCTGGCGTTACGGCATGGTGCTGTCCCGCAATCGTGATGTGGCTGAAGATTTGGTTCAGTCCACCTGCGTGCGCGCTTTAGAGCGCTGCAGTCAGTTTCAGTCAGGGACGCGGATAGACCGCTGGCTGTTTGCGATTTTGTACTCTATCTGGATCAACGAAATTCGCGCCCTGCGCGTTCGCCAGGGCCAGGGCTTTGTCGACAGCGACGAACTGAGCCAACTGGCAGACAGCGAAAATACCGAAGACAAGCATCAGTATCACGCGCTGTTGCAGCAGGTTAGCGAGCTACCTGAAGCCCAGCGCAATACCGTGTTTTTAGTTTATGTCGAAGGCTTTACCTATCAGGAAGCGGCCGACACGCTGGCCATTCCCATCGGCACCGTGATGAGCCGCCTGGCCGCCGCGCGCCTGACGCTGGCCAGGCACCTGATGCCGACGATGAAGAAGGAGCTCAAATGACGCGTCAATCCTTCTCCGCTCCGTGGAGCGATGAGGCTATCGTGGCCTGGCTGGACGGCGAAATGCGCGAGGATGAACGCCACGCCTTTGAGCAGCAGTTGAATAACGATGACGATCTGGCCGCCCGCGTTGAGCCGCTCATGCAAAGCCATCTGCCGCTGGAACAGGCTTTTGCCCCACTTTTGGAAGAAGCGCCAGTCGATAGAATGCAGGCCAAACTCAACGTGCTGCTGCATCAGCCGGTGAACATGAAGCCGCAAACACAAGGCGTTAGCCGCCGCAGCCTGATCGCCGCCTCCCTCAGCTTCCTCGCCGTCGGCGTACTGGCCGGGCGCTTTATTCGCCCCGGCGAGCAAAAACTTAGCGGCGAGCCAGAAATTCGCGACCTGATTGCGCAGTACATGTCGCTCTACAGCGCCGAAACGCTGGCGGACATCAACGTCACGCCTCAGGCGCTGCAAAACGGCCTGAACCGTATGCAGCAAGATATCGGCCTCAGGCTTCAGCAAGGTGAAGTTGAGCTGCCGGAAGCCGAGCTAAAAAGCGTGAGGATGCTGCGCTACGACAGCACCTCTATCGCGCAGATGGCCTACCTGCACGCCAGCTACGGGCCGATGGCGCTGTGTATTTCCCGCAGCAAGGCAGCCGACAGCCCTACGCTGAAACACGAAGTTCGCCGTGGCCTTAACCTCGTCTGGTGGCGCAGTAAGGGGTATGAATATGTGCTGATAGGCCGCAACCCGCAGCCGGATTTACAGCAAAGCGGGGAGCAGCTCCAGCGGCAACTCGTGTGAAATAAGGCCGCTTTCGCGGCCATTTACAGTGAAGGGTTTAAGCGCCTGAGCATATACAGGTGAGATAAACAGATCAGAAAAGGCCAGCTAATTAGCTGGCCTTATTGAGAATTAACGCCCGGGCTCGTTCAGCGGCCAGGACTCGAACAAATAACCGTCGAAGTTAATATCATCGACGTCAGACAGCTCCAGCAGCCGGTTTTTGACGTTTTCCAGATGCTGCCACATCGCATGTTTGGCCGCTTTGGCGTCTTTTTTGATCAGCGCCGCAAGGATTTGCTTATGGTCGGCGAGCCACTCTTGCCGATAGTGATTATTCTCCAGATGGCTGTGCAGCTGGATCCACATCGGGTTGTTTTCACGCCACTGCCAGGATTGTTTAAACAACTCCACCAGCATGCTGTTGTGGGTGGCCTCGGCCACGGCAAGATGGAACTGCCTGTCGCCGCTTTCGTTATCCCCGGCAGCCAGTTCCTGTTCTTCTATCTGCAAGGCCTGGCGCATTTTCAGAATATCTTCCCGTGTGGCCTGCTGGGCGGCAAACTCCGCGATATTGCTTTCCAGCAGCTGGCGCGCCTGCAATAGCTCAAACGGCCCGGCATCGTTGCACTGGCTTGTACTAACTGGAGGGTTAGCGAGTTTATCCGGCATGGCAACCACAAAAATACCCGCCCCACGGCGGACTTCCACCAGCCCTTCAATCTCCAGCATGATCAGCGCTTCGCGCACCACGGTCCGGCTCACCGACAGCAGCGCCGCGATTTCACGCTCGGGCGGAAGACGATCCCCCAGGGCATATTGCTGCCGCGCAATCATGTCGCGCAGCATCACGCCAACTTCCTGATAAGGCCGCTGCGGCTGCGCGGCAGGTTTGTCCTGAATTTGCGGTTTCATCTTTACTCACGGCAGGTAGGGAATGAGCCGGACTATAGCATAACTGGTTGACCCATTCCCTGACCCGACGAGGGCTATTTACCAAAGAACGCGCGCTGGATGGCCATCTCAACGCCACGCACTTCTGCCAGCCCTTTCAGACGGCCAATCGCCGAATAGCCTGGATTCACCTTTTTATTCAGGTCATCCAGCATTTGATGGCCGTGATCCGGGCGCATCGGAATCAGTTCACTTTGCCCTGCTTCTTTCCGGCGCTGCTCCTCTTCCACAATGGCTTTCACCACTTCATACATGTCCACGTCACCATAAAGGTGTGCGGCCTCGTGGAAGGTTTTAGGGTTTTCTTCCCGCAGCGTTGAGCGCAGGTGCGTGAAGTAGATACGAGGCCCAAAGCGTTTAATCATGCCGACCAGGTCGTTATCGGCCCGCACGCCGTAAGAGCCGGTGCACATCGTAAAGCCATTCGCCGGACTGTTCACCGCATCCACCATCCACTGCATATCCTCCACAGTTGAAACAATGCGCGGCAGGCCAAGGATGGGACGCGGAGGATCGTCCGGGTGAACCGCCATTTTGATGCCAACCTGCTCCGCAACGGGAATAATGGCCTCAAGGAAGTAGGCAAAGTTTTCGCGCAGCTTCGCTTTGTCGATATCTTTGTAAGTGTCCAACTGGGCGCGGAACCGATCGAGCGTGTAGCCCTCTTCCGCGCCGGGCAGGCCAGCGATGATGTTGCGGGTCAGCCGCGCCTTTTCATCCTCTCGCATTTCCGCGAAGCGTCGATTTGCCTGTTCGATTTCTTCCGCGCTGTAGTCAGCTTCAGCCCCTTTGCGCTTCAGAATATGCAGCTCAAACGCGGCGAATTCGATTTGATCAAAGCGCAGCGCTTTGGAGCCGTCCGGCAGTGGGTATTCGAGATCGGTGCGCGTCCAGTCCAGCACCGGCATAAAGTTATAGCACACGGTGTAGATGCCGCATTCCGCCAGGTTACGCAGACTTTGGCAGTAATTGTCGATCCACAAATCGTACTGCCCGCGATGGGTTTTGATCTCTTCGTGGATAGGCACGCTTTCCACTACCGACCAGACCAGCCCGGCGGCCTCCACCATAGCTTTGCGTTTCAGTATTTCTTCGACCGGCCAGACTTCACCGTTCGGAATATGGTGCAGCGCGGTGACGATCCCTGTCGCCCCCGCCTGCCGGGCGTCGGCCAGACTAACCGGATCGTTTGGACCATACCAGCGCCAGGTTTGCTTCATAATATCCCCTCACAACTCAAATTGGTTGACCAGTAAACACCAATGATTAAGCACCTCTTTAGGTGCATGATATAGCGTCTAAGTTCAGCCAATTCGGCAAGCATGTCAATCAGGAAGGGATAATTGGTTAACCAAAATCACAATTTAACACACAACATTGGGCAGGAGAGGGCAAAAGATATTGGACATCTACAAACTGCGGGCACAAAAAAACCCGCCGTAGCGGGTTTCTTCACTTCTGAAACGTCAGGCTGGATTACAGCGCAACAACGTTAGCAGCAGCTGGGCCTTTAGCGCCGTTCTCGATAGAGAACTCAACTTTCTGACCTTCGTCGAGGGTTTTGAAGCTGTCGCTCTGGATTGCAGAGAAGTGTACGAATACATCTTTGCTGCCATCGGTAGGAGAGATGAAGCCGAAACCTTTCTCAGCGTTGAACCATTTTACTAAACCAGTCATTTTGTTAGACATAGATATTACCTTTTCAGTTTCTTGAGCCACTAAACGCGGCGAACATGGTCTGTTCAGCAGAGTTGGACTTATTCGGGCACTTAGGAGGAGACTCGAGAAGAAGGGATATCTAAGATAGCGCTTGAACTGAGGACTGCTTTACTAAAACTGCTTTCATAAGGTCTGTGTTCCAAACCGGGTGCTAATCTCTCACGTCCGCCGTCATTTAGCAAGTACAGCAGGGAAATAAAAAAAATTCTCATTTAAGGGAGCGTGGCTTCCCCTCACCCTAACCCTCTCCCCACGGGGGAGAGGGAATTCATACAAAGAACGCTTGATTCCCCCCTCTCCCATCCAGGGAGAGGCCCGGGGTGAGGGTCAATCTTATTCCGCCACCTTCACAATCAGCTTGCCGAAGTTCTTCCCGGCCAGCAGCCCCTGGAACGCCTCCACGGTGTTTTCCAGTCCGTCCACGATATCCTCGCGGAACGCAATCTCTCCGGCGGCGATCCACTCGCTCATCTGCTTGTAGAATTCCGGGTAACGATGCCCGTAATCCTGGCTGATGATAAATCCTTCCACGCGCATACGTTTTTTCAGGATAGTCGCCATTAGCTCCGGCAGACGATCGTGCTCAAAGGCGCTGTTGTTGCCATTATATTGGCTGATCACGCCACAAACAGGGATACGCGCTTTGGTATTCAGCAGCGGGAAGACGGCGTCAAACACCGCCCCGCCTACGTTTTCAAAGTAGACGTCGATGCTGTTCGGGCAGGCTTTGGCGAGCTGTTCAGCGAAATCACTGGCACGGTGATCGAGGCACTCATCAAACTTCAGCGTGTCATTCACATAGCGGCACTTATCTTCCCCGCCGGCAATACCGATAACTCTCGCCCCGCGCAGGCGAGCCGTTTGCCCCACAACCGAACCCACCGCGCCGCTGGCTGCCGCAACCACCACGGTTTCACCCGGCTGCGGGTTACCGATGTCTGTCAGACCCATATAGCCGGTAAAGCCCGGCATCCCAAGCAGCCCCAGCGCCCAGGAAGGGTGAGACATGTTTTTCTCCAGCTTCTGCAGGCCTTCCCCGTTGGAAAGTGAATAATCCTGCCAGCCAGAGTCGGCCAGTACCAGGTCGCCCGGCTGGTAATCAGGATGCTGAGAGCTTTCCACGCGGCTGACGGTTCCCCCCACGATAACTTCACCGATGGCAATCGGCGCCGAGTAGGATTTGGCGTCGCTCATGCGCCCGCGCATATACGGGTCGAGGGAGAGGAAAAGCGTGCGTAGCAGCACTTCACCTTTCCCCGGCGTCGGAACAGCCACTTCTTCCAGATGGATATCTTCGCGGGTCGGCATTCCCTGCGGGCGCTTCGCCAGCACAAAGCGACGGTTTTTCTCTGCGGTCTGAGCCATGAGGTACTCCTTTTATTATCAAGAGTGAAAACCTCAGACTAGACAAAAACGGGCCTAATTAGCATGAAATTCGTGCTGCATTGCCTTCACGCCGCAATTTCCGCTAAAACAGCGCTGACGGCCAGCAGATCCGCGCTCCCGCCGGGACTGAGGTTGCGGGCAATAAGATCGGCATCCATTTGCCGAAGATCGTCCTCGTGCCAGCCTTGCTGAATCAGGCGCGCAGCGTAACGCTGCACATAGCGCAGTCCGTTTAGCCCGCCGCGCGACACAAGATTGGTGTCTGGGTTAGCAGCCATCAGGCGCAACATCGCCGAAAGCAGGCGGCGCTTCGGGCAGCTTTCCGTCTGCCAGTAAGGCAGCACATGCTGGCGCACAGTAAGGAATCCGCTTTCCGCCTCGCCGCGTGCGCCGGTCAGGCCAAACTGCTGATAAAGCCTTTCGCCAACGGAAGAAGCCTTCCGGGCCGCGACCAGTTCTCTTTCCACAATCCCGCTGCAGATCTCGCTCACGGTGGAACACACCGACGATGCAGTTAGCGCTTTGCCCTGCCCCTGCAGACGGCCAGCGGCGGTAGAAAGCAGCCCCAGCGAAAACACGCCACCTTTGTGCGTATTCACGCCCTGAGTGGCCTGATACATCGCCTGTTCGCAGGCGATGCCCGCCGGACGGATGAGCCGCAGCATCTCACTGGCACCTCGCCCGGCATGTTCACGCCCTAAAGCGTGGAACGTGCTGAACCAGGGGCCAATGGCCGCAATGCTGCCGAGAAACATCGGCAGATCCATGTCCCGGTGCGAGCCGTTGTTGGCGGCATCCACCAGCCCCGGCTTTGGCGTTAGCCACACCTCGTCCAGCAGCGCCTGCCGCGCCAGGGCTGGCACATCCGGGGCGGCGGCAGTCCTGGATTTAATCCCTGGCAAACCAGCCATCTATCAGCCTCTCGACGCGCGCGGTCACTTCATCCATGGGGTGGCGGCGGGAGCGTGCACAGGCATGCGCGGGCTCGTTGCACACCAGGCAGCGCCGGCCCGCCAAATCCAGCGAAGTCCGCCCGACCGGGCCATTGTCGGGGCAAATCACATCCGCATCCCACAGCCTGCCGAGCGGATGGGTTTGCTCCAGCTCGACAGTTGCCGCCTTAAGTTCGCTGGCCGAATGCGCCACGCTCCACATCGCTTCGGCCCCGGTCGGCAGCCACAGTACCTGCCGCTCGAGCACCGGCCAGCGGTTGCCCCACAGCAGCTGGTCGCAGGCCTGCAGCGCTACCGCCATGCAGTTGCGGTAGCGAATGCTGTCCTTTACCGGGCCGGGCGTCACCAGCGTCAGGGAAAGCACCGGCTGCCGATGCTTAACCAGCCACTCTTGCTGTCGGTGCGCCCGCCGCTCTTTCGCCTCAAGCAGGGCTGCAAGGATAATGCCCTCCGCTTCCACAAGCGTTTCACTCATTGGGCTGACTCCTCTTTGACCTGGCGCACCACGTCGATCACGCTGCCGTCGCGGTAGCGGATTACGCCGACGATACGCGACGTAAATTCGATCGGCTTCGGCTCGCCGGTCAGGGAAATAGCGCGCTGGTAAAGATCTTCTATGCTCACGATCTTCATCCCCGCGCCCTCAAGCCGTTCACGGATCTCCGGCCGGGCCGGATTAACCGCCACGCCGTGATCCGTCACCAGCACATCAATGCTTTCACCTGGCGTAACGCGCGTGGTCACCCGTTTAACAACGGTAGGAATGCGCGTGCGCAGCAGCGGAGCAACCACGATAGTCAGGTTTGCCGCGCTCGCCACGTCGCAGTGCCCCCCGGATGCGCCGCGCATAACACCGTCAGATCCGGTGATCACATTGACGTTAAAGTCGATATCGATCTCCAACGCGCTGAGGATCACCACATCAAGCCGATCACAGCTCGTGGCCTTCGCTCCGGGGTTGGCATAAACGTTGGTGGAGATCTCAACGTGGTTCGGGTTACGCGCCAGAGAGGCGGCGGCCTGGCCGTCAAAGCACTGGGTATCGAGCAGTTTTTCGATCAATCCTTTCTCATGGAGATCCACCAGGCTGCCGGTGATCCCCCCGAGGGCAAAGCGAGCGACGACGCCATTACGCTCCATTTTTTCTTCCATAAAGCGCGTGCAGGCTGTAGCCGCCGCGCCGGAGCCGGTCTGCATGGAGAAGCCGGAGCGGAAGTAGCCCGAATGTTCAATCACTTCCGCTGCGGTGCGGGCAATCATCAGCTCGCGGGGATTGCTGGTGACACGTGCTGCCCCGACGCTGATTTTGGCCGGATCGCCCACGGTGTCGACCTGAACGATGTAGTCCACCTCATCCTGCATCAGGCTCGCGGGCATATTGGGGAACGGCACCAGCTCTTCGGTTAACAGCACGACTTTGCGGGCAAAATGGGCGTCTACTTTGGCGTAGCCCAGCGAGCCGCAGCAGGATTTCCCGTGGGTGCCGTTGGCATTGCCGTATTCGTCGCTGCACGGCACGCCGAGAAATGCCACGTCGATTTTTAGCTCGCCGTCCTGCAGCAGCTTCACGCGCCCGCCGTGGGAGTGGATTTGTACCGGCTCGGCCATCAGGCCATGAGAGATCGCTTCCGCCAGCTTGCCGCGCATCCCGGAGGTGTAAATGCGGGTGATCACGCCGTTACGAATGGGCTCAATCAGCGCTTCGTTGCAGGTCATCAGCGAACTAGAGGCCAGCGTCAGATCTTTAAATCCAAGGCGAGCCAGCGTGGCAACCACGTGATTAATCACCCGATCGCCTTCCCGGAAAGCATGGTGGAAGGAGATGGTCATGCCGTCCTTCAGCCCGCTTTGGGCAATCGCCTGCTCCACCGTGTCGCAAAGCTTACGGGCTTTCTTCGCTTCGGCATCCGCCAGCCACGGCGTGGTTTGATGCGCCCCGTCGAAGCTTCGCAGATGGGCCAGATGCGGATACTCAAGGTGTAAAAGTTCGGTCATATTGCTCATTGTTTTGTCCTTAACGGCGCACGCCGGAAGCCGCGGCGCGCTCAAGCACCACCTGCGCATGGTTAATGATTGGCGCGTCGATCATCTTGCCGTTGAGCGACACTACGCCCAGGCCGTTGCGCTCCCCTTCGTCGGCGGCGGCAATCACCCGGCGGGCATAATCGACTTCGTCCTGAGTTGGCGCGTAGGCGTTATGCAGCAGCTCAATCTGCCGGGGGTTGATCAGCGATTTACCGTTGAAGCCCATTTTGCGGATTAGCTCGACTTCTCGCAGGAACCCGGCCTCGTTATTCACGTCAGACCAAACCACGTCGAACGCGTCAATCCCGGCGGCGCGCGCGGCATGCAGCACCGCGCAGCGGGCATAGAACAGCTCCGTGCCGTCGCCACGCTCGGTTTGCATATCCATCACGTAATCAAACGCCGCCAGCGCAATACCAATCAGACGCGGGGAAGAACGTGCGATGGCGACGGCGTTGATCACGCCGACGGCGGATTCAATCGCTGCCATCAGTTTGGTGGAGCCCGGCTCTCGGCCACACTCACGCTCAATGCGCTCGAGGTGAGATTCCAGCAGGAAGATATCTTCCGGCGTGTCGGTTTTTGGCAGGCGCACCACGTCCACTCCGGCGCGCACGACGGCCTCGAGATCGGCCAGGCCAAACGGGGTGTTAAGCGGGTTAATACGAACCACGGTTTCGATGTAGCGGTACATCGGGTGCTGCAGAGCGTGAAACACCAGCACGCGGGCGGTGTCTTTCTCACGCAGCGCCACGGCGTCTTCCAGGTCGAACATGATCGAATCCGGGCGGTAAATAAAAGCGGTGGAGAGCATGGCGGCGTTAGCGCCGGGGAGGAACAACATGCTGCGACGGAGTTTTTTCATTGTAGTTTTCCCCAGTCAATCTGTTCGGCATCGGCGGCACGGAGCACCGCGCTTTGCAAACGGGCGCGGATCACGCAGTCCAGTGCCCCCTTGTCTTCCAGAATAAAAATCCCCTCTTTCACGCCGAGCTGAGCGAGCGTCTGCTCCGCCATACGACGAATTTGCTCCCCGAACTGCTTTTGTACTTCGCTGTGTATCATCAGGCTGAACTCACCTTCGGCGGGGGCGACTCTCACCAGTAGATCGCTGGACTCCAGCGTCCCGGCTAAGGCTTGCTTTACGATTCTCATAAGGCTTTGTCCTGGTTAAAAAATTCAGGCCACATCCCGCGCGTAGTGCCGCTGGAGATGGCTAAAGGTACTGTCCGGGACAATGTCCCGGATGCGGGCCATTTGCTGGCTCTTGAGTAAGGCTCGCACTTCAGAGGCGGAAATCTCTCGTCCGGCGGCATGGCATTTTCGCGGCAGCTCGATCACCTGAATCGACGCCGCGCTGTGGTGGCGGTGCACTTCCAGCCAGTAGCGCATGGCCTGGTTGTATTCCCGGGTCACCGCGCAGAACGGCTCGTTGCCGACAAAGCGGTGCGTCACGCCCAGCGCCGGGGCAACGTAGTAACGGAAAATCATCAGGTCCATTGCGCTCCAGGTTTTGTCGATAAGCCCGCTCTCTTTCAGGAAATAGCCCGGAAAGGTGGCGCGGGAGATCAGGTAGTCGGACCCCGGATGCACAATCACGTTAGGCAAGTGGTCCACTCCCTGGCGAACCATCTCCCACCGCTCCTCGAACGGAAAAAATGAAGCGTCCTCGCGCACCACAAACAGATGCAGCCAGTCGCAGCGCTGCGCCGCCTGCTCGGCCAGATAGCGGTGGCCGAGAGTGAACGGGTTAGCGTTCATCACAATGGCGCCGATCCGGTTGCCCGGTTGCCGCAGTTTCTCCAACCCGGCGCAGTAGCGGCTGATGCCGACGGGCGTGTTTTCCATCAACACCGCAGCCTCATCCACCTGCACTAGCGGCCAAAAGCCGCTCTGGCGAAACCGGTCGAGGTTGTAGGGGCGGGTGAACAGGAACAAATGCGCCTGCCCGTGCTCCATCGCGATATGCTGGATTTCCCCCAGCAAACGCACGCTAAGGTTATCCCCACGCCAGGCTTCATCCACCGCCACACATTTGATGGTGCGCCACGCCAGCCCGGCACAGCCGACAATTTTTGCCCCTGAAAGGGCGACGACGAACAGCTGAATGTCGCCGTCCAGCCCGAGCTGGTTCCGCCCCAGCAGATCCCGGATGGCGGCCAGCGCCTGCGGCTGCCGCAGCGGATCGACGGTACTGAACTCGATGGGGTTGGGCTGGAACATAGCGTTAGTGCGCCACCGCCCCGGAAGCCAGAGGCTCGCGGGCCGCAACGATCACGTTGCTGAGATGGCCAATGCGCTCAATTTCAACTTCAATGCGGTCGCCCGGCTGCATAAACAGCGGCGGCGTGCGCTTTTTGCCGACGCCACCGGGAGAACCGGTGATGATCACGTCCCCCGCGCTGAGCGAGGTAAAAGTCGAGATGTATTCGATAAGCTCGGCAACCTTGTGGATCATGCTGCTGGTGTTGTCTTCCTGTACCATGCGCCCATTCAGCCAGGTGCGGATCGCCAGATCGTGCGGATCGCGAATTTCATCCGACGTGGTCATCCACGGGCCAAAAGCCCCGGTCTGCGGCCAGTTTTTCCCGGCGGTAAACCAGGTGTGCTGCCAGTCGCGCGCCGACCCGTCCATATAGCAGCTGTAGCCCGCGACGTGGTTCAGGGCATCCGCCGCAGAAATGTTCACTCCGCCTTTGCCGATGATCACCGCCAACTCGCCTTCATAGTCGAACTCGCTGGAGTGATGCGGTTTCACCACCGGGGAGTCATGCCCGGTCTGGGAGTCGGCAAAGCGCACAAACAGGGTTGGAGCCGGGTTGTGCTGGTCGAACTCTTTGCGCTTGTCAGCGTAGTTCATGCCGACGCACAGAATTTTCTCCGGGCGTTCGATGACCGGCAGCCAGCGAACGTCTGACGCCGCCACATCGGCCTTCAGCCCGGCAAACGCCAGCGCTTCATGCACCGCGTCTGCCGCCAGCAAAGCCTTTAAATCCGCAAAACGCGAGCCTAAACGGCGGCCCAGGTCAACGATGCCTTCCGGCGTTACCACGCCGTAGCTCCGCTGGCCCTGAAGTACATAACTTGCGAGTTTCATAACAGTTCCTGGTTAATCAAAAGTCAGACAAGAAAGTTGCCAAGCACCAGCAGCGCCACCGAGACGTTGATCGCCCCGCCAATGCGGGTTGCAATCTGGGCGAACGGCATCAGCGACATGCGGTTACCGGCGGTCAGAATGGCGACGTCGCCGGTCCCGCCCTGCCCGCTCTGGCAACAGGACACAATGGCCACGTCGATAGGATGCATACCGATTTTTTTACCGACGAAGAAACCGGTCGCCACCAGCGCGCTGACGGTACTGACGATGACCAGCAGGTTGGTAATAGTGAAAGCGTCAACCAGCTCATTCCAAGGCGTAATGGCGACGCCCACGGCAAACAGAATTGGATAGGTCACGGCAGTCTGGAAGAATTTATAAACCACCTGCGAGCCCGCCAGCATGCGTGGGGAAACGCCGTGGCAAAGCTTGATCAGCACCGCGACAAACAGCATCCCGACCGGAGCCGGCAGGCCAATCAGTTTGTGCAGCAGCATACCCACCATGTAGAGCAGCACCGCCAGCAGCGCGCCGGAAGCGATAGTGGTCACGTCTGCTTTGCCGTTGAACAGGGCGGCGGTTTGCTCTTTTTCACCGCCGTTGGTTTTACCCGGCATCAGTTCACCTTCGCCGGTCAGGTGCGGGAAGCGTTTTCCCAGCTGATTCAGGCAGCCGGAGATAACGATCGCCGTCAGGCTGCCCAGCATCACGATAGGCAGAATGCGGCCCAGCGCCACGCCCTGATCCATATGCAGCAGCGTGGCGTAGCCGATGGAAAGCGGGATCGCCCCTTCCCCAACGCCCCCGGCCATGATCGGCAGGATCAGGAAGAAGAAGATCTGGAACGGCTCAAGGCCCAGCGCCAGGCCAACGCCCATGCCAACAATCATGCCCACGACTTCGCCACACAGCATCGGGAAGAAAATACGCAGGAAGCCCTGAATCAACGTGGTGCGGTTCATGCTCATGATGCTGCCGACGATGATGCAGCAGATGTAGAGGTAAAGGATGTTGGTGGATTTATAGAATTTGGTGGTGGACTCCACCACCACGTCCGGCAGCAGGCCATAGTACACCAGCGCGGAAGGGATGAAGGTGGCGCAGATGGCGGCGGCACCCATTTTGCCGATCACCGGCAGGCGTTTACCAAATTCGCCGCAGGCAAAGCCGAAGAAGGCCAGCGTCGCCACCATCACCACGATATCGCTCGGCAGTTTACCGCCGAGGCAGTCGATGGCGATCAGCGCCCCTGCCAGCACAAACAGCGGCAGCGGGATAATCCCCACTTTCCAGCTGTCGAGAATATGCCACCAGCGCTCTTTAAGCGTCGGCTTATTAATATCAATGGATTCAGGAATGATGTTGTAGGAATCATCGGTCGTGCTCATATCAAGCCCCTTTTTTTAATTTGTCGGGGCAGACTAAAAGATTAAATACCCCTGTAATGTGAGGGGTAGCAGATTAAAACCGTTAATTTAAAGGCATCTATGGCGTTAATGGTTTTTATTTCTTCGTGGTTTTTATGGTTTTTATTCCCGGCTTAGACAAACCTTAAGAGAGTGCAAAAAAATTGGCTGAAATTAACGAAAAGTGCCGTTGCGTGAGGTCGTTCAAACTTTCGTTCAAAGCCGCGCAGCCAGCGGGGCATCGGTGTTAAGCTGCCGTTTTGCCTCACTGAATACACGCCTGGCCTATGAAAGTTTCCTTTCAGATACGCTTGTTTATCTACCTGGTTGCCTTTTTTTCCGTGCTCTTTGCCATGCTCGGAACCTATTACTATTTCGACGTTGGCCGCCAGCTTTATCAGGAAATGAGCACCCGGGCGAGAATTCAGGCGGAAGAGATTGCCTTAATTCCTACCCTGCAGGAGTCGGTGGAAAAAAAAGATATTCCGGCAATACACAACTTTATGCAAAAGCTGGTCGTGCATAGCGATGCCAGCTTTATCGTCATCGGCGACGAGCACGGCATTCATCTCTATCATTCCGTGCATGCCGACCGCGTGGGCAAAACGCTGGTCGGCGGCGATAACGAGGAAGTGCTGCAGGGCAAAAGCATCACCACGCTGCGCAAAGGCGGCCTCGGCCTGTCGCTGCGCAGCAAAGCCCCAATCTTCGACCAGCACGGCAAGGTGATTGGCATTGTGTCGGTGGGCTACCTGAAGAGCTACCTCGATGACGTCACGTCCGGCAAGGTGATCAACATCCTGCTGGCGGCGATCATTTTGCTGCTGGCGCTGTTTATCTTTTCCTGGTACTTCACCCGCAGTATCAAAAGGCAGATGTTCTCGCTGGAGCCGCGGCAGATCAGCCTGCTGGTGCGCCAGCAAAAAGCGATGATGGAGTCGATCTACGAAGGCGTGATCGCCATCGACAGCCGCTCGCAGATCGAGGTGATCAACAAGGCGGCGAAGAAACTGCTGGGCCTGGAACAGCCTTCACGCGAGATCCGCGGCAAGCAGATTGCCGAGGTGATCCTGCCGGTGACGTTCTTCGATCCCGAAGTCATGCTGGCGCGAGATACCCACGATGAAATCTGCGCCTTTAACGATCTCAGCGTGCTTGCCAGCCGGGTTCGTATCGAGCTTGAGGGCGTGCTGCAGGGCTGGGTGATCACCTTCCGGGACCGCAAAGATATTGATAGCCTGAGCTTCCAGCTCAGCCAGGTGAAACGCTACGTGGACAACCTACGCATCATGCGGCACGAGCAGCTTAATCGCATGGCAACGCTCGCCGGGCTGTTGCATATGGCCCGCTACGATGACGCCAAACGCTATATTAAAGCGCAGTCCGAGCACGCACAGGAAGTGCTGGATTTTGTCTCCGCGCGCTTCTGTTCCGCCACGCTGTGCGGTCTGCTATTGGGCAAATACGCCAGAGCGCGTGAGAAAGGCGTGTCGCTGGCGTTCGATCCGGCCTGCAGCATGACGAGAATGCCGAGCAACGTGCCGGAATCCGAGCTGATTTCGATTATTGGTAACCTGCTGGATAACGCCATCGAGGCCACCCAGCGCGCCGAAGGCGAGCACCAGCCGGTGGAAGTCTATATCGTGATAAACGACCGGGAGCTGGTCATCGAGGTGGCCGACCACGGCGTCGGCATTGCGCCTGAACTGCGTGACCATATTTTCACGCCGGGCGTCACCACCAAAACCCACGGCGACCACGGGCTCGGCCTGCATCTTATCGCCAGCTACGTCGCGCTGGCGAAGGGCACGGTGGAGGTTTCCGATAACCTGCCGAGCGGCACCGTGTTCTCAGTATTTATTCCAGATGTTGTCGTTCCGGGGAGCGACCTCAGCCCAACGTAAGGCTTTTGAGTATGCAAAATGAAATGATTAACGTGCTTATCGTGGAGGATGAGAGCGAACTGGCCGAGCTTCACGCGGAGCTGATTGATAAGCACCCCCACCTGCACCTGGTGGGGATAGCCAACAGCCTGGCAGCCGCCCAGCGCCTGATGCTGGAAAAGCAGCCGCAGCTTATCCTGCTGGATAACTATCTGCCGGACGGGAAAGGCATCACGCTGTTTGGCAGCGACCTTTTAAAACAGCACGCCTGCTCGGTGATCTTCATCACCGCCGCCAGCGATATGGACACCTGCAGCCAGGCGATTCGCAGCGGCGCGTTTGACTACATCCTCAAGCCGGTCTCGTGGAAGCGCCTGAGCCACTCACTGGAACGCTTCGTGCAGTTCAGCCAGCAGCAGCGCGAATGGAAAGTGGTGGATCAGCAGAACGTCGATAAGCTTTATGAGCTGCAGGCGCGCAACGCCCCGCTGGATGCGGGCAGCAAAGGTATCGAGGAGAATACGCTGGAGCTGGTCCAGCGCCTGTTTCGCGAAGCCGAAGCTCAGCGCTGTTTCTCGGTAGACGACGTGGTCAGCGAAACCAAACTCAGCAAAACCACCGCCCGCCGCTACCTGGAACACTGCGTGGAAAAAGGCTTTCTCAGCGTCGAAATGCTGTACGGCAAGATTGGTCACCCTCGCCGCCTGTATAAGCGGAGCCAGCCGGATAGCGCTGGCTAACCGCCGGAAACACCTTAACCCAGAACCGTGACCGCATCCTGCAGGCGAGTAGCGCGGTGCTTCACCATCGCCGAGACCTGCGCGCTCTCTTCCACCAGCGCAGCGTTTTTCTGCGTTATCGCGTTCAGCTCTGCCACCGCGCGGGTAATGTCCGCCAGGCCATCCGCCTGCTCTGACGTGGCGTGGCTTATCTGCCCGAGAAGCTGAGTGACGTTCTGCACCTGAGCGACAATATCCTGCATGGTGCGCCCCGCCTCATGCACTTGCACCGTGCCGGACTGCACCTTGCTGGCGCTGGCGTCAATCAGCTTGCGGATATCGTTGGCCGCACTGGCGCTACGCTGCGCCAGGTTACGCACTTCCCCGGCCACCACGGCAAACCCTTTGCCCTGCTCACCGGCTCGAGCCGCCTCTACCGCCGCGTTAAGCGCCAGGATATTGGTCTGGAAGGCGATGTCGTTAATCAGGCTGGTGATGGAGCCGATGCGCTGGGTGCTGTCGGCAATGTCGTCCATGGTGGTGACCACGGTTTCCATCGCCTGCCCGCCCTGCGCCGCCGCGTCGCTGGCGGAGCTGGAAAGTTTGTCTGCCGCCGAAGCGGTTTCCGAGTTGGTCTGGACCGATGCCGCCATCTGGTTCATGGTCGCCACCGTTTGCTGCACGTTAACCACCGTTTGGCGGGTACGTTCATTCAGATCGTCATTCCCTTTCGCCATCGCCTCGCTGCCGCTGCGCACGTTCGCCACCTGGCTGCTGACGTCGTTGATAAGCCAGCGGCACATCAGCCCAAGCTGGCCAATGGAACGCAAAATCACCCCGATTTCATCGCTGCGCTGAAGATGCTTCACGCGATGGCTGTTACCAGTGGCCACTTCCAGCGCCTGGCGAGCCACGTTTTCCAGCGGGCGAGCAATTTGCCACTCCAGTAATACACAAGCTAAGGCGGTAAATGCCGCAATAGCTAACATCTGGAGCGGGCTTTGCCCGAGGGCAAACGCCGAGGCCAGCAGCAGAACGAACAAACCGCTCATTAGCCCACGAATACGCCAGCGCAGTGACAGGGTCGGCAGCTTGCCGAACAAGCCTTTACGCAGTACCAGGCCTTTATAAACGGTCTTGTTGCTGCGGCCTTCGTTCAGCGCCTTGTAGAGCGGCTCCGCAGCTGCAATCTCTTCCGGCGAGGCTTTGGTGCGAATAGACATATAGCCTGTGGTTTTGCCGTGACGCACCACCGGCACCGCATTGGCACGTACCCAATAATGGTCACCGTTTTTACGGCGGTTTTTCACGATGCCCGTCCACGGCTCGCCCTGCTGCAGGGTGAACCACATATCGGCAAAGGCCGCTTTGGGCATATCGGGATGTCGCACGAGGTTGTGCGCGGCGCCGCTTAGCTCATGTAGCGAGTAGCCACTGACCTGCACGAAGGTATCGTTCGCGTGCGTAATGTAACTTTTCAGATCGGTGGTGGACATCAGGGTCGTATCGTCATCAAGCGTGTATTCACGCTGGGTGACCGGCACATGGGCGGACATAGCAACTCCCTTTGAGAGGTTATCCAGATGTTAATTCTTTGGTGGTATGCATGTTATTTCGGCGTAGCGAAATTTTACTTTAGTTAAAAAATTTGATATTGATCACAGTTCTAAGTATTAGCCACATAATTTATGAGACTAGTTTAAGCGTTGCATTTCACATAGTTTCAATAGGTTATTACTTTTCACTTCGCTTTATTGCCGCCTCATCTGAGTGCTGCAGTTTTCGCCAGCGCTTATTGCGCGGCGCACTACACTTACAGAGGGAATTTTTACCCCCGCAAGGAAAACACGAGGATAAAGAATGTTAAAAAGGAAAAAGAAAGTCAGACCGATCAAGGTCAGTGACGTCACTATCATTGACGATGCGCGTCTGAAAAAAGCCATCACTGCCGCTTCACTGGGCAACGCGATGGAATGGTTTGATTTCGGTGTTTACGGTTTTGTTGCTTACGCGCTGGGTAAAGTCTTCTTCCCGGATGCCAGCCCAAGCGTGCAGATGATTGCCGCGCTGGGGACCTTCTCTGTTCCTTTCCTGATTCGCCCGCTAGGTGGACTGTTCTTCGGGATGTTAGGGGATAAATACGGTCGTCAGAAAATCCTGGCTATCACCATTGTCATCATGTCACTCAGTACATTTGCCATCGGGCTTATCCCGTCCTACGCCACTATCGGCATCTGGGCGCCTATCCTGCTGCTGCTGGCAAAAATGGCCCAGGGCTTCTCGGTCGGCGGGGAATATACCGGGGCGTCTATTTTCGTGGCCGAATACTCTCCCGACCGTAAACGCGGCTTTATGGGCAGCTGGCTGGACTTCGGTTCGATTGCAGGGTTCGTCTGCGGCGCGGGCGTGGTTGTGCTGATTACCGCTATCGTTGGCGAAGAAAACTTCCTCGACTGGGGCTGGCGTATTCCGTTCTTCCTCGCGTTGCCGTTAGGTATCATCGGGCTTTATCTGCGCCATGCGCTGGAAGAGACCCCGGCATTCCAGCAGCACGTTGAGAAAATGGAGCAAGGCGACCGCGAAGGCCTGGCCGAAGGGCCAAAAGTCTCGTTCAAAGAGATTGCCACTAAGCACTGGCGCAGTCTGCTGGTCTGTATTGGTCTGGTGATTTCAACCAACGTGACCTATTACATGCTGCTGACCTACATGCCGAGCTACCTGTCCCACAACCTGCATTACTCGGAAGAGCACGGGGTGCTGATCATCATCGCCATTATGGTGGGGATGCTGTTCGTGCAGCCAATGATCGGCCTGCTGAGCGACCGTTTTGGTCGTCGCCCGTTTGTCTTCCTCGGCAGTATTGGCCTGTTCGCGTTCGCTATCCCGGCCTTTATGCTGATTAACAGCGGCGCCATTGGGCTGATTTTTGCCGGATTGCTGGTGCTGGCGGTGGTGCTGAACTTCTTTATTGGGGTGATGGCCTCGACCTTACCGGCGATGTTCCCGACCCACATCCGCTATAGCGCCCTGGCGAGCGCCTTTAACATTTCGGTGCTGATTGCCGGCCTGACACCAACGCTTGCCGCATGGCTGGTCGAAAGTACGCAAAATCTGATGATGCCGGCTTACTACCTGATGGTGGTGGCGATTATCGGCTTGATTACCGCGATCACCATGAAAGAGACCGCCAATAAGCCGCTGAAAGGCGCGACGCCTGCGGCGTCTGATATTGCCGAAGCGCGTGAAATCGTGCAGGAGCATCACGACAATATCGAGCAGAAAATTGAGGACCTGGATAAGGAAATCGAAACTCTGCAGGCAAAGCGTGCTCTGCTGGTGGATCAGCATCCGAGGATTAACGAGTAGTTTTTCCCCTCACCCTGACCCTCTCCCCATGCGGGAGAGGGGATGAATAGAGAAGCCCTCACCAGCGCGTGGGGGCTTTTTTTTGGCCTTTTTTCTGTTTCGCCTCTTCGTCACAAACACAAACACAAACACAAACACAAACACAAGCGATTGTGCTGGGGCGGATCGGGGTCCGTTCAGTTTTATCTTCCGCTACCGGACATGTGAATGTCTCAGGTGGCATTACGCCACGCCCCTCACTCCGGCCCTCTCCCCAAAGGGGCGAGGGAGAAAACAGGTACGGTGAACGGAAGCTTAACCGAACCTTCATCATCGTCGATATTGACGCTCCCATACAGCAAGTGGCCGTCAGGTTCTCAGCACTTTATCGCATTGGATATATCGTATATTTATATGCAAAGCGCAATTTTGACTTTGTGAATTGAGATAACTCACCTAACGTAAATACACAGAGAAAAGTCGATAAAAAACACAATTACAGGGTACACACATGCAAAAAAAAGTTCTGCCATTACTGCTGCTGGCGGCGCTGTCTGCCGCTTCCCACGCTGCCACGCCGCCGGATACCCTGGTGGTAGCTCAGGGGCTGGATGACATCGTCAGCCTTGACCCGGCTGAAGCCAACGAACTCTCAAGTATTCAGACCGTGCCGAGCCTTTATCAGCGCCTGGTGCAGGCAGACCGCACGGACCCGGCCAAAGTCGTGCCGATTCTGGCAGCCAGCTGGCAAGGCGATGCGGCCAATAAGAAACTGACCATCAAGCTGCGCCCGGACGCTAAATTTGCCTCCGGCAACCCGCTGCGCCCGGAAGACGTGATCTTCTCCTACACCCGCGCGGTCACGCTGAACAAATCCCCGGCCTTTATCCTGAACGTACTGGGCTGGCAGCCGGACAACATCTCCAGCCAGTTGAAGAAAGTGGATGACCACACGCTGGAAGTGCACTGGACCGCGGACGTCAGTCCGGCGGTTGCGCTGAATATTCTTTCCACGCCTATCGCATCTATCGTGGATGAAAAAGCGGTTGAGCCAAACGTGAAAGCAGGTGACTTCGGCAACGAATGGCTGAAAATGCACTCTGCCGGTAGCGGCCCGTTCAAAATGCGCGTTTATCAGCCACATCAGGCTATCGTGCTGGATGCCAACCCGACTTCTCCGGGCGATGCGCCTAAAGTGAAGAACATTATTATTAAAAATGTGCCCGATCCGGCCGCTCGCCGCCTGCTGATTCAGCAGGGTGACGCCGATATCGCCCGTGATTTAGGGTCTGACCAGACCAGCGCGCTGGAAGGCAAGCCGGGCGTGAAGGTGCTGAGCATTCCTTCAGCCGAGCAGAACTATTTAGTGTTTAACGTCGGCAACAACGCCAACCCGCTGCTGAAAAACCCGGCGCTGTGGGAAGCGGCTCGCTACCTTGTGGATTACCAGGGCATTACTAAAGATCTGCTGAAAGGCCAGTACTTCGTTCACCAAAGCTTCCTGCCGGTCGGCTTCGCGGGCGCGCTGGAAAATACCCCGTTCAAATTTGACCCGGCGAAAGCGAAAGAAATTCTGGCGAAAGCGGGCATCAAAGACGCGCATTTCTCGCTGGATGTGGAAAACAAACCGCCGTTTATCACCATCGCTCAGTCGATGCAGGCAAGCTTTGCCCAGGGCGGCGTGAAGGTTGATCTGCTGCCAGCCGCCGGTAGCCAGGTGTATGCCCGTGTGCGCGCGAAACAGCACCAGGCCGCCATTCGCCTGTGGATCCCGGATTACTTCGACGCCCACTCCAACGCCAGCGCCTTCGCCTATAACGACGGCAAAGCCAGCACCGTGGCCGGGCTGAACGGTTGGCAGATCCCGGAGCTGAATAAACAAACGCTGGCTGCCGTAGCAGAGGCCGATCCGGCCAAGCGCAAAGATCTCTATACCAAACTGCAGGAAGAGCTGCAGCGTAGCTCCCCGTACGTGTTTATTGACCAGGGTAAAACTCAGGTTGTGGTCCGAGATAACATCAAAGGCTACCAGCAGGGCCTGAATGCGGATATGGTGTATTACGATAACGTCACGAAATAACTGAACGGCCCCTCGCCCCGCCCTTTCCATCGTGAAAGAGGCCGGTCGGGGGGTTAATCACCATTAGCGCATAAAAGAGTTACCCATGTCCGAAGTCTCGCCTTCGTCGCAGCGCCTGCGGCGTCCGCTGCTCACCCTGCTTCAGGGAATATTTACCCTTGCTCTGACCCTGATTGGCCTGCTGCTGATTACCTTCGCGTTGTCTGCGCTGTCCCCGGTGGACAGAGTGCTGCAAATCGTCGGCGACCACGCCAGCCAGTCAACTTACGATCAGGTTCGCCATCAGTTGGGGCTGGATCAGTCGCTGCCCGTGCAGTTCTGGCATTATCTGGTCAATCTCGCCCACGGCGATTTAGGCATAGCCAGCTCAACAGGCCAGCCGGTGCTGCATGATTTGCTTTCAGCTTTCCCCGCCACCCTGGAACTCGCCACCCTGGCGCTTATCGTCGGCAGCGTACTTGGCGTATTTTTTGGTGTGCTTTGCGCCCGGTTCGCCGGTTCGCCGCTGGATCTCGTGGTGCGCACTTTTACCCTGCTGGGCAACTCCGTGCCTATTTTCTGGCTGGGTCTGCTGATGCTGGCACTCTTCTATGCTCGTCTGCAGTGGAGCGCCGGGCCTGGGCGGCTCGACGATATTTACCAGTACAGCGTCGAGGCCAAAACCGGCTTCGTGCTGATCGATACCTGGCTTTCCGGCGATAAAGGCGCGTTTCTCAACGCCATTAACCACCTGATTCTGCCGGTACTGCTGCTGGCCTATTATTCTCTCGCCAGCATCACCCGCCTGACCCGCACGGCCTGCCTGAGCGAAATGAACAAAGAGTACATTACGCTCGCCCGCGCGAAGGGCGCAGGCGACATGGCGATTCTGCTGCGCCATGTGTTGCCCAACATTCGCGGCACGCTGTTCACCGTGATCGCTCTGGCTTACACCAGCATGCTCGAAGGTGCGGTGCTGACGGAAACCGTCTTCTCCTGGCCGGGTATTGGCCGCTATCTCACCACCGCGCTGTTTGCCGGGGATACCACCGCCATCATGGGCGGTACGCTGCTGATCGGCGTGTCGTTTGTGCTGATCAATAACCTGACCGACATACTGGTGCGCGCCACCGACCCGAGGATCCGCTGATGCCGTCTTCTCTTTTTCTGCGACGCATGCTGCGCTCCCCGGCTGCCCTTAGCGGGCTGATTATCATTGCCGGGCTGGTGCTTATCGCGCTGTTTGCGCCGTGGCTGGCTCCGTTCGATCCCAACTGGCAGGATGCCGCCGCGCGCCTGCAGGCGCCCAACGCCCAACATCTGCTGGGCACCGACAGCTATGGCCGCGACCTGCTTTCTCGCCTGCTCTACGGCACTCGCCCGGCGCTGGGTCTGGTGCTGCTGGTGACCGTCATTACCCTGCCGGTTGGGCTGCTGATTGGGATTCTGTCCGGCTATTACGGCGGCTGGCTGGAGCGTATCCTGATGCGCTTTACCGACGTAGTCATGTCGATGCCCCGCCTGATTTTGGCCTTTGCCTTTGTGGCAATGCTCGGCCCAGGGCTGGTTAACGGCGCGCTGGCGCTGGCTTTGACCACCTGGCCCGCCTATGCCCGCCAGGCAAGAAGTGAAATACAGCGCCTGCGCCACAGCGATTATCTTGCGGCCGCAGAAATGATGGGCATCAAAGGCTTGCGGCTGCTGGTCGGCCATATTCTGCCGCTGTGCCTGCCTTCCGCCATCGTGCGCCTGGCGCTGGATCTGGCTGGGATTATTCTTGCCGCCGCCGGTCTGGGTTTCCTCGGCTTAGGCGCCCGCCCGCCGATGTCCGAATGGGGCGCGATGATTGCCGACGGAATGCAGGTCATTTTCGACCAATGGTGGATTGCCGCCATTCCGGGCACCGCCATTCTGCTGAGCAGCCTGGCGTTTAACCTGCTGGGCGATGGCCTGCGCGACGTGCTGGAGCCGCAACATGACTAACAGAATTACCGTTTCCGGGCTGAATATCGACTACCCCGACAGCCGGGTAGTCAGCAACCTCTCCTTCACGCTGGGCAATGAACGCCTGGCGCTGGTCGGCGAATCCGGCTCAGGCAAATCCATGACGGCTCGCGCGCTGATGGGGCTGGTGCGTAAACCAGGTAAAGTGAGTGCAGAGCAGCTCAGCGTGATGGGGCACGACCTGCTCGACATGAATGCCCGGAGCTGGAACCAGCTGCGCGGCAGTGACATCGCCATGGTGCTGCAGGACCCGCGCTATGCGCTGAACCCGGTCAAAAGCGTGCAGCAGCAAATTGACGAAGCGCTACGATTGCACCAGAAGCTGTCCACTGCCGAACGCCGCGATCGCTGCCGCGAACTGGTGCAATCCGTTGGTTTGCCGGATGCGGTTCTGATGCGTTACCCCGGCGAACTGTCCGGGGGCATGGGCCAGCGCGTGATGATCGCCATTGCGCTCGCCAATAATCCCAAAGTGCTGATCGCGGACGAACCTACGTCGGCGCTCGACGCCCGCCTGCGCAACCAAATCCTTGAGCTGCTGGTAGCCCAGTGCGAACAGCGGCAAATGGCGCTGCTGTTGATCAGCCACGATCTGCCGCTGGTGGCGGAACACTGTCACCGCGTGCTGGTGATGTACCAGGGCCAAAAAGTCGATGAAATGGCGGCAAGCGAGCTGCCGCAGGCCACGCACCCTTACACGCGCACGCTCTGGACCTGCCGTCCAAATGCCGACACCTACGGGCAGATGCTACCGACGCTGAACCGCAGCGAATTCCAGCCAGGAGAAACCTATGGCGATCGTTAAGGTTGATAATCTAAGCGTGCAGTTTGCCGCCAAAGGCGGGATCAAAACCGCCGTCGCCGGAGCCAGTTTCTCTCTTGAGCAGGGCGAGACATTTAGCCTGATTGGCGCTTCCGGCTGCGGGAAATCTACCATCCTGCGCGTGCTGGCCGGGCTACAGCGTGACTGGAAGGGGGATGTGGAGCTGATGGGCAACCGCATTGCGGCAGGGAAACGCTTCCAGGGCGCGCTGCGTCGCGAAGTGCAGATGGTGTTTCAGGATCCGTATGCCTCGCTGCACCCCAACCACACGATTTGGCGCACGCTGGCCGAGCCGCTGAAAATCCACGGTGAAAGCGAGATTGAAGCCCGAGTGGCGGAAGCATTAGAGCAGGTCGGCCTGCCGTCCGAGGCGGCAAAACGCTACCCGCACCAGCTTTCCGGCGGCCAGCGTCAGCGCGTGGCGATTGCCCGTGCGCTGCTGCTTCGCCCCAAAATTCTGCTGCTCGACGAACCCACTTCCGCGCTGGATATGTCGGTCCAGGCGGAGATCCTCAACCTGCTCAATCGTCTGAAGCAGCAGCACGGCATGACCTATCTGCTGGTCAGCCACGATGCCGACGTGATTGCGCATATGTCCGACCGGGCGGCTTTTATGGCCAACGGGGTGATTGAGCGCAGCTTCGATCGTGCTGCGCTGGTGAACGGGGAACACAGGATGGCGAACGCGTAACGCATTATTCCAGCGTGACCATTTCTTCGTCAGACAAAGCCAGAATACAGCGATTGCGGCCCGTGTTTTTGCCGTAATACATGGCTTTGTCTGCCCGACCAATGGCGCTGTGCAGAGAGTCATTCGCACTGACGAGGGTCAGCCCCCCTGTTACCGTCACGCGGATTGCCTGGTCGTCCACGCTGATGGGCTGGCTGGCTAAGTGCTGGCAAATGCGTTGCCCAGCCTGCTCTGCCTGCTCACGACTGGTCGCTTCCAGCAGCATAATAAACTCCTCGCCGCCAAAGCGATAAATGCGCTCTTCGTTACGCGTAGCCCCTTTAAGAATGGACGCGACGCTGCGCAACACATCATCTCCGGCGTTATGTCCCCAGGTGTCATTGATCGTTTTAAAACGGTCAATATCCATGATCAGCAAATAAAGGCTGCGCTCCGCACGCTCGCAGCGAGAGCGTATCAGCGGAAATTCCTGATACATTAAATGGCGTAACGGCAGGCCGGTTAACGCGTCGTACAAATTGCGGTAGGAAAAAAGGTATTCTTTATACCGGTCGATACTGGAAATAAAATTTTGCTGCGCTTCATTGTAATGATTCAGCAATTCTTCACTAACCTGTCTGCCGATAATAGATAACATGAGTACCCGGGCGGCATCGTGCATATCGGTGTGGTGCTTATCAATCAGCAGAATCAACTCCCGGTCCAGACTCACACCCTGCAAACGCTGCCCCAGCCAGCGGCTGAAACGACAATGCTGATGGGAATGCAGATCGTTGATTTCTTTATCGGGTTCACCGCCCAGCAGGCTGAGGCGCAGGCACTTATTTGCCCAGTTATAATGATCGCGGATGGCAATATTTAGCTCTGATAAAGAGCTGTCGATGTCCTTTATATTGATAGTCACGCTATGCACACCTTGTGTTTAACGGGTCAAGTTAATATCCACCACCTGATGATAACGAATATCGTGGGTTAATTTTCACGCCGAATCATAACTTAAACAAAGCCTAAACAGGCAATCCATATTAAAAACTTTACGAATAAGGACATTTATTGTTATACGGTATTTCAGAATAAATAAGCATCTATTAACCATTAAGAAATGCTAAACAATAATAAGCCCGATCTTTATTTTCCTTTTTGCGCCATACGGAAACATGTCGCTCCAAAATGGTGCGAATCTCTTCTCAGCAAGGTCATGCCCACTCAATCGGCCTTCAGCATTAAAACACGCAAAATGTAATCTATTGTGATTAATTATTGCACAGATGTACTCCTGCGGGCGTTTATCCCGATTTCACTTACGGCGCGCTACCTGGCGCAATCCCTGCAATACTTATTTTGTGTATCGCGTGATACGCCACACCCAGGAGCACATTTTGAACAGGTTACCTTCCAGCGCCTCGGCCCTTGCCTGTACGGCGCACGCACTGAACATTATTGAAAAGAAGTCACTTAGCCATGAGGAGATGAAGGCGCTAAACCGGGAGGTGGTTGATAGCTTCCAGCAGCACGTTAATCCGGGTTTTCTTGAGTACCGCAAGTCCGTTACCGCCGGCGGGGATTACGGAGCCGTAGAGTGGCAAGCGAGCAGCCTGAATACGCTTGTCGACACCCAGGGCAAAGAGTATATCGATTGCCTGGGTGGGTTCGGCATCTTTAACGTGGGGCACCGTAATCCAGTCGTTGTTTCCGCCGTCCAGCATCAACTTGAAAAGCAGCCCCTGCACAGCCAGGAATTGCTCGACCCTCTGAGGGCGATGCTCGCTAAAACGCTTGCCACACTGACTCCGGGTAAACTCAAATACAGCTTCTTTAGCAACAGCGGTACTGAGTCCGTGGAAGCCGCAATAAAACTGGCCAAAGCGTACCAGTCGCCACGAGGGAAATTTACCTTTATTGCTACCAGCGGCGCGTTCCACGGCAAGTCTCTGGGCGCACTTTCGGCCACGGCGAAATCCACTTTCCGTAAACCATTTATGCCGCTGCTGCCGGGATTCCGCCACGTGCCCTTTGGCAATATCGAGGCATTACGCACGCAGTTCAGCGAATGTCGTAAAACCGGTGATGATGTAGCCGCGCTGATCCTGGAGCCCATCCAAGGCGAAGGCGGGGTGATTCTGCCGCCGTCAGGCTATTTGCCTGCGGTGCGTCAACTTTGCGACGAGTACGGCGTGCTGCTGATTCTGGATGAAGTGCAAACCGGGATGGGCCGCACCGGCAGGATGTTTGCCTGCGAGCACGAAAACGTGCAGCCGGACATTCTCTGCCTTGCAAAAGCGTTGGGCGGCGGCGTGATGCCGATTGGTGCCACGGTTGCGACGGAAGAGGTGTTTTCCGTGCTGTTTGATAACCCGTTCCTGCACACCACCACGTTTGGCGGCAACCCACTAGCCTGTGCTGCGGCGCTGGCGACCATTCACTACCTGCTGGAAGAGAACCTGCCCGCTCAGGCGTCTCAGAAAGGGCAACTGCTGCTGGATGGCTTCCGGGCGCTGGCCCGTGAGTTCCCCGATCTGGTTGTTGAGGCACGCGGCCAGGGGCTGTTAATGGCGATTGAGTTCCGCGACAACGACATCGGCTACGAGTTTGCCAGCCAGATGTTCCGCCAGCAGGTGCTGGTGGCCGGGACGCTGAATAATTCAAAAACCATTCGGATCGAACCGCCGCTGACGATGACCATTGAGCAGTGCGAGCATGTGCTTGAGTGCGCGAAGCGCGCGCTTTACAGGCTGAGAGTGACGCAGGATGAAACGGCAGAGGCGCAGGAAAGCTGAGTGACACTCACCCCAACCCTCTCCCTAACTGGGAGAGGGCCAGGGTGAGGGGGCATTCCCTACGGCAGCAGCCCAATAAAACTCTGCTTCTTACGCGGCTCAGACATCATCTCATCCAGCTTCTCAACGCAGGCGAGATAGTGCGGGGTCTTCTTATGCGCCAGCACCGCGGCCTCATCCTGATAGGCCTCGTAGATATAAAATCGCGTTGAAACCTCCGGGTCCTGCAGCACATCAAAGCGTAAGTTACCGGGCTCTTTGATGGCGCCTTCGTGATTCGCCCGAAACACGTCCAGAAACTCGTCGACCCGCTCTGGCTTAATGTTGATCTCCACTAGCGTGACGTTCATGCCTTACCTCCCTGATGCTTCGCTTCAAGCCAGAACTGATAGGCTTCGCGGGCAGATGCTTTCTCGTGCACCACCTTCTTCACCGCCTGCAGCATCGCCAGTGGTGCTTCAGACTGGAAGATGTTGCGCCCCATATCCACACCGGATGCGCCCTGGTCTATCGCCTTAAAGCACATCTCCAGCGCTTCCTGTTCCGGCAGTTTTTTACCTCCGGCGATAACGATCGGCACCGGGCAGCTGGCGGCGACTTTCTCAAAACCTTCCTCAACGAAGTAGGTTTTTACAAACTGTGCCCCAAGCTCGGCGGCAATACGGCTAGACAGCGAGAAGTAGCGCGCGTCACGAGCCATTTCTTTGCCCACGCCGGTAACCGCCAGCGTAGGAATGCCGTAGCGCGTTCCCTCGTCCACCAGCTTGATGATGTTGTTGATCGACTGATGCTCATACTCGCTGCCGATATAAATCTGCGCGGCCACCGCGCAGGCGTTGAGGCGCAAAGCATCCTCCATCGTCACGGCGACGCTTTCGCGCGATAGTTCGCTGAGGATCGAATTGCCGCCGGAGGCGCGCAGCACAACAGGTTTGTTGGTGGCAGGCGGGACCACGCTGCGCAGAATGCCGCGGGTACACATCAGCACGTCGGTTTCAGGGAACAGCGGCGCAATGGAGAGGTCAATACGCTCCAGGCCGGTTGTCGGCCCCTGAAAATAGCCGTGATCGAAAGCCAACATCACGGTGCGTCCGGTGCTGGGGTTAAAAATCCTCGCCAGCCGCGACTGCATGCCCCAGTCCAGCGCCCCGCTTCCCTTCAGGTAAAACGCCCGGTTCTCCTGCGGCTGGCCAATACCGAAGTCTTTTCCATCTTTAATATCATCCAGATCTGCCATCAAGTTCTCTCCCGGATCCATCAGTGAATAAGAGATAGTGTTCAAAAACTTAGTCAGGGATCGCCCATCGCAACCGTGCAGCGATCACAAAACATCCAAATAGATCGGTCAGATCGCCCGCGATGGATAAGAGTTTATTTATTGAACGAGCGACGGAAGAGGTCTGTGAATGAGTTATCTACTTGCACTGGACGCCGGAACGGGCAGTATCCGCGCCGTGATCTTCGATACTTGTGGCCAGCAAATAGCCGTTGGCCAGGCCGAATGGAAGCACTTGAGCGTGACAGATGTGCCGGGATCGATGGAGTTCGATCTCGCCGTTAACTGGCAGCTGGCCTGCCGCTGCATCCGCGAGGCCCTGCACAACGCTAACCTCTCGTCTTCAGCGATAAGTGCCGTTGCCTGTTGCTCTATGCGGGAAGGGATTGTGCTGTACGATCGCCACGGCGAGCCAATCTGGGCCTGCGCAAACGTGGATGCTCGCGCCAGCCGCGAAGTCAGCGAGCTGAAAGAGATCCACGACTTCCAGTTTGAATCCGAGGTGTACAAGGTTTCAGGCCAGACGCTGGCGCTGAGCGCCATGCCCCGCCTGCTTTGGCTGGCACACCATCGCCCGGATATCTACCGCAAAGCCGCCACCATCACCATGATCAGCGACTGGCTGGCGGCCAAACTCTCCGGTGAGCTGGCTGTTGACCCTTCTAACGCCGGTACGACCGGGATGTTGGATCTATCGACCCGCGACTGGCGGCCTGCCCTGCTGGATATGGCCGGGCTGCGCGCCGACATACTTTCCCCGGTCAAAGAAACCGGCACCGTGCTGGGCGGCATAACCCCACAGGCGGCTGAAGAAAGCGGGTTGCTAAAAGGCACGCCGGTGGTGATGGGCGGCGGCGACGTCCAGCTTGGCTGCCTGGGGCTGGGCATCGTCCGGCCTGGGCAGACGGCGGTGCTGGGCGGCACATTCTGGCAGCAGGTGGTGAATCTGCCGGCAATCAAAACCGACCCCGACATGAACATCCGCATTAACCCGCACGTCATCCACAACATGGTACAGGCGGAGTCCATTAGCTTCTTCACCGGCCTGACAATGCGCTGGTTCCGGGACGCCTTCTGCGCGGAAGAAAAGCTGCTGGCCGAGCGCCTCGGCGTGGATACCTATGCGCTAATGGAAGAGATGGCGGGCCGTGTACCTGCGGGCTCCCACGGGGTGATGCCCATTTTCTCTGATGCCATGCATTTCAAGCAGTGGTACCACGCCGCGCCGTCGTTCATTAACCTTTCGATTGACCCAGAGAAATGCAACAAAGCGACGCTATTCCGCGCCTTAGAGGAGAACGCGGCGATTGTCTCTGCCTGTAATCTGGAGCAGATTTCCGGCTTTTCTGGCGTGAAGTTCGACTCACTGGTCTTCGCCGGGGGAGGTTCAAAAGGCGCGCTGTGGAGCCAGATCCTGAGCGATGTCACCGGCCTGCCGGTGCGCGTGCCGGTGGTCAAAGAGGCCACGGCGCTGGGCTGCGCGATTGCTGCTGGCGTAGGCGCCGGGCTTTTTGATTCGCTAGCCAGTACAGGCGAGCGTCTGGTGCAGTGGCAGCGAGAGTTCACGCCAAATCCGGCGCACCGCGAGCTTTACGACGAGATGAAGCGCAAATGGCAAAAAGTGTATGCCGACCAGTTAACGCTGGTAGACAGCGGCCTGACGACGTCGATGTGGCAGGCTCCGGGGCTTGTGCCGAGAGTGGCAGGATAATTTCTCTTCCACCCCGCCCCTCTCCCTGGAAGGGGGAGGGGATAAAAAACCACGCACTTAACTAATCCCCCCTCTCCCCTCTGGGGAGAGGGCCAAGGTGAGGGTAAAAACACTTTGTATCACACTGTATCCACGACCCCGCCAGATACGCCGCCATGCAAAAAGGGCGGTTTGAAAAACACACCGCCTACAATCTCGTGATGTGATAACCGAACATTTTCTAATGGCTTTGGAGAAAACATCATGTTCAACAAACTGACCCTGTCTGCGCTGATTGCCCCTCTTTCTCTCTCGGTCGTCTTCGCCTGCCAGGCGGAAGCCGCGGGCTTTGATGCCGGACAAGTAAAACAGATTAACGCGGGCGTGCTGAACGTCGGCTATGTCGATCTCGGCCCGAAAGACGGGCAGCCGGTAATCCTGCTGCACGGCTGGCCCTACGACATCAACAGCTTTGATACGGTAGCGCCTGAGCTGGCAAACCAGGGCTATCGGGTTATCGTGCCAAATCTGCGCGGCTTCGGCAGCACCCGCTTCCTTTCCCCTTCCACTCCTCGTAATGGTGAACCGGCGGCGCTGGCTCAGGATACCGTTGCGCTAATGGACGCGTTGCATATCAAACAGGCCATTTTCGCTGGCTACGACTGGGGCGCACGCACGGCGGATATCGTAGCGGCGCTGCACCCTGAACGGGTGAAAGCGCTGGTGTCGGTCAGCGGCTATCTGATTAGCAGCCAGGAAGCAGGGAAAAAACCGCTGCCGCCGCAGGCCGAGCTGCAATGGTGGTATCAGTTCTATTTCGCGACTCCACGCGGCGCGGCAGGATATGAGAAAAACACCCATGACTTCGCCAGGCTGATCTGGCAGCAGGCTTCGCCGGGCTGGAAGTTCAGCGATGAGACCTTTAACACCAGCGCCAAATCACTGGATAACCCGGACCACGTTGCGATTACCCTGAGCAACTATCGCTGGCGCCAGGGGCTGGAAAACGGCGAGCAGAAGTACGCGGCTGATGAGAAAAAGCTGGCTGCGCTGCCGAACATCACCGTGCCAACCATCACCATTGAAGGCGACAACAACGGCGCGCCACATCCTACCCCCGCAGCCTATGCGGCGAAATTTACCGGCAAATATGAACACCGAACCTTCAGCGGAAACATCGGCCATAACCCACCGCAAGAAGCGCCAGAGGCGTTTGTGAAGGCAGTGGTAGACGCGGGTAAGCTGTAGTAAAAAAGCTATGCTAGTTTTAGCCTTCACTTTTAGCGCCGGGAGCCCAGGTGGAACATATCGATCATATTCTCGTGGTGGACGACGACCGCGACATTCGCGAGCTAATCGTAAGCTATCTGGAAAAATCCGGCTACCGGGCCAGCGGCGCGGCCAACGGCAAGGAGATGCGTTCCGTCCTGGATAAGCAGCACGTCGATTTAGTGGTGCTGGACGTGATGATGCCCGGCGACGACGGGCTGACGCTCTGCCGCCAGCTGCGCAGCGATAAGCACAAAGATCTGCCTATTTTAATGCTGACCGCCAGAAACGAAGACAGCGACCGGATCCTCGGCCTCGAAATGGGCGCGGACGACTACGTGGTAAAACCTTTTGTCGCCCGAGAACTGCTGGCGCGGATCAAGGCGATCCTTCGTCGCTTCCGCGCGTTACCCCCCAATTTGCAGGTGACCGAAGCGGGCAGGATCATCGCTTTTGGCGAGTGGCAGCTTGATACGTCGGCCCGGCATCTGATTGATTTACAAGGCACGATCGTTGCCCTGAGCGGGGCGGAATATCGCCTGCTGCGCGTGTTTTTGGATCACCCGCAGCGCGTTTTGACGCGCGATCAACTGCTGAACCTGACTCAAGGCCGCGATGCCGAGCTATTCGAGCGCTCGATCGATTTACTGGTCAGCCGCGTCCGCCAGCGCTTAAATGAGGATGCCCGCACCCCGGCCTACATCAAAACCGTGCGTAGCGAAGGCTACGTGCTTTCCGTTCCCGTGACGATCGTCGAGGCGCGAGAATGAGGCTTTGGCCCCGAACTCTGCTTTCCCGGCTGTTTCTCATCATTCTCGTCGGCCTGTTTCTGGCTAACGGCCTGACCCTGGCGCTAACCACACTTGAGAGAATGAACAGCGCCCGCAGCGTGATGCTGGATAACCTGCAAAACAACGTTGCCACCAGCGTCGCAATCCTCGACAAGCTACCGGCCAATGAGCGACCGGCCTGGCTGGACCGGCTCGCCCGAGAAAATTATCACTACATTCTTGGGCCAGGGACACCGGGCAAACCACCCAACGACGAACGTTCGAAAGACGCTATTGCGTCTCTGAAAGAGGCGCTGGGCGAGCATTATCAGCTCGATTTCACCGCCATTCCCGGTATGCGCTCCCATATTCAGGCGCATTTGACGCTGGCCGACGGCTCGCCGCTGACCATCGACCTTACGCCGCGTATGCCGCCGATTGAAACCTGGCTGCCGGTGGTGATTGCCATCCAGCTTGTCCTGCTGGCGCTTTGCGCGTGGTTTGCCGTGCGCCAGGTGGTGTTGCCGTTTACCCGTTTTACCCGCGCCGTTGAAGCGCTGGAACCCGCCAGCTCAAGCTCCGTGGACATGCAGGAAAGCGGCCCGCTGGAAGTGGAACACGCAGCCAAAGCGTTTAACGCGATGCAGGCCAGAATCCAGGGGCACCTGAAAGAACGCACGCAAATTCTGGCGTCCATTTCGCATGATTTACAGACGCCGATTACCCGCATGAAGCTGCGCCTGGAGATGAGCGACGAGCCGGAACTGCGCGACAAACTAATGCAGGATCTGGACAATATGACGCACCTCGTCCGCGAAGGTATTGCCTACGCAAGGTCGTCGGAAAGTCTGGAAGAACCCCCCCAGCGTATTGAGTTGAGGGCATTTGTGGACAGTATCACCTACGATTATCAGGACGTCGGCAAAGCGGTGACGTTTGCCGCGCCGGAAGTGTCACTCCCGCTTTCGACCCGCCCCCAGGCGCTGCGACGTATTCTGACCAACCTGCTGGATAATGCGCTGAAGTTCGGCACCGCCGCTGAAGTCAGCCTGACGGCGGGTGCCAACCAGGTCGCGCTGGCAGTGTGCGATAACGGGCCTGGGATCCCCGAGGAGGAGCTGGACGCCGTGTTGCAGCCTTTTTACCGCGTGGAAGGTTCCAGAAATCGCGACACCGGCGGCACCGGGCTTGGGCTGGCGATAGCCGCCCAGCTTGTCGGCCAGTTAGGGGGGAAATTAACGCTGACTAACCGGCCACAGGGCGGTTTGCAGGCCTGCATCACGCTGCCTGTAGCCTGATTGTATCGCTCTGTATGCCGCCGAGTCGCCGACAAACAAACTGACAATCAGGACGGTTTTCCCACACATCACGAACACATAAGGCGGGTTAAATACCCCGAAATCATCCTGTAACCGTGAGGTGTGTTATGCCCGTTCTGATTGCCTTTCTTGGCGGTATGCTTAGTTTATTAAGCCCCTGCACGCTGCCCGTTATTCCTTTGCTTTTCGCTGCATTTCGCGGCAAAAAACGCCAAATCATCGCCCTGCTTGCCGGCATGGTGGCCATGTTCACCGCCGTGGCTTTGCTGGTCGGCGCTGCCGGAGAGTGGATCGTGCGCGCCACGGTGGCTGGCCGCTGGGTTGCGCTGGGGATGCTGGCGCTTGCCGCGCTCACGCTCATCTTCCCCGCGCTTGCCGAACGGCTGATGCGCCCGGCAGTGCAGATGGGGAATGCCATTAACAACCAAAGCTACCGCGCTCGCGGCACGCTGTCGGCTTTTCTGGCCGGACTGGCGGTGGGGCTGCTTTGGTCGCCCTGCGCGGGGCCGATTTTGGGGGCCATTCTCGGCCTCGGCTTGTCCGGCTCTTCGGCTGTCACCACCGGTCTGCTGCTGGCGGCCTACGGCAGCGGCTGCGCGTTGATGCTGGCGCTGCTGTGGTTCTGCGGTCACCGGCTGCTAGCTCGCCTGCATGAGAAAATGGCGCTGATGGCCCAGCTTCGTCGCGCGGCGGGTGTGGCAATGCTTGCCACCGTGGCGTTTATCGCCTCCGGCACCACGGCGGTGCTGCAAAACGCTAATGGTTTCGGCGCGAAGCTGGAACAACGCCTGCTGGCCTTCTCCCCCGCCACCACGCCAGTGCCTAAGCTGCAGCCTATTGTGGATCCCGCGCCCACCAGCACAATGCCGCCGCTTTCCGGGGGAACCGCATGGATCAATAGCCAGCCGCTGACGCCAGAGGCGCTGAAAGGCAAAGTCGTGCTGATCGATTTTTGGACCTTCGATTGCATTAACTGCCAGCACGCGCTGCCGCACGTCCGGGAATGGGCCAACAAGTATAAAGATCAGGGCCTGGTGGTGATTGGCGTGCATACGCCGGAGTACCCGTGGGAGAAAGATCTGGATTCGGTGAAAAAGGCAGTAGCCCAGTGGCAGCTGCCGTACCCGGTCGTCACCGACAATAACTACCAGATCTGGAATGCTTTCGGAAACCAGTACTGGCCAGCGCATTATTACTTCGACGCTCGCGGACAGCTGCGCAATGTCTCTTTCGGCGAGGGGAATTACGAGCAGCAGGAGCAGGTTATTCAGAAGCTGCTGAAGGAGGCTCGCGCCTGATTTTGCTTTCGGGGAGGCGGGAATATGACTCTCATCACATTCGCCGCACTCCCCTTTTCCCTTTTGCCCCGCGACGGCTAAATTAGAACTCATCCGACCACATAACAATAATGTTACAAATTGGGATTTATTATGAGCTACTCGTCGCTGCTTGCCCCGCTGGATCTTGGCTTCACCACTTTGAAAAACCGCGTACTGATGGGCTCAATGCACACCGGGCTGGAAGAGCTACCGGACGGCGCTGAGCGCCTTGCCGCTTTCTATGCCGAGCGCGCCCGGCACGGCGTGGCGCTGATTGTCACCGGCGGGATCGCCCCGTCGGCCTCCGGGGTGACCGTTGCCCACGGCGCGGTGTTGAACGACAAAAGCCAGCTGTCGCATCACCAGATTGTGACCGGGGCGGTGCACCGCGAAGGCGGCAAGATTGCCCTGCAGATCCTGCACACCGGGCGCTACAGCTACCAGCCTAAGCTGGTCGCTCCGTCGGCCATTCAGGCGCCGATCAACCCGTTTAAACCCCATGAGCTGAGCCACGAAGAAGTGTTAACGCTGATTGAGGACTTTGCCCACTGCGCCAGCCTGGCGCGTGAAGCCGGGTATGACGGCGTGGAGATCATGGGCTCGGAAGGCTACCTGATTAACCAGTTTTTGGCCGCCCGCACCAACCAGCGCGACGATGAATGGGGCGGAGACTACGAACGCAGAATGCGTTTTGCCGTTGAAGTCGTGCGTACTGTGAGAGAACGCGTTGGCAAAGAATTTATTATTATTTATCGCCTGTCGCTGCTCGACCTCGTCGAAGGCGGCGGCAACTTTGAGCAGGCCGTCACGCTCGCCAAAGCGATAGAAAAAGCGGGTGCGACGCTGATTAATACCGGTATCGGCTGGCACGAAGCACGTATTCCTACCATCGCGACCTCCGTGCCACGCGGCGCTTTTAGCTGGGTAACCAAAAAACTGAGAGACCATGTCGCGCTGCCGCTGGTGACCACCAACCGAATCAACACCCCGGAAACCGCAGAGCAGATCCTGGCCGACGGCGATGCGGATATGGTGTCGATGGCGCGCCCTTTCCTGGCTGACGCCGAGTTTGTTTCTAAGGCCGCTGCGAATCGCGCCGATGAAATCAATACCTGCATCGGCTGCAATCAGGCCTGTCTGGATCAGATCTTCGTGGGCAAAGTCACATCTTGCCTCGTCAACCCGCGCGCCTGCCATGAAACCAAAATGCCGGTTGTGCCTGTTTCACAACCGAAGCGCCTTGCGGTGGTAGGTGCTGGCCCCGCCGGACTAGCCTTTGCGGTCAACGCCGCCGGGCGCGGCCATAGCGTCACGCTGTTTGACGCTGCGGCGGAGATTGGCGGGCAGTTTAATATCGCCAAACAGATCCCCGGCAAAGAGGAGTTTTTCGAAACGCTGCGCTACTACCGCCGGAAGCTGGCCCTCACCGGCGTGGACGTTCGCCTGAATCAGTACGTTACCTCTGAGATGCTGTACGACTACGACGAGATTATTCTGGCCTGCGGGATTGAGCCGCGCCTGCCGGAGATTGACGGCATCGGGCATCCGAAGGTGCTGAGCTATGTCGATGTGCTGCGCGACAAAGCCCCTGTGGGCAAACGCGTGGCGGTAATTGGCGCGGGCGGCATCGGGTTTGATACTTCGATGTACCTGAGCCAGGAAGGGGCATCCACCAGCCAGAGCATCGCCGAGTTCTGCGTGGAATGGGGGATTGATACCAGCCTGCAAACGTCAGGCGGCCTGCGCCCGGAAGGGCCTCATCTGCACAAAAGCCCGCGCAGTATCTTCCTGCTGCAGCGTAAAACCAGCAAACCGGGGGAAGGCCTGGGCAAAACGACGGGCTGGATCCACCGCACTACGCTTGCCGCGCGAGGCGTTAAAATGATGGCTGGCGTGAGCTACGAGCGTATTGACGATGCCGGGCTGCATATCACCGTCGGCGGGGAGCCACAGCTGTTGGAAGTGGATAACGTGATCATTTGTGCCGGGCAGAATCCGCGCCGCGAGCTGGCTGAGCCTTTACAGGCGATGGGTAAACCCGTGCATTTGATTGGCGGGGCCGATGTGGCTCTGGAGCTGGATGCCCGGCGCGCTATCGCGCAGGGCACCCGTTTAGCGCTGGAGATTTAGCGGCGACGGCCTAACTTCACCGCTTTCAGCACCACGAACTTGTTGTTCGTTGCCACCGTGGTGCAGTTGCCGAAGATCTTCTTCAGCTTGCGGAAGTAGTCGAGGTGGCGGTTGGCCACAATGTACAGCTCGCCGTTGATTTTCAGGCAGCGGCGAGCGTGGTGGAACATTTCCCACGCGATCTGATCCGTCAGGGCATGCTGCTGGTGGAACGGCGGGTTGCACAGTACGGCGTTAAAGCGGAAAGGCTCCACGCCGGACAGCGCGTTGTTGATCATAAACTCACAGCGGTCAATATCGCCCGGCAGGTTGGTTTCAACGTTCAGGCGCGCGGAAGCCACCGCCATCGGCGATTCATCCACAAACACCACCTGCGCCAGCGGGTTTTTCTCCAGCAGCGTCAGGCCAATCACGCCGTTACCGCAGCCCAGATCGACAATCTCGCCTTCCAGGTCCGACGGCAAACTTTCGAGGAAGAAACGCGCGCCGATATCCAGCCCGGTGCGGGAGAAGACGTTGGCGTGGTTGTGAATCGTCCACTCGGTGCCCTCCAGCTTCCAGCTCAGCGTTTCCGGCACGTCCGCCAGTTCCGGTTTGGTGAAGGTCGGGTTAATCAGACGCGCTTTTTTCCACGCCAGCGTGGTCGTGGTTGGCCCTAAAATTTTTTCAAACAGCTCCAGCGTGGAATTGTGAATGTCCCGCGCTTTCGCGCCCGCAATAATGCGGGTTTCCGGCGTCACGACTTTGCGCAGCGCACGCAACTGCTGCTCAAGGAGGGCCAGCGTCTTAGGAATTTTAATCAGCACCAGTCCCGGCGCCTGCGGGTAAGCCGCGGTGCTGTCGAGGAAGGTGACACTGTTTTCCGGGATGTCGTTCTCGCGCAGGTTCTCCCGCGTGGCCAGCTCGCTTAAGTACGAGTCGCCAATGCTGTATGGCTTGTGTTCGGCAAGCACGCAGGCCAGCGCGCCGAAGGTATCGTTAAAAACAAGAACGGGGCCGACTGGCTCAAGTTCGTCTACCTGCTGCAACAGGTAGTCATCTGCCGCTTCCCACGCCTGCAGCGGGTTTACGTCGTCCGTTTCCGGAAAACGCTTCAGCGTCAGTGAACGAAAACCGTTGTCTAATTGGCTCATCGGCCCTCCTGGATGGTAAAGTTTGGTGATATCCCCATAGCGGGGGCGAGAGTATACCTTTTTTTCCTTCAACCTGAGACAAGCATGAGCGAACTGATTTATTTAAGCGGCTATCCGGAGCATTTGCTCTCGCAGGTGCGCACCCTGATTAGCGAGCAGCGCCTCGGCGCGGTGCTGGAAAAACGCTACCCGCAGGGGCACAACATCGCGACCGATAAAGCGCTTTATGCTTACACTCAGGAGCTGAAAAACCAGTTTCTGCGCAATGCGCCCCCGATAAATAAAGTCGCTTATGACAACAAGATCCACGTGCTGAATAACGCGCTGGGGCTGCATACCGCGATTTCTCGCGTGCAGGGCAACAAATTAAAAGCCAAGGCGGAAATTCGCGTGGCGACCGTGTTTCGCAACGCCCCTGAAGCTTTTTTACGCATGATTGTGGTTCACGAACTGGCGCATCTTAAAGAGAAGGATCACAACAAAGCGTTTTACTCCTTGTGCTGTCATATGGAACCGCAGTATCACCAGTTAGAATTCGATACACGACTTTGGCTTACCCAGTTGGCGCTTAGCGGTGCGGCTTGATGAAGCCCCGATTTATTGACTATCGACTTCCGGAGAATGTACCCGTTTATGATACGTTTCGCTGTGATTGGAACCAACTGGATCACCCGCCAGTTCGTGGATGCCGCCCATGAGAGCGGCAAATATAAGCTGACTGCGGTGTATTCCCGCAGCCTCGAACAGGCGCAAAGCTTCGCCAACGATTACCCGGTGGAGCATCTGTTTACTTCGCTGGATGAGCTGGCGAAGAGCGATGTTATCGACGCGGTGTATATCGCCAGCCCAAACTCGCTGCACGGTCCGCAGAGCCTGCTGTTCCTGAGCCACAAAAAACACGTAATTTGCGAGAAGCCGCTGGCGTCTAATCTTGCGGAAGTTGAAGCGGCCATCGCCTGCGCCCGCGAAAATCAGGTGGTGCTGTTCGAGGCGTTTAAAACCGCCAGCCTGCCGAACTTTATCGCCCTGCAGCAGGCGCTGCCGAAGGTGGGGAAAATTCGCAAGGTGCTGCTCAACTACTGTCAGTACTCTTCCCGCTACCAGCGCTACCTGGACGGCGAAAACCCGAACACCTTTAATCCGGCGTTTTCTAACGGCTCGATCATGGACATCGGTTTCTACGTGCTGGCCTCGGCGGCTGCATTGTGGGGCGAACCACATTCCGTTCACGCCACGGCGACCCTGCTGGACAGCGGCGTGGACGCGCACGGCACCGTGCAGCTGAACTACGGTAATTTTGACGTAACCCTGCTGCATTCCAAAGTGAGCGACTCGACGATCCCAAGCGAAATTCAGGGCGAAGCCGGAGCACTGGTTGTCGAAAAAATCTCTGAATGCCAGCGGGTGACGTTTATCCCACGCGGCGGCAAACCGCAGGATCTGAGCCTGCCGCAGCATATCAACACCATGCTGTACGAAGCGGAGACGTTCGCGCGCCTGGTGGAAGAGAATGAGGTTAATCACGCCGGGCTGGTCACATCGCGCATCACGTCGGCACTGGCGACCGAGATTCGCCGCCAGACCGGGGTTAAGTTCCCGGCGGACGATGTGGGCCAGCAGGCTACGGCATAAGATATTTCACAGAAAACCAGGTGCCAAATATTGACCAAATCTATTCCTTGTCATATTTTGTTACCTGCAAAGGGGAGTAACTTCATTGCCGGTCAGTCGTCATTACGATGCGCAAGCATCCGGTTGCCGGGCGACGTGAAAACGTCGTAAGTGAGACCTTGCCGGAAGGCGAGATCCCTGTTGCAAGCAAAAGCGGCTGGCGTCTTCTGATGTTGGCCGTTTTTGTTTTCAAGGAATCTTATTATGCATACTGTCGGTACTCCGCTGCTCTGGGGCAGCTTCGCCGTCGTGGTCGCCATCATGCTGGTGATCGATCTGCTGGTTCAGGGCCGTCGCGGCTCGCACACCATGTCGATGAAACAGGCGGCCGTCTGGTCGCTGGTCTGGGTTTCACTTTCCCTGCTGTTTAACCTCGCTTTCTGGTGGTATCTCAGCGGCACTGCTGGCCGTGAAGTCGCCGATACTCAGGCGCTGGCCTTCCTCACCGGTTATCTGATTGAAAAAGCGCTGGCGGTCGATAACGTCTTCGTCTGGCTGATGCTGTTCAGCTACTTTGCCGTGCCTGCTGCGCTGCAGCGGCGTGTGCTGGTCTACGGCGTGTTGGGCGCAATAATCCTCAGGACCATCATGATCTTCGGCGGCAGTTGGCTGATTACCCAGTTCGAATGGCTGCTGTATGTGTTCGGCGCTTTCCTGCTCTTCACCGGTGTGAAAATGGCGCTGGCAAAAGAGGACGATAGCGGCATCGGCGATAAACCGCTGGTTCGCTGGCTGCGCAGTCATCTGCGCATGACGGACAAAATTGAGAACGAGCGCTTCTTCGTGCGCCAGAACGGCCTCCTGTACGCCACCCCCCTGCTGCTGGTGCTGATTCTGGTCGAGCTGAGTGACGTGATTTTCGCGGTAGATAGCATTCCGGCGATCTTCGCGGTGACCACCGACCCGTTCATTGTGCTGACGTCGAACCTGTTCGCGATCCTCGGCCTGCGCGCCATGTACTTCCTGCTGGCAGGTGTGGCGGAGCGTTTCTCGATGCTGAAATATGGCCTGTCGGTGATCCTGGTATTTATCGGCATTAAGATGCTGATCGTCGATTTCTACCATATTCCTATCGCCGTTTCGCTCGGCGTGGTCGGCGGTATCCTGGCAGGAACGCTGATTATCAATGCGTGGGTCAACCACCGTAACGATCGGAAGAAGTTGGCGGAGTAATCCACCGTTTGAAAACATAAAAAGGGGCGTAATGCCCCTTTTACGTTCTGGCAATCTGCCATCTCATCAAATTGCTGAATATGTCACATGAATGTTAATGATCAGTTGCGAAATCTAACGCTGAGCGCAATTCCAGCTTGAAATGCTTTTTCCTTCACCGCTTTTCCTTATACTCACCGGGCAAACACATTTTCTTACAACCGCACAGACGTAGCGCACTACGCACGCGGCACAGCACGACATCACTGAAACACAGGAAGGTATTCATGAGTTCGCAAGCTTCTGGACTACTGCAGCGCTTTGCCCGCGGCAGCCTCGTAAAACAAATTCTCGTTGGCCTGGTGCTAGGCATTCTGCTCGCGCTGGTCTCAAAACCTGCCGCTATCGCAACCGGCCTGCTCGGCACGCTGTTCGTTGGCGCACTGAAAGCCGTGGCGCCGGTGCTGGTGCTCACGCTGGTGATGGCTTCCATCGCGAATCATCAGCAGGGCCAAAAAACCAATATTCGCCCTATCCTGGTGCTCTATTTACTGGGCACCTTCTCCGCCGCGCTGACCGCCGTTGTCGTTAGCTTTATGTTCCCTTCCACGCTCCATCTGACCAGCAGCGCCACGGACATTACACCGCCGTCCGGAATCGTCGAGGTGGTTTACGGTTTACTGATGAGCGTGATTGCCAACCCGATACACGCCCTGCTGAACGCTAACTACATCGGTATTCTGGTGTGGGCTGTCGGCCTGGGCTTTGCGCTGCGCCACGGAAACGAAACGACCAAAAACCTGGTGAACGACCTGTCTGACGCGGTGACTTTTATCGTGAAAGTGGTGATCCGCTTCGCCCCTATCGGGATCTTTGGCCTGGTCGCCTCCACGCTTGCCACCACCGGTTTCTCCACGCTCTGGAGCTATGCCCAGCTGCTGCTGGTGCTGCTGGGCTGTATGTTCGGCGTGGCGCTGATCATCAACCCGCTGCTGGTGTTTATTACTACTCGCCGTAACCCGTACCCGCTAGTGCTGGCCTGCCTGCGCGAAAGCGGCGTGACCGCGTTCTTTACCCGCAGTTCGGCGGCGAATATTCCGGTTAACATGAGCATGTGCCAGAAGATGAACCTGGATCGCGATACTTATTCGGTGTCGATTCCGCTGGGGGCAACGATCAATATGGCCGGGGCGGCCATCACGATTACGGTACTGACGCTGGCGGCAGTTCATACTCTGGGCGTGCCTGTGGATCTGCCGACCGCGCTGCTGCTGAGCGTGGTGGCTTCACTTTGCGCCTGTGGGGCTTCAGGCGTAGCGGGCGGTTCGCTGCTGCTGATCCCACTGGCCTGCGGCATGTTCGGCATACCGAACGAGATTGCCATGCAGGTGGTGGCGGTCGGCTTTATCATCGGCGTATTGCAGGATTCCTGCGAAACCGCGTTGAACTCTTCTACCGACGTTATCTTTACTGCCGCCGTTTGCCAGGCAGAAGATGCTCGTCTGGCGAAGGCCGATTTGTTACGCGGCTAATATCAACGAGCCACGCTGGGTGTTCGGCACTGACTTAAACCGCAGCATCGTTTCTGGTTTTACCCTCACCCTAACCCTCTCCCTAAAAGGGAGAGGGGATAGATTGCGGACTGTTCTACGCTATTAAGTGTTTTTCTCCTCAATGCCAGAGAGAAGGCATTCATAGCGTGACGCCGCTTTTAAACAGCGCCAGCTCGCGAAAATCATTTTTCTCGTTGCAGGTTGGCGTGCCGTTCACTTTCTCAACTATCGTCTCAATAAACTGCGCCAGCAGCTCGGGCATCGTGCTGCCATGCAGCAGCCTGCCTGCGTCAAAGTCTATCCAGTGCGGTTTTTTCGCGGCCAGTTCGCTGTTAGTGGCGATTTTTAGCGTCGGCACAAAGCCGCCGTAGGGCGTCCCTCGCCCGGTACTGAACAGCACCATATGGCAGCCAGCTCCCGCCAGCGCGCTGGTGGCGACCGCGTCGTTGCCGGGTGCACTCAGCAGGTTTAAACCGGTCTGTTTTAGCCTTTCCCCGTAGCGAAGGACATCAACCACCTGGCTTTCACCGGCTTTTTGCGTACAGCCGAGGGATTTCTCCTCAAGCGTGGTGATCCCGCCCGCTTTATTCCCCGGCGACGGATTCTCGTAGATGGGCTGCTGGTGTTCGATGAAGTAGCGTTTGAAGTCGTTGACCATTGCCACGGTTTTCTCAAACGTGGCTTCGTCCCGGCAATGGCTCATCAACAGTCGTTCCGCGCCGAACATTTCCGGCACTTCCGTCAGCACCGTGGTGCCGCCGTTCGCCACCATATAGTCCGAGAACCGGCCCAGCATCGGGTTGGCCGTAATGCCGGAGAGGCCGTCCGAACCGCCGCATTCCAGCCCGAATTTCAGCTCGCTCAGTTTACCCGGTTCGCGCCTGTCGTGGCGCATGACCTCATACAAAGCGTGGAGATGCTCCAGCCCCGCTTCAACCTCATCGTCCTGCTGCTGAAGCGCCATGAAATGGACGCGTTCTGGATCGTATTCACCTAAGGTTTCGCGGAAAGCAGCGATCTGATTGTTCTCGCAGCCCAGCCCCACCACCAGCACCGCGCCCGCGTTTGGGTGATGCACCATGTTTTGCAGCATGGTGCGGGTGTTGAGATGGTCGTCCCCCAGTTGGGAGCAGCCAAACTGATGGCTGAACAGCCAGGCACCGTCGATATCCGGGGCGTTATTGGTTTCCTGTAGGAAACGGCTCAGCATCTGGCGAGCCATGCCGTTCACGCAACCGACGGTCGGCAGGATCCATAGCTCGTTACGAACGCCGACCGCGCCGTTGCTGCGCCGATAGATGTTGACTTCCCGGTCGCCAAAAGGCTCCGCCGCTGGCACGACTTCCGGCTGATAGCGGTATTCATCGACGTCATTAAGGTTGGTGCGCAGGTTATGGGAATGCAGATGCTCACCTGCGGCGACATGGCAAAGTGCGTGACCAATAGGTAAGCCGTACTTCACGACGTTTGCCCCTTCGGCAATTGGCTGGAGCGCAAACTTATGGCCGCGCGCAATCGGCTGGCGCAGCCTGACAGCTTCCGGCTGAGTACCTACCTCATCGCCTTCCGGCAGGTCCACCAACGCGACAGCAACGTTATCCAGCGCATGGATCCTGATATATCGCATCGCGGCCTCAGTTCAGCTCAATGGCAAAGTAGTCGCGGGCGTTGTTGAAACAGATGTTTTTCACCATCTCCCCCAGCAGCGGCATATCTTCAGGCACTTCCCCCGCCAGGACCCAGTGGCCAAGCATGCGGCACAGAATACGGCGGAAGTATTCGTGGCGCGTGTAGGAGAGGAAACTGCGGCTGTCGGTTAGCATACCAACGAAGCGACTCAGCAGCCCAAGCTGGGCAAGTTGGGTCATCTGCCGCTCCATGCCGTCTTTCTGATCGTTAAACCACCAGCCGGAGCCGAACTGCATTTTGCCTGGCATCCCTTCACCCTGGAAGTTACCGACCATCGTGCCAATCACCTCGTTATCCCGAGGATTGAGGCAGTAGAGAATAGTTTTCGGCAGCAGGTTTTCTTCATTTTGCTTGCTTAACAGTTTCGACAGCGGCTCGGCCAGCGGGCGATCGTTTATCGAATCAAAGCCTACATCCGGCCCCAGAAGGCGGAACTGCCGCTGGTTATTGTTGCGCAGCGCGCCGATATGGTACTGCTGCACCCAGCCGCGACGAGCGTATTCCGTGCCAAGCCAGGCCAGCACCGCCGTTTTAAATTGCGCGACTTCGGTGTCGTTAACCGCGCCGCCAGCCAGACGACGGGCAAGAATAGCATCCAGCGTGGCTTCATCCGCTTCGGCAAAGACCACCACGTCCAGCGCGTGATCGGCCACCTTACAGCCATGGGCAGCAAAATGGTCGAGTCTTTTGCTCAGCGCCGCCTGGAGGTCGCTAAAGCGACGAATATCGGTGTCGGACACGGCGGCCAGCGTCGAAATGTAGTCGGTAAACGTCGCCTGTTCGATATTAAAGGCTTTGTCCGGCCGCCAGCTCGGCAGCACTTTGATGTCGAAGCTGCCATCTTTGGCCACGGCGGCGTGGTGCGCCAGAGAATCCACCGGATCGTCAGTGGTGCCAACCATTTTCACGTTCATCTGCTGCATGATGCCTCTGGCGGTGAACGAATCCTGCTCCAGCAGGGCGTTGCACTGCTGCCAGATGTCTTCCGCCGTTATCGGCGAGAGCAGTTTGCCAGTAATACCAAACGGGCGGCGCAGCTCCAGATGCGTCCAGTGATAGAGCGGATTGCCGAGGGTATGCGGCACGGTGGCAGCCCAGGCATCAAACTTTTCACGGTCGCTGGCATCGCCGGTACACAGCCGCTCAGCCACGCCGTTAGTTCGCATCGCTCGCCACTTGTAGTGATCCCCTTTCAGCCAGATGTCATACAGGTTTTTAAAGCGATAGTTGTCGGCTATTTGCTGCGGCGGCAGGTGGCAGTGGTAATCAAAAATGGGCTGCGATTTCGCGTAGTCATGGTACAGGCGGCGGGCGAATTCAGTATCAAGAAGAAAGTCGTCAGTCATAAAGGGGGTCATAAGAGATATCCTCTGCAGATAACGGTGCTATGCATTCGCATCATAATGGCACGAAGTTATCACACCAATTTCCCTGCAACGACCTCAATTTTGCGTCAATGGTCACAAAACAAACACATGAATTCCGTCTTTATGTGCATAAAACGGACTAAATCCCGCGCCGATACTGACCTGAGAGCAAGATATAGCCCAACATTACGCGAAAATGCTTTTGTGATATCACTCAACTTATAAAGATGTATGACAAGTTATCGTTCAAACCGTCGCAGTACCTCTTGCCGGGCAACGCTTGCCCCGGCCCATGGGTGACAAGAGCAGGAACGGAGCCGATTTATCGGGAACAACGTTCACAATAAAGACGGGATGGGGTTAGAAATGCGAAAAATAAAAGGTTTACGCTGGTACATGATAGCGCTGGTGACGCTGGGCACCGTGCTGGGCTATCTGACCCGCAACACGGTGGCCGTCGCGGCGCCCACGCTGATGAGCGAACTGAATATCACCACGCAGCAATACTCGTGGATCATCGCCGCCTATTCGGCTTGTTATACCGTTATGCAGCCCGTCGCGGGCTACCTGCTCGACGTGCTGGGCACCAAAGTGGGCTACGCAGTGTTCGCCGTCGCCTGGGCTATTTTCTGTGGAGCAACCGCGCTGGCGGGCAGTTGGGGCGGCCTCGCACTTGCCCGTGGCGCAGTCGGTGCCGCCGAAGCGGCGATGATCCCCGCAGGATTAAAGGCCAGCAGCGAGTGGTTCCCCGCCAAAGAACGCTCTATTGCGGTGGGCTACTTCAACGTCGGCTCTTCCATTGGGGCAATGATTGCCCCGCCGCTGGTGGTCTGGGCCATTGTGATGCACAGCTGGCAAATGGCGTTCATGATAACCGGCGCACTGAGCTTTATCTGGGCCATGATCTGGCTGTGGTTCTACAAAAACCCCCGCGACCAGAAAAAACTCACCAGCGAAGAGCGTGAGTACATCATTAGCGGCCAGGAAGCCCAGCACCAGACCGATAACACGAAAAAGATGTCGGCGTGGAAAATTCTCCGTAACCGCCAGTTCTGGGGCATCGCCCTGCCACGCTTCCTGGCCGAACCCGCGTGGGGCACGTTCAATGCCTGGATCCCGCTGTTCATGTTTAAGGCCTACGGCTTCAACCTGAAAGAAATCGCGATGTTCGCGTGGATGCCCATGCTGTTTGCCGACTTTGGCTGCATTCTTGGGGGCTATTTACCGCCGCTGTTCCAGCGTTGGTTTGGCGTTAACCTGATTGTTTCGCGCAAGCTGGTGGTCACTATGGGGGCCATCCTGATGATTGGGCCTGGCACGATAGGCCTATTTACCAGCCCTTACGTGGCGATTGCCTTGCTCTGCGTGGGTGGATTTGCTCATCAGGCACTGTCCGGGGCGTTAATCACCCTGTCGTCCGACGTTTTTGGCCGGAACGAAGTCGCCACGGCGAACGGCCTGACGGGCATGTCAGCCTGGACCGCCAGCACCTTATTTGCCCTGGTCGTCGGCGCGCTGGCCGACACAATGGGATTCAGTCCGCTTTTCGCGGCGCTTGCCGTGTTCGATCTTCTCGGCGCGATTGTTATCTGGACGGTGCTGAAAAACCAGTCTGCCAGCGAACTTGCAGCCACTGCCCCCGCCCCGGAGGCCGTGACACAGTCTTGATGTAAAAACCGCCGCCTTCGGGCGGCAATCTCACGTTGGTTGCTAGAGCGTCACCGGGAAAAGTGGTATAACAAATTTATTCACGTACAGCCCTCTTCCGGAGCAACTTATGGATGCCGTAGAACCCCGCCGCCTTTATCAGCAGCTTGCCGCCGAATTAAAACAACGCATTGAAACCGGTGTTTATCAGGTCGGGGAAAAACTGCCTGCGGAGCGGTTTATCGCCGAAGAGAAAAACGTCAGCCGCACCGTCGTCCGCGAAGCAATCATCATGCTGGAAGTGGAAGGCTACGTTGAGGTTCGCAAGGGATCGGGCATTCACGTCATGTCTAATCAGGCAAAATACATGACCGTGCCGGATGAGCGTTTTGAGTTTGCCAATTATGGCCCTTTCGAACTGCTGCAGGCGAGGCAGCTTATTGAAAGTAATATCGCGGAGTTCGCCGCCACCCAGGTCACCAAGCAAGATATTGTGAAATTGATGGAGATCCAGGAAAAAGCGCGAAAAGAGCAAACTTACCGTGATTCTGAGTGGGATCTGCAGTTTCACGTCCAGGTTGCACTGGCTACGCAAAACGGCGCGCTGGCGACCATCGTCGAAAAAATGTGGAGTCACCGTATCTACAACCCGTACTGGAAGAAACTGCACGAACACATCGATATGCGCCCGGTAGACAACTGGTGTGATGATCACGATCAAATTCTTAAGGCCCTGATTCGTAAAGATCCACATGCTGCAAAACTGGCGATGTGGCAGCATCTGGAAAACACCCGTCAAATGCTGTTTAACGCCACCAGCGATGATTTTGAATTCAATGCTGACCGCTATTTCTTTGCAGAAAACCCGGTCATTCACCTTGATACAGCCGCAAACAGTCAAAAATAGTCATTTTTCCGGTCGAGGGTAAGCAAACCATAAATAGTGTCAGCGTTTGTAAATACCCTCGCCAGCCTCTCCCCCAGTAAGCAAAATCATTGCTCAACAAACTGCAAATACTGTGACGTATAACGCGTAGTTTTGTTACAATTAGATGCAATTTCACCGCCTGTGTGGGCTCAGCGCCATCCCGCTGTCGTTTCACGTGATATTAGTCCGACACCGCAGCACAGGCAGTGCATTGTTGTCAGCAAATAAGAATAAAAACCATGCTGCATTCTGCTCGTCCGTTTCACCGGCGGCCTAAACGAAGTGCCAGGAACCCTGAATGGAACTACTGACTCAACTGCTTTCCGCTCTCTGGAGCCAGGATTTTGAAACGCTTGCCAATCCATCGATGATTGGCATGCTCTATTTTGTGCTGTTCATGATTATATTTCTTGAGAACGGCATACTTCCGGCCGCGTTCTTACCGGGCGACAGCCTGTTGGTACTGGTCGGGGTACTGATCGCCAAAGGTGCGATGGGTTTCCCGGAAACGCTGGCGCTGTTGACCATAGCCGCGAGCCTCGGCAGCTGGCTGGGCTATATCCAGGGGCGCTGGTTGGGAAATACCCGTATTGTACAAAACTGGCTGTCGCACCTACCGGCCCATTATCACCAGCGCTCACATCAGCTTTTCCATAAGCACGGGCTGTCTGCGCTGCTCATTGGCCGCTTTATTGCTTTTGTTCGTACCCTGCTGCCAACTATTGCCGGATTATCAGGTCTTAGTAGCGCACGTTTTCAGTTCTTCAACTGGATGAGCGGCCTGCTGTGGATATTGATTCTGACCACCCTGGGTTATCTGCTGGGCAAAACGCCTGTCTTCCTGAAGTACGAAGACGCCCTGATGTCATGCCTGATGCTGATCCCGGTGGTGCTTCTGGTCATCGGTCTGGTCGGTTCGTTAATCGTGCTTTGGCGTAAAAAACGCGGCCAGAGCAGTTAGAGGGATTCGATGAAATTAGCGTTCACACGCCGCCTGAAGGCGGCGCTGCTTGTTGGGGCCCTGGCGATTGCATCGCTGATGGTGTGGTCCGGCATGCAGAATAAGGATTCCACCCTCGAAATTCGTGCCTCGCGGCAGGGCGGGAGTATTCCCGACGGCTTTTATGTCTGGCACCACCTGGATGCCAACGGTATACGCTTTAAAAGCATTACGCCGCTCAATAACACGCTATTGGTCACGTTTGATTCCAGCGCGCAGAGTGAGGCGGCGAAAGAAGTCCTCAACCGCACACTGCCTCAGGGGTATGTCATTGCCCAGCAGGACGGCGATAAAGATGCGCTAGCCTGGCTCTCTATTCTGCGCCCTGACCACAACCACCTCGGCTGACCCCTTCTTTCAGTCTGAATTTGCTATCATCTTCTAGGTTTTTAGCAGATTCATGACTATGCTTTAGCTGTTTTTACTACGCTTTATCTGCGCTTTTTCGACACTCTGGAACGACGCATGGAGTATGATCGTCTGATACTTTTATGATTCGTCTTACAATGGAAGGTTTAACCATGAATTACCGCACCGTACTGGCTCTTGCTTTACTCACGCTAACCTCTGCCGCACAGGCAAATACCTTGTGCAACGAGAAAGAGCAGGATATTCAACGCGAGATTGGCTATGCGGAAAAACATAATAATCAGCACCGTATTGATGGCCTGAAAAAGGCCCTGAGTGAAGTGCGCGCCAACTGCAGCGACACTAGCCTGCGTGCGGAGCACCAAAAGAAGATAGCCAAACAAAAAGCGGAAGTCGAAGAGCGTAAAGCCGATCTCATCGAAGCCCGTCAGAAGGGTGACCCGGACAAAATCACCAAACGCGAGAAAAAACTTGCGGAAGCAGAAGATAGCCTCAAAGCTTTAGAGAAGCGTGATTACTGATTGTGTAGTCGCAGACTTTAAGGATCCATCTCAAACACTCGGAGAGAACTATGTCAAAAGATACTACGTCAGAACATTTACGCGCTGAGTTGAAATCCCTGGCAGATACGCTTGAAGAAGTCCTGAGTGCGTCCACGGACAAGTCAAAAACTGAACTGGACAAACTGCGTGCCAAAGCGGAAAAAACGCTAAAAGAGAGCCGGGATCGCCTGGGTGAAACCAGCGAAGCCATCGCCAAACAAACCCGTGAAGCGGCCGCCAAAGCGGATGATTATGTTCGCGAGAACCCTTGGACCGGCGTAGGCATTGGTGCGGCGGTAGGCGTCGTGCTGGGTGTGCTGCTGGCACGTCGCTAAGATGGCGGATTCTCACCAAAGTCAAGGGCCGGGCAAAAGCGTACTCGGCGTTGGCCAGCGGCTGGTGACGATTCTGGTCGGCATGGTCGAAACGCGCGTGCGTCTTGCCGTCGTCGAACTGGAAGAGGAAAAAGCGCACATCGTTCAGCTGCTGCTGATGCTGGGTCTGACCATGCTGTTCGCTGCCTTTGGCTTAATGAGCCTGATGGTGCTGATTATCTGGGCCGTTGATCCGCAGTATCGTCTTAACGCCATGATTGCTACCACCGTCGTCCTGCTGTCGCTGGCATTGATCGGCGGTATCTGGACGCTGCGGAAGTCCCGTCAATCAACCCTGCTGCGCCACACCCGGCGCGAGCTGGAAAACGACAGGGCCCTGCTGGAAGAGGATAAGCGATGAGCGATGCCGAACGTGATAAACGTAAAGCCTATCTACTCAGTCAGGTTCAGCAGCAGCGGCTCGATCTCAGCGCCGCAAAACGCGACTGGCTGCAGGTCACCAGCCCCTACGATCGCGGCTGGAACACCTTAGTCAGCCTGCGTAGCTACGCGATGATCGCCAGCAGCGTGTTGGCAATCTGGACGGTGAAGCACCCAGGTAAGTTCATGCGCTGGGCCAAACGAGGATTTGGCGCCTGGAGCACCTGGCGGCTGATTCGTAACACGCTTAACACGCCTTCGCGCTAAACTTAAACACCGCCTCTGGCGGTGTTTTTATTTCTGCCCCTTCTCTTCCATACCTCGTATTTTTACTTTCCTGACTTAGTTTCCTCAGGATATTTGAAGAACTTAGACAGTTTTCCTTGCTAACAATCTTTTTTCACCCCGTCTATTATCCTCCCCATCGACAGCAAACATCGGTAATCACTGGAGTTTGCACACCTTTTAAGCCCTGGCCGAGAACGCCGGAAAAAAAGAACCGCTGGAGAGAAAAATGAAAAAATTAGAAGATGTTGGCGTACTGGTTGCTCGTATTCTGATGCCAATCCTGTTTATTACCGCTGGCTGGGGCAAAATCACCGGTTATGCAGGCACACAGCAGTACATGGAGGCCATGGGCGTGCCGGGTGCACTGCTCCCGCTGACCATTCTGCTTGAGTTCGGCGGCGGTCTGGCCATTCTGTTCGGCTTCCTGACTCGCACAACCGCGCTGATTACCGCGCTGTTTACCGTGCTGACTGCGTTACTGTTCCACAGCAACTTTGCTGAAGGCGTGAACTCCATTATGTTCATGAAAAACCTCACCATCGCAGGTGGCTACCTGTTGCTGGCGGTCTTCGGCCCAGGCGCAATCAGCCTTGACCGCGTCCTGAATAAAAAATGGTAAGCGTTCTATACTGATGAACACCGAGAAAGCGAAGACACCGTCTTCGCTTTTTTGCTATTGAGGAGGAGAAAAAATGGGACAACTCATCGACGGCGTCTGGCATGACGTCTGGTACGACACCAAATCGACCGGCGGCCGCTTTAAACGCTCTGAATCCGCCTTCCGCAACTGGCTGACTGCCGACGGCGCAGCGGGCCCCTCCGGCAAAGCAGGATTCGCCGCAGAGAAAGATCGCTATCATCTCTATGTATCTCTCGCATGCCCCTGGGCGCACCGGACGCTTATCGTGCGTAAGTTAAAAGGCCTTGAGCCCTTTATTTCCGTTTCCGTCGTTAACCCGCTGATGCTGCAAAACGGCTGGACGTTCGCGGAAAATTTCCCGGAGGCAACCGGCGACACGCTTTACCACCATGAGTTCCTCTACCAGCTTTACCTGCAGGCCGATCCTCATTACACGGGCCGCGTGACGGTGCCCGTACTTTGGGATAAGAAAAACCAGACGATCGTCAGCAACGAGTCCGCAGAAATCATTCGGATGTTTAATACGGCCTTTGATGCCCTGGGTGCGCGTCCCGGCAACTATTACCCCGACGAGCTAAAAGGCGAGATTGATGAGCTGAACGGGTGGATTTATGACACGGTGAATAACGGCGTATACAAAGCAGGCTTTGCCACTTCTCAGGAAGCCTACGATGAAGCCGTTGAAAAAGTCTTTATCTCCCTGGCGCGTCTGGAGCAAATTCTTGGTCAGCATCGCTACTTAACCGGCCCGCAGCTAACCGAGGCAGACATTCGCCTGTGGACGACCCTTGTGCGTTTTGACCCGGTATATGTCACCCACTTCAAGTGCGATAAATACCGCATCAGCGACTACCCAAATCTTTACGGCTTCCTGCGCGATATCTATCAGTTACCCGGCGTCCGTGAAACGGTAAGTTTCCCGCATATCCGTACCCACTATTATTGCAGCCATAAAACTATCAACCCAACCGGCATCATTTCCATCGGCCCTGCACAAGATTTAGACGAGCCGCACGGGCGAGATGAGCGGTTTAGGAAGAGTTAAGAATATTCAGCACAACAACGATTTACGGCCTATGCATTCACGACTATTCTTGAATCGATCGCTTCCCGTTCAGGTGATTGTCGGATAATCAAGGCAGGCCTTAGATGGATTGGTATTTCAAAGCATTAAGAAATTATATTGGGTTTGGCGGGCGGGCTCGCCGCAAAGAGTACTGGATGTTTCATCTGGTGAACTTCATCCTGGCGGGCGTGCTGAGCGTGCTGGATAAAATGCTTGGGCTGCACATCGCCAAGGATGAAGGGGCGCTCACCACGATTTATACCGTTCTGGTTTTGCTGCCGCTTTGGGCCGTCCAGTTTCGCCGCCTGCACGACACCGACCGCTCAGCCTGGTGGCTGTTGCTGCTGTTAATCCCGATTGTCGGCTGGCTGATTATTCTGGCATTCAACTGCCAGGATGGCACGCCGGGAACTAACCGCTTTGGGCCAGATTCTAAGGCCCCTGAACTCTACTAAACAAAAAGGGCGTCCCGTAAGGCACGCCCTTTTTCTCAACATGCGCTGCGCTTAAAACGCCTGCTCACTCTGCTGTTCAGCTTTCTTCGCCAGACCATCCAGCAGCTTCTGATGAATACCGCCGAAGCCGCCGTTGCTCATGACCAGAATATGGTCGCCAGGCTGGGCCGTTTTCACTACCATCTCCGCGAGCGTGTCCACGTCTGCGCTCCAGTACGCTGGCTGCACGCACGCTTCCGCCACTTCAGCAACCTGCCACGGAATGTGCTGCGGCTGAAGCAGGAACACTTCGTCCGCGCGCCCCAGCGAAGGAGCCAGATCGTCTTTGCAGACGCCCATTTTCATGGTGTTAGAACGAGGTTCCAGCACGGCCAGAATGCGAGCGGTGCCGCCCACTTTCCCGCGCAGGGCAGCAAGCGTAGCCAGAATCGCCGTCGGGTGATGTGCAAAATCGTCATAAACGGTGACGCCATGCGCTTCGCCGCGCAGTTCAAGGCGGCGGCGAGCGTTCACAAAACTACCCAGCGCCTGGGCTGCGTCAGCTGGGGTAACGCCAACATGCCGGGCAGCGGCAATAGCCATCAGGCCGTTATGCATGTTGTGTTCGCCGACCAGCTGCCAGTTCACGGTGCCAACGCATTCGCCATCCAGGTAAACTTCCCACTGAGAAGCATCGGTCGTCAGCTTCTTCGCCTGCCAGTGGCCCTGATCGCCCACCAGCTCCTGCTCACTCCAGCAGCCCATCGCCAGGGTTTGCTTCAGATTGGCGTCGTTTTCCGGCCAGATAATTTTGCCCTGCCCTGGGACGATGCGTACCAGGTGATGGAACTGCTTCTGGATCGCTTTCAGATCGTCAAAGATATCCGCGTGATCGAACTCAAGGTTATTGAGGATCAGCGTCCGCGGGCAGTAATGGACAAATTTGGAGCGTTTGTCGAAGAACGCGCAGTCATATTCATCGGCTTCAATAACGAAGAAGGGGCTATCGCCCAGGCGCGCAGATACATCAAAGTTACCCGGCACTCCGCCGATAACAAAGCCAGGCTTGTAGCCACAGGCTTCAAGGATCCAGGTCGCCATACCGGCGGTGGTGGTTTTCCCGTGCGTCCCCGCCACCGCAATCACCCAGCGGTCGCGCAGCACAAAATCATGCAGCCACTGCGGGCCGGACATATACGGAATGCCCTGCTCAAGAACGGCTTCCACGCACGGATTACCGCGCGTCATCGCGTTGCCGATGATCACCAGGTCCGGGTGCGGGTCGAGCTGGCTTGCGTCATAACCTTCGATTAACGAGATCCCCTGCTCTTCGAGCAGCGTACTCATCGGTGGGTAAACATTGGCGTCCGAGCCCGTCACTTCATGCCCTAAAGAGCGTGCCAGCATCGCCAGGCCGCCCATAAAGGTGCCACAGATCCCTAGAATATGAATGCGCATACGAAACTATCCTTTCTTTGTTTGGCGCACATTCTAACCGCATGGCTGCGGAGGCGAAACGCATTTCAGGATATTCCTTATCTTGCTGGCGCGATTCACCTGTGCGCGACAATTTGAAAATTTGTTAAGATTGTTGCGATCGCTTTATCCAACATAATGATGCAGGGAAAGTGTTATGAAAACGTTAGGTGAATTTATTGTCGAAAAGCAGCATGAGTTTTCCCATGCTACCGGTGAGCTCACGGCTTTACTGTCGGCAATAAAGCTGGGCGCTAAAATCATCCACCGCGATATCAATAAGGCCGGTCTGGTCGATATCCTGGGGGCGAGCGGTGCCGAAAACGTGCAGGGCGAAGAGCAGCAAAAACTCGACCTGTTCGCGAATGAAAAACTGAAGGCAGCGTTAAAGGCGCGCGGTATTGTGGCCGGTATCGCCTCCGAAGAAGAAGACGAGATCGTGGTCTTTGAAGGCGCCGAGCAGGCAAAATATGTCGTGCTGATGGACCCGCTTGACGGATCTTCTAACATCGATGTCAACGTGTCCGTTGGCACCATTTTCTCTATTTACCGCCGTATTACGCCAGTCGGCACGCCGGTCACCGAGGAGGATTTCCTCCAGCCGGGTAACCAACAGGTTGCCGCCGGCTACGTGGTTTACGGCTCATCAACGATGCTGGTTTACACCACCGGCTGCGGCGTACACGCCTTCACCTACGACCCTTCTCTCGGCGTGTTCTGCCTGAGTCAGGAACGTATGCGCTTCCCGGAGAGAGGCAACACCTACTCCATTAACGAAGGCAACTACATTAAATTCCCGACCGGCGTGAAGAAGTACATCAAGTTCTGCCAGGAAGAAGATGCCGCCAGCAAGCGCCCGTACACCTCGCGCTACATCGGTTCACTGGTGGCGGACTTCCACCGCAACCTGCTGAAAGGCGGGATTTATCTTTACCCAAGCACCGCCAGCCACCCGGAAGGCAAGCTGCGTTTGCTGTATGAGGGCAACCCAATGGCGTTCCTCGCGGAACAGGCCGGCGGGAAAGCCAGCGACGGGAAAGAGAGAATTCTGGATATCATCCCAACCACGCTGCACCAGCGCCGCCCGTTCTTCGTCGGCACAAAACACATGGTCGATGACGTAGAGCGTTTTATTCGCGAATACCCGGACGCCTGATTTCCCCTGCACAATGCGCCTCTCCTTCCAGGGAGAGGCGTGACTCAATCAATAACGGAACGAAGCCATCGCGGCGACCAGCTGCTGCGACTGCTCTTCAAGCGAATGCGTTGCCGCAGTGGACTGCTCAACTAAAGCCGCATTTTGCTGCGCCGCTTCATCCATCTGGCTGACCGCAATATTCACCTGCTCAATACCGTGGCTTTGCTCGTTAGACGCGTTGGCAATTTCGCGAACCAGTTTAGTCATGCGCATAATTTCTTCGGCGATTTCGTCCATGGTTTCCCCGGCCTGCTGCGCCAGCTCGCTGCCCTCACCCACGTGCGTTTGCGAATCGGAAATCAATGTGCGGATCTCTTTTGCTGCCTCGGCGCTGCGGCTTGCCAGGGTACGAACTTCACCGGCGACCACGGCAAAACCACGGCCTTGTTCACCCGCACGGGCGGCTTCCACCGAAGCGTTAAGGGCCAGAATGTTAGTCTGGAAAGCGATGCCGTCGATGACGCTCAGGATGTCGGCGATACGCCCCGCGCTACCGGAAATATCTCGCATTTTCTCAATGACGTAGCACACCATTTCGCTGCCGCGGTCGGCGGTATCGGAGACGACTTTCGCCAGCTTGTGAGCCTGCTCGGCGTTATCGGCGTTTTGCTTCACCGTCGCGGTAATTTGCTCCATGCTGGCCGCCGTTTCTTCCAGCGAGGTCGCCGTGGACTCCGTACGCTGGGAAAGATTGAGGTTGCCGGCCGCCAGTTCACGGCTGCCGGTATCAATCTGGGAAGAGGCATCCCGCACACGGCTGACCGACTCCACCAGCGAAGTTCTCATCGCCACAATCGCGCTGGCAAGACGGCCAAATTCATTGTTGCCCGTTTGCGGAAGCGGTTGGGTCAGGTCGCCATCGGCCACAAACTCCAGTTGGTGAATCGCCTCATCCAGCGGCTTCAGCAGCAGGTGACGCAGCGCCAGCCAGACCAGCACAATAATCGCGGCGGTCAGCAGTGCGGCAAAAATAATAAAGCCCAGAACAAGAGTCTTGTGCAGCTGAACGGCCGCCACTTCGCTGTTTCCGCGCGTTTCACCCCAGCTCTGGAAAGCCTGCACGTCATTATCAAACTTCTGCCCCAGCGGGATCAGGCTTTTTTCCAGAAGGTCGTAATAGTCATCCGGGCTTTGCTTTTGCAGCGCGGCCAGCATCGGCGCAATACCCTGCGCCTGATAAGTACCAAAGCTTTGCGCCAGGCCGGTAAGCAGGGCGTTGCCCTGGTCGTCATTCACGCCGCTGTCGATGACGAACTTCAGGTTTTTCTGCGCCAGCCCAACTTCACCCACGATCTTCTGCGTGGCTTTTGTCGCGTCGTCCAGCATGCCGATTTCCATCTGGCGTACCGCCTGGCTTGCCTCATTGCGGGCGCGAAGCAGCAGAATATAGCCATCGCTAATACGCACCATTTGCTCACCCTGCAGGCGGTTGATGCGCTCAAGAGAAGCAGAACTTTGCTGCAGGGCATAAATGCCGATGCCGCTTACAACCAACAGCAAGAACGTCATAACCGCTAACAGCGTCAGCAGCCCCGTGCGAATCGACAAATTTCTCAACATGCTTAATTCCCGGTTTAACGATGGCTCATGAATAAAGTAGTGAGCGTGTTATCGGCAATTTTCGGAAAATGTTTAATCAATTTGCGTTATTTACGTTCGTTAAGTGCTTGTTGCCATGATGTTTAACTCAATTATGACAATGAAATGACTCAAGATTTGAGTAGCCTGAAGCGGGGCATTTGCCCCGTTGGGAGGTTCACGGTCAAAAAACAGCAAAAGACATTTAACCGCAGTTGGCTATAATATCGGGCACTTGAAATACACCAGGTTAAAGGAAACAGACATGAGCTTACTCAACGTCCCTGCGGGTAAAGATCTGCCGGAAGACATCTACGTTGTTATCGAAATCCCTGCTAACGCCGATCCAATCAAATACGAAGTAGACAAAGAGAGCGGCGCGCTGTTTGTTGACCGTTTCATGTCTACCGCGATGTTCTACCCGTGCAACTACGGTTACATCAACCACACCCTGTCTCTGGACGGTGATCCGGTTGACGTGCTGGTCCCAACTCCATACCCGCTGGAGCCAGGTAGCGTGATCCGTTGCCGTCCAGTTGGCGTTCTGAAAATGACCGACGAGTCTGGCGAAGATGCAAAACTGGTTGCGGTTCCGCACACCAAACTGAGCAAAGAGTACGATCACATCAAAGATGTGAACGACCTGCCAGAACTGCTGAAAGCGCAGATCACTCACTTCTTCGAGCACTACAAAGATCTCGAGAAAGGCAAATGGGTGAAAGTTGACGGCTGGGATAACGCCGAAGCAGCTAAAGCTGAAATCATCGCTTCTTTCGAACGCGCAGCTAAGAAGTAAGTTAGCCCGCCAGAAAGAAAAAACACCGCCCAAGGGCGGTGTTTTTGTTTCTGCCGCCCACCTCATCAGGCAGACAGGCAAAAAAACGGCCACGTGTTGGCGTGGCCGCTTAGGTGTGATTAATACTTTTCTCGATCCAGCCAGTTCCCGCTGTCGATACGGGTTAACCCCTCGACAGGACGCTGATAGACATACATCCACGCGCCGCCGTAAGGGGTCTGAATCAGCTGACGGCTGTACTCTCCCCCTTTGGTGCGCAGCGCGTCCAGCTCAGAAAGCGTAGAGGCGTCTATCCGGTAAACTTCGCCGGAGACCACGCCATCACCCGGCACGGCGCCTGGATAATGCCCAAGGCTATACAACACGTAGTTTTCCTGCGTGTGGTCGCCCAGCCACTGGGCGTTGGTCATCCAGTGGCTGTTGCCTTGTTTGCGTCGTAAACTGCCGTAAACAAATATTCGCATTGCTAAAACTCAAACTGATAGAGCAGATCTAGTGCCTGATCTACGCCAGACACCGCTTCCAGATACAGCTTAGGCATCAGACGATAACGTAACGTTAACGTCGCCAGAGAGTCAAAAATACCTACGCCATATTTAACCTGTAGACCCGGCAGTACATAGCCGCTAACCACCACCTGAGAGGAATCACCCACCCCTGCGGTGTCGAGCGCCAGATTGCTTACGCCAAACGTCTCGCCGATTTTACCCACAACCTGACCACTTTGTGCAACCCCTAGGCCCACAAGCATCGATGTCATCGCGTCGCCGTCGCTGCCGGAAGTGTCTAAGCCCTGGCCGCGAAGCAGGTAGGACAAGGCTTCCTGCTGGGACATCGCCGGGTCCGAGAATATTTCAGCTTTTGGTTCATCTGCCGGGCCGGTCACACGCACGCCAGCCGTCACGCTGTTTTCGGTCGAGTCCGGGTTACGGATGGCTTCAATATTCAGGTACGGGTTGTCCGGCGGGCCGGAGAACAGCAGCTCGCCTTTGCGGACGATAAGATCCTGCCCGTAAGCATGGAAACGTCCCTGAGGAATGTTGATCTGACCGTTGAGGCCGAGTCCCTGCTTGTCCTGCACCATTTTCAGGTCGCCGGTCAGACGTGCTTTCAGGCCGAAAGCGTCCAGCCGCACGTTGTTGCCGACGTGAATCGTCAGATTGCTGTTGATCGGGATCCCGGCAGATTTAGGGTTAATCGGCTTCAGATCTTTATCCAGCATCACTTCATCGCTGGAGACGCCCACGGCGCTGTCCGGCACATCATGCACCACAATACGCGCCCACGGCACATCAACGTTACCGTTGAGGGTAAACAGGCTTGGCGTGGCCACAAATTCAATATCCGGGGAAACGTCCAGGCGCACCATCGGCGGCACGGTAATGCGCACTTTGCTGCCCTTCGCGGCTATGCGCGCCCGCCAGTTGTCGATTTGCGTCCAGTCGGCGTCACCGCTTAACACAATCTGCCCCTGCTTCGTGCGCACCACGCCCTGCAGCGTGGAGTTCATCCCGTTAAAGTTCATGGCAATCTGGCTAGGCTGCATCTCGAACGGCATAAAGTTTCCTTCGACATCGACGCCATTAAGCTGCATTTGTCCGAACATCTGCGGCCGCTCAAGGTTGCCGCCGAGGCGTAAGTTCGCGTTCAGCGTACCGTCCGCCTTTTCGCCTTTCGAGAAGATGGCGTTGGCAATCGCCAGGGAGAAGTTGCGAATATTGACGTTGCCGCCAAGGTTACGCCGCCCCTGTGGGTCGGTGATTTGAACCTGGCCGTCGAACTGCCCGTTATTCGCCACCTTCACCAGCCAGCCAAGCTGGGCGCGGTTATTCTTCAGTTCGGCGTTGAGGTTTAGCGTGTCGAAGGCAACCGGCAAGGTATTGCCGTTCACGACCTGCGCCACTTTCACGCCGCGCCCGCTGAGCGTCACCTGGCCCTGCGGCAGGCCACCAGCTTCGCTGTCCCAGCTCACGTCGGCCTTACCGGTAAACACGCCGCTGGCCTGAGTATCCGCCGGCATCACTGGTTTAAGCATGGCAAGATCGAAGCGGTTGAGGTTTACCAGCGCCCGCCCTTTCGCCCCGGCGTCGATAGTTTGCGGCACACACAGTTCGGCATTCGGGTTTACCCAGCAGTGCGGGCCAATGGCGATTTTCTGTTCTTTATTGCGGAAGTCCAGCGTCAGCTCGCGGTTGAGCGCCCACGGTCCTACCGGCGTATCAAAACGGGTATCCGTTAACTTGCCGCGCCAACGCTCTTCGTTACGGTCGAAGCTGCCGCTCAGGTTGAGGCGCCCGGAAACAGGCTCTCCCTGAACACGCAGTTGAAGCTGGTGCTGCTTCTCATCACCTTTCGCGTCCAGCGTGACCAGATCAACCTTCACGCCCGGCTGAGCAACACGTTCTACGCGCAGGTTGAGGTTCCCGGCAATTTGGTCGCTCGATTTTACATCGCCTTTCAGCAGAACACGGGCAATCGTCAACTCCTGCCAGCGCAGGCCGTTAGCGGTCAGGTCAGCCAGCAATTGTGGCGCTTTCACGTCGCCGCGAACCTTCACGATCCCTTTCGCCGTTCCGCCTAACCCAGGCAAGGCGTTATCCAGATTTGGGGCATTGATATTTGCGTCCAGGTTGAGATCTTTTTCGCCCAGTTCGCCTTTCACGTCCACCGTATTGCGGCCCAGCTCCAGATGCAGGCCCGGCACCTTCCACTGCATGTAGCTGTTACCCTGCAGAGTGCCTTCCACATTGACCTTATTCTGCTTCACATTGCCTGCAAGCTTCAGCTCGGGAATATCCAGCTGCCAGCTGCCGCCATACAGGCTGCCCCGGGTTTTGATCTTACCGTCCAGCTTCGCGGGCCAGTCCGGGAACTGCTTCGCCGTGTTGATGCCGGCCAGCGTTAACTCCCCCTGCCAGCTGATGGCTTTGCTCCAGTCCACCAGCGCTTTCAGATCCGTATTCCCCTGTAGCGCAGCCACGCGCAGCTTATCGAGGCTAAACTGCTGTTCGTTGCCTTTGCCGTCCAGCGTGATGGTGGCAGGTGGAACCTGATCGCCCTTCACGGCGGTACTAAAGGCCAGCTTGTAGTCGGTCATTTTACCGGTCAGACGCAGTTTAAGATCGTCGGCCTGGTACTGCTTCTCGCCGGTCAGCGGCCAGGCAAGCTGCTTGCTGTCCAGTTCAACGTTGAGCGGCAGCCCGGCTTCGGCAAGTCGGGTTTTGGCATTCAACTGCATCCCCACCGGCCCTGAAAGGTTGACGCCCACTTTGAGCTCGTCGCGCAGGGCGCCGCCCACGGTCATCTTCACCTTTTCGCCTTTCAGCGGGTCGATGTTCAGCGTGCTGTTGAGCGTTAAGTCAACCGGCCAGTTGTCGCGTAGCTGCGCGCTGCCGGTGGCGTTCACCAGCCCCTGAGAGGAGTCCACATCCAACGCATCCAGCTTGAGATTGCCGTCGATGCTGCTCACTTTCAGCAGCAGCGAGTTGACCAGCAAATCCGTATCGCCGGTCAGTCGCAGGCGTGCGCCGCGAAACTCCTGAATATTCAGATTTACCGGCAAATTCACATCCGTCATTTCCGGCAGCAGCGGCTTCTCAAACAGTTGCTTCAGCGTTTCCCCAAGCGGCGCTTCTTCCGGCTGAGGGTGTTGAATTTTCGGCTCAACAATCTCTTCTTTTGCCACCTGCGCGGCCTTCGGCAACGCAATCAGCAAGCCTTCAAGCGATGTCGGGGTCAGCGTCAGGTTGCGCTGCTCCCAGGTCAGGCCGCTGGTGAAGTCCATCACCGAGACGGTGGTGTCGTCGATTTTCACGTTAACGTTATTCAACGCCACGCGGCTCAGGGTAATCGGGTACGGCGTGGAGAGGTTCAGCGGGCCGCTGTCCTCTTCCTGCACCGGGGCAGGCGGCGGCATTTTTTTCGTGTCGACCGCAACATCCACATCTTTCAGCGAGAAATCATTTACGCACAGGCTGCTGTGCCACAGGCAGTTTAGATTCACCGCAAGGTGAACCTCGCCCGCTCGCACAGCGACCCCGGGCTGCTCATAACGCAGGTTCTTTAACGTCAGATTACGCCAGCCGCCGTCAACCTGAGCGATATTCAGCCCCGGCACCCAGCGATTAGCGCCTTTAAACAGCAAATGCAGGCCTGGCGTAGTCCCCACCAGGAAACCGACCGCTGCGATCAGCAGCACAATCACAGCCAGCACCGCGAGGCTTATTTTCTTCCAGCGACTCATAGTTCAGGCCCCAAACCGATGTAAAACTGTAAACCGTGCTCTTCCTTGTCACCCACCGGTACGGCGAAGTCGAGCTTGATAGGCCCAACCGGGGACTGCCAGCGCACGCCAACGCCCGCGCCGGTTTTGAAGTTGCTGCGTTTGATGTCATTCACCGCTTCACCGGAGTCAACGAACGCCGCGCCCCACCATTTGCCGGTCACGTTGTACTGGTACTCCAGCGAGCCGGTTGCCAGCTTGGAGGCCCCCGTTAACTTGCCGTTGCTATCTTCTGGCGATATCGATTTGTATTTATAGCCACGAATACTGCGGTCGCCCCCGGCGAAGAAACGCAGATCCGGCGGCACTTTTTTGAAGTCGTTGGTTTCGATCCACCCCACGTTGCCGCGCACGACAAAGCGATGTTTTTCATACAGCGAACGTATCCAAACGTTTTGTGCCTGGAACACGCCGAAATCGACGCCGGAACCCCAGGCCGTATTAGAGACATCAATCGAGTAACGCTGTGAGTCACCCCACGTGGGCATCAGGCCCCCACGTGAGCGGGTACGGTTCAGGCTGACGCCGGGGTAAAGCAGCATGGTCGTGTTGGTGACATCTGCCTGCGTAAAGTGGTCGAGGCTCCAGCGCAGGTTAACGGCGCGTTGCCAGCCGCTGGACATATCCCAGTAGCGGGACAGCGCTACGGTGGTGGAGTCCGATTTTGTGTCGTTGAGATCGGTTCGCTTAAAACCGCCCTGGACCAGGTAATACTGCTCCAGCGGGCTTTTTAACAGCGGAACTTTGTAGCTGAAATCGAGCGTTTGCTCCGGCCCGGAAAGGCTGGTGCTGGTTGTCAGGCTGTGGCCGTAGGAGTTCATCCACGGTTTTTTCCAGCTGGCCTTCACGCGCGGCCCTACGTCCGTGGAGTAACCCACCCCGGTTTCAATTGTGTTTTCAGTGCGCGGCGTCACCACGCCCTGCAATGGCAGCACTTTAGTCTGGCGTGATTTGTCAAATTCGGGCGCCACCACTACGGAGTTAAACCAGCCGGTTGCGGACAGGCGGCGGTTAAGCTCGGCCAGATCGCTCGACTGGTAATAGTCCCCTTGCTTGAAAGGCACAAGGTTTTGCAAATACTCTTCGCGAATCTGGGAGCCCTGAAAGGTCACCGCCCCAAAGCGATAGCGCTCGCCGCTGTCGTAGTCGATATCCCAGAATGCCTGATGCCTTTCGAGAGATACACCTAGCTGGCTCTTACGGAAATCGCTGTCGAAGTAGCCCTTACGCAGCGCGATACTGGAGAGGCTTTTTTTGAAGTTATCGTAGTCAGCGTGATCGAGCACGGTACCTATTTTTGGCCGCTTGGGCAGCAATGCCAGATAGTCTTTATCCGTCCGCGCACCGCCGCGCAAAATCACATCAGTACCGCCGATTAACACGGGCTGCCCGGCGTCAACTTGTGCCAGCAAAACCTGACGCCCCCCGTTCTGCGGCGGTGGTTTAAGCGTGAAATTGATGGTGGGCTCGTAGTAGCCCAACGCCTTTAGCCCTGCGCGAATGGCGTCGTCGACGCGTGCCTGGAAGCGACGATCCGGCGTCACTTCATCGCTTTGGATGGTTGAAAGCTGAGCGCGGACGTTTTTTTGCAGTTCGCCGCTGAGTCCCTCAACCTGCAAACGCACGCTCGCGGCGTTTGCCCATGCGCTCGCCACACACAGGCTTGTAATACATAAAGTACGGATTACTGGCACGTTTTCTCCTGAATATCCTTGTTCCCACCCCTGGAAGGAAACGTCATTCCCGCTCCGCGGATTAACAAAACCCTAACATCGAGGGTTGAAAATAACTCACTAGCCTAAATCTTTCTTATATGTAATGTAGTCTGTAACTCGGATGTATTGTCTGCAATTGCAGGTCTGATGACAACCGCTCGCTTTTTTGCCGATTCTCGGGAGATCCAACACCATGTCATTCTTCGACAAAACGCACACTGTGACGCAGGCCGATGCCCTGCCGGGCCGCAACACGCCGATGCCGGTCGCCACGCTTCACGCGGTTAACGAACACTCGATGACAAATGTACCAGACGGGATGGAAATCGCGCTGTTTGCGATGGGATGTTTTTGGGGCGTAGAGCGCCTGTATTGGGAGATTCCTGGCGTATACAGTACGGCGGCCGGCTACAGCGGCGGCTACACGCCCAACCCAACCTATCGCGAAGTTTGCAGCGGCCAGACCGGCCATGCTGAAGCGGTGCGAGTGGTTTATGATCCGAAAGTAGTTAGCTACGAGCAGCTTTTACAGGTGTTCTGGGAAAATCACGACCCGGCTCAGGGGATGCGCCAGGGCGGGGACGTCGGCACCCAGTACCGTTCGGCCATATACCCGCTCACGCCGGAACAGGACAAAGCCGCCCACGCCAGCTTTGAACGTTTCCAGGCCGCGATGAATGCCGCCGGCGATAAACGCCAGGCCACCACTGAAATCGCCAACGCAGGTCCGTTCTACTACGCGGAAGACGACCACCAGCAATATCTGTACAAGAATCCGCACGGCTACTGCGGCATTGGCGGCATCGGCGTTTGTCTGCCGCCTCAGTAAGCTTCGCGATAAAGCCAGTCAACCGACTGGCTTTTTCTTTAACGTCGTTAGCCAAAGCCAACCCAGGCCTTTTGATTATTCACATCCAGCGTAGCGGAAGTATGCCCATTCCCGAGGCTGGCCATGCTGATGTTATTTGCCACGCCATGCTTATTCAGCGCCGCCAGCATCGCCCGCACGTTACCCGCCGATCCCTGATCGTTAGCCCCGACCAGGAACACCTCGGTTTTGCGTGCCGACGGATGCAAATGCCGGGACAGCATATCCTCCAGAGGGATCCCACCGGAGCCACTGCGCTGCGGGTTATCCATATGCAGCGCCAGGCTTTTCCCATCCTGAACAATCATCGCCGCCAGACAAGGTGCCAGGTCGGTGGTGAATAAGGCCGTTTTCTGCCGGGGAGGCTGATGAATTACCTGCGCGCGGTTATTGCCCTGGGCAAAAAACTGCAGTTTGTAACCTTCATCCGCAAAACGTTCATGCGAGCGACGAAACGGTACGCCCTGGTTGTGCTGATTCATCGCCAGTTGCAGCGTTTGCAGGGAGCCCAACTGTAAAAGCGCTTTGGCCGGAAAAGTCTGCAGCGGGTTGCCGGACAAATTCAAATGTTTAAGGTGCGTCAGCGCGCCCAGGGAGTCAGGTAGCGCCGTCAGACCTCGCTCGCTCAGATCTAATGTTTCCCCACGGCACTGAAAGTTATTCATTATTTCGCTACACACCGCCGCTCTGGCTTTGCCTTCTTCCGCTGTAGGAGCCGCAGCGGTCCAATTCTTGAGATCGCCGTGTAAATCACTCGCGTGCAGGCCAGAGGAAGCGGCCTTCAACGCTGCCGTTGAGGATGTGGTGGAGAATGGTGGCAGACCTGAAGGTCGCGCTGCCGTAGAATTAATATGCATAATCAGGCTCCGAAAATAGACTGCCTGTGTGTGGACGTAACTCCCCCATCGGTTCCTTTACACCTGCTGCTCTGCGGCATTAAGGGAAGTTGCTGGCTGGCGATTTAAGGCCGCCTGCAGCTGATGCCCGATCCAGCCTGCCGCCGAGTTCACGGCAGCAGGGACCTTTTCCTGCAGCGTTTGTGTCATTTTGTCCGCCACGGCGTCAGCAAGGATCTCAGCCGCAGGTACGGCGAAGAACACCGGGGCAGAGGCCACGACGTTGATCGAATGGCTGATGGCGCTCAGCGAAGCGGCATTCACTCTGGGGAAGGCGTGGGCGACAGCTGCGCCAATCGCGCTACGCAGGCTAATCACACCGGCAAAGCCCCCGGCCAGCATCGCCGTTTTCCCAAGGCTCGGTGCAGAAAGAACGCTTGCCGTCGCTTTCAGGCTATCCGTGGCAATGTCCAGGGGCAGCTTCGCCACGCGCTGAGCGGCGTTTTTAAGCGTATCGCTCACCACATGCGTATTTTTCAAGTCAGTGAACCGCTGCTGCCAGTCGTTGCGCCCCAGCAAATACTCCGGCCCGGATCGGCCTTTGCTTTCGTCCACCGCATGCAGAATGGCGCTCATCGCACCACCCGCCACCACGCCGCCCGCTGCGGACAGCCACGTATCGGCTTCACCGGCCACTTTCGCCCCGGCAAAATGCGTCAAGGTGGCCGCCGTCGCCAGGCGCGCCAGATTACGTGCCGAATAGGTCTGAATGGCTAACCCGGTTTCTGCCACCGTCGTCAGCAAGCTCGCTTTTGCCTCTTTTACCGCTTCACGCATGACCGGATGCAGGTCGCTGTCTTTAGCAGACAGCCACGGATTTGTTGCCGTGGCGCGGTTAAGCAGCGTGGTGCCAATGGTGTCGGCGATGCTGGACTGCAGGCCAGCATGGAGACCAATTTCCGCCGCAGTGTGGGCAAAAGCGCTCAGCAGCGGGACTTTATCGTAGGCGACAGACGCGGCGGCAAACGGAATAGCTCGCACGGCACCTCGCGCAACTTGCCCTAGCCTGTCCAGTTGCTGCCCTTTAGTCAGCACGGCTTCAACAGAGGCGGGCGTTTCCCCCATTTTGTGTAATTCACGGGTTCTCGACTCAATCAGAGCATGCATTTCAGCATGGTTATCGCCGTTAATATGTTTGCCAAACAGCGTGCCAAGCTGGTGATGGATCGCGGCTTCATTGGCCGAGCCATAAACGCTGTTACCCACGAAATGCAGACTTTCATGCGCGCTTACGGCAGCAGAAGTGGCCACAGATGAACCCGAAGCGATCGACGCCGGTCGCTGGCCGCTGTGTTCCGGTAAGGGAGGAAGCTCCGGCGCATGTCTGTGCACGGAAGTAACGGAATTGACCATGTGAACGCTCTCCTGATAGTGGGCTAACCGGTCAGGTGAGTGGCAAAAATAGAAGAAAAGTTCCGGGGATAAAAAGAAGAAAAGCAGCTTATACAATGCGCCAAACGTTAATCCCATTAATCAAAAAACAGATCAATAACAACGCGGCTTTCCGCCGGTTAAATTACAGCCTCTGGTAGCACATCCCATCCTTACGCTATACTACTCCTTGAATTTGCTGGCTCGTTCACAAAAGCGGCCAGCATTTCTTGTGTTTGACCCCTGAGATTTATCCACTTTTCCCTTCCGAGGACCTGGCCACAACAGCCAGATAAATTATGTTAAACAGTATTTTGATAATACTTATCCTTATTGCTATTAGTGCCTTTTTCTCAATCTCTGAGATCTCGCTTGCCGCCTCTCGTAAAATCAAACTTAAGCTGCTGGCCGATGAAGGCAACGTCAATGCCCAGCGCGTGCTAAAGATGCAAGAAACGCCGGGCATGTTCTTTACCGTCGTACAAATTGGCCTTAACGCCGTGGCAATTCTCGGCGGTATCGTCGGCGATGCAGCTTTCTCACCGGCGTTTAAAATTCTGTTGGAGCGTTTTCTGGCTCCAGAACTCGCCGACCAGCTCAGCTTTATTATCTCATTCACCCTCGTCACCAGCCTGTTCATTCTGTTCGCAGACCTCACCCCGAAACGCATCGGTATGATTTCTCCCGAAACGGTTGCTTTACGTATTATCAACCCGATGCGCTTCTGTCTGTTTGTTTTCAGACCTTTAGTGTGGTTCTTCAACGGCCTGGCTAACGTTATTTTCCGCATCTTCAAGCTGCCGATGGTGCGTAAAGACGACATTACTTCTGACGACGTTTACGCGGTGTTTGAAGCCGGTGCGCTGGCAGGCGTGCTGCGTAAACAGGAACACGAACTGATTGAAAACGTCTTTGAGCTGGAATCGCGTACCGTGCCGTCTTCCATGACCTCGCGCGAAAACGTGATTTGGTTCGACCTGCACGCCGACGAGCAAAGCCTGAAGTCCACCATCGCTGAACATCCGCATTCCAAGTTCCTGGTGTGTAACGGCGATATCGACCACGTCGTTGGCTATGTTGATTCCAAAGAGCTGCTGAACCGCGTGCTGGGCAACCAAAGCATGGCGCTGAACAGCGGTGTGCATCTGCGTAACGCCCTGATTGTCCCGGACACCCTGACGCTCTCCGAAGCGCTGGAAAGCTTTAAAACCGCCGGGGAAGACTTCGCGGTTATCATGAACGAATACGCGCTGGTGGTGGGTATCATTACCCTGAACGACGTGATGACGACGCTGATGGGCGACCTGGTCGGCCAGGGGATGGAGGAGCAAATCGTTGCCCGTGATGAAAACTCATGGCTGGTGGAAGGCGGTACGCCAATTGACGACGTGATGCGCGTACTGGATATCGATGAGTTCCCGCAGTCCGGTAACTACGAAACCATCGGCGGGTTCATGATGTTTATGCTGCGTAAGATCCCGAAACGCACCGACTCGGTGAAGTTCTCCGGCTACAAGTTCGAGGTGGTGGATATTGATAACTACCGCATCGACCAGCTGCTGGTAACGCGTATCGACAATAAGCCTGTCGCGCTGTCGCCAAAGCTGCCTGATGGTGAAGAGCCTCAGGAGCAGTAAGCAAGCTCTACAAATACTAACGGCCCCTTCGGGGCCACTTCAGACAGCAAGTAGCAGAACCAGAAAGAAATAGTGTCAGCAGCCGTTTCTCTATAAACCAGGAAAACCAATGCATTGGTTTTCGGCTGATAACCACAAAGAGGGAAAAACCACGCTTTTTTTCTCTTTGTCCAGAAACACTAACGGCCCCTTCGGGGCCGTTTTTTTACGTTCATCTATGGGCTTACCCCATATCCGCCTGTAAGCGCATCACTTGGCGGTTGACCTCGGACATCACCGAGTAGTGCTGCTTATCCTTAACTTTCGGGACAAGGATTTTGCCCTTATCAAATTCGAAAGCGCCAACGTCCTTGATATACAACCGTCCACGGAACAGGATCTTCACGTACTTCGCCACCTGAAGGGGGTTGTAACGTTGGAAAATTTTCATTGTTCTTTACTCCTGCATGTTAACGCCTCTGCAAGCTACATTTGGCCCGACAAAATGAGGCGAAAAAGTTTGGTGCTCGAAAACTATAGTCCAGATATCGAAGGTCACCTAGTGTGTAGAAGTTTTTTTACTAAAAGATTACAAAGTTGCAGAACAATATTTTTAAATGTAAAAAACGGCAGCGTAAGCCTTCAAATTTCAGGGTTATGTGCGTCAGCCCGCAAACTGGCACTTTGCTTGCGGGACAGATGCTTATTCAGCACATATGCTTAAAACATCGGCCCAAGTGGTCGGATCACCTGCTAACAACAATAAGGAGTCACCGATGACCCTGCGCAAAACGCTGGCGCTGTCTCTGCTGCTGCTGCCGCTCATGGCCTCAGCCCATAACTTTGAAAATAATCAGCGAGTTTCCCCTATTGGCATTACCGATAAGGGTGAACTGGTGCTGGATAACAATAAGTTTAGTTATAAAAACTGGAATAGCGCGCAGCTGCCTGGGAAAGTGAGAGTCCTGCAGCATATTGCCGGCCGCTCGAGCGCCAAAGAAGAAAATGCGGCCATGGTCGAAGCCATCAAAGCGGCAAAATTCCCGCATGATAAGTACCAGACCACCACCATTGTGAACACTGACGACGCAATTGTTGGCACCAGCATGTTTGTGCGCAGCAGCATCGAAAGTAATAAGAAAGAGTTTCCGTGGTCGCAGTTTATCGTCGACAGCAACGGCGTAGCGGCGAAAGCGTGGCAGCTGCAACAGGGCGGCTCAGCTATCGTGGTACTGGATAAAGAAGGCAGAATTCAGTTCGCCAAAGATGGCCCGTTAACCCAGCAGGAAGTGCAGCAGGTGATTAGCCTGCTGCAAGGGTTACTCAGTAAATAGAAACACGGAAACCTGGGTTCAGGAACGACTCGCGCGGGGTATAGTCCAGCGGCTTACCCTGCCAGTCATGAACGTGCGCCCCGGCAGCGACCGCCACGGCGTGCCCTGCTGCGGTGTCCCAGATATTGGTTGGCCCAAAGCGAGGATAGAGCTGGGCCTGACCGTCTGCCACCAGGCAGAACTTCAGCGACGAGCCAATGGCCGTGGTTTGGTGCTCACCCATCTGCTGGAGATACTCTTTTAGCTCGCTATCGTTGGCGGCATGAGACCGGCTGACCACCACGCGCGGCGGGCGGGCATCCCGCACATGAATCTGATTGCGTACGCCGCACTCTTCTTTCCAGGCCTTCCCCTCTGCGGCGCTGTACATAATCTTCAGCACCGGCGCGTAGACAACGCCCATCACCGCTTTTCCACCTTCAATAAGCGCGATATTCACGGTGAACTCGCCGTTACGCTTAAGAAACTCTTTTGTACCGTCCAGCGGATCGACCAGCCAGTAGCGCTGCCAGCTTTGGCGGGTATCCCACGACTGGGGATCTTCTTCTGACAGCACGGGGATGTCCGGCGTCAACGCTTTCAGCCCTTTCAGAATAATGTCGTGGGCGGCAAGATCCGCCGCCGTTACCGGAGAGTCATCAAGCTTATGTGTCGCCTGAAGCGGTTTCTCTCCCTCATAAACCTGCATGATAGCGGCCCCGGCCTCGCGGGCCAGCTGGCAAATTTGTTCTAACATTCTCCACCTCGTGTTGTGTCTCTGCGCTACATCGAGCGAATAACTTATTGTTTTACTTATATCTCATTGCACCACGATGCGCTATCTGTGAAGCATTTCTGGTTTACCGGACTTAAATTCTGGCAGACTTCACAAAATTGTAAGCAACAGTCTGTATATACATTGCCCTTTGTGGCGTACCTCTAAAAAGGACATTTAAACATGATTAAGTTTAGCGCAACGCTTCTGGCGACGCTGATAGCCGCCAGCGTCAATGCGGCCACCGTTGACCTGCGGATCATGGAAACGACCGATCTGCACAGCAACATGATGGACTTCGATTACTACAAAGATACGCCGACAGAGAAGTTCGGTCTGGTACGCACAGCAAGTTTGATCAATGCCGCGCGCGGTGAAGTCACTAACAGCGTACTGGTGGATAACGGCGATATTATTCAGGGCAGCCCGCTCGGTGATTACGCGGCCGCAAAAGGGCTTAAAGCCGGGGAAATTCATCCGGTTTATAAAGCGCTGAATACGCTCGACTATACGGTCGGCAACCTGGGCAACCACGAATTCAACTACGGCCTCGACTTCCTGCACAAAGCCCTCGCTGGCGCGAAATTCCCGTACGTGAACGCCAATATCATCGACGTGAAAACCCAGAAGCCAATGTTCACGCCGTACCTGATTAAAGAAACCGAAGTCAAAGACAAAGACGGTAAAACCCAGACGCTGCGCATCGGCTACATCGGCTTCGTGCCGCCGCAAATCATGACCTGGGATAAAGCCAACCTGAGCGGCAAAGTGACGGTGAACGACATTACCGAAACCGCCAAAAAATACGTGCCGGAAATGCGCCAACAGGGCGCTGATGTAGTCGTCGTGATTGCCCACTCGGGTCTGTCCAGCGAGCCTTATAAGGCGATGGCAGAAAACTCCGTTTATTACCTCAGCCAGGTAGCAGGCGTGGACGCCATTATGTTCGGCCATGCCCATGCCGTATTCCCTGGTAAAGACTTTGCCAATATTAAAGGGGCCGATATCGAAAAAGGCACCCTGAACGGCGTGCCTGCCGTGATGCCGGGCATGTGGGGCGACCACCTCGGCGTGGTGGATCTGGTGCTGAACAACGATTCCGGCAGTTGGAAGGTCACCAGCAGCAAGGCGGAAGCGCGGCCAATTTATGACAGTGTAGCCAAAAAATCGCTGGCGGCAGAAGATCAGAACCTGAAGAAAGTGCTTGAGCACGATCACACTGCAACCCGCGAGTTTGTCAGCAAGCCGGTGGGGAAATCGGCTGACAACATGTACAGCTATCTGGCGCTGGTGCAGGACGATCCCACCGTTCAGGTGGTGAATAACGCGCAGAAAGCCTACGTCGAGAAATACATTCAGGGCGATCCGGACCTTGCGAACCTGCCGGTGCTTTCCGCCGCCGCGCCGTTCAAAGTGGGCGGGCGTAAAAACGATCCGGCCAGCTTTGTTGAAGTTGAAAAAGGCCAGCTGACCTTCCGCAACGCCGCCGATCTCTACCTTTACCCGAACACGCTGGTGGTGGTGAAAGCGACCGGTAAAGAAGTTAAAGAGTGGCTGGAGTGTTCCGCCGGGCAGTTCAACCAGATCGACGTGAACAGCACTAAGCCTCAGGAACTGATCAACTGGGATGGCTTCCGTACCTACAACTTCGACGTCATCGACGGCGTGAACTACCAGATAGACGTCAGCCAGCCGGCTCGCTACGACGGTGAATGCCAGATGGTGAACCCGAAGGCCGAGCGCATCAAAGACCTCACCTTCAAGGGTAAACCTATCGACCCGAATGCCGTCTTCCTGGTCGCAACCAATAACTACCGCGCTTACGGCGGCAAGTTTGCCGGCACCGGCGATAGCCACATCGCGTTTGCTTCCCCGGATGAGAACCGCTCGGTGCTGGCTAACTGGATCGGTGCTCAGGGCGAAATTCACCCTGCGGCGGACAACAACTGGCGTCTGGCGCCTATAGCCAGCAAGCGGCCGCTGGACATCCGCTTTGAAACCTCGCCGACCGACAAAGCCGCCGCCTTTATCAAAGAAAAAGGCCAATACCCAATGAAAAAGGTCGCTAACGACGACATTGGTTTTGCTGTCTATCAGCTTGATTTAAGCAAGTAAGTTCCTCAGGCGTCCCGTTTCTCCCGGGACGCCATCACCTGCGGCAAATTCCCCTCGATCCAGTCGGCCAGCGCGGCCACTTTCTCGGCAATTTCGTGGCCCATCGGCGTCAGCGTGTACTCTACGTGCGGCGGTACAACCGGGTAAGATTTGCGATCCACAAAACCGTCCGCCTCCAGCCACTGCAGCGTCTGCGCCAGCATTTTCTCGCTCACACCGCCCATCTTGCGCCTTAAATCGCTAAAACGATGCGTGCCGTCCTGTAATGCCACTAAAATTAAGACACCCCAGCGGCTGGTCACGTGTTTCAGCACATCCCGCGAGGGGCATTTGTCGCTAAACAGATTGCCGTTGCGCAGTTGCTCGCTCAGCGTCATGGGCGCTTCGATGATTTCACTCATTTAACACTTACCTTTTTGTACGTACTTACTAAAAGTTAGTTAGGGTGCTAGTGTGGCACAACTTGTTCGAAACATCACTCAGGAGATTGATCATGATTGCGATTACCGGCGCATCCGGCCAGTTGGGCCGCCTTGTTATTGAAGATTTGTTGAAAACCGTGAAAGCCGAAGAGATCGTGGCCGTTGTGCGTAACCCGGCCAAAGTTGACGATTTTGCCAGCCGTGGCGTACAGGTTCGCGAGGCAGATTACGGGGATGTGTCAGCCCTGGCAAAAGCGTTCTCCAGCGTGGAAAAAGTGCTGCTGATCTCCTCCAGCGAGGTTGGCCAGCGCGCCACTCAGCACAACAATATTATTGTCGCAGCTAAACAGGCAGGCGTGAAACTCATCGCCTATACCAGCCTGCTGCATGCCGACAAATCGCCACTGGCCCTCGCCGAAGAACACATTGTCACGGAGCAGCAGCTCAAAGCCTCCGGCGTTCCATTCGCGCTGCTGCGTAACGGCTGGTATACCGAAAACTATCTGGCCAGCGTGCCGCCTGCGATTCAGCACGGCGTGTTTATCGGCAGCGCCGGGGAAGGCAAAATCGCCTCTGCAACGCGGGCTGATTACGCGGCAGCGGCTGCTAAAGTGATGACGCTGGATAACCAGGCAGGCAAAGTTTATGAACTGGCGGGAGATCACGGCTGGACGCTGACCGAACTGGCGGCGGAAGTCAGCCAGCAAAGCGGCAAGCCCGTGGTTTATCAAAACCTGAACGAAGCCGATTTTAAAGCTGCGCTGCAGGGTGCTGGCCTGCCGGAAGGCTTTGCCGCGCTGCTGGCAAACTCCGATGCCGGCGCGGAAAAAGGCGGTCTTTTTGACGACAGCCATCAGCTTAGCAAGCTGATTGGCCGCCCAACCACGCCGCTTCGCGACAGCGTGAAAGGCGCCTTTTAATTGTTAAAAAGTGGTTAATAACTAGCCCTGTACACGGACATCTCTATAATAACGGGAGAATCCGCGTGGAGTGAAAGCGTGCAGGGAGTTCCCGAGCAGTTTAGCGATGAGAGAGACAGCGCCCAGTTCCGGCATTTGCCGCAGCTGCCGGGCGTTGAGCTTTATCACGCCCATATTGCGAAATACGCCTTTGAACCACACACCCACGAAGCCTTCGGCATCGGGGCCATCACCTGGGGCGCAGAGCGCTTCCGCTACCGGGGCGAGCAACTGGTTGCCCCCACAGACTCTCTGGTGTTGATGAACCCGGATGAGCTGCATACCGGCGAAGCTGCCAGCGAAGACGGCTGGCAGTACCGCATGATTTACCTGGATCCTAACATGCTGGAGTCGCTGACCGGGGAGAGAAGCTGGTGGTTTAACGCCGCCGTGAATCACGATCCCGCCCGCGCCCGCCAGGTTTCGCAATTTATTGCGGGCCTTTGGCAGGCCGAGGATACGCTCACTCAGCAGGGGCTGTTGCTGAATCTTGTTGAGGCATTTCGCCCCTACGCCCGCCATCTTCCAGGGCTTCACGAGGCGGCAAACCGCTTCGCCCTCGTGCGCGAATACCTCTACGACAACTATATGCACACTATCACCCTTGAAGATTTAGCGGGGCTGGTGTCCCTTAGTCCTTACCATTTCCAAAGGCAGTTCAAAGCCTGTTATCACGTCACCCCGCATCAGATGCTGATGGCCATTCGCCTGTGGCACGCCAAACAATTCCTCACTAACGGCATGCCCGCAGCCCAGGTTGCCGCCGCCAGCGGCCTGACGGACCAGGCGCACCTGACCCGCGCCTTTGCCCAGCGCTATGGCATTACCCCCGGGCGTTACCAAAAGCAGGTCACCCGCTAACAAGACAGCAACCTGGTACAATACGCCACAGCACGATCCCCCTACACTGCCGCTAAATTGTGTTGTTGCAGGAAATAAAGATGTTAAGTGGTGTGCTGTACGCCCTGCTGGCGGGGCTGATGTGGGGATTAATTTTTGTGGGGCCAATCATCGTCCCGGACTATCCGGCTGCCCTGCAGTCGACCGGGCGCTATCTGGCCCTTGGGCTGATTGCGATTCCCATTGCCTGGCTTGGACGCAAGCGCCTACGCGAGCTGAGCCGCCAGGACTGGTTTACCGCCCTGAAGCTCTCGAGCGTCGGGAACCTGATTTATTACGTCTGCCTGGCAAGCGCCATTCAGCGTACCGGGGCGCCTATCGCGACGATGATCATCGGCACGCTGCCGGTCGTTATCCCCATTTTTGCTAACCTGCTGTACAGCAAAAGGGACGGCAAGCTGCCGTGGCGACGCCTTGCCCCGGCGCTGGTGGTGATTGCCGCCGGACTTATCATGGTAAATACCGCAGAGCTTCGCGGAGAGCAGGCCGATTTCAGCTGGTGGCGCTACGCCAGCGGTATCCTGCTGGCCTTTGTTTCGGTGGCCTGTTGGGCCTGGTATGCCCTGCGCAATGCCCGCTGGCTTCGGGAAAATCCGGATAAAAACCCTATGATGTGGGCCACGGTTCAGGGGCTTTCCACGCTGCCCTTCTCGCTTATCGGTTATGCCGCCGTGTGCATTTGGATGGGCAGTCATGATTCAGGTTTTACCCTGCCCTTCGGCCCGCGCCCGGAAGTCTTTATCACCCTGATGCTGGCGATTGCCATTCTTTGTTCGTGGCTGGGGAATCTGTGCTGGAACATTGCCTGCCAGCGCCTGCCGACGGTGATTGTCGGCCCGTTGATTGTCTTTGAAATTTTAGCCGGCCTGGCGTACAACTTCATGATTCGGCAAAGCTGGCCGCCTCTGCTGACGCTCTGTGGGGTCCTATGCCTTACGATTGGCGTAGTGCTGTCGGTGCGATCCAAACCGGAGAAAGCAACGGTGGTTCAGGTTTCCGAGGCATAAAAAAGCCGGGATTTAACCCGGCCTTAAGAAGAAGATCCCGGCTTAAAATCGCCGGGATTTTTTTAGAAGGTTTCCCAGTTCGCATCCGAAACCGGCATCACTTGTTTGGTTTTCAATTGCGGCGTTTTTACATGAGTTGCTTTTGCAAGGCTCGGCGCACGACGGCTGATTTTAAACACCGCCACTGCTTCATTAAGACGCGAAGCCTGCTCTTCAAGCGCCGCCGCTGCGGCCGCAGATTCTTCGACCAGTGAGGCATTCTGCTGGGTTACGCGGTCCATCTCCGCCACGGCCTGCCCAACCTGGTCGATACCCCGGCTTTGCTCGTCCGAGGCGGATGCAATTTCCCCCATAATATCGGTAACCCGGGTTACGGCGCTGACGATTTCCGCCATCGTTTTACCGGCTTCATTCACCAGCTCTGAGCCCGCGTTAACGCGCTCGCCGGAATCATCGATCAGCGCTTTAATCTCTTTTGCCGCCTGGGCACTGCGCTGGGCAAGCGTACGTACTTCACCCGCGACCACGGCAAACCCACGCCCCTGCTCACCTGCTCTGGCCGCCTCTACCGCAGCGTTAAGCGCCAGGATGTTAGTCTGGAAAGCAATACCGTCAATAACGCTGGTGATTTGGGCGATTTTGCTTGAACTGGTGGCAATTTCATCCATCGTCCGCACCACGCCTTCAACCACGTTGCCGCCTTTTTTCGCTGTTGTGGAAGCGTCCAGCGCCAGACGAGAAGCCTGCCGTGCGTTGTCGGCGTTTTGCTTCACCGTCGCCGTCAGCTGTTCCATGCTGGCCGCCGTTTCTTCCAGCGAAGCCGCCTGCTGTTCGGTACGGGAAGAGAGATCGTTGCTGCCGGCAGAGATTTCACCGGCGCCGGTATAAATGGTGTCGGCCCCGTCGCGCACTACGCTGACGGTATTTGCCAGGGCGGTTTGCATCTCTTTCACGCTATCAGCCAGAAGGGCCATTTCGTTTTTGCCTTCGGCCTCAATAGGCCTGGTCAGGTCACCTGCGGCAATGGCACGAATATGATCCATCACTTCACGCAGCGGCATCAGCAGGACGCGACGCATCGCGACCCAGCTCACCACAATCACGCCGATGACGCCAAGCATGACGATGCTGAGGATCCACAGAATCCGCTGGTAGTCCGCCTGATTATCGCGCACGCCCTGGCTGGAAAGCTCGGCCTGCTCATCGCGCCATTCACGGTAGACCTTCTGCATCGCCACCTGCTTTTGTTCCGCATTCTGCTTGAACATTTGCTCCAGGTTGCCCTGGGCCAGGAAGGTGTTCATTTTGGCAAGCGTTGAAGCGTAGTTATGGTATTGCGCTTCCAGCTCATCGCTCAGGTGTGGCCGCAGCCCCGGGGTATCGGGTAACGCTTGATACTTTTCGAAATGGCTTTGCGCTTCCGCCAGTAGTGAATTAGCCGTGGCGACTAACTCCTGGAGCTGCCCGCCGTTGATCTGGTTCGCCATGCTGCCCTGAATACGCAACATGCCGCGGTTCAGCGTGACGCGGGCTTGGTTGAGGCCGATCCAGGCATCGGTAAATTCAGCCACGTTCTGGCTGGAGAGCTGGGAGACGTTAAAGTTGTTCTTGTCATTATTGAGGGCATTGATGAAAACCGTGGCTGACAGCAGCTGCATGAGCCCCAGCACAATCAACACGGTAACCAGTAAGGTGATAACTTTCATTCTTTTAAACATGTATAGCCTTTTCTTATGCAGATATTGTCCGACGTCTAACTATCGGCAGTACCTCCTGGTTATTTATGCTTCGCCTGGCAACAAACCACCATTTTTGGGGATTTTTTGTAATCATTCAGTATGTTAAGTGGAAAACATTTTTTGTGATCTATGTCTCGCTATGATCGCTGCCTCGAAAGGGTTATAGTGTGCACATAAAGATGCATTTAAAATACATCTTATATTTCATGATGAGGAATCAAGCTATGGCCTACCGCGATCAACCTTTAGGTGAACTGGCGCTGACTATTCCACGCGCTTCCGCGCTGTTCCGTAAACTGGATTTAGATTTTTGCTGCGGCGGAAAACAGACGCTGCTACGGGCGGCAACGCGTAAGGAGCTGGATCTCGAAAAGATTGAAGCTCAACTGGCCGTACTCGCCACAGAGACAGTAGAGAAAGACTGGCGCGCTGCGCCGCTGGCAGACATCATCGATCACATTATTGTGCGCTTCCACGACCGCCACCGTGAGCAGTTGCCGGAGCTGATTCTGCAGGCAACCAAAGTCGAGCGTGTCCATGCCGATAAGCCCAACGTGCCGAAAGGGCTGGCGAAATACCTCACCATGCTGCATCAGGAACTGAGTAGCCACATGATGAAAGAGGAACAAATCCTGTTCCCGATGATTAAACAAGGTATGGGCACTCAGGCCGGCGGCCCGATTAGCGTGATGGAAAGCGAGCATGATGATGCGGGCGAACTGCTGGAAGTGATTAAGCACACCACCAATAACGTCACGCCTCCGCCAGAAGCCTGCACGACGTGGAAAGCAATGTATAACGGGATTAATGAACTGATTGAAGACCTGATGAACCACATCAGTCTGGAGAATAACGTTCTGTTTCCACGCGCGTTGAGCGGGGAAAAATAAGTACTTCGCCTTACAAAAAAACCTCTCCACGAAAGGAGAGGTTTTTTAACATTTATACTGCGCGCTTACTTACCGATATTTGCCAGACGTTTCTTACCGATGAACAGCCAACCAGCCCCCAGCACAATGAACCACAGCGGCGTCACGATCAGCGCCTGACGGGTATCATCTTCCAGCGTCAGCAGGACAATCACAAAGACGAAGAACGCCATGCACACCCAGCACATCAGCTTGCCCAGCGGCATCTTATAGATGGACTTCTCGTGCAGATGAGGACGCTGTTTGCGGTACACCAGATACGAGCAAAGAATAATGGTCCAGACGAACATGAACAGAATCGCGGAAACCGTGGTGATCATAGTAAAAGCCGCAATCACGTTCGGGTTCACGTAAAGCATTACCACGCCGCCCAGCAGACAGATACAGGAGAAGGTTAACCCTTTCGCCGGTACCGCTCGTTTGGAAAGCTTAGCGAAGGCTTTAGGCGCCACGCCGTCCTGCGCCAGGCCGAACAGCATACGGCTGGTGGAGAACACGCCGCTGTTCGCGGAGGAAGCCGCAGAAGTCAGCACCACAAAGTTGATGATACTTGCCGCAGCCGGCAGGCCGACCAGCATGAAGAGCTCAACGAACGGACTCTTGTTCGGCACCACGGAGCTCCACGGCGTCACCGACATGATGATGATCAGCGAGAAGACGTAGAACATAATGATACGCACCGGGATCGAGTTAATCGCCCGCGGCAGTGATTTTTCAGGATCTTTGGTTTCCGCGGCAGTGGTGCCCACCAGCTCAATGCCCACGAAGGCAAAGACCGCTATCTGGAACCCGGCAAAGAAGCCGCTGATGCCTTTCGGGAACCAGCCGCCGTCGTTCCAGAGGTTGTTGAAGGAGGCCTCAACGCCAGACGGGGAATGGAAGCTAGTCAACACCATCACCAGGCCGATGACGATTAGCGCCACAATAGCGACGATTTTGATCATCGCGAACCAGAACTCCATCTCACCGAACATTTTCACGGTGGCCAGGTTCAGGCTCAGCAGCACCAGCACAACGGCCAGCGAGGCGACCCAGTCGGAAAGCCCGGGGAACCAGAACTGGGCGTAGGCGGTTATCGCCACGACGTCCGCCATACCGGTCACCACCCAGCAGAACCAATACGTCCAACCGGTGAAATATCCCGCCCACGGCCCCAGCAAATCTGCGGCAAAATCGCTGAACGATTTATATTCCAGATTCGATAGCAGCAGCTCGCCCATCGCACGCATCACGAAGAACAGCATAAAGCCGATGATCATGTAGACGAAGATGATGGACGGCCCCGCAAGGCTGATGGTTTTCCCTGACCCCATGAACAAGCCGGTGCCAATGGCACCCCCAATGGCAATAAGCTGAATATGGCGGTTTGTTAAATTACGCCGCAGCGACTGCTCGGTCGGCGCCTGAGCGTCGTCCGCGACTTTGACCTGATCTACCATGTTTGTATTTTCCTGTACCTGTCTGTTTTTTCAGGCTCTACTGGCCCGTGAACTGTTTTTACGTGATGTTGTTTTGTGTGATACGAGGTAAGAATCGGCGGGATAAATAATAAGCACAAGGGCAATGTTAATTTTTTGTTTAATTTGAGTGTGAAATCGCATTCACTGCGCGATATGGCTCACAAAAATACCCGTAAAACAGGTTAATGCAAGATAAAATCACGCTAATTTATTATTAGTCGATTAAAAACCCCGCACCTGGCGGGGTTCTGAGCGCTTTACAGAATTTCCAGCAGCTCGACTTCAAACACCAGGGTGCTGAAGGGTGGGATAGAAGCACCGGCACCGCGCTCACCGTAAGCGAGGTTGTGCGGAATGGTCAGTTCCCATTTGGAGCCAACCGGCATCAGGGTCAGCGCTTCGATCCAGCCAGCAATAACGCCGCTTACCGGGAACTCTGCCGGTTCGCCACGCTGGACGGAGCTATCGAAAACGGTGCCGTCGATCAGCTTGCCGGTGTAATGCACGCGAACGTGATCTTTCCGGGCAGGAATTGGGCCAGTGCCCTGAGTGATAACGCGGAATTGCAGGCCAGACTCGGTGCTGCTCACGCCTTCTTTCTCTGCGTTCTCAGCCAGGTATTTCTGGCCTTCTACCGCCAGCTCTTTCTGACGTTCGCGACGCACTTCGTCCGCACGTTCGTGAACTTCACGCAGAGCACGGTGTACAACGTCAACAGGCACGGCAGGGGCATTCCCTTCCAGCGCGTCACGGAGGCCAGCGACCAGCGCTTCTGGCAGTAAACCTTGCAGGCCGGACTCGCTCAGCTGCTGGCCTACCTGCAGACCAATACCGTAACTTGCTTGTGCTTCGACGCTGTCAAAAGAAGGGGTTGTCATGGATTTTCCTTTCATGATGTTTAAAAGCAAGCCCGAAGCATAACAGTGTCAATCCACAGGGTAAATGACATTGGAGGAAAGGTGACAAATGCAAACGAAACGGGAACAATAGCTTAAGCGGGCGCAAAACTGCGGTTCACCGTCACGGAAACCGGGATTGCTTCAGGCATCAGACAGTTAGCGTTTACACTCTAAATAATTCGAGTTGCAGCCAACATCGGCAGCTTGAAGCAGGACGAGTCTATACTGGAAAGTATTCTTTTGAGGAGGGTTGCCCATGCAATTCGCTGTTAAACCATGGCTTACGCGGATTTGGCATGCACCTGAGCATATCCGCTTGTTGGATCCGTTACCTCCCCTGCATCGCCGAGGCATTATCCTTGGCTTCGCGTGCGTCATTCTCGGTTTTCTCCTGCCAGGGGCAGATAACGATAGTCGCCCGGTCTCACGCGATGCACAGCTCTCCGTACAATCCCAGTCACCGATGCAGGCTGAACTGACGCCTTCAACCAATAGCAATGTTCCTGCGACGCCGGTTGAGCCTCCACGCGTGGAGGAGCAAACCCAGGCTCCCGTTCCCCATGACAACAATGATATTGAGCAGCAGTGGCGCTCCTATCGCGTAGCGGCCGGCCAGACAATGGCCCAGCTGTTCCGCGATCATAATTTACCGCCAGCGGATGTTTACGCAATGGCGCAGGTAGAAGGTGACAGCAAGCCGCTGAGCAACCTACAGACCGGGCAAATGGTGCAGATCAGGCAGAATGCCAACGGTGTGGTGACGGGCTTAACCATCGATATCGGCAACGATCAGCAGGTACTGTTTACCCGCCAGCCGAACGGCGGCTTTATTCGCGCGCAGTAAACGCGTTCAGCCTCAGAAAAGCAAAACGCCAGCACGAGGCTGGCGTTTTTACGAGCAGTGAATAAAAACTTATTCAGCTACAACGTTTACAGTCAGTTTAGCGAATACTTCGCTGTGAACCTGGAAGTCCACTTCGTGCTCACCGGTGGTGCGCAGAACGCCGTTCGGCAGGCGAACTTCGCTCTTAGCAACAGCAACGCCAGCTGCAGTTACAGCGTCAGCGATGTCGCGAGTACCGATGGAACCGAACAGTTTACCTTCGTCGCCAGCTTTGGACGCGATGGTTACGGTTTCCAGTGCGTTGATTTTCTCAGCGCGAGCTGCAGCAGCAGCCAGAACGTCAGCCAGTTTAGCTTCCAGTTCTGCACGGCGTGCTTCGAAGAACTCAACGTTTTTCTTGGTAGCAGGAACAGCTTTACCCTGTGGTACCAGGAAGTTACGAGCATAGCCCGCTTTAACGTTAACCTGATCACCCAGGCTACCCAGGTTTGCTACTTTATCAAGCAGAATAACTTGCATTACCTTATCCTCTCAAAGTCGTATTAATGGACCGTGACCGATTACTGATGACGATCAGTGTACGGCAGCAGAGACAGGTAGCGAGCGCGTTTGATAGCGCGAGCCAGCTGACGCTGGTATTTTGCACGGGTACCGGTGATACGGCTTGGGACAATCTTACCGCTTTCGGTGATGTAGTTTTTCAGCGTAGCGATATCTTTATAGTCGATCTCTTGAACGCCTTCCGCGGTGAAACGGCAGAACTTGCGACGACGGAAATAACGTGCCATATGGCTAGTCTCCAGAATCTATCAATTCAATCTGCTCGGCATGCAAGACCACTTTGTTCAGGCCATTTTTCATCTGATGACAAGTAATGAACCCATGAACCGTGATTTGCGTACCGACCGTTATACTGTGAGTAATGGCTTGGTTCGCGTGCCCGCTAACAATCACTGGCATTCGGCACCATGCCTGCCGGTTAAGACCGGCTTCCTCTTGCACAGAACGATGCTCAAGCACGAACTGGCAGTGAGGAATTCCTGAGGGGCTGACCTTGCGAAGGGGCGTCTTGCACACTGTGCCAGACAACGCCAGGCGGTTGGCCATCATCAGAATTACTCTTCAGAATCCCCAGCATCTGCATCATCAGCGGTTTCGTTAGCGAAATCATCGCGACGCTCACGGCGCTCGTCTTTCGCTTTAACCATTGGAGATGCTTCGGTAACCGCGTGCTTAACGCGCATAACCATGCTGCGGATAACGGCGTCGTTGAAGCGGAAGTTAGTTTCCAGCTCATCGATCGCTTCCTGCGGAGCTTCAACGTTCAGCAGAACGTAGTGAGCTTTGTGCAGTTTGTTGATCGGGTAAGCCAGCTGACGGCGGCCCCAGTCTTCCAGACGGTGGATCGTACCTGCTGCTGCAGTGATTGCACCAGTGTAACGTTCGATCATGCCCGGAACCTGTTCGCTCTGGTCAGGATGGACCATAAAAACGATTTCGTAATGACGCATCGAATTGCTCCTTACGGATTATTCAGCCTCCTGTCAGGGTCAGCCGCGGCCCATGGAAGCAAGGAACGTGTTTGAATTGCGGCTGAAAAATTGACGCGTAATCATACTTACCCAGGTCGCTAAACTCAAGGCCGCAGGCAAATAAATTCTCTTTATGACAGGGGGAATGGCTAAGCCTGTGAATTTCAAAACAAAGCAGCAGATCGTCAAAATATTTTGAAAGAGACCATCAGAAATGGTCACTTTTTATTCAGCCATCAGGAATTACACTTATCGATAACAGGCCGCCACAGCCATTAACAGGAGCGACGACCACGGATTTCAGGTTTGTTGTAGTGGAGCGCATCATGAAAAATATCGTTATTGCCCTTGCCGCTGTACTGCTCTTTAGCGCAAATGCGGCCGCAGCTATAAAAATCGACGCACGCCAGGCCAGAAATATGGACGACGTTCAGAGCCTGGGCGTTATTTACATCAACCATAACTTCGCTACCGTTTCTGAAGCGGAATCGGCCATTCAACAGGATGCTGACCAGCACAACGCGAAGTTTTATCACACGATAATCATGAGAGAACCGGGCAGCAACGGCAATATGCACGTCAGCGCTGACATCTACCGGTAGTTTGAGAGTACGCGTAAACACCAGAGAAGACACCACGACTTAAAAATCCATGTTTGACTTGCCCCCGCTTGCGGGGGCTTTTTTCGCTTAGAGATGCCGGGCAAAAAACTGGCTTGTGGCGTCTAGCGCTTCGGGCGTAATGCGATGTTTGACGCCCGCTTCCCATACGCAAGTCAGGTTTTTATCCAGCTTATTCGCCCCCAGCGCCTGCTGCAACCTGAACGTTTCGACGGCGGGCACAACATCATCTTCTTCACCGTGCCAGAGCAGTAGCGGCCTGTTGCTTAGCGCTTCAAGCTGCTCGCCAACATCGTAATCCTTCAGGCTGACGATAATCTTGTCACGTACCTCCACCGAAGGTGGAAACAGCGTCTGAGCAAGCGTCGTAAAATAGCCAGACCCCATCAGGCAGGCAACGCAGCGGACTTCAGGCTGCCGCGCCATAATCCCCAGCGCCGTCATGCCCCCCATAGAAGCCCCTCCCACGGCAAGTCTGCCCTCAGCAACACCGCCGGAGTTGATTAATGCCTGATAGAGAGCCGGGAATTCATCAATACTGTTTTTTAAAATCGGCCAGAACTTCTGCAGGCGAGCGTGAGCGTCACCGCTGTATCGAGCGCCATGATCGAGCGCATCAGGCATGACAACACGAAATCCCTGCTGCGCCAGCGCCACAGCGAAATAGCTATAGACCAGCTTTGAAGAGGTAAACCCGTGATAGAAAATAACCGTCGGCAGCGGGGATTGCTTCATTCCGGCAGGTACCGCATGCAACACTTCAATATTGGCGAATCGCTCATTATAAATTTCGATCATCTTCTCTTCTCCTCCGGCGAAATATCAGGGAAAGTAACGCAGATTAGGGATTATTGTAACGATGAGATCTAGCTATCGATTTTCATTCGAAAGTCAGCCAAAAGCGCGCCTGAGATAACAAATCGGGAACATTCCCCCTTTGCACGGTCAAACCCGGAACTACACTATGATCGTTAAGAAACGAGAAACCATCATGCCACGGCTATTCGTACTATTTTTGGCAGCCTTACTCAGCGCCTGCAGCGTGCTTCAGGGTACACCGCAGCCGGCACCGTCGCCGACGAATTATCCGCAGGAAGTACAGCGCACTCAGACTGCGGAATTAACAAAAATAGGCACCGTGACCGCCGTGGTACGTGGCTCTCCGATGGACTCAGAAGCCATTATTAAGAAGAAAGCCGCAGCAGCAAAAGCTGATTATTATCTCATCATTATGAATGATGAGACGGTTATCCCAGGCCAGTGGTATTCACAGGCTATTTTGTATCGAAAATAGTCCAGGCCGATAGCCGTTATTTATTGATATTTACACAGCTTTTCGCCGCTTGATCGTTTCTTATGCACAATGGACCTCGCCCTCAGGAAGCGGGGTCAGCTTTGAGTAAGCGAAGGATTGCCCTGTCACTTCGGGGTAAAATGATAAGGAACTGACAATGAAACGATCTCTTGCCTTAACGACACTGCTGTTATCTGTTGGCCTCATTCCGACTCTGGCGCAGTCCGCCGAGTTTGCCAGCGCGGACTGCGTAACGGGCCTCAATGAAATCGGATTAATTTCGGTCAATGACATTGCCGGCAGCCCTCAGGACGTCGAACGTATGATCGCGCTGAAAGCTGACGAGCAAGGCGCTTCCTGGTACCGCATTATTCAGATGCAAGAAAATTCTCTGGCCGATAGCTGGCGAGCGAAGGCCATTCTCTACGCGTAAAGGCCCGCGATTTTATTAAGCCACGCCTCCCGTTGCCCGCAGCAGCACGTCATTGATGACCTGCTCGGGCAAAAGCGATTCTCCCCGTTCATCCAGCACCATACGGCACCAGGCTTCCGCTGCCGGGGGTGAAAGTGATTTAAGTAATTGTGCCCCACAGGCGAGATTAGCCAGTTGCTGCGTAATTTCTCTGCCTCTCTCCTCCTGAGGCTTACGCAAACGCTGCTGTAACTGCCGCCAGCTGCGATCGAAATGCCGGTTTTGCCCTTTAACCTCATCAAATTCGCTGCACAGCATCTCCATTGCCGCAGGCTGTTTGGCGAACACGCGCAGCACATCAAGGCTCATAATATTGCCAGATCCTTCCCAGATGCTGTTTACAGGCATTTCACGATATAACCGAGGCAACTCGCTTTCTTCGCAGTAGCCCACGCCACCCAGAACCTCCATCGTTTCGGCCACAAAAGGGATCCCTGCTTTACAGATGCTGAATTTCGCGGCCGGGGTAAACAAACGGCTGTAGGCCAGCTGTAGAGCATTGTCCGGCGACTCCCACGCTCGCGCCAGACGGAAAAGAAAAGCCGTCTGGCCTTCAAGCCGCAGCGCCATTTTTCCCAGTAGCTGACGCATCATCGGCTGTTCGATAAGCGTTTTGCCAAAGGCCTGCCGCTGAAGGGCGTGGCACAAGGCCACGGAGAGTGCTCGCCGCATCAGACCGTGACTCCCCAGCGCACAGTCGAAGCGGGTAAATCCGCCCATCTTCAAAATATGACGAATGCCTTCGCCTTCCTCACCAATAAGCCAGGCCGTGGCATCACAGAACTCGACTTCACTGCTGGCGTTTGAACGGTTGCCCAGCTTGTCCTTGAGCCGTTCAAGACGAACGGCATTGCGCTGGCCGTCCGGCAGAATACGCGGTAAGAAGAAGCACGACAGTCCGTCCTTAGCCTGAGCAAGCACCAAATGCGCATCGCTTTGCGGCACGGAGAAAAACCATTTGTGCCCCACCAGCCGGTAAGCCTCACCGGCCCCTCGGCCAGCCAGCGGTTCCGCGCGAGTCGTGTTACTCAGCACGTCAGATCCACCCTGCTTTTCAGTCATTCCCATACCGATCAGCAAACCACGTTTTTGTTCACCCGACAGCAAATGTGCGTCATAGCGATCGCTCAGCAAGGGCTTGCGCCAGCCTTCAAATACTTTGGGTAAGTGCTGTAGCAACAGTGGCGTTGCTCCAAACGTCATCGTAATCGGGCAAAGCGTGCCCGCTTCAACCTGAGCATGCTGGATAAACCGAGCCGCACGGGCAACAAAAGCGCCCTGACGAGCATCTTCTTGCCAGGCCAGGTTGTGAACCCGATTAGCAAACAGGCCTTGCATCAGCAAATGCCAGGCGGGGTGAAAACGAACATCGTCCAGGCGCTCTCCGCTGGCGTCAAACCGCAGCAGCTCCGGCGGATTGATGTTTGCCAGGCGGCCGAGCTCCAGAGATTCTGCAGATCCCAGCTGTTGGCCGATGCTGGCCAGCAGTTCAACATCCCAGCCAGCCCCTTCACGAACGACAGCTTCTCGCAACGGGATGTCTGAAAGAAAAAGATTGCTGTTGCTGAGGGGTTTGGGTTGATTAAAAACGGTGTGAGTTTGCCAGCGCATGCTGTTCCCTCCATCTGTGGCAATGCCAGTAAGTATGGACGGAGATGCGGGTTCTGCGCGGAGGGGGATCACAAACGGGGTGTTTCCACCCCATTCAGATGATGTGGCTTAACCGCGCTGACGCACGATTTCGAACAGGCAAACGCCGGTGGCAACGGACACGTTCAGAGAAGAAACGGTCCCGGCCATTGGAATGCTGACCAACTCATCGCAGTGCTCGCGGGTCAGACGACGCATGCCTTCACCTTCTGCGCCCATAACCAGCGCCATCGGGCCAGTGAATTTGCTCTGGAACAGAGTATGGTCCGCTTCACCGGCGGTGCCGACGATCCAGACGTTCTCTTCCTGCAGCAGACGCATGGTGCGGGCCAGGTTGGTGACGCGGATCAGCGGCACACTCTCCGCTGCGCCACAGGCAACTTTTTTTGCCGTCGCATTCAGCTGCGCGGAACGATCCTTCGGGACGATAACGGCATGCACACCGGCCGCGTCTGCGCTACGCAGGCAGGCACCAAGGTTATGCGGATCTGTTACACCGTCCAGGATCAGCAGGAACGGACGTTCGTGTTCGGCGATCAGGTCAGGCAAATCGTTTTCCTGATACTGGCGGCCCGGCTTCACTCGGGCGATGATACCCTGGTGTACCGCGCCTTCGGCTTTCTCGTCGAGCCACTGGCGATTTGCCACCTGCACCGGGATCCCTTGTGCTTCAATAGCGTGGATCAGCGGCAGCAAGCGCTTGTCTTCGCGACCTTTCAGGATAAAGACTTCCTGAAAACGCTGCGGAGCACGTTCAAGCAGGGCCTGGACGGCGTGAATGCCGTAAATAATTTCACTCATCGATATCACTCATTGCGGACGAGGGTTCGCCCGTGTTGGTTTGTTCATAATCGGGATTTTTCCCCTCACCCCGGCCCTCTCCCCAAAGGGGCGAGGGGGAAAACGATAAAAGCATACATTATCGTTCTGTTTGCCCCCTCTCCCTCTCCGGGAGGGAATACGCCAGAGTGAGGGTAATATCAGCTCGCCTGCTTCTTCGCGGCGCGCTTCGCCTTCGTTGCTGCGGCTATTTTACGGGTTTTGTCAGACGGCGCTTTGGCTTTCTTCGGTTTCTTTCCAGCCTTCTCTTTCTTTGCTTTCGCTCCGTCTTTCTCTTTACGGAAAGCATTGTCCGGCTCGAAGTTTACGCGCTTGCCTGCCTGACGGCGTTTAGACGGTGCACCACCATTTCCGCCTCGCTTCGCTTTGTCTTTTGCCGTTTTGCCTGCACCGCGCGGCGCACGTGAGCTTGAGATAAGCGCGAAGTCGATCTTGCGCTCGTCCATGTGCACAGCTTCCACCCGAACCTCAACGCGGTCGCCCAGACGATAAGTCTGCCCGCCGGACTCGCCAATCAGGCGCTGACCAATCTGGTCAAAGCGATAGTAGTCGTTGTCCAGCGTCGAGACGTGAACCAGGCCGTCGATAAACAAATCGTCCAGACGCACGAAGAAACCAAAGCCTGTTACGCTGGCGATAATGCCGTTGAATACCTGGCCGACCTGATCCTGCATAAAGTCGCACTTCAGCCAGTCCGCTACGTCGCGAGTCGCTTCGTCAGCGCGGCGTTCGGTCATCGAGCAGTGCTGACCCAACTGCAGCATCTCTTCCATGCTGTAGTGCCAGCCGCCGGATTCGGTGCTGTTCCCGGTATGCCCCTGCTCTTTTGCCAGTAAGTATTTAATGGCGCGGTGCAGGGACAAGTCCGGGTAGCGACGAATTGGCGAAGTAAAGTGCGCGTAGGACTGCAGCGCCAGGCCAAAGTGCCCACGGTTTTCCGGATCGTAAATCGCCTGTTTCATCGAGCGCAGCAGCATGGTTTGCAGCATTTCGTGGTCAGGGCGATCGGCGATAGATTCCAGCAGATCGGCGTAATCACGCGGTTCTGGTTTTTGCCCGCCTGGCAACTCAAGGCCCAGCTCAGCCAGCACTGAACGGAACGCGGTGATCGCATCGTTGCTTGGGCGATCGTGATCGCGGAACAGCGCTGGCTCGTTATTCTTCTCGACAAAACGCGCCGCCGAGATGTTAGCGAGGATCATGCACTCTTCGATTAGTTTGTGTGCATCGTTACGCACGGTCTGCTCGACGCGCTCAATGCGGCGCTCGGCGTTGAAGATAAACTTCGCTTCTTCGCTTTCAAACGAGATCCCGCCGCGTTGAGCACGAGAAACTTCCAGCACCTTGTAGAGGTTATGCAGCTCTTCGATGTGCTTAACCAGCGGCGCATATTGTTCGCGCAGTTCCTGATCGCCCTGCAGCATATGCCAGACCTTGGTGTAGGTCAGGCGCGCATGGGAGCTCATCACCGCTTCATAGAATTTATAGCCCGTCAGGCGCCCTGCCGCGGAGATAGTCATCTCGCAGACCATACACAGGCGGTCAACCTGCGGGTTCAGGGAACACAGGCCGTTTGAAAGCACTTCCGGCAGCATCGGTACTACCTGCGACGGGAAGTAAACTGACGTCCCGCGATTGCGGGCTTCGTTATCCAGCGCCGTAGGAGGACGAACGTAGTAACTTACGTCGGCAATCGCAACCCACAAGCGCCAGCCACCGCCGCGTTTTTTCTCGCAGAATACGGCATCGTCAAAGTCACGCGCGTCTTCGCCGTCGATGGTCACCAGCGGCAGATCGCGCAGATCAACACGGCCGATTTTGGCTTCTTCCGGCACTTCTTCTTTCAGTTTTGCAACCTGGGCTTCAACTTCTTTCGGCCAGACGTGCGGAATTTCATGGGTACGCAGCGCCATATCAACGGCCATGCCGGTATCCATGTTGTCGCCAAGCACTTCAACAATCTTACCGATCGCTTTGGTACGACGGGTCGGACGCTGGGTCAGCTCGACCACCACCACAAAGCCCATGCGGGCGCCCATCAGCGCTTCCGGTGGGATCAGAATATCGAAGCTCAGGCGGCTGTCGTCCGGCACCACGAAACCTACGCCAGCGTCGGTAAAGTAGCGGCCAACAATCAGCCCGGTTCTTGGCTCCAGCACGCGCACAACACGCGCTTCGCGGCGGCCTTTACGGTCCGCGCCAAGCGGCTGCGCCAGCACCAGATCGCCGTGCATGCACATTTTCATCTGCTCGGATGAAAGATAGAGATCGTCTTTACTCCCTTCAACGCGCAGGAAACCAAATCCGTCGCGGTGGCCGATCACTTTACCTTTCAGCAGATCCAGGCGTTCCGGCAGCGCGTAACACTGGCGGCGGGTGAAGACCAGTTGGCCATCACGCTCCATCGCACGAAGACGACGGCGCAGAGCTTCAAGCTGTTCTTCGCCGGAGATTTTTAGTTCTTCCGCCAGCTCTTCGCGGCTGGCCGGTTTTTCACGTTTTGAGAGATGGTCGAGAATAAACTCCCGGCTTGGGATCGGGTTTTCGTATTTTTCGGCTTCTCGTTCCTGGAAAGGATCTTTTGACATTTCGGGTCCTCCGTTGTCATCCGCAGATGGAATCGTGATTATTCCACCAGCAGTAATTTGTAGAGCGGTTGGTTTTGGTCCACCAGGTCGGCCAGCGTGTGCTTGTCCAGTTCCTGTAGGAAACTCTGCACCGCCTCAGCCAAAGCCTGTTTGAGTCGGCAGGCGGGGGTGATATGACAAAACTCACTGCTACAGTTCACCAATGAGAGCGGCTCCAGCTCGCGCACCACGTCGCCAATGCGGATCGTTTCCGCAGGCTTACCAAGACGAATGCCGCCATTTTTTCCTCGCACGGCCATGACATAGCCCGCGCGGCTGAGTTGATTGATGATTTTCACCATGTGATTACGGGACACGCCGTACACCTCTGTCACTTCAGAGATATTGGTCATTCTCCCTTCGGGAAGAGAAGCCATATAAATCAAAGCACGTAAACCGTAATCAGTAAAACTCGTTAACTGCACATCAACCTCATGGGTGGGAGGGGAAACGCTTTGCGCAAGGCAAATTGCACCTTAAAGCAGGTACATATTGATGATAAACCAGCCATATGGTTGCCAGCTAATTTATTTGATTGGAATGATGAATAAAGCGGCGGGAAGAAAGCGATACGGGGTGTGAAACCACACCCCGTGACATCATTATGCGTCGAACGGATCGCGCAGAATCATGGTTTCAGTACGGTCCGGGCCGGTTGAAATAATATCAATCGGTACGCCGGTGACTTCTTCAATGCGTTTGATGTAGTTCAGCGCTGCCTGCGGCAGACCGCTGCGCTCTTTCACGCCGAAAGTGGTTTCAGACCAGCCAGGCATCACTTCATAAATCGGTTCGATGCCTTCCCAGTCATCCGCAGCCATTGGCGTGGTGGTCACTTCACGACCATCAGGCATACGATAGCCTACGCAGATTTTCACTTCTTTCAGGCCGTCCAGGACGTCAAGCTTGGTTAGGCAGAAGCCGGACAAGGAGTTGATCTGCACGGCACGACGCACGGCAACCGCATCCAGCCAGCCGGTACGACGGCGACGACCGGTAGTAGCCCCGAATTCGTTACCCTGTTTGCACAGGAATTCGCCGATGTCATCGAACAGCTCGGTTGGGAACGGACCAGCACCCACGCGAGTGGAGTAAGCTTTGATAATACCCAGAACGTAATCCACATAGCGCGGACCGATGCCGGAGCCGGTCGCAACGCCACCTGCGGTGGTGTTAGAGGAGGTTACGTACGGATAAGTACCGTGGTCGATGTCCAGCAGCGTACCCTGAGCACCTTCGAACATGATGAAGTCGCCGCGTTGACGCGCCTGATCCAGCAGGTCAGAGACATCCACAACCATGCTGGTCAGAATGTCGGCAACCGCCATCGCATCGTCCAGCACTTTCTGGTAGTCAACGGCTTCAACTTTGTAGAAGTTCACCAGCTGGAAGTTATGGTATTCCATCACTTCTTTCAGCTTGTCTGCAAAGGTGGCTTTGTCGAACAGGTCGCCAACGCGCAGGCCACGACGGGCCACTTTGTCTTCGTATGCAGGGCCGATGCCACGACCAGTGGTGCCGATAGCTTTCGCGCCGCGAGCTTTTTCACGCGCAACGTCCAGCGCAACGTGGTAGTCAAGGATCAGCGGGCAAGCTTCTGACAGCAGCAGACGCTCACGTACTGGAATACCGCGGTCTTCCAGACCTTTCATCTCTTTCATCAGCGCAGCTGGAGACAGCACAACGCCGTTACCGATGATGCTGGTGACGTTTTCGCGAAGAATGCCTGATGGAATAAGATGAAGAACGGTTTTTTCACCGTTGATTACGAGAGTGTGACCTGCGTTGTGACCGCCCTGGTAGCGCACAACATATTTAGCCCGTTCAGTCAGAAGATCGACGATCTTTCCTTTACCTTCGTCACCCCATTGGGTGCCCAGTACGACGACGTTGTTACCCATTTTTCAAAATCACCGTTTGCTTAAAAATGGATTCTACCATCGGTTTCTCAGATGAACAGCCCTTTTAGTATACAAAATCAGTTTCTGCCGGATAAATTTCACTCAGCTACTGGCGCGACTCAACATGTAGTAGATAACGATGCCAGCAACCACAAGACCTCCGCCAAAACGGCGCAACAACGTGTCCGGCAATTGTGCCATAGCCAGAATCATTCGCCGCCAGATGCGCGGATAAAGCATCGGTCCCAGGCCTTCGAGTACCAAAACCAGCGCAAGCGCCAGCCAGATTGTTGAATTCATAATCATCCTTTGCGGGCATAAAAAAAGAGCCGGTAAACCGGCTCTTTCTCATTACTCAGCGATTAGCGTGAGCTATTGGCTGGCGTTTTCATGTAACGGAAGAAGTCGCTGTCCGGGCTCAGTACCATGATGTCCTGATTAGACTGGAAGCTGGCTTCATAAGCACGCAGGCTACGGATAAAGGCGTAGAAGTCTGGATCCTGGCTAAACGCATCAGCAAACAGCTTCGCGGCTTCAGCATCACCTTCACCACGAGAGATACGCCCTTCACGCTCGGCTTCTGCCAGCGTACGGGTAACTTCGTAGTCTGCGGTTGCACGCAGCTTCTCAGCTTCTTCCTGACCCTGTGAACGGTGACGACGGGCAACTGCTTCACGCTCTGCACGCATACGGTTGTAAATCGCCTCGGACACTTCAGCAGGCAGGTTAATCTGCTTAATACGGACGTCCACAACTTCAATACCCAACGCCGCCATACTGTTCGGGTTAACCACCGGCACTTTACCGTTGGTCTCTTCAGTAATACGCGCCGCTGCGGAAGCAATGGCATCGTCAGCTGCAGGCGTAGCCACTTCATCATCCGTGCCGGCAGAACCAGAGTTCAGAGCATCACGAACGTCCAGCGTCAGGCGACCGCGGGAATCGGTCACGATGTCTTTCACATCCAGACGACCAATTTCAGAACGCAGACGGTCACTGAACTTACGTTTCAGCAGCACTTCTGCCTGAGAAACATCACCACCGCCAGTAGCAAGGTAGTAACGGCTGAAGTCGCTGATACGCCACTTGATGTAGGAGTCAACGATCAGGTCTTTTTTCTCTTTGGTCACAAAGCGATCGGCCTGGTTGTCCATCGTCTGGATACGCGCATCCAGGGTTTTCACGGTTTCAATGAACGGGATCTTGAAGTGCAGACCTGGCTCATACACGACCGGCTTGTTTTCGTCATCACGCAGGACTTTGCCGAAGCGTAATGTAATGCCGCGCTCGCCCTCATGCACCACGAACAACGAGGTGTAGATCACGACCATCACGATGATAATTACTGCCACAAAAGACTTACGCATCGTTATTCACTCCCTACGCGCTGGGTATCGTTGCGCAGTGCGTTGGCACGGCGCTGATCCATGATATCGCCACTCGAGGAGGACGAAGAGGTACTGGCACTGCTGCTTGAGCTGGACGCTGGCGGCAGACGCAGCAAATTGTTCGCTGCGCTGTTATCGCTCTTCGCGGCCGGCTGCTGAGCGCCGCCCTTCAACATCTGATCCAACGGCAGCACCATCAGGTTGCCACCTTTATCGTTAACCAGCACTTTACGGGTGTGGCTAAGGACTTTTTCCATGGTTTCGATATACAGACGCTCGCGGGTAATCTGCGGTGCGGCTTTATATTCAGGCAGCATCTTAGCGAAGCGAGCCACTTCACCCTGCGCTTCCAGAACGGTTTGTGCTTTATATGCACGCGCTTCTTCCAGAATACGCTGAGCCTGGCCGTTTGCACGCGGCTGTACTTCGTTGCTGTAAGCTTCTGCCTCACGAATGTACTGCTGTTCGTTCTCACGAGCGGCAATCGCATCATCAAAGGCGGCCTTAACTTCTTCTGGCGGACGTGCCGTCTGGAAGTTTACGTCCAGCAGCGTGATACCCATGTTGTAAGGCTTGATGGTTTCTTCAAGCTCACGCTGGGTATCGCTACGAATTACGGTACGACCCTCGGTGAGGATCTTATCCATGGTGTATTTACCGATAACGCCACGCAGCGCGCTGTCGGTGGCCTGACGCAGGCTGTCATCCGCACTGGTCACGCTGAACAGATAACGCTGTGGATCGGTCACGCGGTACTGCACGTTCATCTCAACGCGCACGACGTTTTCGTCAGAAGTCAGCATCACGCCGGACGCCGCAAGTTCACGTACCGACTCAACGTTCACGGCCTGAACGCTGTCGATAAACGTCGGTTTCCAGTTCAGACCCGGCTCAACGAGATGGCTGAATTTACCAAAGCGGGTCACAACACCGCGTTCGGCTTCTTTAATGGTATAGAACCCGGTTGCGGCCCAGATAATAACCGCTGCTGCAGCCACAATACCGATAACGCGACCGCCAATAGGATTGCCCGGCCCCTGCGATGCATTACCACCGCCGCTGCCACCGCTTTTCCCGCCGCCAAGGCCGCCGAGTTTTTTACTCAGCTTGCGGAAGATATCATCCAGATCAGGTGGCCCTTGATCGCGCCCTCCTTTGTTACCCCCAGAGTCGCCGCCAGGCTTGCTGCTTCCCCACGGGTCGCGGTCCTGTCCGTTATTACCGGGCTGATTCCACGCCATGTTTATGCTCCATATTTGTTGTGCGGTGATATCCCCCGAGGGGGAAATAGTCTTCAGGACATTTATACCTGTCATACTTCAAACCGCAGGCGCGTTGGCTGCGCCCGCTCACCCCAGTCACATTGTTAGGCTATGCTCTTGGGGACTCTCGGCCTTGTCGCCTGCCTGCAACTCGAATTATTTAGGGTATATGAACCAGTCTGATGACATCTAAACGATGTAATCCGCGAGTGCCGGTTCTTGTTTACAGAGGCGACGCCAGTCCACGATAGGCATACGAACTTCTAACCCCACGCATCCGTCTTCCTCTGTCCACTCTTTTTCTATTGCCTGAAGCTGATAAAAACGGCTCCGCAAACGCCCTGCCTGAGGGGGTAAACGCAGCGTATGCTGCGCAATTTCACCAGACAAACGCTCCGTCAGAGCCTGGAAAAGCAGTGGGACACCGGCACCGGTCTGTGCGGAAAGCCAGACGCGGATCGGCACATTCTCGTCGTTCCTGTCGATACGCGGCTCAAACTCATCCAGCGCATCGATTTTATTCATGACCAACAGCGTAGGGATTTCATTCGCCTCAATCTCTTCCAGTACGGTATCGACTGCTGCAATGTTTTCCTGCATCCGGAAGTCGGCCGCGTCAATCACGTGTAACAACAGCGTGGCCTGACGTGTCTCCTGCAAAGTGGCCTTAAACGCCGCTACCAGATCGTGAGGCAGGTGGCGAATAAAACCGACAGTATCTGCCAGCACGGTTTCGCCCACATCGGCGACGTCAATACGACGCAGTGTAGGATCGAGTGTGGCAAATAGCTGATCCGCGGCATAAACATCGGCCGCGGTAATTCTATTAAATAGCGTGGATTTACCGGCGTTGGTGTAACCCACCAATGAAATCGTCGGCACATCGGCTTTATTACGTGAACGGCGTCCCTGCTCGCGCTGTTTTTCTACGCGCTCTAACCGCGAAAGGATCAGCATAATACGATTGCGCAGCAGACGACGATCCGTCTCGAGCTGGGTTTCCCCTGGACCGCGTAAACCGATCCCGCCTTTCTGGCGCTCAAGGTGAGTCCAGCCGCGTACCAGGCGCGTAGCCAAATGGCGAAGCTGGGCCAGCTCAACCTGCAATTTACCCTCATGGGTACGTGCACGTTGGGCAAAAATATCTAAAATTAACCCGGTGCGGTCGATAACACGACACTGGCACAGGGCTTCCAGGTTGCGTTCCTGGGCGGGCGATAACGCATGATCAAACAGCACAACCGACGCCCCAGTGGCCTTAACGGCCTCGGCAATCTCAACGGCTTTGCCTTCACCAACAAAATACTTTGGGTGTGGGGACTTGCGGCTACCGGTTACCACCTGCAGCGCTTCGACACCAGCTGAAGAGACCAGGGATTCAAACTCCGCCAGGTCTTCCATGTCTTTGTCTTGCGAAAAATAGATGTGAACCAGTACCGCCTGCTCACCGGCATCATAACGGTCAAACAAACGTATAACCTCTCAAAAAGACCAGCGGGGAACGCAGTTGAACTGGTCCCCCGACCGGGAAAACAGCAAGCAACCTTATTCGGTTTCTTCGCTGTCTTGTTGCGGCGCAGAACCAGCCTGCGCGCTGCCGCCGTGATGGTAGCCGCCAGAACCGCCGGTGCCGGTGTTATTGCTATGATGAGAAACCGGACGAGACGGAACAACGGTAGAAATCGCGTGCTTATAGACCATCTGGCTGACCGTGTTTTTCAACAGGATCACGAACTGATCGAAAGACTCAATTTGACCTTGCAGCTTAATACCATTCACCAAATAAATAGAAACTGGAACACGTTCACGACGCAGTGCGTTCAAGAACGGATCTTGTAAAGATTGCCCCTTAGCCATTCTATCTTTTCCTTATATGTTTGTTGTTTGTCACTCAAGAGCGATTAGCTCTGAAAAACTGCGTAAAAATTTGCGCACGCTGACGATTCAATTGTACACATTCACCCATGCTTCGCACTAACAACCTGTAGCACTTCGCTGTATGCCTGCTCAGGTTTTTCACTGTCTAACCAATGAACACCTTCCCAACCACGCAGCCAGGTCATCTGGCGCTTAGCCAATTGACGCGTCGCGCAAATACCTCGATAAACCATTTCATCGTATGACGTTTCACCGGCCAAATAAGACCACATCTGGCGGTAACCCACACAACGGATGGAAGGCATCTCCGTATGCAAATCTCCGCGAGCAAAAAGCGCCCGCACTTCTGCTTCAAAACCTGAAGCTAACATCTGATGAAAACGCTGCTCAATTCGCTGATGGAGCAGTTCACGGCTCGCCGGGGCGATGGCGAACTGATGCACCTGATACGGCAGAGCTTCTCCTGACGTTTGCGTCAGTTCCGTTAAAGTTTTACCCGAAATGAAAAAAACTTCCAGTGCCCGGGAAAGCCTTTGCGGATCATTTGGATGAATCCGGGCAGCGGCAACCGGATCGATTTCCTCCAGTTGACGATGCAGCGCATTCCATCCTTGCTCTGCCGCCTGTTGCTCTATTCTTGCCCTGACTTCCGGGTCCGCCGACGGGAGTGGCGAAAGCCCTTCCAGCAGCGCTTTAAAATAGAGCATAGTGCCGCCGACCAGCAGCGGAATACGCCCGGCGGCGGTAATTTCAGCCATCTCGGCCAGCGCATCGCGGCGAAAATCTGCCGCAGAGTACGCCTGAGCCGGGTCAAGCAGGTCCAGTAACCGGTGAGGCGCCTGGGCTTGCTCTTGTTCCGTTGGCTTAGCGGTACCGACATCCATTCCACGATAGATGAGGGCCGAATCTACGCTTATCAACTCTACCGGCAAAGTTTTACGCAAATTAATAGCAAGTGCCGTCTTACCTGAGGCCGTTGGCCCCATTAAAAAAATCGCCTGTGGCCTTTTTTTCTCTTCAGTCATCTTTCAGGGCGTTCATCGCCGATTGTAAATCAACAGGTTGCAGTAAACCGCTGGGGGGTGATTTCACCAACTGCGGGCAAAGACGTTCAACGTCTGCCAGCAGGGTAATCGCCTGAGCCTGACTCCACTGTTCGTGATCGCTGGCCAAATGACGAGCAATCCACAAAGCCAGCTGGCCCGCCGAAACGTCCGCCTGTTGCGCCAGGTATCCTGGCAGTTCGTGAATCAAGATTTGTAAATTTTGTTTCCGTAAAGGTAAAGGTACCGTGCGAATTGTTATCTGCCGGGCATCGGTATCAAACTCAATGCCCATTTCTTTCAAAAGCGCCTGATATTTAACCAATACGTCATGTTCTTCGCGACTGACTTTCAGCCGGAGCGGAATCAGCAGCGGCTGAGCACGCAGACCCTCACTCCCCGGCGCCAGTTGAGCCTGTTTTAGCCACCGTTCGGCCACCACCAGCGAAAGCAGCGAAAGTTTGCCCTGTCGCTCCAGCAAAGCTTTATCCGGCGGTAAAACCGTTAACACCCGGCCAAAACTTTGCGAGTGGCCCTCTAACGCAGCTGGCTCTTCAGCGCGAACGGCAGGTTTTGGCTCGACGTCAGGCGTCTCAAGCAACTGATGGTAAAGGGCACCCTGCTGCTTTTGATAGCCAGGCGCCGCGTGTGGCCAAAGGGGCGTACCACCGACCCCGGCTGGACGGCCACCGCTGCCAGATGTAGACGAAATCTGCCTTGGCGCAGTCTCACGGGGCTCACGCGCGACGGCTGGCGTGGCAAACTGATTGCGCCCGGCGGCAACACGGTTCTCCGGCTGCCAGCGCTCAACGGGCGTTTCCGCCGTTTCTTCCAGCGCCAGGGCGTTCTCACCCTGCTGCTGAAGTACGCTGATCACGCCCTGATAAATAAAGTCATGTACCAGCCGTGACTGATGGAAACGCACCTCATGCTTCGCAGGGTGAACGTTAACGTCCACCTGATGCGGGTCGATCTCCAGATACAGCACAAAGGCTGGCTGCTGATCCACGCCCAGTTTGTCTTCACAGGCCTGGCGAATCGCATGGTTAATTAAGCGGTCGCGCATCATGCGCCCGTTAACATAACAATATTGGATCTCCGCCAGGGCCGAAGTGGTTGCAGAAGGCTCAGCAACCCAGCCATGTAGCGTCAGATCACCGTGCTGCCACTCAATGGCCAGCGCCTGTTCAAGAAACGGCGTACCGCAAATAGCCCCCAGGCGACGCTCGCGTGGCGCACCCTCCTGTACGGCACGGTACTGACGGATCATTTTGCCGTTGTGATTAAGCGTGATAGAAACGTCGAACCGCGCCAGCGCAATGCGGCGTACCACTTCATCAATATGATTAAATTCGGTTTTTTCGGTGCGCATGAACTTTCGGCGCGCAGGCGTGTTGTAAAACAGATCGAGCACTTCGAGCGTTGTTCCAACGGGGTGCGCGGCTGGTTTGACCGTCACAGCCTGGTCACGCCCTTCGGCATAGGCCTGCCAGGCTTCATTTTGTTCTGCGGTACGCGATGTCAGGGTCAGGCGGGAAACAGAGCTGATACTTGCCAGCGCTTCGCCGCGAAACCCGAGGCTGATAATGGCCTCCAGATCGTCAAGCGAAGCAATTTTACTGGTGGCGTGGCGAGCCAGTGCCAGCGCCAGCTCTTCCTGCTTGATACCGCAGCCGTTGTCCCGAATACGAATGAGCTTCGCGCCACCACGTTCAATGTCGATATCTATGCGCGTGGCCCCAGCATCCAGGCTGTTCTCAACCAGCTCCTTCACTACCGACGCAGGGCGCTCTACAACCTCGCCAGCGGCGATCTGGTTCGCAAGCTGCGGCGGCAGAACCTGAATCGGCATGTTATCTCCTTAGTTGGTCACCGCGACCTGCTGCGGCGAACCCAGTTGGCTACGGGCAGTTTGCTCATTCGATGGAGCAGACTGCAGTGGGTGCTCGCGGAAATAGTTACGCAGCCCCTCATAAATGGCCTGAGCTATTTGCTGCTGGTAAGAGTCGCTGCCAAGCAAGCGCTCTTCGGAACTGTTGCTGATGAAGCCCGTTTCAACCAACAGAGAAGGAATATCCGGTGAACGCAGCACGCCCAGACTCGCGTGTTCCGGGCGGCGCTTATGCAAAGAGCCTACGCGCTGCAGCTGAGCCAGCACTTTGGTCGCGACATCATACCCGACGCGCTGAGAATGACCGAACTGCAAATCCAGCACAGCCTGGCTCAGGTAGGGATCGGCCTGGCTATTTGCCAGCACATCTCCCGCGCCGCCCAGCAACTCAGATTGTTTCTCGTGCTGCTCCAGCCAGCCCGCCATTTCACTGTTTGCACGGCGGTTAGAAAGCACCCAGACGGATGCGCCCGTGGCATCGCGATTCGGCGCTGCATCCGCATGAATAGACACTAGCAGGTTTGCATTCTGCTTACGCGCTACGTCTGAACGCCCCATGACCGAGATAAAGTAATCTCCATCGCGAGTCAGTACGCCGCGGAACATCGGGTCATCATTCAGCAGGGCTTTCAGCTTCCGCGCGATAGAAATAGTGACGTTCTTTTCCTGCGTACCACCAGGGCCAATCGCACCGGGATCCTGACCTCCGTGACCGGCATCAATGGCGACCACAACGGTATCCAACGGGCCACTGTTTTTTGCATGAGCCGCCGGGCGAGTCACGGTATTAGAACCTATCGCGCCGGTGACCTGCTGAGGCTTAAAGGGATTACGGGCAGGATCTGGAGCCTGAACGGGGGCAACGGGTTCAACGCGCTTAGCCACAACCGGCGGCGGCGGTGGAGGTGGAGGTGCATCAGCGTTGATTGTAAAGATAACGGTATAGTTGGCACCGTTTTGCTGTTTCACCGCGCGGGTTTTACCAGGCTGGGTTAAATCGACGACCAGGCGCAAAGATTGATCGTCTTTTGGCTGCCCGGCACTAATGCTTTTCACCAGATTACTGCCGCTAAACTGCAAAGGCAGTCCGCGAATCACGCCGGTTTGTTTGATATCCAGCGCAACGCTTCGCTTATTATCCTGTGAAAAAGTGTATTCCGGGTCGCCCATAAAACTAAAAGTGATACGTGCCTGATTTTCACCGTTGGAAACCTGAATATCAGACAGCGCCGCCGCCCCCGCTTGTGCACAGCACAGCAGCAGGAATCCAGCCATCAACCAACCTTTCACGCGATAGATCATCCCGTCATCCTTGCTATTTGGCTAACCGCGCCAGTAACGCTTCACCAGATGAGGAAACGGCGGCAATGCGCGCTTCGCGACCTTGCGCCTCGTAGCTCAGGTGAATTTCGACATCCGGGTCCGGGAGCACACCTGTCCCCTGCTGCGGCCATTCCACCAGACAAATTGCGTCGTTGGTGAAGTAGTCACGGATCCCCATAAATTCAAGCTCTTCGGGGTCTGCCAGACGATACAAGTCAAAGTGATAAACCATCAGGTTATCAAGCTGATATGGCTCAACTAATGTATAGGTTGGGCTTTTAACGTTGCCCTTGTGCCCCAGCGCCTGTAAAAAACCACGGCTAAAGGTGGTTTTGCCCGCGCCGAGGTCGCCATAAAGGTAAATCACCGTCGCGCCCTCACAGGCCTGTGCCAGGCGTTCGCCCAACGCTAACGTTGCCGCTTCTTCAGGTAATGCAATAACTCGATTCATCATGGCTTCAGGTATTCAAATCCGGGTTAACAAATAGGTAAAGCGTTGAAAGCAGGTCGCTTGCCAGCATGCCGCGCATGCCTCGCTGGCGAGCTAAAACATCAGCCGCCGCGCCGTGGGCCACGCAGCCTGCACAGGCAGCATCATAAGGGGTAAGCTTCTGTGCCAGCAATGCGGCAATGATCCCCGACAGCACATCCCCCATTCCACCGCTTCCCATCCCGGCATTGCCAACGTCGATAACGCCCAGCCGATCGTGGCTGGCAACCAGCGTGCCGGCACCTTTTAAGACCACGGTTCCGCCATAACGTTTGACCAAACGCCTTACTGCAAGTAAGCGGTCACTCTCAATTTGTGACACAGCGCAATTTAGCAGCCGTGCCGCTTCGCCGGGATGAGGCGTAATCACGCGATTCTGACGTTTATCCGGATTGATTGCCAGAAGGTTAAGCGCGTCCGCATCCCAAAGCATCGGTTTACGGCTATTTTCGACTTTCTGCAGCGCTTTCTTGCCCCATTCCTGCTGCCCAAGCCCTGGCCCAATGGCCACCACATCCGCCCATTCCAGAGCCTCATCAAGCGATTGTGGCGTCAACTCATGAACCATTAACTCAGGGCAAGCGGTAAGCAGTGGCGCAACGTTTTCAGCACGAGTAAGTACCCGAACAAGACCCGCGCCTGCACGAAGCGAAGCTTCGCCGGCCATACGAATGGCTCCGGCAGTGCCGCTGTCGCCACCAATCAGTACCAGCCGCCCGTTATCCCCTTTATGCGAAGTCGGCCGCCTCGGTTTAATCCACCCGGCAAGCTGCTGAACATCAAACCGGGAAATGGGCGCGATCTGCCTTTCGAGCCAGGGTTCAAGCCCCAGAGCGGCATAGTGCAACCTGCCAACCACATCTCGCGCTTTCCCCGTGAGTAAACCTGGTTTCAGCGCGATAAAAGTCACCGTATCCGCCGCCTGAACTACCTTGCCGGGCACAGCGCCTGTTTCTGCCAGCAGGCCAGAAGGGATATCCAACGCGACAACCGGTGCAGGGTGAACGTTCATCTGCTCAATCAGCCGGGCAATGCCTTCACGCGGCGCGCTGCTTAAGCCAATGCCCAGCAAAGCATCAACAATCAAATCAACGTCTGCGGGCCAGATTTCATCGGGATCGTGCGGAACGCCGCCCGCATTAAGCCACGCTTCACGCGCCTGACCGGCTTCTTCGGGTAAGGGCTTATCGCTTTCCACCGCCAGCAACGTTGTCTGAAAACCCGCCGCCTGTGCCAGCCGGGCAACGACATACCCGTCCCCGCCGTTATTTCCGTGTCCACAAGCAATCAGCCAGTGGCGAGCTTCAGGATAACGCGTGCGGGCAATCTGAAATGCCGCTTCACCGGCACGCTGCATCAGTTCATAAAGCGTAATGCCCAGGCTATCGGCTGCGTCTTTTTCAGCATTACGCAGCCAGTCTGCCGGCCAGACCGAATGTGGTATACTTTTGACGTACTTTTTCAGGTTATGGTCCGTCATGTCACAGCCCCTCGATTACAATCAGTTAGCGCAAAGCATTAAACAATGGGGCAAAGATCTTGGCTTCCAGCAGGTCGGTATTACCGATACCGATCTCACCGCCAGCGAGCCGCAGCTGCAGGAATGGCTCGACAAGCAATATCACGGTGAAATGGACTGGATGGCCCGGCACGGCATGATGCGCGCGCGCCCACACGAGCTGGTGCCCGGTACGCTCAGGGTCATTAGCGTTCGCATGAATTACCTTCCAACCAACGCCGCCTTCGCCTCAACGCTGAAAAACCCGCAGCTTGGTTACGTCAGCCGCTACGCGCTGGGCCGTGATTACCATAAAGTCTTGCGTAACCGCTTAAAAAAGCTGGGGGAAATGATTCAGTCCCACTGCTCAACGCTGAATTTTAGACCTTTTGTTGACTCCGCGCCGCTTCTTGAGCGCCCGCTGGCCGAAAAAGCGGGGCTGGGCTGGACAGGTAAGCACTCACTAATTCTTAATCGCGAGTCGGGTTCGTTCTTCTTCCTCGGCGAATTGCTGGTCGATATTCCGCTGCCGATTGATTCCCCCGTTGAGGAAGGCTGCGGCCGCTGTGTAGCCTGCATGACCCTTTGCCCGACCAACGCCATCGTCGAGCCCTACACGGTGGACGCAAGGCGGTGTATTTCCTATCTGACCATAGAACTTGAAGGCGCAATCCCGGAAGAATTCCGGCCGCTTATCGGCAACCGCATCTATGGCTGCGATGACTGCCAGCTAATCTGCCCGTGGAACCGCTACTCGCAGCTTAGCGAAGAAGATGACTTCAGCCCTCGTAAGGCACTCCATTCTCCGCCGTTGATCGAGCTGTTTGCCTGGAGTGAGCAGCACTTCCTGCGCGTGACCGAAGGCTCAGCGATCCGTCGCATTGGCCACCTTCGCTGGCTGCGTAATATCGCCGTTGCGCTGGGCAACGCTCCCTGGGATGAGGCGAATTTGGCCGCGCTTGAACAGAGACAAGGTGAGCACCCACTTCTGGATGAACACATTGAATGGGCGATTGCGCAACAATTAGCCAGACGAAGCGAGCAGGCCGTTGAGGTTCAGTTACCGAAGAAACAGCGTCTGGTGAGGGTGATTGAGAAAGGGCTTCCGCGCGACGCGTGATATGTCCACAGCGTGTGCATAACATTCAAAAACACGTTGTCATTCAAGTGTCAAAATTTCTGCAAGTATTACATTAATATTTCGATACTAAATTAATACCTTAATTATCAATGCATTAAAATATTGGTGTAATAAATATTACATTTGTAGAAGGCACAAGGAAAGACAGAAGGCTGTGGATAAGTCTGTTCATAGTTGTATTGCAAGACAGCAAAATACCATCCGCGACGCTTGCTGGACGCTGTGGATAATTTATGCTTGAAAGGAAAATTTGGAGCGGGAAACGAGACTCGAACTCGCGACCCCGACCTTGGCAAGGTCGTGCTCTACCAACTGAGCTATTCCCGCTCTGTGTAACGCTGCAAATTCTGCATCGGTACGGGAGGCGCATTATACGAGAATTCGTTTTTGTCGCAAGCCCTCAAACGTTTTTTTTCGCGATTTTCGTCTGACTGCTGGTTAAATCGCCACGATGATTATTTTATCATCGGCTTTGGCTATTTTCCCCTCACCTTTCGGCAAGGGGACTGTTTTTAAAGCTTAATAAAATTCTCGCGATAGTAAGCCAGCTCCGCTACGGACTCGCGGATATCGTCCATCGCCTGGTGGGTCCCCTGTTTTTTAAAGCCGGGCAGAATTTCTGGCTTCCAGCGACGCGCCAGCTCTTTCAACGTGCTCACGTCGAGGTATCGATAATGGAAGTAGGCTTCCAGCTCAGGCATATACTTAAACAAGAAGCGACGATCCTGCCCGATGCTATTCCCGCAAATTGGAGATGTATTCGCCGGCACCCACTGCTTCAGAAACTCCAGCGTCGCCAACTCCGCAGCACGGTCGTCAAGCGAGCTTGCTTTCACGCGCTCAACCAGCCCGCTTGCGGTATGGGTGCGAACGTTCCAGTCATCCATTAACGCCAGCTGTGCATCAGACTGATGTACCGCGATGGTAGGCCCTTCTGCCAGAATGTTCAGGTTGGCATCAGTCACCAGGGTAGCAATCTCAATAATGCGATCCCGCTCGGGATCCAGACCGGTCATTTCTAAATCAATCCAAATCAGATTGTTTTCGTTTCCACTCATGTTATTTTCCACCCTTCTTGTGCGTCGCCCACCCTTGACGATGGGTTAATTCGTATAAAATAGTGTGTATCATAGAGGTTTTGCCCACCAGGGGCGACCAGGAGCCAGTACGCTTGAGCAAAAATAAACTCTCCAAAGGACAGCAGCGCCGCGTCAACGCGAACCACCAGCGTCGTCTGACAAAAACCGTGGAGAAAGCCGACTATGACGATGCCCAGTTTGGTGAACCGCGCGAAGGCACGGTCATCAGCCGCTTTGGCCAGCATGCGGACGTCGAGTCGCATGAAGGCACGGTACATCGCTGCAACATTCGTCGCACCATTCGTTCGCTGGTTACCGGCGACAAGGTAGTCTGGCGCCTGGCGAAAGAGGCCGCTGAAGGCGTCTCGAAAAAAGGGATTGTGGAGGCCGTGCATGAGCGTACCTCCGTTCTGACCCGCCCAGACTTTTACGACGGCGTAAAACCGATTGCGGCCAACATAGACCAAATCATCATCGTTTCGGCCATTCTGCCGGAGCTGTCGCTGAATATCATCGACCGCTATCTCGTTGCCTGCGAAACCCTCGACGTTGAGCCACTGCTGGTGCTGAACAAAACCGATCTGCTGGACGATGAAGGCCGGGCCTTCGTTAACGAGCAGATGGATATCTACCGCAAAATTGGCTATCGCGTGCTGATGGTTTCCAGCTATAAAGCAGAAGGGCTTAAAGAGCTTGAAGCCGAGCTCGTGGGCCGCATCAGCATCTTTGCGGGCCAGTCGGGTGTGGGTAAATCAAGCCTGCTGAATCACTTGTTAGGCTTCACCGATAAACAAATTCTGGTGAATGACGTTTCCGACGTCTCCGGTCTTGGCCAGCACACCACCACGGCTTCCCGCCTTTATCACTTCCCGGGCGGCGGCGATGTCATTGACTCCCCCGGCGTGCGTGAATTTGGCCTCTGGCACCTCGAGCCTGAACAAATCACCCACGGGTTTGTCGAATTCCATGATTACTTAGGCCGTTGTAAATACCGCGACTGCCGCCACGACAATGACCCAGGCTGTGCCCTGCGAGAAGCCGTGGAACAAGGCCAGATCGCTGAAACACGTTTCGAAAACTACCACCGAATTCTGGAAAGCATGGCGCAGGTAAAAACGCGTAAAAGCTTTTCTGATAGTGACAACTGACAATTAAGCTGGGCGCCGCTAGAATCGCCCCTTTTCTGTATCGGCCCACATGCAGGGCATTTAGCCAGGAGGCTATTTTGTTAGACAACATTAAACTTTCGCTGCAGTACATTCTGCCAAAACTGTGGCTGACCCGCCTGGCGGGCTGGGGCGCAAGCAAACGTGCTGGCTGGCTGACCAAACTGGTCATCGATCTGTTCGTCAAATACTACAAAGTCGACATGAATGAGGCGCAAAAGCCGGACACCGCCGCTTACCGCACCTTCAATGACTTTTTTGTGCGCCCGCTGCGCGATGACGTACGCCCGGTAAATACCGACCCTAACGTGCTGGTGATGCCTGCCGACGGTGTGATAAGCCAGTTGGGCCGCATCGAAGAAGATAAAATCCTGCAGGCAAAAGGCCATAACTACAGCCTGGAAGCGCTGCTGGCAGGTAACTACCTGATGGCCGACCTGTTCCGCAACGGCAGCTTCGTCACAACTTATCTTTCACCTCGCGACTACCACCGCGTGCACATGCCGTGTAACGGCATTCTGCGTGAAATGATCTATGTTCCGGGTGACCTTTTCTCCGTCAATCACCTGACGGCACAAAACGTCCCGAACCTGTTTGCCCGTAATGAACGCGTGATCTGCCTGTTCGACACCGAGTTTGGCCCAATGGCGCAAATTCTGGTTGGTGCTACCATTGTTGGCAGCATTGAAACCGTCTGGGCTGGCACCATTACGCCACCGCGTGAGGGCGTGATTAAACGCTGGACATGGCCTGCAGGCGAAAGTGAAGGTGCCGTTGCACTGCTTAAGGGTCAGGAAATGGGTCGCTTCAAGCTGGGCTCGACGGTGATTAACCTCTTTGCGCCGGGCAAAGTAAACCTGGCAGAGCAACTGAAAAACCTGTCCGTCACCAAAATCGGCGAAGTGCTGGCTGTCTCAAGCGAACCCGTCATTGAGCCTGAAGTTCCGGTGAGCGAAATCCCTGCCGAGGTACTGGACACCAAAGCAGACGAACCCGAAGCGCCAAAAACCGCAGAATAACGTCTAAAATCAGGCGACCGGTCACCCCGGAGCCTGCAAGCTCACAGCACTTAACCACGAAAATCAACCCATTGATTTTCTGCTAAAACCTCTAAGAGGGAGACATGATTTTCCCTCTTTTCCAGCAACGTTATAGGTAACTGACGTGCGCCTGATTATCACTTTCCTGATGGCCTGGTGCCTCAGCCTGGGGGCATACGCAGCGACAGCCCCCGATGCAAAACAAATCTCGCAAGAACTGGAGCAGGCTAAGGCCGCCAAAAACACGCCTAACCAGGCAGAAATTGTTGAAGCACTCCAGTCGGCACTGAATGCGCTGGACGAGCGTAAAGCCTCGCTCGAACGCGCCGAACAATACCAACAAGTCATTGATAATTTCCCTAAACTATCGCAAACCCTGCGTAAGCAACTGACCAACCTGCGCGATGAACCCGAGGAAGTTTCCCCGGGCATGAGCAGCGACGCGCTGAACCAGGAGATCCTGCAGGTCAGCAGCCAGCTTCTGGACAAAAGCCGCCTTGCTCAGCAGGAACAGGAAAGAACCCGGGACATCAGCGATTCGTTAAGCCAGCTGCCTCAGCAGCAAACGGATGCGCGTCGCCAGCTTAACGACATCGAGCGCCGCGCCGGTACCCAACAAAGCGGCGGTACCCCGCTCGCCCAGGCCCAGCACTTCCTGCTGCAGGCCGAATCCGCACGCCTGAAAGCGCAGGTTGATGAACTCGAACTGGCGCAGCTTTCCGCTAACAACCGCCAAGAGCTTTCGCGCATGCGCGCCGAACTGGCGCAGAAGCAAAGCACCCAGCTGGATGCCTATCTCCAGGCGTTGAGAAATCAGCTCAATAGCCAGCGCCAACGTGAGGCGGAACAGGCGCTGGAAAGCACCGAACTGCTGGCGGAAACCAGCGCTAACCTGCCGCCGGAAATCGTCGAGCAGTTCAAAAATAACCGCGAGCTTTCCCAGGCACTCAATCAGCAAGCTCAGCGTATGGACCTGGTCGCCTCTCAGCAGCGGCAGGCCAATAACCAGACGCTGGAGGTCCGCCAGGCGCTGAATACGCTGCGCGAGCAGTCCCAGTGGCTCGGCGTTTCCAACGTGCTAGGTGAAGCGCTTCGTGCCCAGGTCGCCCGGCTGCCGGACATGCCCAAACCACAGCAGTTGGATACCGAGCTGGCTCAGCTGCGCGTAGAGCGCCTGCACTATGAAGATTTGCTCAATAAGCATGCTCAACTGCGACAGGTTCGCCAGGCAGACGGCAGCCCGTTAACGCCGGAACAAAATAAGATCCTGCAGGCCCAGCTTCGCACCCAGCGAGAGCTGCTGAATTCGCTGTTGCAGGGCGGCGATACCCTGATCCTTGAACTCACCAAGCTGAAAGTGGCCAACAGCCAGCTGGAAGATGCCCTGAAAGAGGTGAACGAGGCGACCCACCGCTACCTGTTCTGGACATCGGACGTCAGCCCAATCGGCATCAGTTGGCCGCTGGAAATCGTTCAGGATCTGCGGCGTCTGGTCTCGCTGGATACCTTCAGCCAGTTGGGGAAGGCCGCGATCATGATGGTGACCAGCAAAGAGACGCTGCTGCCGCTCTTTGGCGCGCTGATTCTGGTCGGGTTTAGCATTAGCTCGCGCCGACACTTCACCGCCTTCCTGGAGCGCTCCAGCGCCAAAGTCGGCAAAGTGACCCAGGATCACTTCCGCCTGACGCTGCGCACCGTGTTCTGGTCGATTCTGGTCGCCTCTCCGCTTCCCGTACTGTGGGCGACGCTCGGCTATGGTTTGCAGGAGGCATGGCCTTACCCTATCGCAGTGGCGATTGGCGACGGTGTAACCGCCACGGTTCCCCTGCTTTGGGGGGTGATGATCTGTGCAACCTTCGCCCGCCCTACCGGGCTGTTTGTGGTGCATTTCGGCTGGCCGCGCGAGCGTGTAGGCCGGGCCATGCGCTACTACATCATGAGCATCGGCCTGATTGTGCCGCTTATCATGGCGCTGATTATGTTCGATAACCTCAATGACAGAGAGTTTTCTGCCTCTCTGGGCAGGCTTTGCTTCATCATGATTTGCGGCGCGCTGGCTATCGTCACGCTTAGCCTGAAACGCGCCGGGCTGCCGCTCTACCTCGACAAACAGGGTGATGGCGACAACATCGTCAATACCATTCTTTGGAACCTGCTGCTTTGCGCACCGCTGATGGCCATTCTGGCGGCTGTCGTCGGCTATCTGGCGACGGCTCAGGCGCTACTGGCGCGGCTGGAAACCTCCGTGGCTATCTGGTTCCTGCTGCTGGTGATTTATCACATTATTCGCCGTTGGATGCTAATTCAGCGCCGCCGTCTGGCCTTTGATCGTGCCAAACACCGCCGGGCTGAAATCCTTGCCCAGCGAGCGCGTGGTGAAGAAGAGACGGCGCATGCCAACAGCACTGAAGGATCGGCCGAAACAGTGGACGAACCGGAAGTCGATCTGGATACCATCAGCGCCCAGTCCCTGCGCCTGGTTCGCTCGATATTGACGCTGATAGCCCTGCTGTCGGTGATCGTTCTGTGGTCGGAAATCCACTCGGCGTTTGGCTTCCTCGGCAACATCACGCTGTGGGATGTCACCTCCACGGTTCAGGGTGTGGAAAGCATAGAGCCGATTACGCTTGGTGCGGTACTGATTGCCATTCTGGTGCTGATTATTACCACCCAGTTGGTGCGTAACCTGCCCGCGCTGCTGGAGCTGGCGATTCTCCAGCACCTGAACTTAACTCCCGGCACCGGCTATGCGATCACAACCATAACGAAGTACCTGCTGTTGCTGATTGGCGGGCTGGTTGGCTTCTCGATGGTGGGGATTGAATGGTCCAAACTGCAGTGGCTGGTGGCGGCACTCAGCGTGGGCTTAGGCTTCGGTTTACAGCAAATCTTTGCCAACTTCGTCTCTGGCCTGATTATTCTGTTCGAGAAGCCGATACGCATCGGCGACACGGTCACCATCCGCGATCTGACGGGCACCATCACGCGAATTAACACCCGCGCGACAACCATCAGCGACTGGGACCGCAAAGAAATCATCGTGCCGAATCAGGCCTTTATTACCGAACAGTTCATCAACTGGTCGCTTTCGGACTCGGTCACGCGCGTGGTGCTCACTATTCCTGCTCCGTCAGAAGCAAATACGGAAGAGGTCACCCAGGTCCTGCTGGAAGCCGCACATCGCTGCACGCTGGTGCTCGATACGCCAGCGCCGGAAGCCTTCCTGGTAGATCTCCAGCAAGGTATCCAGATGTTCGAACTGCGTATTCACGCGGCGGAAATGGGCCACCGAATGCCGCTGCGCCACGAAATCCACCAGCTGATTCTGCAGGGCTTCCGCGAGCACAATATCGAGATGCCGTTCCCACCGTTCCAGATGCGTCTGGAGAGCCTCGGCGGGCAGCGTAGCAGTAAGACGATTAAATCCGCGGGCAGAGCCGCCAGAACGCCTGGCAGCCTGTAATTTCGAGGAAGGGCAAAACGCGTTGGCAAAAAACCAACGCGTTTTTTTATTTCAGCAGTTTAGGCAGTTCACGCAGGCACCAGGCTTTGGCCTCGCCCATGCTGTCGCGCCGCCACGCCATGATGATATCAATCTCGTTGGTATATTCTGGGCTAACCACCCGCAGGCGGCCTTCGGCAATATCCTGTTCAACCAGCGGATACGGCATCGTCGCCACGCCAAGCCCGGCCAGCAGCGCCAGCCGCTTCTCTTCGATAGAGCTCACCGTCAGGCGCGGCTGTTTGTCCAACAGACGCACCGTTAACACCGGCCTTTCACGGGCGGTATCGGCCACCGCCACGCCACGATACTTCACGCGGGTCACCTCAGAAAGAGGCTCCGGCTCCTGATGAATCGGGTGATCCGGCGCGGCAACATAAACGCTCATCACTTTGTAAAGCTTGCGGGAGTTAATCTCCGAGGAACTGCGGAAGTGCATATCCGGTGCGATAACAATATCCGCCCTGCCCTGCTCCAGACGCTCCCAGGCCCCGGCCAGCACTTCGGTGAAAATAGATAATTGGGTGTCAGCTTTATCGGCCAGCTTATCCACCAGCGGGAACAGTTTTTCCGTCGGCACCAGCGCTTCGGTGACGATGGTCAGGTTTGCCTCCCAGCCCCGCGCCAGCGCTTCCGCATCAGTGGTCAACTTATCCGCCGCTTCGAGCAGCACGCGCCCTCGTTCCAGCAGCATACGCCCCACATTGGTAAATTTGGTGCGGTGGCCCGATCGGTCAAACAGCACCACATCTAACTCTTCTTCCAGTTTTTGCATGGTGTAGCTGAGCGCGGACGGTACACGTCCCAGCTCGTCGGCCGCAGCGGCAAAGCTCCCGCGCCTGTCGATCGCATCCATGACCCTTAACGCTTCCAGCGTCAACGCCCTTTCTTTCGCCATTTCGTTCTCATTCAGGAAATTTGAACATACCGAGCAGATTAACTGGCTAACAATGCAGCGTCCAGACCCTTAACATGGGTTTAGTGTAAAGAGAGGTCAAGAATTATGATTACGACAAGAACAGCCAAACAGTGTGGTAAAGCTGACTACGGATGGCTGCAGGCTCGCTACACCTTTTCTTTTGGACACTACTTCGACCCGAAACTGCTGGGCTACGCTTCTCTGCGCGTACTCAACCAGGAAGTTCTGGCCCCCGGAGCCTCGTTTCAACCGCGCGGCTACCCGAAAGTAGACATCCTCAACCTCATTCTGGAAGGGGAAGCGGAATACCGCGATAGCGAAGGCAACCATATCCAGGCCAGCGCCGGTGACGTCCTGCTGCTTTCCACCCAGCCAGGGATCAGCTATAGCGAGCACAACCTCAGCAAAGAGAAATCGCTGACGCGTATGCAGCTGTGGCTGGATGCCTGCCCGGATCGTGAAAATCCGCTGGTACAAAAGATCCCGTTAGCGGGAACATCTCATCAGCTGATTGCCTCGCCGGATGGCAGCAACCACAGCCTGCAGCTCCGCCAGCAGGTGTGGATCCACCATATTGAGATGCAAAAGGGCGAGCAGCTAAGCTTCCAGCTTCATGGCCCGCGGGCCTATCTGCAGTCAATTCACGGCACGGTGCATGCGGTGACGCCATCAGAAGAGAAGGAAGCGCTCACATGCGGCGATGGCGCGTTTATTCGTGATGAGGCGAATATCACCCTGGTCGCCGATACGCCGCTGCGCGGCCTGCTGATCGACTTACCAGTCTAACCTACCGCCTGCCTCTTTCGTCCTGAAAGGGGCAGCATCCTTCTATCCCTGGGTATTTCCACAAAATTCATTCTGTAGAAAACCGCCTCATCCAGGACACAAGCCGCATACGGCAAAATATTGCCATGCCTACGAATAACATCCCCGATATATTCTCGTTGGTTTTGGTGCTTTATTACTTTGGTTAATGCTCACCTGCATGGTCGGCGAAACCGCTAACTCATTCAAATATTTCGATAAATCATTATTCAATCTTGCAATCTGCGCGCGCGTAGACTACCAGTTCCGTTTCTGTAAAAGCCCCATATAGTAAGTAAATATTTAAGGGCTGCGTTTCCTTTAGCCCTTACTATTTATCATGATTTAAATAATAACCTAATATTTATAATGAGTTACGAATACCTGATGTGAGTTTTACTCTTCCCATACCAAAGTTAAGGGTTCGGTATACCTGAGAGCGCTCTTTTATTAGGATAAATCGATAAATTGCCTTTTATATTCCGCAAATATTAGCCTTGCAGAATTCGGAACAGCAGACAAAGAATCAGTAAACTCGCACCTCATTGGGAACATTCCCAACTTTTGTCACTTTTTAAAACCAGTATCTGAACACTTACACAATTCATTATTTCAAAGTCCTAAAATGGATATTAATGCTCGTCCGGTTATTAAAAATTAAACTTTAAAAACAAAAACAGAATGTGTGATAACGCTCACCAACTGGAACGTTCCCGCTTTACGGTAAAAAATAGAGATGTTTAAGATTGCGTGGTCTTTTGAACCACTTTCTTTGGAATCCAACACCAGTAAAAAAAATCAAAAACTGATAATTACAAAATCAGAAAAACGCCAGATAAAGTGAACCGGAAAATTAAAGAAAACCGGCAAGCGCTCTCGGCCTAAAAAGAAAAAAATATAATACTGATAAACGCCAAAGCGTTTACCTATCCCGCAAGCTTATTCTTGCAGGCACTTTGATACATACAGCACTTGAAAGTCAGCACCGGCATGGCTGCTGACGATGTTTTCTGATTTTGCCGGTTCCGAATGGCTTCGGACGTTATCGAAAGCGCAGTCATTCAGGATGTATCAATTGCTTACAACAAATAAGCGTAGCAGTTTCGCTTCAAAGGGGTAGTCGCCATGGATGTTTATGGTCAAAGATATGCCATGTTTATCTCTTTTGATGCTGTTGCCGTCTCGGGTATTACGGTAGAAGCATTAAAAGTCTCACAAAGCCTTAAACAAAAAGGCATCAACTCTTATCTCGATCTTGGGTACGATATTAAGGTTGACAAAGGCAACTTTAATAAGCCTTACGATCATGAGCCCGAAATTTATCGCGATGCTTTTACCTTAACGCGCATCAGTGGGATTACATCTGTACCCCATTACTCCCCAGAATTTATTGAAAAAGCACACGCCGTACTTATCAGTGAAAGGCTTTCCGTTTCATTTGAAGAAAAAGCAGAAATAATCCGCGCCGTTGAATATTCCGCCCAAAGTCTGGCCGAAAGAATTTTACTTCAATGGGAACAGCTTCGAATTTGCACCGTGATTGTCGAAAACGGCACGCTGCCAGAGAATATAATTTATACCCGTGCACTTTATCTCGCTATAGAACAATACGGCCACCGTCACCAGTTAGGAAATTTTGTTATCTGGCGCGATCACGACCTCATGTGGAACAGCGAGAAAAATATCATGAAGTATGGTTTACCGCCGTATAACCATGCCATTAAACCGGTCAAATCCCCTTTTATTAGCTACGTAACGCTGAATAACGATCTCAAAGAAAAGCTGGAACACTGGTGCCAGCGGGAAGTCGATATTCACGTAGTAAAAAATACCTACAGCTTTACCGGCCAACAGGCGCTGAAAAACATCCGGTCATCCCTGAATATTTCCGCCGATGACATAGTCATTGCCCGAACGACGCGCATCATTCCGCAGAAGCGCCTGGACCGTGACGTACTGCTGGTACAACGCCTTAACCATCTGTTCAGAAAGCACAATATTGATAAAACCGTCTGGCTTTTGATCGCCGGTGATACCCGTGAGCACGCCACGCATGCAGGCGAGCTGGAGCAACTGGCACAGGAGCTGGACATTACACCCTATGTGAAGTTTCTTGGCCCGCTTCACCATAACTTCATGCCTAAAAGCCAAGGAAAAATCACCATCGAGGATCTCTACCATTCCTGTGACCTGGTGTCGTTCCTGACCTCATGGGACTACGACAGCTACGGTAATCCCATTGGGGAGGCGATCAGCAGCCAGCGCTGCTACCTCACCACCCGCTACGAATATTATCCGGAAGTCTACGGCCAGCACGGCTTTGAAGCCCCAGTGATGCCTATTTCAGACGGACAAGACGGCCTGCCTGACGAAGCCTTCATCAACGAAGTTTTTTTACTGCTTACCAATAAACCTGAAATGGATCGTATAGCCGCGAAGAACTTCGCCATCGGCAAAAACATCCTTTCTAACAACGTGATGGACATTCTGAATATCACCGCCCCAGGAGTAGATATGCGCGATAACATTTTCGTCTCGGTAGTGCTGCCTGTTTACAATGAAAGCGACCGAATTGATGAAGTTTTAGCCTCATTATTTGGCCAACAAACGCATGGCCGATTGGTAACCCATGACGCTTATGAAGTGATCATCGTGGATAACAACTCCCGCGATGATTCCGTGGCCAAGATAAACCGCTTCAAAGAAAAACATCCGGCGATGGATGTGCACATTATTCAGGAGAAAATTCAGGGTGTCTCTTCGGCCCGTAAATGCGGTATGGATTACGCCGCCCTGCGCTCAAGGGCCCGTGATGCACGGCTGGGCAAAAGCAATAAACACTATATTGTCTCCGCCGATGCCGACTGCACCGTGGATCCTTACTGGCTGCATACCCTGATAGAAAAAATGATTGCCGACGACGGCGATCTCGGGACCTGCAATTACTATTACGACCGCGAAGCATTCCAGCAGCGCCCCAACCTCTTCCGTGAAATTCAAAAAACCCTGCGCTGCCGCGACGTGTCGTTCTCGCTGTTCGGCGGCTTCCCGGATGGAAAAGGCTTCGCCGTGGAGCGTGGCCTGTACGAAAAAATTGGCGGCATCGAGATCTTCTACCAGCTGGAAAAAGGCCGCTTCGTAGAACACCTTTCCGACGACTGGGATTTCGGCATCAAGATCATCGCCTGCGGCGGCAAGCCGGTTTACGCCAAAGAATCCTTTGTGGAAATCAACAGCCGCCGCGTGGACACCATTATTGACGATGTGATCAGCGGCATCGCCTACGGCAGCGACGGCATCATCATCATGAAAGATGTGCGCCCGGACGTCTCAATCCCAAAAAACACGCTGATTGACCTCACCGAAGAGCAGGCCCGGCAGGGTTGGGAATACTCCATCAAAGACTACATCCCGAAAAACATCGTTCTTCCAGCCTTGCTGAATCCGCACATCTTGCTGGAGAACGAGCGGGTACGTGCCTTTTTCTCACCGCAGGTTGCAGAGCGGCTTTACCAGCGCATTCACGCCATTAAGCATGAAATGAGCATCATCGACTTTAAGCCGATCCATAGCTACAAAACGCCAGCCTACCGGCTCTATTTCGAGTTCCGCCACGAGATATTCACCGCGCTGCGCAACGCCGTCGGAGAGGACATTGGCTTTGCACCGCCGCTTCCGGCCTGCTTCGACAGCGTCGCGGAAAAAGATTTCGAACGCTTTGTCTGGTACTTCTGTGAAGATCGCGAGTCCGGTGAAGCCCACAACTACTTTGCCAACGGAGGTGTTTTCTGATGAATACCGAAGCTCTCGCATCCTTAAAAGATCTCGACCCGGCCTATCCGGTTCCGGCAGTTTACGGCTTCCTCTCCCAGCCGGAGAACGAGGCTTTTCTGGACTACGTCCATAAAGATCCTTTTGGCTGCCATGTTTTTCCCGGTGACATTGAGCACTACCCGCTGGCGTCGTTCTTTGCCGATATGGAGCACGACATTCGGGCTGCGAAACAGATCCATCTGTGGGCCTATATCCCCACCTGCCGCTACCGCTGCCACTTCTGCCAGTATCCAACGGTGATCCTCAACCCGAAATCGCCTTCGGCGGAAGGCGTCTTCCGGGATCTGGTGGACTACAACATCAAAGAAGCGAAGATGTGGCTGGAAAAAGTACCGAGTCTGTCAAAAGCGGAAATTGGAGAATTCAATATCTTTGGCGGCACGCCTTCCCTGCTCCCGGAGCCGGAACTGCGTCGGTTGATGGACTTCTATTACACCCACTTTAATTTCTCGGCGGCAACGCTTCGCTTTGAAGGCGAACCTGGGACATTAAACCGCGAATACATCGGCATTCTGAAAGAGCTGGGCTTCAGCAAAATCAGCTTCGGCACCCAATCTTTTAACGACGCTATTATTGCCGCCTGTGGCCGCCAGCACACCGCCGACGAGTGTGAAGAAACCATCCGCAGCGCGCGGGAACAGGGCATCGAGTGGGTCAGCGTCGATCTCATCTACGGCATGCTGGGCCAAACCGTGGATGACGTGAAGTACGACATGGAGCGCACCCTGGAACTGGATCTCTCCCACGTCGTCTGCACCAAGCTGCACATGGAAGAGTTCATGAAAACGCGCACCGGCGTGTCCGGCGAACGTGAAAGCCTGTGGCAGAAAAAAGGGCTGATCAACATGAACAACATGACGTTCCCTGGGTTGGGTAAGCAATACCAAATGCGCGAACTGGTCGAGAAATATCTCACCGAAGGCTATCGCGAACACCCCACGATGTATTTCCACCAGAACCACCTGGAAGCGGAAAAGTGGAAAGGGCTGATTACCGATCTGGACAAGCAATATCCCGAGGTCGCCATCGGCCTGGGCGGCAGTTCGAAGTGCACCCGCGCCGAAGCCATCAACATCACCGGCTATAAGCAATACAAGCAGTTCCTCGATGAAGGCCGCCTGCCTATCGAAGAAAGCCACGGTATTTCACCGGAACAGCGCGAAGTTAACGCCTTCAAAATGGCCCTCTCCACGCTCATTCCGGTTGACGATACCGTGTTCGCGACACGCTTCAACGGCAACAGCTTTTTTGAAAACCGCATCATCAAACCAACGCTGGAAAAGCTGCAGGCAAAAGAACTCGTGGTGATTGATCAAGGCGTGGTCACGCTGACGCCCATCGGCGTCACGCTGGTTGAAGCCATCATTAACACCCAATTCATCTCAGCCGACGCAGAACAGGAGTAACTGATGAACCACTCTTCAATCACGCCGGTTTTCAGTCTGTTTTACATCGCCATCGACACCGAAGCGGGCATTACCCAGCAGGCGTTTGAAACCTTTGTGCAAAATAAAGGCGTACATATTCCCTGCTATCCGGGCTGGCGCTGGACGCTGCTTCGCGGGCTACGTGGCGAACGTGCCGGGCAATATTTGATGCTGTTTGAAATCGAAAATGCGGCAATGCGGGCTCGCTATATGGCCGCAGACGGCAACCAGACCGAAGAGGCCCGCGAGTTCTGGCGGCAGCATCCTGAAGCGGAAGCGCTGCTGGCCGAATGGCGCAGCTACGGTACTTTCAGCGAACTGCCAACACTGTTCACCGATTATCGCCTGCTGGCCGAAAATCAGAAAAGTACCGTCCAGCCGGGTCCCCGCTACCAGAAGCAACCGCCGGTTGCTCGGGTGATTGGTATTCACAACCTCGCGCTGCGCCCCAACGTCAACGCCGAACAGTTTGAACGTTTTATCGAGGGCAACCATCACCGGATTGAAGATTACCCGGACTGGAAATTCCGGCTGTTGAAAGGGGAGCGAGGTAACCGGCTCGATCAGTATGTGGTGCTGATGGAAATCGCCAGCCTGGAGGCGCTGGATGTCTTTTACCCCGAACCGGATATCGCCACCGACGAAGCGGCCAAATTCGCCCAGGCGCACCGCGATACCAAACAAATGTACGAGGAATGGAAAAAACTCGCCTCGTTTTCCGGGTCGCCACAAATCTATACCGATTACCTCTCGGTAGCAGAAAGCCTCAATTAACGCTGACCGCCGCGCGTGCCTGAAGGACCGGGCACGACGCATTCACGCGAGTGAATTCACCCATTGAGTCACAAAATTACTATGACGATTAACTCAACACCAACCCTGGCGGACGTACAGTCGCGGGAACAGCATGCCACACGCGCCATTTTTTTTATGGCCGGTTTAGCCATGTCGTCCTGGGCCCCGCTAATTCCTTTCGCCAAAGCGCGGCTGGCTATTAACGACGGCGCTTTAGGGCTGCTGCTCTTTTGCATCGCCGCAGGCTCGATGCTCGTCATGCCGTTTACCGGCCAGCTGATCGCTCGCTTTGGTTGTCGCCGCCTGATGACCCTCAGCGTGCTGGGGCTTGCCGCGGATTTACCGCTGCTAATGCTGTTTGACCAGCGTGAAGCCATGGCGCTGGCTTTGCTGCTGTTCGGCACCTTCAACGGCATGCTCGACGTCGCCATGAATGCCCACGCCGTGGTCGTCGAACAGGAAAGCGAGCAGGCAAAAATGTCCGGCTTTCACGGCTTTTACAGTATCGGCAGCATTGCCGGCGCAGGCTGCGTCAGCTTCTTTTTGTGGCTGGGGGCAACACCGTTGCTTGCCGTGTGCACCATCACTGTTTTTCTGACTTTGCTGCTCGCCGCCTCTGCCCGGAACATTTTGCCCAAACAAAATAAAGCCACGAGCAGCAAAGGCGAGACGTTACGCGTGCTGAGCCATCCGCCCGTGCTGGCCATCGCGATACTTTGCTTTTTCGTCTTCATGCTTGAAGGAGCCATGCTGGACTGGTCGGCGGTATTTATGACCTCGGAACGCGGCATGAGCGCTTCGCTCGCGGGCTTCGGGTACACCTTATATTCCATCACCGTCACCCTTGGGCGGCTCAGCGGCGATCGTCTGGTCAGCGCCCTGGGCGGCAAACTCGTGCTGCTCCTCGGCTGCGCTATTGCTGGCATCGGGATTATCCTGCTCGTCTTCACCCATTGGGCAACCTTGCCGGGGTTTATCCTGGTCGGAGCCGGGCTCGCCAACATTATTCCCATTCTATTCACCTCCGCCGGTAACCAGCCGGGGGTTTCAGCGGATTTCGCGATCCCTGCCGTCACGCTTTTTGGCTACAGCGGCCTGCTCGCGGGACCTGCGCTGATTGGCTTTATCGCCCACCACATTGGGCTCAGTTTGACCTTCAGAGGTGCCCTGTTGCTGCTTTTGTTTGTGGCTTCAGGTTCGCCGTTTATTTCTCGCCAGCGTTAATGAAACAGGAGTTTGTATGAGTCACTCATCACCGGCAGTATTCAGCCTTCACTATGTAGGTCTTAACCTGAAAAAGGGCGTCACCGAAGAGACGTTCGAAGCCTTTGTGCAGGCCAAAGGCGTGCACATCCCGGCTTATCCGGGCTGGCGCTGGACCTTGCTGAAAGGCCTGCGCGGCGAGCGTCAGAACCAATATCTGATGCTGTACGAAGCAGAAAATGCCGACAGCTACGCGCGCTATATTGATAGTCAGGGGGAACAAACGGAACAGGCACGTGCTTTTTGGCGCGATCATCCTGCAGGCATTGAGCTTATCAACACCTGGAAAACCTTCGCGACGTTTGGCGAGCTGCCAACGATTTTCTCCACCTATCAGCAGCTCGCTGAAAACGAACATAGCGCTTTGGCAGAAGGGCCAAACTACCAGCTACGCGACGGACAAGAACCGGTTAAACGCGTGGTCGGGCTGCATAATCTGGCATTGCGTTCAGGTGTTTCACCGCAGACTTTCGATACGTTTATCCGCGACAACGTTCACCGTATCGACGACTACCCGGGCTGGAAATTCCATATGTTGAAAGGCACCGGCGGCAACCGCATCGAGCAATATATGGTGATGCTCGAGATAGAAAGCCTGGCCTCGCTGAACTCTTTCCACCCGGAACTGGACGTCTCCACGGAGAAATCGCTGCAGTTTGTGAAGGAGCATCAGGAAAGCGAAAGGATGTACGACGAATGGCGCGAACTGGCTTCGTTCTCCGGCGCCCCGCAGCTTTACACCGACTACATCACCATTGCCGGTAGCCTGTAACCTTACGTTTCCCTTCTCCTTGCGGGGAAGGGAAAACGGCGTCAGGCCAACTGGGTCATCGTGGTTTCCCCTTTCTCAATACCTAACTCGTACAGCGTAAACACCGTATGTTTTTCGATAAGGGTAGCCAGTTCAGGCGAATGGCTGGTGAGCCAAATCTGCGTGTAGCGGCTTGCCTCAGCAATCAGGCGGGCAAGCGCCGGGAGCATTTGCGGATGCAGGCTATTTTCAGGCTCATTGAGGGCGATAAACTGCGGCGGTCTCGGGCTGAGCAGCGCCACCGTCAGGCAGAGAAAACGCAGCGTGCCATCTGAAAACTCCGCGGACTCCAGCGGACGATTAATCCCCAGTCGGTTCATCATCATCTGGAAGCGCCCGCCGCTGTTATCACAGAAAAACGTGCATTCCGGGAAAGCCTGCTCCAGCACGGTAAACATCAGCTCGCTGTCGCCAATTTCGACGATGGTCTGAAACGCGGCGGCCAGGTTCAGGCCATCGCCGGACAGCACCGGGGAGCGGTAGCCCACCTGCGGCAGCCTTAGGCCCGCGCCTTTGGAAATATCGAACTCGTGATAGAAACGCCAGTTACGTAGCGTCTCCCTGGCGCTGGAGACTTCCGGGTACAAATGCGGCTCGCCAAGCTGGCCAAAGAGGGATTCATTTTCGTACAGCGTGGCGGCGTGAGTCACCTTTTCGCCGTTGACGTTATTAAGGAAAACCGTCTGATTACGCCGCTGCATGACCGACGACGAAGGGCGCCGCCGGTAGCCGCTGAGCCAGATTTGCTCCTCTTTAACAATGGGATCGAGGCCAAACATCGTCGGGTACGGCAGCGGCTCGGGAAAGCCCACCTGCAACTCATATTCAAACGTATCCGTTTCTACCGCCAGCGTCAGCCTGCGCGGCGCGCTGGCGTAGCCGCGGGCGCGATCGCCCGCCCACATAGCTTTCTGGATCCCGCCTTCATCAGAAAGCCAGTGAGACAGTTGCCCACTCCCCGCACCGTGGATCAGATGGATCGCCTTATAAATATTAGACTTACCGCACCCGTTGGGCCCAAACACCACGTTCAGCCTGCCCAAATCAATGGAAAGCTTGCGCACGGAACGGTAGTTGTCGATGTAGAGGGATTTGATCATGATTTTTCGCCACAGTGAAACTTGTGGGCCATTATGGCAAATACTCGCCAAAGCGCACTTATTTGCCGTCAGAGGCTCAAAGCGATCCCGCCGCAACCGCAATGTAAAAGCACAGCACGGCAACGATCGTGCCGATCACAATCCTTGTGTCCGTTGTATCCGGTTCTCTGTTTTGCATCCTGCCCTCCTGGTCACTTGCCTGCCTGTTTAATTTCGGTATGATACATAAACTAGTTAACAGTGTTAACCAAATATATTTTCCTCATTGATGTGAGTTGCTATGCAGACCAACGAAATTGAAGAATTCCGCGCCGCGCTGCGCGAGATGGTGCGCGAGCTGGGCATGCTGAACAGGAAAAGCAGCGGGACCGACCTGTCGCCGTTACAAAGCCATATTTTGATTGAACTCGATCGTGAGCCCGCCGGGGTAACGGAGCTTGCCCGCCGCCTGTGCGTGGAAAAATCCAGCATTAGCAGAACGCTTCGCGGCCTTGAAAGTGCCAATCTGCTGGCAAGAACGCAGGATGAAAGCGACGGGAGAGCCACTGTGTTCAACCTGAGCCACGAGGGCGTTGTCGCGCTTAAAGACCTCACCGAACACGCCAACGACTTCACGGCTCAGGCCCTTTCTCTGGCATCAGACAGCGAAAAGCAGCAGATCTATCAGTCGGTCAAATCGCTGACCCGGGCGCTGGTAAATGCCCGCAGCCAGCGGGATCTTCAGGTTCAGATCCGGCCCATTCGCCGAGAGGACAATCTCGCTATTGCCGACGTGATCCGCCAAAGCTTCCGCGATAATAAAATCGATCACCTCGAAGGCGTAAGTCTGCACGACCCGGCGCTGAATGACCTGACCAGCGCCTACCAAAAACCCGGGTCTGGCTACTGGGTAGTTGAACACGAAGGCAAGATTTTAGGCGGCGTTGGCATCGCCCCGCTGCAGGGCGCAGGTGAAGAATATTGTGAATTACAGAAACTCTATCTGGACAGCAGTGTGACGGGCATAGGCCTGGGAAGACGCCTGATGGCGCTGGCGATACAACAGGCCGAAGCATTCGGCTATCGTTACTGCTACCTGGAAACGCTCGATGAGCTCAGCTCGGCGGTCTCACTCTACGAAGCATTCGGTTTCAAACACCTGGGTAGCAGCCTGGGCAACACCGGCCACAACAGCTGCGAGATCTGCATGCTTAAAACGCTGAAATAGTATGTGTTGAATGCAAAACGCCCCCAAACTTGCACCTGCGGGGCGTTTCGATATGAATGAGTTGAAGCTAGCCGATAAGCCGCTTTCTTTTCATGAAGAGCGTCGTGGACAGTCATTCATCTTGTTGTCTCTGAATACAAAACGCCCCCAAACTTGCACCTGCGGGGCGTTTCGATATGAATGAGTTGAAGCTAACCGATAAGCCGCTTTCTTTTCATGAAGAGCGTCGTGGACAGTCATTCATCTTGTTGTCTCTGAATACAAAACGCCCCACAGGCTTGCACCTGCGGGGCGTTTATTAAGAAGTTGAAGCTGACCGATAAGCCGGGTTCTGTCGTGGACAGTCATTCATCTAGGCCAGCAATCGCTCACTGGCTCAAGCAGCCTACCCGGGTTCAGTACGGGCCGTACCATGTGAACCCCTATTTGGCCTTGCTCCGGGTGGAGTTTACCGTGCCACGGACTGTTACCAGCCGCGCGGTGCGCTCTTACCGCACCCTTTCACCCTTACCTGATCCCGCTTGCGCGGGCCATCGGCGGTTTGCTCTCTGTTGCACTGGTCGTGGGTTTCCCCCCCAGGCGTTACCTGGCACCCTGCCCTATGGAGCCCGGACTTTCCTCCCCCTCGCCCGTCTCCCCCGAAGAGGACGACGACGAAGCGGCGACTGTCTGGTCAGCTTCGGCGCGCAGTATAGAGGGTTTCATCTCCCCTGTCACGCGGGCCCGCCAGAAACGAAAAGCTAGTCGCCCACCAGCACAACCTCAATCCCGCTCTTGCGCAGCGCAATCAGGCTATCTGCCGGAATGCCTTTATCGGTGATTACCCGGTGAATGCGCTGGATATCGATGATTTTATGCAGGCTGGAGCGGTTAAATTTACTGGAATCTGTCACCACGATAATGCGCTCGGCGACTTCGCACATTTTACGGTTGAGACGCGCTTCATCCTCGTTATGGGTGCTCACACCTCGTTCCGGATCGATAGCATCCACCCCGAGGAACAGCATGTCGAAATGATAATTTTGCAGCGACTGTTCCGCGCTGTCGCCGTAAAACGATAGCGACTGGCGGCGCAAATGCCCGCCGGTCATCAGCACCTCGACCCCTTCTGCTTCTAACAACGCATTAGCCACGTTGATGCCGTTGGTCATGGCGATCACTTCTTTATGCTGGCGCATTAGTCGGGCGATTTCATACGTTGTAGTGCCGGAGTCCAGAATCACCTTGTCCCCGGGCTGGATCAAGTCCACAGCCACACGCGCGATGCTGCGTTTCAGTGAAGTATTCAGCGAGCTTTTATCCTCCACCGAAGGCTCTGCTACCACGCTGCCAGGCTCACAAATCAGCGCTCCGCCGTAGGCACGAACCGCAATACCCTGCTTTTCAAGAAACGCGAGATCGTTGCGGATGGTGACGGTAGAAACACCGAAAAAAGAAGACAAATCATTAACCTGCACGCTTCCCTGCTGGCGAAGGCGCTGAATAATCTGCTCGCGCCTTTCGCTGGTACCCGGAATACGTTTGTCCGTTGCGGTATCGCTGTTGCTCATAGGGTAACCTTTCAATATATCTTTCGTTTCATTTCTATTTGCTTATTAACACCTTTCTTTTAGCAGAAAGCAAGCCCCAGGAATCTTCGTTCAAAAGGCGCGGTAAGCACACCAGAGACTTTCATTATGTTTCTTTTGCGAAACAGATCGCAATTCCAGTATCTTTCTTTTTATTCTCAAACGCCATTAAGGCACGATTAAATGAAATGAATCGAAAGATAATGTTTTAACCCATCGCCGTGGAGAGGAAAGTGAAACAGTTGATCGAATTTGTCGCTAACCACAAACGGAACAACCAGCACGGGATCTTTGCCGTGTGCTCCGCGCATCCGCTGGTGCTTGAGGCCGCCATGCGCCACGCTCGCGAAGCCGGCACCAGCTTGCTTATTGAAGCGACCTCTAACCAGGTGGACCAGTACGGCGGCTATACCGGAATGACGCCTGCGGATTTCTGCGGTTTCGTTTATCAACTCGCGGAACAACACCGCTTTCCTTATGCCAACCTGATACTCGGCGGCGATCATCTTGGGCCAAACCGCTGGCAAACCCGACCAGCCGAAGAGGCGATGTCCCATGCCGAAGAGCTGATCCGTAGCTATGTCGCCGCAGGCTTCAAGAAAATACACCTCGACTGCAGTATGTCTTGTGTGGACGATCCCGTGCCGCTCACGGATCACGTCGTTGCCGGGCGAGCAGCCAGGCTGGCGCTGATTGCTGAGCAAACCTGTATCGACCACTTTGGCCATGCCGATCTGGTGTACATCATCGGCACCGAAGTCCCAGTCCCTGGCGGTGCCCATGAAACTCTCGCCGAACTCGCCGTCACCACGCCGCAGGCTGCAAACACTACGCTGGAAGCTCACCGCCAGGCCTTTGCAGAACAGGGGCTAAGTGAAATCTGGCCGCGCATTATTGGCCTTGTTGTTCAACCCGGCGTCGAGTTCGACCACACCCAGGTGATTGACTACAAGCCAGAAAAAGCCCGGGCGCTAAGCAAACTCATTTCAGATTCGCCAACGATGGTTTTTGAAGCACATTCAACGGATTACCAGACCACGCAGGCGCTGCATCAGTTGGTGGAAGATCATTTTGCGATACTAAAAGTCGGCCCAGCCCTGACTTTTGCCCTGCGTGAAGCCCTTTTTTCCCTCTCAGCCATTGAGCGAGAACTGCTCCCGGCACACAAATGCTCCGGCCTGAGGGACGTCCTGGAAAGCGTGATGCTTGACCACCCGGAGCACTGGCAGCAGCACTATCACGGCAACGGCGATGCGCTACGTCTGGCACGCGGCTATAGCTACTCTGACCGGGTGCGCTACTACTGGCCGGATCGCGATATCGATGAGGCTTACGATGTGCTGGTCAGGAACCTTGCCCACGAACCTATTCCGCTGCCGTTAATCAGCCAGTACCTGCCGCTTCAGTACGCCAAAGTGCGGGAAGCACAGCTGGCAGCCAAACCTCATGAGCTGATTATCGACCATATTCAGGATGTGCTGCGCCAGTATCACGCGGCCTGTCACGGTGAGTCATCTCCTCATTAACACAATGATAATAAGGAAAATACCATGCCAAATATTGTCTTAAGCCGCATTGATGAGCGCCTGATCCACGGTCAGGTTGGCGTGCAGTGGGTCGGGTTTTCCGGCGCAAACCTGGTCCTGGTCGCGAATGATGAGGTGGCGGAAGATCCCATCCAACAGAACCTGATGGAGATGGTGCTGGCAGAAGGAATAGCGGTGCGCTTCTGGCCGCTGCAAAAAGTCATCGACAACATTCACCGCGCGGCGGATCGCCAGAAGATCCTGCTGGTCTGTAAAAACCCGCGGGATTTCCTCACCCTGGTGAACGGCAACGTGCCGGTAACGCGCATCAACGTGGGCAACATGCACTACGTCGAAGGCAGAAAGCAGGTGGCTAAAACCGTGTCGGTTGATGAACAAGACATTGCCGCCTTCTCCGGCCTGAAACAGGCCGGCGTCGAATGTTTTGTGCAAGGTGTACCGACGGAATCAGCTCAGGATCTCTATAAACTTCTCTGAGGTATTTGCTATGGAAATCAGCTTACTGCAAGCGATAGCCCTGGGCCTGCTGGCCTTTATCGCCGGTCTGGATATGTTCAACGGCCTGACCCATATGCACCGCCCCGTCGTCCTTGGCCCGCTGGTTGGTCTTATTCTTGGCGATTTACACACCGGTATTCTCACCGGCGGCACGCTGGAGCTGGTGTGGATGGGCCTGGCTCCGCTCGCCGGCGCGCAGCCGCCTAACGTCATTATCGGTACCATCGTCGGCACGACTTTTGCCATTACCACCGGCGTGAAGCCCGAAGTCGCCGTCGGCGTCGCAGTGCCTTTTGCGGTTGCGGTACAGATGGGCATCACCTTCTTGTTCTCCGTGATGTCCGGCGTCATGGCACGTGCCGACCGCATGGCGGCGAACGCCGACACCAATGGCATTGAGCGCATTAACTATCTGGCGATGCTCGCACTCGGCATCTTCTATTTTCTCTGCGCCTTCTTACCCATTTATTTTGGGGCCGAACATGCCAAAACAGCCATCGATATGTTACCCGCGCGGCTGATTGACGGGCTGGGCGTCGCAGGGGGCATCATGCCAGCTATCGGTTTCGCCGTACTGCTGAAAATCATGATGAAAAACGTTTATATCCCCTACTTCATCATCGGCTTTGTTGGCGCAGCCTGGTTGAAATTACCGGTACTGGCAATTGCCGCCGCCGCGCTAGCGCTGGCCCTGATGGATTTGATGCGTAAAGACCCTACACCACCGCAGCACGCTCGCGTCCAGAAAGAGGAATTCGAAGATGGCATCTGATACCCAAACGCTTTCACAGGCCATTGAGTCTGAGAACATCATTGCCAATGATACGATTTATGAAGATCAGACCATTGGCGCAGAGCTAACCCGAAAAGATATCAACCGCGTAGCATGGCGTTCGATGTTGCTGCAGGCCTCATTTAACTACGAGCGTATGCAGGCCTGCGGCTGGCTGTATGGCCTGCTACCCGCCCTGAAAAAGATCCACACCAACAAACGCGATTTGGCGCGGGCGATGCAGGGACACATGGGATTCTTTAATACCCATCCTTTCCTGGTCACCTTTGTGATCGGCATTATTCTGGCGATGGAACGTTCGAAGCAGGATGTAAACAGTATCCAGAGCACAAAAATTGCCGTTGGTGCCCCACTCGGTGGCATCGGGGATGCGATGTTCTGGCTGACGCTGCTGCCAATCTGCGGCGGTATCGGCGCCAGCCTGGCGCTTCAAGGGTCGATCCTAGGTGCCATCGTGTTTATCGTGCTATTTAACGTGGTGCATCTGGGCCTGCGTTTCGGCCTGGCGCACTACGCTTACCGCATGGGCGTGGCAGCTATTCCGCTAATTAAGGCTAATACACGTAAAGTAGGACATGCCGCTTCCATCGTCGGGATGACCGTTATCGGCGCTCTCGTTGCCACCTATGTTCGCCTGTCCACTACGCTTGAAATTACGGCCGGGGATGCGGTAGTTAAGCTTCAGGCTGACGTCATCGACAAACTGATGCCTGCGTTTTTGCCGCTGGTCTATACCCTGGCAATGTTCGCCCTGGTCCGCCGAGGCTGGAGCCCCTTGCGCCTGATTTGCATCACCGTCGTTTTAGCCGTTGTTGGGAAGTTCCTTCACTTCCTCTAAGGAGAAAAGCAGATGTTGAGCATCATTTTGAGCGGCCACGGAGGCTTTGCCAGTGGGATGGAACAGGCAATGAAACAGATCCTCGGCGAGCAACCGCAGATTATTGCCATCGACTTTCCAGAAACCTCCTCCACGGCACGGCTGACGGAACAATTTCAAGCCGCTATCGGCCAGTTGGATGAACGCGAAGGTTTGGTCTTTCTGACGGATTTGCTGGGCGGTACGCCTTTCCGTGTCGCCTCAACGCTGGCGCTTGAGAAGCCGGGACGCGAAGTCGTTACTGGCGTCAATCTGCAGCTACTGCTGGAGATGGTACTCGAGCGAGAAGGGCTAAACGGCAGCGAGTTTCGCCAGATGGCGCTGGAATGCGGGCATCGCGGCCTGACCAGCCTGGTCGACGAAATGGCGCGCCACCGGGCAACGGAAGCCAGCGAAGAAGGCATCTGAAGTTAAGAATCGGGTTACTTATATTCAGTTTCGACCCCCGTTTAATGCTGGCGGCGGCTCCTGCTGCTTTCATTATGCATCACTTTGGCCTGTGGCGAGATCCGCCACGGGCCTTTCTTTTTCTTTATTTAATTGTTTTATTTTCAATAAATATCAAACAAAACAAAGTGCTATACGAAAATAAAGATCCACATCATGATTTTCGTTTTATTTCACTTTTCATATTGATCTTGTCGATTCCTTTCTATAAATTTTCACAAAGTACTAAAAACCATCAAATGAAACAAAACGAAAGATTATGGGCGATAAAAAGCCGACATATGACGCTGTAATGCTAAGGACTGAGTCATGAGTGAAACTTCCACGGCCACAGATCGCAGCCACACGACCTGGACTGAAAAAGAGATCCGCCAGCAGCCCGTGAGCTGGATCCGTTCCCTGCAACAGATAGACCGCGCGCGCGACGAGATCGCCGCCTTCCTGAATCCACTACTTGCGAACGACAAGTTAAAAATTATCCTTACTGGCGCTGGAACCTCGGCGTTTATCGGCGACATCATTGCACCGTGGCTGTCTCGCCACACCGGCAAACAGTTTGTTGCCGTGCCAACCACGGATCTGGTGACCAATCCGCTGGACTATCTCTTCCCTGAACAGCCCACGCTGCTGGTTTCCTTCGCTCGCTCCGGTAACAGCCCCGAAAGCGTCGCTGCGGTGGAACTTGCCAACCAGCTCGTGAAATCCTGCTATCACATAACCATCACCTGTAACGAGGGCGGTAGTCTCTACCGCAGCGCGCTGGAGGACAAACGCTCACTGCCGCTGCTGATGCCTGCGGAAACGCACGATCGCGGTTTTGCCATGACGAGCAGCATCACGACCATGATGGCAAGCTGCCTTGCGGTTTTCGCCCCGGGCGTGATCAACACGCAGTCATTTCAGGATGTCGCTCACCGCTGTGCCCAAATCATTCATTCACAGGGCGATTTCAGAGAGATTCCGTTTGGCGATCTTCCCTATGAACGCGTGGTCTACCTGGGCAGCGGTGGCTTGCAGGGCGTGGCGCGAGAAGCCTCTCTGAAGGTGCTTGAACTCACGGCTGGCAAGCTGGCGGCGTTTTACGACACACCAACCGGCTTCAGGCATGGCCCAAAATCCCTGGTCAATAGTAAGACGCTGGCGATCGTGCTGGTCTCCAGCGATCCGTACACTCGCCAGTACGATCTGGATCTGCTGGCGGAGCTGCGCCGGGACAGTCTGGCTATGCAAACGATCGCCATTTCAGCCTCCTCCAGCCCCGAGATCGCATCAGGCCCGCATATCCTGCTGCCTGCGGCAGATCGTACGTTCCTCGACGTTGAGCAGGCGTTTTGCTTCCTGATATATGCCCAGGTTTTCGCCCTCACTTCCTCCGTTAAAGCAGGCATTACGCCGGACACGCCTTCCGCCAGCGGCACGGTTAATCGCGTAGTTAAAGGCGTCGTTATTCATCCCTGGAAAGGCTGAGAGGTTCATCATGAGCATTATATCCACGAAGTATCTGCTTCAGGACGCACAGGCCAGAGGCTATGCGGTACCGGCTTTTAATATCCACAATGCCGAAACCATCCAGGCGATTCTTGAAGTGTGCAAAGAGATGCATTCCCCGGTGATCCTTGCCGGCACGCCGGGCACCTTTAAACATATCGCTTTCGAAGAGATTTACGCACTGTGCCACGCCTATTCCGAAAGCTACGGCATACCGCTGGCTCTGCACCTCGATCATCACGAAAGCCTGGCGGACATCAGCCGCAAAGTTAACGCAGGCGTGCGCAGCGCCATGATTGACGGCAGCCACTTCCCCTTTGCTGACAACGCGAAGCTGGTGAGATCCGTGGTCGAGTTTTGCCACCGCAACGACTGCAGCGTCGAGGCCGAACTAGGCCGACTCGGCGGCGTGGAAGACGACATGGATGTGGATGAAGAAAGCGCTTTTCTGACCGATCCGCAGGAAGCCCGCCGCTTTGTTGAGCTCACCGGCGTCGATAGCCTGGCGGTTGCCATTGGCACCGCACACGGCCTGTATACCAAACGCCCGAAAATAGACTTCAAACGGCTGGGTGAGATCCGCGACGTCGTCAGCGTCCCGCTGGTGCTGCACGGCGCGAGTGACGTGCCTGACGAGTTTGTTCGCCGCGCCATCGAGCTTGGCGTCTGCAAAGTGAATGTTGCGACGGAATTAAAAATCGCCTTCGCCGCCGCGGTGAAAGAATGGTTTGGCGCTAACCCGGAAGGCAACGACCCACGCTTTTACATGCGCGTCGGCATGGACGCGATGAAAGAAGTGGTGCGTAGCAAAGTCGCTGTATGCGGCTCGGCGAATAAGTTGCTGCCGGAATCAGAAGCGGCGCTTTAACTCTCTGCTGTAAGGACCTCTGATGAAGACAATAATAAAAAGCTCCCTGCTCATGATGTTCATGAGCAACGCCGCGCTGGCTGCTCAGTACCAGCTTGAAAATACAAACCTTGCCGTCTCTTTCGACGATTCAGGCTCGGCAGTGGTGGTGAAAGACCGGCTATCCGACCACAAACTGGCTCCTGTCGAACTATTCTTTCTGACGCTGCCGGACGAAAAAGTTATCCATACCGCCGACTTTAAAATCAAAAACGTCAGCAAAACGGCAGACGCCATTCAGATTAATTACGAGCGAGACGATTTCTCGGTCAACGTGACCCTGAGACTGCTGAAGGGTAAATACGCGGCGGTGGACTACACGCTGCAGGCAAAAGGCCAGCCGCGTGAAGTCGCGAAGATCACCTTCTTTCCGACCAAAGGCCAGGCACAGGCACCCTATGTCAACGGCGCCATCAACAGTTCCCCCATCGTGGCGGACAGTTTCTATATGCTGCCGCAAAAACCGATCGTGAATACCTACGCCTACGAAACCACCACCAACCTGAACGTTGAGCTCAAAACACCGATTAAAACCGACGCCCCGGTGACCTATACGCTCTACTTTGGCACGTTTGAAGCAACAGACCAGCTTCGCCGTAGCTTTAATGAATTTATCAACGCCATGCGCCCGCGCCCTTATCAGCCTTACCTGCACTACAACAGCTGGATGGACATCGGCTTCTTCACGCCCTACACCGAGAAGGACGTGCTGACCCGCATGGATGAATACGCCAGCGAACTGATAAGCAAGCGGGGCGTGAAGCTCGACGGCTTCCTGCTGGATGACGGCTGGGACGATTTGACCGGGAAGTGGCTGTTTAGTCCGGCGTTTAAGCATGGCTTTGGTGTTATCAAAGAAAAAGCGGACAGTTTGCATACTTCCGTGGGGCTGTGGCTCTCACCGTGGGGTGGCTACAACAAACCACGCGACGTGCGCGTTTCACACGCCAAAGAGAACGGCTTTGAAACCGTGGACGGCAAATTTGCCCTCTCAGGCCCCAACTACTTCCACAATTTTAATCAGCAAATTATCGGGCTTATCAAAAACGAACATATCACCTCGTTTAAGCTCGACGGTATGGGCAACGCCAACTCGTACATCAAAGGCAGCCCCTACGCCTCTGACTTTGATGCCTCCATTGAGCTAATCAAAAACATGCGGGCCGCCAACAAAGATCTGTTTATCAACCTGACGACCGGTACCAACGCCAGCCCGTCCTGGCTGTTCTACGCCGACTCCATCTGGCGCCAGGGCGATGACATCAACGTTTATGGCAAAGGTTCGCCGGTGCAACAGTGGATAACCTATCGCGACGCGGAAACTTATCGCTCCATCGTGCGTAAAGGCCCACTTTTCCCAATTAACTCACTGATGTACCACGGCATTGTCAGCGCGGAACATGCCTACTTTGGGCTGGAAAAAGTACAAACGGACCAGGACTTTGCGGATCAGACCTGGAGTTACTTCGCCACCGGCACGCAGCTGCAGGAGCTGTACATCACGCCTTCAATGCTGAACAACGCTAAATGGGACACGCTTGCCGACGCAGCGAAATGGTCAAGAGCGAACAGCAGCGTGCTGGTCGACAGCCATTGGGTTGGCGGCGACCCTACACAGCTTGAGGTTTACGGCTGGGCATCGTGGAGTAAAGAGAAAGCAATATTGGGCCTGCGGAACCCGTCAGATAAGCCGCAAAGCTACTATCTCGACCTGAGTAAGAGCTTTGAAGTGCCGAACGGTGAGGCCACGCGCTTTACGCTAAAGCAGGTTTACGGCGAGAACGAGACCGTAGCCAACGACTACAGTAAGCCGCTGGTTGTGACGCTGAACCCGCTGGAAACGCTGGTGATTGAGGCAACGCCGGTCAACTAGCAAAACCATAAGGCCCGAATATATCGGGCCTTATTCACTCGGTCATTCACAAGCCTTCTCTGCCACCAGCACAATACCACGTCGGGATTCATCAGGAGACAGGCTCCAAATCTCAGATTCAGGAATGCTTTCACCGTCATAGCAAACACACTCTCCATCATAGGGCGAGGTGAAAACCAGGAGCCGGCTCGAGAAAACTATTTCTCGCTGTTTTCTAACGCATATTTGTACAAGGCATTCTTTTTCACGCCGTGAATTTCAGCGGCAAGCGCTGCAGCCTTTTTCAGCGGCAACTCAGCCTGCAGCAATGCCAGCGTACGCAGCGCTTCGGCGGGGAGTTCATCATCGCTTTGGACTTTAAAGCCCTCAACAATCAGCACCATTTCGCCTTTGCGGCGGTTTTCATCTTCCTTCACCCATGCCAGCAGCTCGCCTACGGGCGCACCGTGAATCGACTCCCAGGTTTTGGTCAACTCGCGCGCCAGCACCACGTAGCGGGATTCGCCCAGCACCGTGCAAATATCATCGAGACTGTCGAGCAGGCGGTGGGTGGATTCATAGAAAATCAGCGTTCTCGGTTCCTGCTCAATCGCCTTCAGCGCATCGCGGCGACCTTTGGATTTTGCAGGCAAAAAACCTTCATAGCAAAAACGGTCAGACGGCAAGCCAGCTGCGCTGAGTGCCGCGATAGCGGCGCATGGGCCAGGAAGCGGCACGACGCGAATCCCCGCTTCGCGGCAGGTGCGCACGAGGTGGTAGCCCGGGTCGTTAATCAGCGGCGTACCGGCGTCTGACACCAGCGCAATGCTTTGGCCTTCCTGCAGCTTCGCCAGTAGCGTTTCCGCTTTTTGTTGCTCATTGTGATCGTGAAGTGCGAAGAGTCGCGCATTAATCGCAAAATGCTGCAGCAAAAGTCCGGTATGACGGGTATCTTCTGCGGCAATCAGATCAACGCTTTGCAACACTGAGAGGGCCCGCTGGGTGATATCCCCGAGGTTGCCGATAGGCGTCGGGACGATGTAGAGCGTACTGGCTGAAATCGCCGCCGTTTCGTGTTGTTTCATTGTTTCATCCGTATTGCCGATTTAATATTGTACATTGGGAAATAAAACCACTGGATACAGAATGCTACCCTTAACCTTGAATCGTTCAAAAGCCGGGCGCTGCCTGCCTGTGTTGCTCGCGGCGCTGATTTTTGCCGGCTGTTCAACCCAGGCGCCGGATCAGTCCGCCACGCTGCTGCAGGGCGACACCACCGCCGGGTCCGCTTACTATCTGCAGCAAATGCAGCAAAGTGCAGATGATAGCAAGACCAACTGGCAATTACTCGCCATTCGTTCCCTGCTAAAGGAAGGCAAACCTCAGCAGGCCGTGGCGTTGTATAACCAACTGCCGCAGCAGCTCAACGATACTCAAGTGCGTGAACAACAGCTACTGGTGCCGGAAGTGAAGATTGCGCAGAAAGATTTCAGCGCCGCTTCTGCCCTGCTGGAAAAGATTGACCCGAGCGCACTCGACAAGGGCCAACAGAGCCGTTATTACCAGGCTGTGATTGACGCTTCTCAGGGACGCCCGTCTTTAGCGCTGCTGCGCGCGTATATTGCTCAGGAACCGCTGCTGAAAGGCGATGCACATCAAAAGAACATTGATGGCACCTGGCAGGTTCTGTCGCAGTTCTCCCCAGAGCAAATGAACAGCCTGGTGATTAACGCCGACGAAAATACCCTGCAGGGTTGGCTGGATCTGCAGCACGTCTGGAGCGATAACCGTAACGATCCGAACATGCTGAAAGCCGGGATTCAGGACTGGCAAACGCGCTACCCGAATAATCCGGGTTCAAAGACGCTGCCGACTCAGTTGGTGAATGTTCAAAACTTCAAACCGGCCTCAACCGGTAAAATCGCTCTCCTGCTGCCGCTCAACGGCCAGGCTGCGGTGTTTGGCCGCGCGATTGAGCAAGGGTTTGAAGCGGCGAAAAACAACGGCGTCGCGCCGGTTGCAACCGTTCAGCCTGCCGCCCAGCCCGTAGATCCTAATGCGCAACAACAGGCTGCTCCGCCTCAAGAAGCGCCTCAGCCGCAAGCGTCTCAGGCCCCCGCAGATCCTAATGCTGCAGTAAGTCCGGCAAGTGCGTCCGTCAGCGATTTAACAGACCAGAAGGCACAGGCCGCAACGCCGCAAACCGCAGCACCAGCAACGCCGTCTGCCCAGCCAGACGCACAAACCGCGCCATCTGTTGCCGCGAACCCTTCGGCAGAAATTAAGATTTACGACACCAGCAGCCAGCCGCTCTCTCAGGTTCTGGCTCAGGCGCAGCAGGACGGCGCCACGCTGGTCGTTGGCCCGCTGCTAAAAAACAATGTTGACCAGTTGGCCAGCACCAACAGCCCGTTAAATATTCTGGCGCTTAACCAGCCTGAAAACGTGCAGAATCGCCCTAACATCTGCTATTTCGCACTTTCTCCAGAAGACGAAGCTCGTGACGCCGCAGATCACATCTGGCAGCAAAGCCACCGCAATCCGCTGATGCTGATCCCTTCTAACGCTCTGGGCGACCGAGTGGCGAAAGCCTTTGCCACCGAATGGCAGAAACTCGGCGGCGGTCTGGTACTGCAGCAGAAATTTGGTTCAGTGAGCGACCTGAAACGCGGGATTAACAGCGGCTCCGGCATCGCCTTGACCGGCACCCCGGTAAGTACGCCGTCCAATACGCCGCCAGGCGTCACCATTGGCGGACTGACTATTCCGGCAGCACCTACGGATGCGCAAATTACCGCCGGCAGCAGCGGCAACGTAGACGCGGTCTATATCATTGCGACCTCCGAAGAAGTGGCGCTGATCAAACCGATGATTGCGATGCGCACTGGCAGCCGCGGCAGCGCTCAGCTGTATGCCAGCTCGCGCAGCTCGCAGGGCGTGAATGGCCCGGACTACCGACTAGAAATGGAAGGCCTGCAGTTTAGTGAAATCCCGATGCTTTCCGGTGGTAATCCACAGCTGATGCAGCAGGCCTTAAGCAGCGTCAATAATGACTACTCGCTGGCGCGTCTGTATGCCATGGGCGTAGACGCCTGGACACTGGCCAGCCATTTCTCGCAGATACGCCAGGTGCCGGGTTATCAGGTGAACGGCAACACCGGGCAGCTGACCGCCAGCCAGGACTGCGTCATTAACAGGAAGTTAAATTGGCTGCAATTCAGTCAGGGTCAGATCGTTCCGGTACCCTGAACCGCAAGCAACGCGGCGCGCGCTATGAACAGCAGGCGCGTCGCTATCTTGAGCACGAGGGAATGCGCTTTGTGGCCGCGAACGTGCACGTTCGCGGCGGCGAAATCGACCTTATTATGCAACAGCAGCAGGTTATCGTTTTTGTGGAAGTGCGTTTTCGACGTAACGATAAGTTCGGCGGAGCCGCCGCCAGCGTGACGCGCAGCAAGCAGCTGCGCCTGCTGCATGCCGCTCAGGTTTGGCTTAGCGGCAAAGGTCAAAGTTTTGATACTGTAGATTGCCGTTTCGATGTGTTAGCTTTCACCGGCAATGAAATAGCGTGGCTGACCAACGCGTTTGCCGCCGATATCTAAAAAACTCCAGGTAGAATCAACGTGCTCGAAAGAATCAAAGTCTGCTTCACGGAAAGTATTCAAACTCAGATTGCCGCAGCGGAAGCCCTGCCGGACGCCATCTCCCGTGCAGCGATGACGCTGGTTCAGTCTTTACTGAACGGCAACAAAATCCTCTGTTGTGGCAATGGCACCTCCGCCGCCAACGCACAGCATTTTGCTGCCAGCATGATCAACCGTTTTGAAACAGAGCGTCCTAGTTTACCGGCCATTGCACTTAATGCAGATAATGTGGTCTTAACCGCGATCGCTAACGACCGTCTGCATGAAGAAGTTTATGCCAAACAGGTTCGTGCGCTGGGCCACGCCGGGGACGTTTTGCTGGCGATTTCCACCCGAGGCAATAGCCGTGATATTGTCAAAGCGGTTGAGGCCGCTGTCACCCGCGACATGACCATCGTCGCGCTGACGGGCTATGACGGCGGCGAACTGGCAGGACTGTTGGGGCCACAGGATGTTGAAATCCGAATCCCTTCTCATCGAAGCGCCCGCATCCAGGAGATGCATATGCTGACGGTGAACTGTTTATGCGATCTGATCGACAATACGCTATTTCCCCACCAGGATGGCTAATAGCTAATTTTGAGAAAGGAGAAGGAATGAACATGAAGGCCATTACGCCAGTCGCAGTTCTTATTTCCGCGCTGTTGCTGCAGGGCTGCGTCGGTGCCGTTGTTGTGGGAAGCGCCGCCGTAGCGACAAAAACTGCGACAGACCCACGCACAGTCGGGACGCAGGTTGATGACGGCACGCTTGAATTACGCGTGAACAGCGCGCTCAACAAGGATGAGCAGATCAAGAAAGAAGCGCGTATTAACGTGACGGCTTACCAGGGCAAAGTGCTGCTGGCTGGTCAGTCTCCTAACCCAGACCTCGCCTCTCGTGCGAAGCAAATTGCGTTGGGCGTAGACGGCGCAACCGAAGTCTATAACGAGATTCGAATTATGGCTCCGGTCGGACTGGGTGTCGCATCGAGCGATACGTGGATCACCACAAAAGTTCGATCTCAGTTGCTCACCAGCGACCAGGTAAAATCGTCTAACGTGAAAGTCACCACCGAGAATGGCGAGGTATTCCTGCTCGGCCTGGTAACCGAACGTGAAGGTAAAGCCGCGGCGGATATTGCCAGCCGGGTTAGCGGCGTGAAGCACGTCACCACCGCGTTCACGATCCTGAAATAACGGCCCTTCACCCTAACCCTCTCCCCACAAGGGAGAGGGGATAACACCAGCCAGTCGATTGAATTTCCGACAGTTTTCATTCTGGCGAAGTAAACGTTGCCCACAGAATCCCCCCCCCTCTCCCTTCCTGAATGAGGGTCAACGGTGATTACAGCTTACTCAGGCACTCCATCGCCACGGCTTTAAAACTGTCAAAATCCTTACTCTCGCGCAGCCGAACCATCGCTCGCTCACGCAGGAAGGTCACAAACAGGTCGTAAATCGCCATCGCCTCTTCGTATTCACTTTTGCTAATCGCCAGCAGGAAGATCACGTACGCCGTCTCATCCCCCCAGCTAATACCGTGTGGCGCCAGCACTGTGTAAACCACCGTTTTTTTCGCCAGCAGGCCCAGCGAGTGCGGCAGCGCAATACCTTCGCCCAGCATGGTGCTGACAATGGCCTCGCGCTCCACAACCGACGGGTGAAAGTCTGCATCAACCACGCCTTCCCGCTCCAGTTGCTCGCAGAGCGTCAGGAACAACTGCTGCTGCGTCATAGGTTGATCGATAATGCGGAAATGGCTGGCATCGAAGAATTTCTCCAGCATGTAAGGTCTTGTTCTGTCCACCAACACCAGCTTACCAAGCTGCTCGAGCTGATAGTCCGTCGGGAACGGCGCCATCACCACCACCGGCTTTTCTTTCTCATTTATGCGCGCCGTGCTGATCACAAAGTCCTCATCCACGGTTTCAAGCTGCTCATAATCGCGCAGAGAGATAATGTTGGTCACTTCCACCTGCGGATATTTACGCAGCAGCATGGCCTGCAGCATACGCACCGTCGAATTCCCTGTATCGCAAACCAGCAGCACGCGAGGATGGCGCTGGTAGCCAATATTGTAATGACGCTCCAGACCCACACCGATGTGCAACACCAGAAAACCAATTTCGTTTTCGCTGATAGCGTAAGGGGTATATTTTCCCCAGCTTGAGACCGCCGCCAGCGTCATGTCGTAAGCCAACGGGTAATGCTGTTTGATGTTAGCCAGCAGAGGATTCGGGATGTTTATCTGGTAGCGCACCCGGGTGATCATTGTCTTGATATGGGTCAGCAGGTCGGCGTGCAGCTGCTCGTCGCTGAGAAGATTGTAGTTATAGTGGGTATTGATGTAGCGCAGAATGTAGTTAACCAGCGCCTCATCATCGTCGGCGCTGATCGCGCTCGGCGCCACTTCCTGCACCTGCCGCGAGGCGATGTGCACCTGCAGCCACTGCTCTTCAGCTTCGGAAAGCGGCTTCCCCGCCAGTTGCTGAAGAAGAGCGGCAATCTGTCTGGCTGCCTCTTTCACCTGGACATCAACGCTATCCGCCGTAAATTCCGGTAGCGGATAGCCTTCGCTGATGCGACGAACCGCCACCGAACAATAGAGGCGAATAAACTGCTCGCCTTCATCGGTCAGGCGGATGTGGCAACGGGTAAAACAATCGTGCAGCGAACCGGCGAGCAACTCCGGGACACCCGCGTTCAGCGCTTCTTCCGTCAATAACGGATTTTCGCTGTCCTCTAAGGTTAACTGCCACAGCAGGTCAGTCAGGCAGGCGCGTATAGCCGTTTCGCTGCCGAACAGCTTCATGCCGTGGCGCGGGCGTGTCTCAATGGTCAGATGATAGCGGTTAAACCACTCCCGTACTTCGGCCATATCGCTTTGCAGCGTGGCCCGGCTGACAAACCACTCTTCGGCCAGATCTTCCAGCTTCAGTGAAAACGCCGCCGTCAAAAAACGCACCACAAGGTAATGCACGCGTTCTGGCGAAGTACGAGGAATACGAAGCTGACGCGGACGATGCTGCACCAGCTCGCCATAACGCTCAGTATCCTCGATATTCAGTTGATAGCCCGCACCGCGGGTAAGCGTAAACTGAGCCCCGAAGCCTGACATCAGCGCATTAAGCGCCGTGATATCGGCCCGAACCGTACGAGTAGAAACGGACAAACGCCGCGCCAGTTCATCCTGGGGCAGCGTTTCGTTTTGCAGCATCTCAAAAAGCTGAGCCAGCCGTTGATTGGGGAATCTCACTACCGCTTCCTTTGGTTATCAGGGCGTTTAAGCGCCCCGTCCTGCTTTACTTAAACGGGGTGAAGACCATCTGTGACGGGCTTCCCACCACCGTATAATCCTCGATAAAAGTTAATTTACCGCTGCCCGGGGCCACGCTAAAACGAGTAATGTTGTCGCTGCGCTGGTTCAGGGCATAAAGGTGTTTGCCGGTATTATCCAGCGTCAGGCCTCGTGGATAGTCGCCTCTGGTCCAGATATCGTCCTGATGCGTAAGCTCGCCGTTAGCGCCCACGCTGAAATGCGCAATGCTGTTATGCAGGCGGTTGGCCACATACAGTTGCTTGCCGTCGTGGCTCAGTACCAGGCCCGCGGCAAAGCTTGTACCCTTATAGCCTTTTGGCAGGGAAGAAATCGTCTTTCCTTCTGTCAGCGTGCCTTTCTCACGGTCGAGCTTGTAATGGGTAAGCGTAGAAGCTTCTTCGTTAATCAACCACAGGCTTGCGCCGTCTGCGGCAAAGACAAAATGGCGTGGCCCCGCGCCTTTTGAAGAGGCGGCGATAAACGGCGGATCGTTTGGCTCCAGCACGCCTTTGCTTTGATCGAAGCGATACTGGTAGATCCGATCCAGGCCAAGATCGGTGGAGAAGACAAACTTGCCGCTCGGATCGGCGGCAATCATATGGGCATGCGGGCCGTTATGATCGCTGGCGGCAAAGCTACCTTCTACCGCAGCTTCTGGTTTTGCCGCGCCCGGCTCACCGCTGTCCTGATGCTTGTCGCTGGCTTCCTGCAGGCTACCGTCTGCATTAATCGGCAATACGGCGATTGAGCCACTCACATAGTTAGCCACCAGCAGGTGCTTACCCTGCGGCGTTAGGGACAGATAGACCGGGCCAGCGCCCCCGGAAGAGACCTGATTCAGTTCGATCACACTTCCGTTATCACCCACACGCAATGCCGCTACCACGCCTTTCTCGGCTTCGCTGGCTACGTATAGCGTTTTTCCATCCGGCGACGCAGTGAGCTGTGCGGCGTTCGGCAGCGAGCTGACCAGCGTTTTCTCGCTAAGCGCGCCGGTTTTGGCGTCAACCTGGAAGCGGTAAAGCCCTTCGCCGTTGGGGTTGTAGGTGCCAACCCAGGCATAGTGGCTTTGCGCCGCGCTGTTGCCGGCGGCAAGTAAGGCAAATGAAGCAACAAGCAGAGTGCGTGCAGACATGCGTTTGTCCTCGAAGTGTGGTTGATGAGGATTATACCCTCACCCTAACCCTCCCCCTAAAAGGGAGAGGGGATCTTTCTTTTTCACATCAGTCTTTCTCTCTTCCTCGAAGGAGAACCGGCCTTTCTTTCCCCCTCTCCCCTTTGGGGAGAGGGCCGGGGGCAGGGGAAACAGCGAGCACTTTACCCCACCAGCTTCTTCGTCATCGCCAACAGAGTGGCAACATCCGCCGGGCGCGTATTGCCGCTGGCCTTGTCGATAATTGAGCTGTAAATATGCGGGATCACTTTGCTGACGCCGGCATCCAGCGCAATCTTCAGGATCTCCTCGTAGTTCTCAAGATCGATGCCGCCGGTCGGCTCCAGCCAGAAATCATGCTTCGCACAGGCTTCCGCTACCGCCTGGTACTCTTCGCGGCAGTCCAGCCCGCCCATCGGGAAATATTTGATTGAGCTGCCGCCCATATCCTTCAGCAGCGCAATCGCTGTTTCGACAGGTACAATGCCCTCAGGCGCGCCAGAGCTTAACGGGCCGGTGGAGATTTTTACCATCCCGACGGTGCCGGTCGGCGAAACCAGGCCGTTAACTACGCTGTCAGTCTGGCCCAGCAGAGCGCGGCTGGTCCCCACGCCGGTAAACACCTGATTGACGTGCTGGGGCTGAATCTGGCCGGAGATTTCACTCACCATGGCAGATTGATTGGGATCGCCTGCGCCAAGGCCAACGGACAGCGCGTTGTCGATCAGCGCCGCGTAATCACGCATGTCGGCGACCGCGCTTGCTACATCCGGGTAGTTTTTGGATAACACGCCGACCAGCACGTGGCCTTCCGCCGCCTGGTAAATCTCTTTGGCGTTTTCTTTGGAGCCAGCCAGGACGTTCAGGCACACGCGGTCACGGTAAAAATTCGGGGTCAGTTTCATGCTTATTTCTCCTTGCTTACCAGCGCTTTGATGCAGCGGTAAATAATCTCCAGCTGTGCCGCACTTACGCTGCGCACATCCGCTTCAATAATGCCTTCGTTGGCCTTGTAGCCACGGAAGTAGATGGCGTATTCGCCCTGCTTCAGCTTACCGACCAGCTCGCCGGTGCTGATGCCGACGGTCGCTTCATCGAACTTGATTTCGCTGCGGGCGATATCGCGGCCAGCGGCGTCCCACACCACGCGCGCGGTAACGCCATTCAGCGTGTTCAGGCTGTCGATAAACGGCGTCATTTTGGCGACCATTTCGGCCCCACTCTCTTTGGCTGCGCTCAGGTAATGTTCAATCGCGCAGGTCAGACCGAGAATGCCTTCTTTGCCGACTTTCATCGCACGTCCGATACCGCCAGTTTGCAGCTTAACCCACTCGACGTACTGCTCTTTGCCGATCACCAGCCCGCTGGTTGGGCCTTCAATAGCTTTCGCCCCGCTGTAAATCACCAGGTCTGCCCCGGCGCGGTAGTAGCACCGCAAATCTTCTTCTGCCGCAGCGTCAACAATCAGCGGCAGATTGTGCTTACGCGCCACGACAACGGCCTGCTCAACGCTGAGCATGCTTTTTTGCACCGAATGGTGGGATTTGATGTACAAAATGGCCGCCGTGCGCGGAGAAATAGCTGCGGCCAGCTGGTCCGCCGAACATTCGTTGGCGTAGCCCGCTTCAACGATTTTGCCGCCGCCCAGGTTCACCATCGTGCCGACCGGCGCGCCGAAGTTAACGTTGTGGCCCTTCGGCAGCACGATCTCGTTATTCTCCAATGGGGCCGCGTGTAGGTTCTCGATCAGCCATTGATTGTCTTTTACCAGCACCGCAGCTACGGACTGGGCAATACCGGCAGAAGCGCAGGACACCACGGTCGCCGCTTCAACATCAAGCAGCCCGGCAATGTAGGCGCCGGTCTTGTTGACCAGATCCTTCATTTCGAAGTAGTGATTCATGCCGGTGGTGACCGCATCCACCACTTCCGGGCGAGGCGTAGACACACCGAGAGCGGTCATGCGGCCAGATGCGTTAATCACCTGTTTTAAATTGTATTTTTCATAGATCGAAGACATGTTCAGCTTTCCCTTGTTCGGTAGTAAACCATTTCCCGGCGCGCACTGCGGCCAGCGCCACCAGCGCCTGGTCACCCGTCAGCGTTTGCTGCTCTGCGTCGGTAAATACCGTTGGCTGGCGGCGCAGTTCAAAGACGGTCAGATCGCCATCCAGCCCCACGGCCAGGCGGCCTTTATTTTTCAGACGTAATCCATCCGCAGCGTGCGCGGTCACACAGTCGATCACCTGAGGCAATGACAGGCCAATGGAGAGGAATTTCGACATCACTGCGCCGAGTGAATGCACCGGGCCGCTGATGCGGTTGCGGCAGTAGATATCCGAGCTGATGCTGTGCGGCAGAATGCCCTGCTGGATAGCGACACGCGCCACGTCAAAACTAAAGCTGGCGGTGCCGTGCCCGACATCCAGGCGCACCCCACGCTGGATAGCCTGCGCCACGGAGGCTCGCAGTTGCCCGGCCGGATTGAGAATGCGGTTCGGCTTGCCGTTGTAGCAGTGGGTGATGATATCGCCGCTGGTCAGCAGCTCAGCCACTTCATCGAGATCCGGCGGGTTATTGCCGATATGGACCATCAGCGGCAAATCACCGTTTTCTTTCTGGATAGCCTTGGCGCGCACCAGCGGCGTAATGCCGTTGTCACCTACCACGCTGCTGCTCATGCGTGCTTTTAAGCCCACGATAAAGTCCGGGTGGCGCTTCACCGCGCCGCGCACGGCGTCAGCATCAATATTCGCCATATTGGACAGTTCGTTTTGGGCAATCAGGCCCACGCGGGAGATGTTCAGTAGCGCATAAACTTCGGTCGCTGCGCTGCGGGTGATTTGATAGAAATCGTCGACGTCATCGGCCCCGGTGCTTCCGGCATCAACGACGGTTGTCACGCCGGTATGAATCCCTACGCTGTCAGGTTCGTCATGGTAAATAGGGGACTTGGGGTAACAGTGAACGTGGGAGTCAATCCAGCCGGCGCTGACGTAGTATTCGCCGTTCAGCTGGCGCTCTTCAGTTGCCTCGCAGGTTATTTTGCCTAAGGCGGCAATTTTGCCGTCCTTCAGGGCGATATCGATCACGGTATCGTCCACCAGCCGCGCCTGGCGCAGGATCAGGTCAAACATATCTTTCTCCTTAACTGGCGGGCGAGCCACAGCCCGTCCGCCCTGGAAATACTGCTTACAACGCTACCGGGAAAATGGAACCTAAAATCATTGCGCCCAGGATCGCCCCGCCGGTAATCGGTTTGCCCCAGAGGTAAAACAGCAGAGAGCCGATCAACGAGCCGATGCCGATGGGAATCGAAGCCGTCATGGCGCTGAGGATAATCAACGGCCCAAGGAAGCGGCCGGAGGCGTTACCCGCGCCCATCATGACGTCCGCCCCGTAGGTCGAGTCGCTCTGATTGATGGTGAACTTACGTGCCAGGATGATGATGTAGCCAATGGCGAGACCAATCACCAGGCCAGTCACCAGCGATGCGGCAAAGTTTGCCACCGGGAAGACAAAGCCCGCGCCCAGCAGCAGCGCCGGAACGCCGAGGCCTACGCCAGTTTGAATCGCCCCACCGATATCCAGGATCCCGACCAGAGAGCCTTCGATGATGCGGGCAAACAGGAAGCTGGCGCCAAACGCCGCCACCGCGCCGTAAACGCCGGTATCAATCCCGGACTTCAGCATCGCCACGAAGGCGACTTCGTTAAACGCGCCGATGCCGTACAGGTAGTACATGTGTGTCCCGGCAAACACGCCGGAGGAGAGCAGGCCGACAAAGATCGGGAATGACCAGTCCGCGTACCAAAAGCCTTTATTCTGTTCCATGCGTTATCCCCTTATTTGCCGCTCAGCGAGTTATGCAGCAGATCCAGCCAGTTCGGCACGGTCATGTGGAAAGACTCAATCATCTTCATGTCGAACCCGCGGAAGAAGGCGCTCAGCACAAACAGGGCCACGATAGCCGTCATCATCACTTTGGTGACGCGGTGCCAGCCGCTTTCTTCAACGCCTTTACCGATCAGGATGCCTAGCACCAGTCCCGGCACGGCGTTGCCCATGATCAGCTGCGCTGCGCCGCCGAAAATGGTTGCCCAGAAGCCAGATTTTTTGCCCGCGTCGATAGCCGCCAGCCAGAAAATGACCGGCATCACGGTGTTCACCAGCAGGTTAGCCGCAGGCACCAGCACTTTGACTGCCGTGACCTGAAGTGCCGCCGGCACCGCAGAGGCCGTAGAGTTCAGGAACGCCACCACGATCATGCCGATGATGCCGCAGGCGATAGCCATTTTTTTCGGGTCGTGGAGGGTTTCCGCCACGTTACGGTTCTTCACCATCAGAGCAGCCGCGCCCCAGTTAGGGATAATGCGGTGGTCAACGTCCTGGGTGAATGCCCCCGCCGCGACGGAAGATGCCCAGGCGTTAAAGAAGAAGCCAAGCCCAAAGGAGAAGTGAGAGGCCGGGTCCCCTTCGCAGGAGTTCAGCTCGCCGAGTGTACGAAATGCGCCCATGCCCTGAGAGGTTGGCGCATGGAACATACGCGCGGCCCCGGCACCAACGCCCACACCGACGAGTCCGCCGATAATGAGTGATTTGAATAATATGATTAAGAACATGAGTCTGCCCTTGTTAGTGTTATTTTATTGTGCGACGAAATCCACCTCATCGAGGTTAAGAGCCGTCACGTTGACGGAAACATCCAGCTCCACGCTGTAGCTCCGCCTTTCCCGGCGCAGGAAGAAGAACAGAAAAGCTTCTTTGCGCACCCTGACCTGCGCCTGAACAACCTGCACGTCCTGTGGCTCAATGCGCAGAAGAATGTGGTTGGTGGATTTAAGCACCGTGCCCTGAACGTGATTCAGGGCGTCGGAAAAGGCTTTGGCTTTGGTATCGCCGCGCCCGCTAACTCGCACCGTGGTAGCGAATTTTTCTTTCATACTTAACTGCCGTACTTCTTGTTCCACGCCTGTACCAGGCGCTCACCCAGCTCTTCTTTGTCCATAAAGCCAAAGCCAAGCACGTTGTTGCCTTCGTTAATCGCCGTCACGCCTTCATCAACGGAGCGCATGCCATACTTAGCTTTGTAGCCGTGTTTGGTTTGTGCGGTGATAGCACCTGCGCCGCCGCTGCCGCAGAAGGAGATACCAAAGGTGGCATTCTCCGCTTTCATCACGTCGCCCAGCTTCATGTCGGCGGCGACGCCTGGAATAACCACGGCGCGACCGCCCGCTTTTTCGATCCCTGCTGCAACTTTCTGGCCTTTGCCCAGACGGTCACCAATGACTACGGTAATTTGTTCCATTGTTTTCTCCTGATTATTCAAAGATTGTCTTTCGCCACTTCGAAATGCACTGACAGCAACCACGCTTCTTCTACCGGCAGATTTCCGAACTGATCGACCACCGCCTGCGCCATTTCCATCGACTCCGCGGAGATCTCCTCGAACAAGCTCTCTTCCACTTCTGGTAACGGCTCTCCGGTCAGAGAGCGATGAATCATCGCCTTCACGTGAGAGGCCAGCATTTGTTCCTGTACCGCGTTAGGCGTGATGTGCTTACTTTTGAACAGCGCGTCAATAAAATCCTGAATACGCGCCGTTAACTCCTCGGCTTCATTAACCATTACCGCTCCGTTATTCACCCTGGGTACCTCGTTAACTAATCTGTTTTTTAAGCTACCTGGCGGGGGGAAAGGTTTGTAGCGAGTTGTTTTCCACTTCGAAGTGGAAATCGCGGCGGCAATAGTGATCTGTTCCACATAAAGAGCCGGAATGGCGCTTTTCCGCTGGCTTACCGTGAATTGGCTCACATAACCGGGTGATAAAAGGCCGTTTTTCCAGCGGCGCTTTTTGTTTGAAAGTGTGATGAAAGGACCGTTTTAGTGCCATCATTGGCGTTGCTTATGATGGATACGTTCGTGGCGCAACGGTAAATCCTGCTGCTTATTGCGGCTCATCAGTGCCGTCTGGTCTCGTTTGCTATACCTTTATGGCATAATTTTTCCGACTGGGGTTATCGCCGGGTAATGAAAATCGACGCTGAAATCACTTTCCGCAAGCTTGAGATATTCATGGAGTTTATGGAGAAAGGGAACATTGCGCGCACCGCCGAAGCGCTGGGTATTAGCGGGGTTAGCGTGCACCGCGCGTTGCATACCCTGGAGGAAGGTGTGCGCTGCCCGCTGTTTATTCATAAAGGGCGCAACCTGGTACCGCTCGAATCGGCATTTACCCTGCTGGAGCACAGCAAAGAAGTGGTTGCGCTGATGGCGCGCGGCATCGATGAAACCCGCCAGACGGCAGGCGTAGGCCAGGGGCGACTGCGTATCGGCACCCTCTATTCCCTGACGCTCGAAACCGTTCCGAAACTTATCATGGGCATGAAGCTCAGGCGGCCGGAGCTGGAAATGGATCTCACCATGGGCTCAAACCAGGTGCTGCTAAATATGCTGGAAGACGGCGTACTGGACGCTATTTTGATTTCCATTTCTGAAGGTGAAGTGGATCGCTCGAGGCTGGAAGTCCTGCCCATGTTTAGAGACGATATTTTCCTGGCAGCACCGGCCAGCTTCCCGCTGGACACCTCGCACCCGGCAGATCTGCGTGAGTTCCACGCGGAGAAATTCGTTTCTCTGGCGGAAGGATTTGCCACCTATGCGGGATTTCAGGAAGCCTTTAACGTCGCCGGTTTCGAGCCGGAAATCGTTACTCGGGTAAACGACATTTTCTCAATGGTCAGCCTGGTACAGGCGGGTGTAGGGCTAACCTTGATGCCCGGAAGAATGAAGAAGGTGTATGAAAATTCAGTGCAGCTGCTGAGGCTGGCCGAGCAATATCAGATGAAACAAACCATCGCTATCGTCTTTGCCCGCAACCGTGAACATGACCCGAACCTACTGGCGCTGGCCGCCGAGGGGCGAATGTACGCCCGCACGTTCATCGATACGCCTAACGCGCCGCCCTAGTTTTTTCCACAAGGTGGACAATGGCCGCCACGCTGTTTTGTTCGCGACAAACGGTGATCCCCTCACTAAACGCCTGCCGCGTCAGACCTGAAAGCACGCTACCCGGCGGCATTTCAATCGCCAGCCGCACGTCGCGCTCGTTGGCGGCAATCATCGCCTCTCGCCACCGCACCGTGCGGGCCATATTCAGCGCCAGATCTTCCGCAATTAGCTCTGGTTGCCAAAGTACCCGGCCCGTGCTGCCGCTGAGATAAGCGCAGTTGGGGCGACTTAGCGCCACATCAGCAAATGCTTGTTTTAACTTCTGCGCAGGCGCATTCAGCAAGGCACAGTGAGAGGGCACGCTAACCGCCAGCTGCCGGGCTTTTTGAGCCCCCTGCTCAAGCGCCCTACCCGCAACCTTCGCCATAGCCTCCTCGCTACCGGCGATGACGATTTGCTGTTCAGCATTAATATTCGCGATGTAAGTGCCGCTGCCCGCCACCAGGAGTTCCACCTGTTCCAGACGCAGCCCGACGATAGCCGTTAAGCCGTAGCCTTCAGGATAAGCCTGCTCCATCAGATCGCCGCGAAGCGCCACCAGCCGCAGCGCATCTGAAAAGGGAATAACGCCGGCGACTACGGCTGCCGGAAACGCGCCGATAGACAGTCCGCTGACCATGTCTGGTTTTACGCCGCTACGCTCAAGCTCCTGCGCCCAGGCGACACCTGCGATTAGCAGACAAAGCTGTACGGCACGAGTATGCCTCAGCGCAGCAGCACTATCTAACTGGCCTGCTTCGTTCCCTAAGACCGCCCTGACCTGCGTCAGGATGGCGTCGCGCTCGGGTAGATCCTGTAGCATGCCCACACGCTGGGTTCCCTGCCCGGGAAAAGTAAAAAGTATTTTCATCCGTTTTTCTCCGGCAACCAGGGGTCGATCACAAGCAGCGGCCCCTGATTCGTTTTCAGCAACACGCGTTTTTCTCTTAGCCATTCCGCCAGCGCAAAAGCGCCGTAAGGCGTTTCGATTTGCGTATCAACCCTGCACAGCAGTCGCCCGGTCAGGCTCTGCCACTCTGTCAGCGCCTCTTTTGATATCGGCTGTAGGCTGCGAATCAGCACATCCAGATCGCTCTCGGCATGCATCACCGGCATTTCTGTTGCCAGCGCGTAACCTACGCTCCCGGTAATACCCCAGCACCATGCCCACGGGCGGCTCGCCAGCTGAATAGCGCCCTGCACCGGCGGCATGGAAACAAACGGGGAATTGAGCAGCAGTTCACGGCTGGATAACGCTTCAGGGCTAACAACGCGTTTAACGCTCGCCGTACTTACCCAGCCCGCTGCTCGCTGATCGCGTCGCATCCCCCGCACGCCTACCGGCACACGTCCGTCACGTTCGACATCACGCCGTACCACTACCGGCAGCGCAGGACGCCACTGGCTGGCTATCCACTCCTCGCGAACCCTCTCCAGTGCTTCGCGGTCGGTGAGCCAAAGGAGATCGTGGGGGCGCAATGTCGGCATAGGTTAAATTCCTGAAGTCAGCGTAATAAACAGCGGTAGCGACAGGATAGAGAGTACCGAGCTCAGCAACAACACGGCTTCCGCATCCGGCGATTGCACACCAAACCGGTTGCCAAAAACTACGCCAAAGAAGCCGGCGGCCAGGGCAATCATCAGAATGGAGGTAATGGCCACCGGGCCAGTCAGGCCGAGCGCCAGCACGATGCCCCAGGCGATAAACGGCTGGATAAGCAGTTTGGTAACGGTCGCGGTGATAACCATAGTGTTGATCTGCAGCTTACGCGCAGACAGGATCACGCCGGTCAGGAACAATGCGGCTGCGGTAGCGGCCAGGCCCAGCGGTTTAATAGAAGCCAGCAGCAAGTCAGGCATCCGGACACCGACAGCCGACAGTACAACCCCCAGCAACGGTCCCCACACGATAGGTTTTTTCACCGAACGCCACATCAGTACAGGCAACATTGTCAGCGTTGAGCCAGTGTTTTCCCCTGCCGCACGTGCTTTTTCACGTTCAAGAATCAGCAGGCAGAACGGCGTCATCAGGACGGAGCCGCAGGCAATCGACACCGCGACGGAAAGCGAAGTCGAGGAGCCTTCCCCGAGCACGCTGCCTAAAATCGGCAGGCCAAGCGCGGCATAGTTAGGCAGCGCCACGGTAAGCGTCAACACGGCGGCATCCTGCGGCGACTTTTTAAATACGCTGGTCGCCAGGAAGTAAATCGCCGCATAGGTAATCCACATCGAAAGCACCAGTACCACGATTAGCGGTGACTGCTGAACAATGCCAAGCCACGGCGTTTGTACTGTCGCGCTAAACAGCGCGGCGGGTAGAGCAAAGTCCATGACAAAAATATTAAGCAGCGAGACATTTTTGTTATCGACCATTTTCGCTTTGCCGGCGAAAAATCCCAGCAGCATGATGACAAAAATAGGGGCCAGAGCATGAACGATCACGTAAGTCATAACTTCACCTTGAGTCAATAAAGAGAGTTAGCACGGTCGCGATATTTATTATTTTTTTCGGACGTCTTTTTATTCAGACACGGCGCGCCGTGTCTGGTTATAGCATCCGGCAGGTCTGTCTTTTTTCTTACCAGCTGGCGCGCATGCGTTCACGAACCAGCGCCGAACTGTGGCGATTTTTCGCCAACAGACGACATTTCAGCGAAGTATCGCTCCGAGCCTCTTTCACTGCCGTACTCAGGGCAGCCTGTACTTTTGTCACATCGTCACTCTTCGGCTCATCCGGATTATGGATATCCAGCAGCATCGAGAGCAGACCCAGGGTTTCGTAATTGCTGATGTCATAGGCCATTGGAGGAATGGTCGCGGCCAGTTTTTCCAGCGCCTCGACGGTGCGTAAGGTGATCCGCGCGGCGGACTCTTTCCCCATCGCGTGAATCATTACTCCCTGGTCGTTAAAAGCGATCAGTCGGTTAGCCTGGTAGCCGTGAGCGAGAAATGCCCCGGACATCGCCTTGCCGACAATCAGGCCCACAACAGGGTGCCCGGCCAGACGAGCGTTGGCGTAAGCGCCTGCGGCACCTGCCAGCGCCTGGTGAATACCGAATGCCTCTTCGCGGCGACCATAGGCCTGACTAGGGACATCAATAACGGCGATGATGGCTCGCTTTTCAGCTTTGTCGGCATCTTCAGCGATGGTTTCGCTGACCACTTTTGCCAGCGTCCAGCCTTCTAACAGCCCGACTTCGCCGCCAGCAGCCCGGGGGTAATGGTTATTGGCATCGGGCACCACAGCGATAAAGCGTGCAGGTTTTCCGTCAACGTTACCGTCGGCGACCTGCACGGAGGCGCACAGCCCCGCCATACGTGGTGCATCCGGGACCAGAGTGTCCAGCCAAACAGCGGCACGATTCAGTTTCTGGCTCATGAGCGTTTCTCCCCAAAAAGCTGTTTGATTTGTTCGGCATCAGCCTGTTGACTGGTGTCGAAATGGGTCAGGCGATCCAGATACCACGCGTAGTTATCGGTGCGATGCAGTGCCGGAACGCCTTTGGCGATGGCTTTGTTGACCGCCTGCTTGACTGCGTGAACGCCGTCCCCAACCAGCGCGTCCACCAGCCTGCTCTGGTAGCGAACTTCGCCACCGGTCATGCTCCAGATAAACGGCCGATCCCGGGAATCGTATTCCTCAATGCCCGCTTCTTGCTCGATAACCTGAGGACCATTGAGGCCCAGGCGCGCTTCGCGAGTTACAATCAGATAGCTGCAAAGTGCAGCGGCAATCGACATCCCCCCAAAGCAACCCACGGTTCCAGCGACAACGCCAATCACCGGGGTATAGCGACGCAGATCGACAATCGCCGCGTGAATATCGGCAATCGCCGCCAGGCCGAGGTTAGCCTCCTGCAGGCGCACGCCGCCGGTTTCCAGGCAAAGCACCGCCTGTGTCGGAATACCGTTGCGGTTGTCTTCCGCCGCCAGCTCAAGCGCGGCAGCCATTTTCGCCCCGGAGACTTCACCCATACTGCCGCCCTGGAATGCGCCTTCAATGGCAATCACCACCGCCGGACCACCGTTGATCGTACCTTTGGCCACGACCATACCGTCGTCGGACTGAGGCACAATGCCCTGAGGCCCCAGCCATGGCGAAATAATGCCCTCAAAAGGATCGAGCAGTTCGCGGTAGCTGCCTTCATCAAGCAGCAGACGGGCACGCTCGCGTGCTCTTAATTCAATAAAACTGCTGTCGTCACGCATGAGCCACCTCCTCAAAAACCTGTTCAATGCGGATACGCGCTACGCCCGGCGTCGCGCCAAAATCATGAATGTGCATTTGCCCGGCAGGCAGTTGACTCAGCGCGGCCAGGCGCTCGAAAAGCGCTTTCCAGCGTTTTTCGCTGTTATCGACGGAGGTGGTAATGTCGATGGTCAGAACCAGCCCCTGTGCGGCAGTAAACAGGACTTCCATATCGCCGGAGCCCACCACGCCAGCCAGAGCTTTGCCTGTGGCCGTGCGGGTTGCCGGAAATGACAACGTAATGTGTTCCATAACGCCCTCGTTAATTAAGTGAGTGAAGCGGAGTGGCATCGTTATCGATGCGGTCCAGCAGGAGCGTGGCGGCGAGCAAATCAGCCGCGCCGCCCGGAGAGGCATTCAGCGCCAGCATATTGCGGTCGAGCAAATCCAGCGCATCACGGCCTTCTTTGCGCGAAATCCCCCCGTTCATCAGCACGCTGCGGGCACCGTTCTGCATTGTTTCCAGGCCAGGTAAACCGGCACGAGAAAGCACACAGGTATCTGAAAGTGAAGTCATAATCGCCATCAAAGCGTCAATCCTGGCCTCGCCTTCCGTTGCCCCGGACTGGCGGCTACGGCGAAGCTGGGGCAGCGCAAGGCGCATCACGTGAGGGAAACCCTGCTGGGCCTCTTCTCGTGCCCCCGGCACGCGATAGCGTCTTGTGGCTCTCAACCCTTTGCTGAAGCTTTTTGGCGCGGCTTCATCAGGAAGTGCGGCAAGTCGCGCTGCCGTAGCGGCGATCTCCACGCTGCTGCCATTCATACCGTGCATAGCGGCGGCGGAAATCAGCAGGCCGAGCGCCCAGATGGCTCCCCGGTGGGTATTCACTCCCCCGGTCGCCGCCATCATCTGTTGCTCACCTTCGCGACCCAGGCGCCCTATCAGCTGGCGCAGCGCGATGTCTGCCGGACGTTCCCAGCTTTGTAATGCCAGAGCATGAAATGTCGGGGTCAGGCTGAGGGCCGATCGCTCCATCAGCGCCAGGCTGAGGTCGTGATGGGCGCCATTCCCCCGGCTGTCCACCAGACCGGGTTTCGGGCTCAGGCGGGCTTCTTCGATCAGGCTTTGGGTCGCAGCCCTTGCCAGCCAGCCCGCTTCGGCCTCGACGCCTTTCTGTGGATGTAATTTCATTACCAGCTCCGGAATTTCGCTGGCGGGTTGTAAAGACCGCCGGACCATTCGACGAGGTCGGCCACGCTGCTTGCCGCCAGGAGAGAACGGGTCGCCTCGCTGCGGCGGATCCCCATATCTTCCGGGTAAGCCACTTTGCCGCTCTGGCGAAGTGCGGCGACACGTTTAGCGTCTACGCCCAGGCCGATGTCGGTGATACCGGCGACCGCCGCTACCATCGCACGGCGTTCTTCCAGACTCTCCGCACGGTAGAGATACGCAATGCCTTCCTCGGTGAGCACGTGGGTGACGTCGTCGCCGTAAATCATTACCGGGGCCAGCGGCATGCCGGAGGTTTTGGCCACCTCTACGGCATCCAGGGTTTCCACGAAGGTAGGCTTCACGCCCGCCTGGAAGGTTTCGACCATCTGCACCACCAGCTTTTTACCGCGCTGCATCGGATCGGGCTCGGTGATCATATTCAGCCAAGCCGGCGTGGCGTGGCGACGACCGTGCGGATCGTGCCCCATATTTGGCGCGCCGCCGAAGCCCGATAAGCGGCCACGCGTCACGGTTGAAGAGTTAGCCAGGCCATCAACCTGCAGGGTGGAACCAATAAACATATCCACAGCGTATTGCCCGGCCAGTTGGCACATCGCTCGGTTGGAGCGCATAGAGCCGTCGGCACCGGTAAAGAAGATATCCGGGCGGGCGCGAATGTACTCTTCCATGCCCAGCTCGCCGCCGAAGCAGTGCACGCTCTCGACCCAGCCGCTTTCAATCGCCGGGATCAGCGTCGGGTGCGGGTTCAGGGTCCAGTGTTTGCAGATTTTACCTTTCAGACCAAGCTTTTCGCCGTAAGTCGGCAGCAGCAGCTCAATGGCGGCGGTGTTAAAGCCGATCCCATGGTTCAGCGACTGAACCTGGTGTTCGGCGTAAATGCCTTTGATGGCCATCATCGCCATCAGGATGTGTTCCTGCTTGATCAGGCGCGGGTCACGGGTAAACAGCGGTTCGATAAAGAAGGGTTTGTCGGCAACCACCACGAAGTCAATCCAGGATCCGGGAATGTCCACGCGCGGCAAATCGCAGTCATCGTCCACCAGTTCATTAACCTGGGCGATAACAATCCCGTCATGGAAGGCGGCAGCTTCAACCAATGCAGGCGTATCTTCAGTGCTCGGCCCGGTGTACAGGTTTCCTTTGCGGTCGGCTTTATAACCGGCGATGAGCGCGACGTTAGGCGCAAGATCGACGTACAAGCGTGCATAAAGCTCGATGTAGGTGTGAATCGAGCCAATTTCTAACAGCCCGTCTTCAAGCAGTTGAGAAATACGCAGGCTTTGGGTGCCGGAGAAAGAGAAGTCAAGCTTGCGGGCGATACCTTTTTCAAAAATATCAAGGTGTTCACTCCGGCCGACGCTCGGCATGATCATATGCAGATCGTGTACTTTTTGCGGGCTGACTTCTGCCAGCATGCGGGAGAGAAAATCAGCCTGTTTTTGGTTATTTCCTTCCAGCACTACCCGGTCGCCCGGTGCAATCAGCTTTTCCATCACTTCGACGAGGTCCCCGGTCGGGATCACCTTGCCCTGTACGTTACTGGACGCCATACGTCGCTGCTTCTCGGTGCGACGCGTGTTCCAGACGCGGGCAGGCGTTTGGCTAGCACTCATTATTAACCTCCTGATTCAGCGCATCATTTTGATTGGCTTTAGTCTGGTTAAAAGTGTGCGCCACGCGGGGTTGGCTATCAATTAAGCTCAGGCGTTAATCATTAGCCTTAGAGTAATAATGGGTTTATCGTTTTGTGATCGAGGTAGAAGGCGAAGATGGCCAGGGTGCGCTACGCGGATGAAGGAGGAAAAAGGTGTACTCCGCTGCCCCCGATGTTAAGGTTGTCGAGTCTTAAATACAGGTTTAAACGTCATGCAGCTCGTCGCCGTACTCAACAATCCTCTGCTAAAACAGCCGCGCATCGCTTAGCGCGCTCACGCATTCCCGTCTGCAATTTGAAACGGAACCTTGTTCCGTGGGCACACTTTTGTTGTGAGAAAAAACATGTCAAAGACTGAAAAGCACTGGTCTCAGGTCGAGTACCTGCACGAAACGGTGACCAACCCCAATATTCATATCAAAGGCCAGCACAGTTATTACAGCGACTGCTGGGATGGCGGTTTTGAGCGAAGCGTGGTGCGCTACCTGCAGGGTGACGCGGTGAGCCGGGAATGGGAACCCATTGGCGAGCTTGACCAGCTGTGGATAGGTGATTACGTCTGTATCGCCGCCGAGGCGGTGATCCTGATGGGCGGCAACCACACGCACCGAGGCGACTGGTTCTCTCTTTACCCCTTTATCGAAACCATCAAAGACGCCTACCGCGCCAAAGGCGATACCACGCTCGGAGATGGAAGCTGGATAGGCATGAGGGCAATCATAATGCCCGGCTTGACCATCGGTGAAGGCGCAATTATTGCCGCTGGCAGCGTGGTGACGAAAGACGTCGCGCCTTACAGCGTCGTCGGCGGTAACCCGGCCAAACCAATCGCCCTGCGTTTCGAACAGGATGTGATTGAGCGGCTGCTGAAGCTGCACATTTACCAGCTAAGCGACGAGCATTTTCAGGCTATTCGGCCCCTGTTGAGCAATAACGATATTGCTGCGTTGGAACAGGCGGTGGGAGCACTGCGGTAAAGAAAGCGGGCGGGAATAACCCGCCCGTTGTTAAATCTTAGCGAAACTTTTTGTGGTAGGTATCGCGAGTGGTTTTGAAGTCAGCGGCAGCAGCCTGAGCTTCTGTCACTTTGCCTTCGTTGGCCAGCTTCAGCGCACCGTCAATCTGGCCCACGAGAATATCAAACCCGTGGCGGTACTCTTTCATGTTGGCGCTGTCGGCAGCTTCATTTTCCAGCTTAGGCGGGGTGCCTTTCTGCGCATCCAGAGCCGCTTCACGCATATTGCCCAGTGAGGTTTTCAGCTCGGCGGCATCTTTCGTGCTCAGCACGGTCTTATAGTTTTTCGCGATAATGTCCATGTCGTCACCGACATCTTTGGCAAACGCAGCGCCGGACAGTAACACGGATGATACGGCTAACATTGCAATCAGTTGCTTACGCATTCACTCACCTTTCCTTTATCTTTTTTATATGAGAAACGGGCGCGGCAGGACGCGCCACATTGCTTTACTGACCGGCTATCTTCATCTCCGGAAGTAAGACTGAACCACACTGAATGTTGCTACGTGTTTCTATATCGTTGCCAATAGTAACTATCTCGCGCCACATGTCCTTCAGGTTACCGGCGATGGTGATTTCGCTCACCGGATACTGGATCTCACCGTTCTCAACCCAGAAGCCTGCCGCACCGCGAGAATAGTCGCCGGTAATGCCGCTTACGCCCTGCCCCATCAGCTCAGTCACCACCAGCCCGGTGCCCATCTGTTTCAGCATTTCCTCAAAGCCCAGGCCCTGCCCAGCAATGCGCCAGTTGTGGATCCCGCCCGCGTGACCGGTGCTTTTCAGCCCCAGCTTACGTGCAGAATAGTTGGTCAGCAGCCACTGCTGCAGCACGCCGTCCTTGATGATATCGCGACGTTCGGTACGCACGCCTTCGCTGTCAAACGGCGTGGAAGCCAGACCTTTCAGCAGGTGCGGATGCTCTTCAATGGTCAGCCAGTCCGGCAGAATTTGCTTGCCGAGGGAATCCAGCAGGAAAGTTGATTTACGGTACACCGCACCGCCCGCAATCGCACCGACCAGGTGACCAAACAGCCCGGTCGCCACTTCATTAGCGAAAATCACCGGGGCTTTCATGGTGGACAGTTTACGCGGAGACAGGCGAGACAGCGTGCGGCGCGCGCAGTCGGCCCCGACCCATTCAGGTGATTGCAGGTCTTCCATCGCGCGACCGATGGTGTATGCGTAATCCCGCTCCATATCACCGTTTTCTTCGGCAATTACGCAGCTCGAAAGAGAATGGCGGGTGGAGCAGTAGCTCTGCAGCATACCGTGGCTGTTGCCGAAAACTTTGATGCCGTAATGGCTGTTAAAGCTGCCGCCTTCGGTATTGGTAATGCGTTTGTCCACGTTCAGGGATGCGTTTTCCGCTCGCGCGGCAAGCTCAATGGCGCGCTCCGGGTCAATTTCCGTTGGGTGGAAGAGATCCAGGTCGGGTGCATCAAAGGCCAGCAGTTCTTTATCCGCGACGCCAGCATAAGGGTCCGGCGAGGTATAGCGAGCGATGTCCAGCGCGGCCTGTACGGTACGGGCAATGGCGTCCGGGCTCAGATCCGTGGACGAAGCGCTGCCTTTGCGGTTTTGGTGATAAACGGTGATGCCCAGCGCACCATCGCTGTTGAATTCGACGTTCTCCACCTCACCGTAGCGGGTGCTGACGCTGATACCGGTGGTTTTACTGACCGCCACTTCCGCGCCGTCTGACTTGCCCTTTGCCAGCTCCAGCGCCTGTGAAACCGCCTGCTCCAGAACCTGACGTTGTTGTGCTACTTGCGTGTTTACTTTCATCGCTACTGCCATAATGTAAGGTGAGTCGTTCAAGTCTAACAGGATCAGAACAATTTCGCAGTGCAGGCCCATTGCTGGTAATATCCGCGTCAACTTTTTAAGGAGCCTAATATGACCAAGCAGCCCGAAGACTGGCTCGACGACGTGCCCGATGATGAAAATGAAGACGAAGATGATGAAATTATCTGGGTCAGTAAAAGTGAGATTAAGCGCGACGCCGAAGAGCTAAAACGCCTGGGCGTTGAGCTGATGGAACTGGGCAAAAATGCCCTGGAAAAAATCCCGCTCGACGATGATTTACGTGCCGCTATTGAGCTGGCGCAGCGCATCAAGAAAGAAGGCCGCCGCCGCCAGGTGCAGCTGATCGGCAAGATGATGCGTTCCCGCGACATGGATCCAATCCGTCAGGCGCTCGACAAGCTGAAGAACCGCCATAACCAGCAGGTTTCACTGTTCCACAAGCTGGAAGCCCTGCGCGACCGCCTGGTTGAAGAAGGCGATGACGCGATGAGCGAAGTTCTGAGACTTTATCCGCAGGCGGACCGCCAGCAGCTGCGCGTGTTGATCCGTAACGCGCAAAAAGAAAAAGCGGCCAATAAGCCGCCTAAGTCCTACCGTCAGATCTTCTCTTACCTTCGCGAACTCGCCGAAGAGCAAGAAAGCTAAGACGTTAGCGCTGGCCTGTTTTCTCCCCGGCCAGCGCTCAATTTCCTCTGACCTTTCTCAGGTCAAATTACTGCGTCGATACAGCGCCACGCCCACCGCCAGCACGGCGAGCATACCCGCACAGCTGCGGTTCACCCAGCGCATCACGTTGGCGGAGAATTTACGCATCGCGTGGCGGCCACCCCAGGCGTAAATCGTCATCATGATGCAGTCAATAATCGCGCTGACCAGCGCCAGAATCATGTACTGCATCGCCACCGGCTCCTGCGGGCGGATGAACTGCGGTAAAAATGCCGAAAAGAACAGCAGCCCTTTGGGGTTGGATAAGCCGACCATCAGCGATCGCAGAAACGCCGTTTTGCCCGTGGCCACTGCCGCCGAAGCGCTCACGCTTAGCGCCTTAGCCGGTGCGCGCCACAGCACGTAAGCCAGATAGACCAGGTAAAGCGCGCCGCCCCACTTCACCACTGCAAACAGCTGTTCAGAAGCCTGCAACAACGCGCCCAGGCCGCAGCCCACCGCGCCAATCAGCAGCAGGTCCGCCAGCACCGCACCGAGAAAGCCATAGCCCGCAATGCGCATTCCGTAGGTGGCTCCGTTATTGAGCGCTAAAAGCATCGACGGGCCTGGCGTCACCATGACCGCGCTAACGGCGATGACGTAAAGAAACAGCGTGGTGATATCCATCTATTAAGTCCTGGTAAAAAAATAGATTAGCGCCCGGCGGCTACTGCCTGCCGGGTACTTTAAAAACGTTTAGATTAAAGCGGGCGTTCCATCACGATGTGGCAGAGATCGTCAAAAAAGCGGCCATACTGAGCGTCACCGATGGGCTGCGGATAACTCAGCACAATCAGCTGATGATCGGGGATATCCGCATGGTAAGTCGGATGGTGATGTACATGGTCGTTTTCGCAGAAGCCGAGGCTTTGGTAAAAACGCAGCCGCTTATGAGCGATCTCAGTGGTGAGCGGATCGATTTCGAGGATAGTTTGCGGGTAGATCTGCAAAAACTGGCTCAGCATTCGCTTGCCGTAGCCCTGCGCACGCAGCTGGCCGTTCACGGCGAGGTGCTCAATATAGGCATAGTCGCCAAAATCCCACGCGCCGATCATCCCGACAAACTGCTCGCCGTCGAACCAGGCCTGCAGACTGTAATTAGGGTGAGCAAGCGCGCTGACTTTTGCGGCAGGCTGGCGTTTTTCATGCCGCGGAAAGGCGCTTTCATACAGCTCGTCCACGCATTCAAAATACGCGGAGCTGCGGTCGGTAATTCGTTTTATCGTTAGCATGAGCGCAGTTTACCAAATGTATACACTTTACGATCGCCATTTCGGCTAGCTTATTCACATTGCGCTAATGCCCTGCGTTCCCCTTTGACTTAACCTGTCCAGATAGAGGTTCTCTGCTTTGATACCAGATATCGATGCCCAACGACGCGCTCTTAAGCTTGCCTGCAAAACCGAGCTGAGAGGATTTAAAGAAATGACACCTGCGGAGCAATTCCAGGAGATGGCCGACTGGGCCAGGGAAAATGAAGTCGCCTATGACAGCTACGGCGTGGGGGATTTTATCGCGGGTTTTGAGGCCAAAATCGCTCAGCTACTGGGTAAACCAGCGGCAATATTTATTCCTACCGGAGTGATGGCGCAGTTGATAGCGGTCATTATCTGGAGCGAACGTAACCGCCTGCCTCGCTTTGGCGCGCACGCGACATCGCACCTGCTGATTCATGAACAGCAAACTTTTCAGGCCTTGGTGAAGATGCATGGCGTCGTAGTAGGTCATAAACTACGGCCTATCCTTGCCAGTGATTTTACCGCCATAGCGGAGCCTTTAAGCTGCCTTGTGGTTGAACTTCCCGCGCGTGAGATTGGCGGGCAACTCCCAGAGTGGGACGAGCTGGAAGCCCTGAAAGCCGCAGCAGCAGAAGCTGGCACGCCGCTGCATATGGACGGGGCTCGCCTCTGGGAGAGCCGGGCGTATTACCAGCGCTCCTGGGCTGAGATTGCTGAGGGTTTTTCTTCAGTCTATGTTTCCGTCTACAAGGGCCTCGGGGGTATTTCAGGTTCGTTACTCGCTGGCGATGAAGACTTTATCCGCCAGGCTCGCGTCTGGCTCAGACGATTAGGCGGTAACGTGGTGACGCAAAGTCCCGCAGTAGTTTCCACGGCAATGCGCTTAGAAAAACGGCTGGCCATCCTTGAGAGCTGCTATCAGCGCACCCTCAGCCTCGCCGCCAACCTGGAGGCCGTGCCGGGCATTCGTATCCTGCCCCGCAGACCTCAGGTCAACATGCTGCATGTTTATTTCGATGCGGATAAAGCAACATTACTCAGCGCCAGGGATGAAATAGCCAGGCAGGAGGGATACTGGCTGTTCAATGCGCTGGAAGAGGCCGAAGTACCGGGCTGGTGTAAAACGGAATGGTATGTAGGCGACAACATGCTGCCGATAGACAACGAGACCGTTTTAAACTTGTTCCACCTACTGATGGCTAAAGCGAGCCGCTAACCGTTCGCCAGCAGATAAAAAAATGGCCCCGCATAGGGGCCATTTTTTTTGGGGCATCAAGCCCGATCGACGGTAAAGGCTAAAACCTCGGAGAGGCTTTCCGCCCCCAGCGCCAGCATAATCAGGCGGTCAACGCCCAACGCTACGCCGGAGCTGTCCGGCATGCCCGCTTCCAGCGCCGCCAGCAGGTTCATGTCCACCGGCTGCTGCGGCAGGCCAAGCGCCGCGCGTTTGCGGTTATCCTGCTCGAAACGCTGCTGCTGTTCGCGGGCGTCGGTCAGTTCGTGGAAACCGTTCGCCAGCTCGATACCTTTGAAGTAAACCTCAAAGCGCTCCGCCACGCGGTGATCTTCGGTGCTGATCTGCGCCAGAGAGGCCTGGCTTGCCGGGAAGTGATACACGAAGGTCGGCTTGTCTTTACCAATCTGTGGCTCGACGCCCATCGCGAACAACAGCTGCAACAGCGTGTCCCGGTCTTCTTCTTTGTCGGCGATGTTGCTCAGGTCGAGCTTCGCCGCCGCTTCACGCAGCTGCGCTTTGTCTGCAGACAGTGGGTCGATATCCAGATGGCGCTGGAAGGCCTGCTGGTAAGACAAACTTTCTGCGGCACCGCATTCCAACACCTGCTGCAGGAGATCGTCCACCTCATTCATCAGGCGGTACATGTCGTAATGCGGGCGATACCACTCCAGCATGGTGAATTCCGGGTTGTGGTGGCGCCCCATCTCTTCATTACGGAAACTGCGACACAGCTGGAACACCGGGCCACAGCCCGCCGCCAGCAGGCGTTTCATGTGGTATTCCGGGCTGGTCATCAGGTACAAATTCATGCCCTGAGAGTGGCCTGGGCCGACGAAACGGGTTTCAAACGGCACCAGATGAATATCGGTTACCGTCGCCTGGCTCATGCAGGGTGTTTCCACCTCCAGAACGCCTCGGTCGGCGAAGAAGCGCCGAATCTCCGCCATAATGGCGGCGCGTTTTAACAAATTGGGGATGGATGCGCTCGGCTGCCAGGTGGCCGTTTCGCTCATGAGAAAGTCTCCGTATTTATGCAAGGCCGAGAAGTCTACCCGCATCACAGAAAGGAGACAAATTTTGTGCAGAGAATTTTGTTCTGAGCGTTTTATGGCCCGCGTTACGCAAACTTTTTCTCGTGCTCAAGCAGCCATTTTTTTCGTGCAATGCCACCACCGTATCCCGTCATAGTCCCGTTTTTACCGATGATTCTGTGGCACGGAATGACGATGGCAACCCGGTTCGCGCCGTTGGCTCCGGCCACCGCACGCACGGCATCTGGATTCTCCATTTTTATCGCCAGCGCCTGATAGTGGGACGTTTCGCCATAAGGCACGGTACCAAGCTGCTGCCAGACTTTTTGCTGAAACGCGCTGCCCGGCGTATGCAGGGCAAGGGTGAACTGCTGCCTTTTTCCAGCAAAGTATTCCCCGATCTCTTTTTCCGCCTGCCGCGTATGATCATTTTCCCCGGCGATGATACGGGCATTGAGCCGCGACTGCAGATCGTCAAATTCACGCTCCAGCGCGCGTCGGTCAACAAACTCCAGCAGGCAGACGCCCAGCTCGGTGGCGCACACAAACATCGGCCCGATGGGCGTGGTAAAACGGTGAATAACGATGATATCTGCCGCCCGACTGGGGGCATCGCCAGTGAGCTTTTTGCAGGTATAGCCAAACCCACTCAGCGAGTCGTAGCCGCTGCTAAACGCCGCATCCGTCGCACTTTTCCCACGCCTGAGCTCCTGCAACGCCACATTCACACGCAACATTCTCTGCCAGGCCTGAAAAGTCATCCCGTGGTGTTGCACAAACCAGCGCCGGAGACGTTCAGGGCTGATGTTGTGCTCACGCAGCTCACCATCGCTGACCCGGTTCTCACTGCTCGCCCTGAAAAGGGCTATGGCCTGCTCGACTATAGGCGGCGCAGAGAAGGCGTTTTCGGTGGGGCGGCAGATCTTGCAGGGACGAAAGCCCGCGTGAAGCGCGGATTTAAAGTCGTCATAAAACTCAACGTTACCCCGCTTAGGCTTACGGGCGCGGCAGTTTGAAATGCAGAACACGCCGGTGGTTTTCACGCCCACGAAAAAAACGCCGACATGCTCGGAAGAGCGCGCCACCAGTGCCTCGTACCAAGTATTGCACTGCTCGATATCAAGGATTTTCATCGGCAAAGATCTCGTCAAATGCGCCCTGTTGGCGAAGGCTAAACAACAGATGCTGTAACTTACGGTTCAGCGCGGCGTGCACGAAATTCCCCATTGAAATGCGTTTCACCCCCAGCGCCGCAAGTTGATCAAAATCGGGCAGACCCGGCATGCACATCACATTCAGCGGCAGATCAACTGCGCCGGCAATCGCCTGAATATCTTCAGCTAAGGTCACGCAGGGCACAAAGAAGCCGTCAGCCCCCGCCTGTTGATATAGCCTGCCGCGGGCGATCGTTTGATTCAGCACATCCTGCTCACCAAGCAAGAAGCCATCGGTTCTGGCATTGATAAAGAGCGGCGTTTTCGCGGCATCCAGCCCTGCTTTGATCGCGCTCAGGCGGGCAGCGAAGTGTGTTGCATCCAGTAAACGACGCGTTCCCTGTTCAACTTTGCTGTCTTCAAGGTTAATGCCGACAACGCCCAGCTGTGCCAGCTGAATGGCCTGACTCACAACCGTTTCGGTGTCTGCCCCATACCCGGCTTCCATATCGACGGAAAGCGGCAAGCTGACACGCTCACGTATGCGGGCCACCAGGGCAAGAAGTACAGAAAATGGCAGATCTTCGCCATCCGTGTAGCCCAACATATCGGCGATTGCCGCGCTTGAGGTGCCCAGTGCCTGATAACCCGCGTCCTGTGCCGCCTGAGCGCTACCGACATCCCAAACGTTAGCCAGCAGCAATGGCGTGCTCTGATAATGCATCTGACTGAAGCTCATTTTTATCCCCTGCTTTTATAGAATGGAAAAGATTCTGTGCTCCAGCCGGGGCGGCAACAACCGAAAAACAGACGACTATTTTTCGCCGCTTTTTGTTCGCATTACACCATTTAAACATTCATTTTTGTGACGCAATTCATTAACAGCGGTAATTAATCGACCTGTAGAACAGCAAAAAAATCGAACAAATCAAATTTCCCTAAAATCCCTCCGGTTATACTTTCCCTACCTAAAAAGGAGCAGGGATACACCTTTCGCAGCCACCGCCTTTCAGGCAGTGAATACCCTTTGGTCGTATAGCTTTGCGAATTACTAAAATCTGGAGGAATGTCGTGCAAACCTTTCAAGCCGATCTCGCCATTATAGGCGCTGGCGGAGCAGGCCTACGAGCAGCCATTGCGGCGGCCCAGGCTAATCCACAGGCAAAAATCGCTCTGATTTCCAAAGTCTACCCGATGCGCAGCCACACGGTTGCTGCCGAAGGGGGTTCCGCAGCCGTCGCACAGGATCACGACAGCTTCGACTACCATTTTCACGACACCGTTGCCGGAGGCGACTGGCTGTGTGAGCAGGATGTGGTTGACTACTTCGTTCACCATTGCCCTACCGAAATGACCCAGCTTGAGCAGTGGGGCTGCCCGTGGAGCCGTCGCCCGGACGGCAGCGTCAACGTCAGGCGCTTTGGCGGGATGAAGATCGAACGGACCTGGTTCGCCGCCGACAAAACCGGCTTCCATATGCTCCACACACTCTTCCAGACCTCCCTTCAGTTTCCGCAAATTCAACGTTTCGACGAACATTTCGTGCTCGATATTCTGGTCGATGACGGCCAGGCCCGCGGCGTCGTTGCTATGAATATGATGGAAGGCGAGCTGGTGCAGATCCGCGCCAATGCGGTGGTGATGGCCACCGGCGGTGCAGGGCGCGTCTATCGCTACAATACCAACGGCGGCATCGTCACCGGGGACGGCATGGGCATGGCGCTGAGCCACGGCGTGCCGCTGCGCGACATGGAGTTTGTGCAATACCATCCAACCGGGCTGCCGGGTTCCGGCATCCTGATGACCGAAGGTTGCCGCGGTGAAGGCGGCATTCTGGTGAACAAAAACGGCTATCGCTACCTGCAGGATTACGGCATGGGGCCGGAAACCCCGCTCGGCGAGCCGAAGAACAAATACATGGAACTCGGCCCGCGCGACAAAGTGTCTCAGGCCTTCTGGCACGAATGGCGCAAAGGCAACACGATCTCCACCCCACGCGGCGACGTGGTGTACCTCGACCTGCGCCACCTCGGCGAGAAAAAACTGCTCGAGCGCCTGCCGTTCATCTGCGAACTGGCCAAAGCCTACGTGGGCGTTGACCCGGTCAAAGAGCCGATCCCGGTTCGCCCAACGGCGCACTACACCATGGGCGGCATCGAGACCGATACCCAATGCGAAACCCGCATCAAAGGGCTGTTCGCAGTGGGCGAATGCTCCTCCGTTGGCCTGCACGGTGCCAACCGTCTGGGCTCTAACTCGCTGGCAGAACTGGTAGTCTTTGGCCGCCTGGCGGGCGAGCAGGCAGTGGAACGCGCCGCACGGGCGCAACCGGCTAACGATGCCGCGCTGAACGCCCAAGCCGCCGATGTTGAAGGCCGCCTGAAGCAGCTAGTCAACCAGGAAGGCAACGAAAACTGGTCAAAAATCCGCGACGAAATGGGGCTTTCTATGGAGGAAGGCTGCGGGATTTACCGTACCCCGGAGCTGATGCAGAAAACCGTCGACAAGCTGGCAGAGCTACAGGAGCGCTTCAAGCGCGTGCGCATCACCGATACTTCCAGCGTCTTTAATACCGACCTGCTGTACACCATTGAGCTGGGCCACGGCCTGAACGTTGCCGAATGTATGGCGCACTCCGCCCTCGCACGTAAAGAATCCCGCGGCGCCCACCAGCGTCTGGATGAAGGCTGCACCGAGCGAGATGACGTCAACTTCCTGAAGCACACTCTGGCCTTCCGCGACGCCGACGGCACAACTCGCCTCGACTACAGCGATGTGAAGATCACCACGCTGCCGCCAGCAAAACGCGTATACGGCGCTGAAGCGGAAGATGCTGAGAAGAAAAAGGAGAAGGCAAATGGCTGAGATGCAAACCCTGAAGATTGAGATTGTGCGCTACAACCCGGAAACGGACAGCCAGCCGCATAGCGCAATCTACGAGGTGCCGTTTGACGAGCAAACCTCGCTGCTGGACGGGCTGGGTTATATCAAAGATAACCTCGCACCGGACCTCAGCTACCGCTGGTCATGCCGCATGGCGATTTGCGGCTCCTGCGGCATGATGGTCAACAAAGTGCCGAAACTGGCCTGTAAAACGTTCCTGCGCGAATACACCAGCGGCATCAAGGTCGAAGCGCTGGCAAACTTCCCGATTGAGCGCGATTTGGTGGTCGACATGACCCACTTTATCGAAAGCCTGGAGTCGATTAAGCCTTATATCATCGGCAACCCGCGCACGCCGGATCAGGGGCCTAACACGCAGACGCCCGCGCAGATGGCGAAATACCATCAGTTCTCCGGCTGCATCAACTGTGGGCTGTGCTATGCCGCCTGCCCGCAGTTTGGCCTGAACCCTGAGTTTATCGGCCCGGCGGCGATTACCCTCGCCCATCGTTACAACCTGGACAGCCGTGACCACGGCAAGAAACAGCGTATGCCGCAGCTCAACGGGCAAAACGGCGTGTGGAGCTGCACCTTTGTTGGCTACTGCTCCGAAGTTTGTCCAAAACACGTCGATCCGGCCGCGGCCATCCAGCAGGGCAAAGTCGAAAGTTCGAAAGACTTTTTGATTGCCACCCTGAAACCACGCTAAGGAGTGCACCATGACCACGAAACGTAAGCCTTATGTCCGTCCCATGGCACCAACCTGGTGGCGGCAGCTGGGCTTCTACCGTTTTTATATGCTGCGTGAAGGCACCTCGGTTCCGACAGTCTGGTTCAGCATCGTGCTGATTTATGGCCTCTTCTCGCTGAAACACGGCGTAGAAGGCTGGGCAGGCTTTGTTGGTTTCCTGCAAAACCCGGTGGTTGTCATCCTCAATCTCATTACGCTTGCCGCCGCCGTGCTGCACACCAAAACCTGGTTTGAGCTGGCACCAAAGGCCGCTAACGTCATCGTTAAGGGCGAGAAAATGGGGCCGGAGCCGGTCATCAAGGGATTGTGGGTTGTCACTGCACTGGTGACTGTCGTTGTGCTGCTTGTAGCACTGTTCTGGTAAGGAGGCTGAGGTGATTAACCAAAATCCAAAACGTTCCGACGAGCCGGTATTCTGGGGCCTGTTTGGCGCAGGTGGCATGTGGGGGGCGATTTTCGCGCCGGTTATTGTGCTGCTGGTTGGTATTATGCTGCCGCTCGGCCTGTTCCCCGGCGATGCGCTGAGTTTTGACCGCGTTTATGCCTTCGCCCACAGCTGGATTGGCCGCCTGTTCCTGCTGCTGATGATTGTGCTGCCGCTGTGGTGTGGCCTGCACCGTATCCACCATGCGATGCATGACCTGAAGATCCACGTTCCGGCCGGAAAATGGGTGTTCTACGGCCTGGCCGCTATTCTGACGGTGGTGACCATTATTGGCCTGCTAACGCTCTAAGCACTCAGCACACACCAAGGCTCGCCATCGCGCGGGCCTTTTTTTATTCCATGGCCAACGCCCTCACCCGCTTTCTGTATTCCCCAGGCGAACAGCCAAACTCCCGCATAAAAGCCTTATGGAATGACGATTCGCTGGCGTAGCCCACGGCATCAGCGATAGTGATAATCGAACTTGCTTCACGCGAGAGTTGCTGTGCGGCAATTTGCAGCCTGATTCGGGTCAGCACTGCCAGCGGGGTGGTGCCGCTCACCTCGCGGAACAGCAATGCAAAACTGGCGCGAGACATATGCACTTGTTCAGCCAGCGAGGCGACGGTCCACGGCGTATGCGGTGCATTCAGCATGCTTTGGATTGCCACACCCAGTCGCGGATGCAGCAGCAGGTTCAACTGACTTTTATCCTGAATATTCACCCGTAGCCACTGCCGCAAGCCCAGGGCAATCATCGTGGCACATTGCTGGCTACATACCGCCGCCATACCAGGCTGTGGCACTTCCGCTTCCTGCTGCAGCAGCGCAACGGCCGCCAGCAGCCATGTATGTTCGGGGCTGTCTTGTTCGGGCGCCATCAGCAGGGCCTCCGGCAGCGCCGTCAAAAAATGACGGGAAGCCGAAGATAAATGCAGGCTCCCACAAACGATCCAGGTCTCTTCCTGCCCCTTCTGCCGCAGTCGGTGCGCAGAGTTTTGCGTCAGCACAACCACCTGCCCAGGCAGTAGCGTCAGCTTTTCGCCGGTAGGCAGCTCCAGCCATGCGGCACCTTGCGTAACGGTGTGCCAGCGAATGGTCGCCAGCGATCCCGCCGCATGGGGCAGGCTCCAGCCCGAGCTGAGCAGGCAATTTTTATCAATCGAACCCTGCGGGGTGCTGAACGCCATCAACTGGCTGAGAGGATCCATCGCTCACTCCAAAAAAATCAGACGATAAGACAGGATTTAAAGATACCTGAAGAAATCACATTGACGCCATGCATACACAATGATTGCCATTAACTTAACGGCTGGCTCACTGACGGAGAACCTCCATGCAGACCTATCAGGCAATCATTATTGGTTTTGGTAAAGCAGGTAAAACCCTGGCGGCAACCCTGGCAAAACAAAACTGGAAAGTCGCCATTATCGAGCAATCCGCCGAAATGTACGGCGGCACCTGTATTAACATTGGCTGTATCCCCACCAAAGCGCTGGTCCACGATGCAGAACAGCATCAGGACTTTACGACAGCCATCGCGCGTAAGTCTTCAATTGTCAGCTTCCTGCGCGACAAGAATTACCACTTGCTGGCCGACCTGAATAATGTGGACGTTATCAACGGCCACGCAGAGTTTATCGACCAGCATACTGTTCGCGTGATGCAGAACGGTGAAACTATTGAACTGCAGGGGGAGAAAATCTTTATCAACACCGGTGCGCAGTCCGTTCTGCCGCCGATTGACGGGCTGACGGCTACGCCAGGGGTATATGACAGCACCGGGCTGCTTAATCTGACCGCGCTCCCAACGCACCTCGGTATTTTGGGCGGCGGCTACATCGGGGTTGAGTTTGCCTCAATGTTTGCTGGTTTCGGCAGCAAGGTCACCATTTTCGAAGCCGCAGCCGATTTCTTGCCGCGTGAAGACCGCGATGTAGCCACAGCCATCGCCAACATACTTCAGCAGCAGGGCGTGGAGCTGATCCTAAACGCTAAAGTTCATCACGTTGAATCGCATGACAACAGGGTGCATTTGCAGACGAACGATAGTGTCTACACGGTTGACGCGCTGCTTGTTGCCTCAGGGCGAAAACCCGCTACGGATACCCTGAACCTGAAAAACGCCGGGATTGATGTCGATGCTCGTGGGGCCATCGTGGTGAATAAATACCTGCGTACCTCTGCAGACAACATCTGGGCAATGGGGGATGTAACCGGCGGGCTACAGTTTACCTATATCTCGCTCGATGACTTCCGTATCGTACGTGACAACCTGTTGGGCGAAGGTAAACGCCATACCGGGGACAGAAAAAATGTGCCTTATTCCGTGTTTATGACCCCCCCGCTGTCTCGCATTGGCATGACTGAAGAACAAGCCCAGGCCAGCGGTAAACCCATTCAGATCGTTACGCTTCCCGTGGCGGCAATTCCAAGGGCTCGAGTCATGGGCGACACACGCGGCGTGCTTAAAGCTATTGTGGATACCTCAACGCAGGAGATCCTCGGCGCATCGCTGCTCTGCCCTGACTCCCATGAGATCATTAACCTGATTAAAACCGTCATGGATGCCGGGCTGCCCTACACCACGCTACGCGACCAAATTTTCACGCACCCTACCATGAGCGAAGCGCTTAACGACCTGTTTGGGCTGGTAAAATAACCCGTCCAGGTTCTGGTAATCTGGCCCTACGCTTTCTCACACTCTCCGGCTAACCAGCCGGAGAAGTCACGCATGGCGGGCGTTTCCGTCCTGGACTGGAGCTTTGTCAGCCAGTAACTGCCGAGACTGATTTCAGCCTCAAACGGGCGAACAATCCGCTCGCTGTTCAGCAAGTGGGTAAACATATTCACCGGAGCAAGGGCAACACCCGCGCCAGCCTGTGCGGCTTCAAGCATAGTTACCGAAGAATCAAAAACCATTACCAGATGCGTTGGCGACGGTGGTGCCTCCCCCGCCGCCTGCAGCCATGCCGCCCATTCGTCACGCCGGTAGGAACGCAGGAGTGTATGATTCAGCACGTCCTCCGGGCGCTGGAGTTCAGCAGCCAGCGCAGGAGAACAAAGCGGTGACAGCGGGGCATCACACAGATAAATCGCGTCTGTTCCGTGCCAGGCTCCGCTACCAAATCGCACCGTATAGTCCAACCCCTCCGCCGCCGGATCCACCCGGTTGTTGTGCGTCGAAAGCTGAAGATCGATATGCGGATAGCGACGCCGAAACGCCTCAAGGCGCGGCAGCAGAAAGCCTGTTGCAAAAGTGCCCACCACACCTAGCTTAAGTTTTTCTCTCGCCTGCGTGCCGGAAAACCGATCCAGTACCCCGGCAATGCGGTCAAAGGAATCGTTTAGCACAGGTAACAGATTTTCACCTTCCGTGGTCAACATCAATCCACGAGAAACGCGCACAAACAGCTGGCAACGCAGATGTTCTTCCAGGGCTTTCACCTGCTGGCTGATGGCAGAATGAGTGACATTCAGCTCTATGGCGGCATGGGTAAAGCTAAGATGCCTGGCTGCGGCTTCAAAAGCGCGCAGGGAGTTTAGCGGGATATAGCTGCGGGTCATGACATTACCTGTTAGAAAATCTTAAACCTAATGCCAAATTTAATCGTTTGTCATCGGGTGTCAAATCCAACAAACTTGCCTCGTCTAACGGGCCCGGACTGCTATCATCTCTCTAAGGAAGGTTATCCATCATGAAAAAAACCCTTTGCCTGACGCTGCTGCTTGCCGCCTCATGCTCCAGCTTTGCCGCACAAAAAGAACTGACTGCACCGCAGATTGAAAAGCTGGTGAACCGCACCGTTGCCCCGCTAATGAAAGAGCAGGCGATCCCCGGCATGGCGGTGGCCGTTATCTACAAAGGCTACCCGCTGTATTTCACCTGGGGAAAAGCCGATGTGCAGCGCAACGTACCGGTAACGCAGCAAACGTTATTTGAACTGGGCTCGGTCAGTAAAACCTTTACCGGCGTGCTGGGCGGAGATGCTTTGGCTCGCGGCGAAGTTAGCCTTAGCGACCCGGCGCAGAAATACTGGCCTGAGCTGAACGGCAAGCAGTGGAAAGGGATCACCCTGCTGCAGCTTGCCACCTATACCGCCGGTGGCCTGCCGCTGCAGGTGCCGGACGAGGTGACCAACAGCGATGACCTGCTGAAGTTTTACCAGAACTGGCAGCCGAAGTGGGCCCCTGGCACGCAGCGCCTCTACGCCAACGCGAGTATTGGACTATTCGGAGCCTTGATGGTGAAACCGTCAGGCATGAGCTTTGAACAGGCGATGTTAAAACGCGTCTTTGAGCCACTGAATCTTCAACACACCTGGATTAACGTGCCGGCAACGGAAGACAGCCACTACGCCTGGGGCTACCGGGACGGCAAAGCCGTGCGCGTCTCGCCGGGCATGCTGGATGCAGAAGCCTACGGCGTGAAATCCAGCATCGAAGATATGGCCCATTGGGTGCAGGCGAACATGGCCCCCGATCGTCTGGGAGACAAAACGTTAGCTCAGGGTATGCAGCTCGCGCAGTCACGTTACTGGCGCGTGGGTAGCATGTATCAGGGGCTTGGCTGGGAAATGCTGAACTGGCCGGTGAAGGGGAAAACGATTATTGATGGCAGTGACAACAAGGTCGCCCTTGCGCCGCACCCGGCAACGCTGATTGAGCCTCCAGCACCTGCGGTGAAAGCCTCATGGGTACATAAAACCGGGTCGACAGGTGGCTTTGGTAGCTACGTGGCCTTTATCCCAGAAAAACAGCTGGGTATCGTGATGCTGGCCAACAAAAGCTACCCGAACACCGAGCGAGTAAAAGCCGCTTACGCCATTCTTGAAGCACTGCAATAAAAATGACCACGGCCTGTTGAACACAGGCCGTATTATTTCCGGCTTCGCTCACACTTTATTTCCTGCCGCCATCTACACTTAGCTAAAAAACCTCGGAAGGAATCTGCTATGCGCATTTGGCCCGCTGTCACCGCGCTTGCGGTCGCATTATTCGTTGTCTCCTGTAGCTCACCAACTCCTCCCCCCAGCGTCACGGTCGTGCAAAACTTCGAGGCAAAACGTTTTATCGGCACCTGGTATGAAATTGCGCGAATGGACCACAGCTTTGAAAGCGGCCTGAATCAGGTCACGGCCACCTACAGTTTTATGGATGACGGCGGCCTGCGCGTGATAAACCGGGGATTCAACCCGGACAGGCAGATGTGGCAGCAGGCAGAAGGGAAGGCTTATTTCACCGGAGACCCGAGCGTCGCTGCGCTGAAAGTCTCCTTTTTTGGCCCATTTTACGGCGGCTATAACGTGATTGCGCTGGATAAAGACTATCGCCATGCGCTGGTATGCGGGCCGGACCTCAGCTATCTGTGGATCCTGTCCCGCACACCAACCATCAGCAACGACCTCAAGCAACAGCTATTGGCTATCGCCGCTCGCCAGGGCTTTGCAGTGGATAAATTGATTTGGGTGAAACAACCAGGCAGTTAATGTGTGGAAAGTTTCAAGCCAATGATCCCGACCACAATCAGAGCCAGGCTAGCCAGACGCATCGGGTTAGCCGACTCTCCCAGCAGCAGAATTCCGGTAATCGCCGCGCCGACGGCACCGATCCCGGTCCACACCGCGTAGGCCGTGCCGGTGGGCAGGGTTTTCATCGCCCAGGCGAGCAAAGCCATGCTGACAACCATCGCGACGATGGTGATAACGCTAGGCCACAGGCGGCTAAAGCCGTGGGTATATTTCAGTCCTACCGCCCAAACAACTTCCAGTAATCCGGCAATTAACAGTACGATCCAGGCCATAACAGCTCCAGTAGAAATGGGGCCGTCCCCGGTGTGAGATGCGCTTGCGGGTCGTCCCGTAAGGCTTAGGTGAGAAGTTGATTTTAGCACCCAAACGGCTGCCTGAAAATCCGTATCCAAATGCTACGCAATGAAATAATCGTTTCACTCGCCGGGCCTTGCTAAGCCTGGAATTGACAGCGAATTCGCGCGTATTTCCGTGATTCATTTTGGCAAATTTATTCATATGATAAAACGTGGTTTGCCAGCCTGCAAACGCCGCAGTAATGATTAACGTGAAGCGTGAAAATGTATAAAATATTATTGGTTGATAGGTGTTACTTCAGCCGTCAGGGACTGACGCACTTGCTCAATCAGAAAAATAATCTGGCTACGGCAGTGAGTATTTCAGAGACAGACAGTTTACTTCTCGCCCGGGAAAAAATTATTAAATGGCAGCCGAATATGGTGATCGCCGACTTCAACAGTTTCTCAACCGCATTGCATAATATCCAACAGCTTTCGACTATTTATTCTGCCTGTGGCGATACGACGCGCCTGCTGCTGCTGCAAAGCGGGCAACACCCCACCATTGCTGAGTACTGCGCGGCGCAAGGCACTAACGATATTTGGGATAAGTCAGTATCATTGTCGGCATTAACGGCATTGATTCAGCAGACTATTGCGACCCGCCCGCCATTCCGTGAAGTGAAACGACATATTACGCCATTACTGACCTTACGCGAAGAGAGAATATTAAAACTCTGGAAGGAAGAGGCGAATAACGAATATATTGCCAGAGTGATGGAAATAAGCGTAAAAACGGTTTACACCTATAAGCGAAACATTCGATTAAAGCTGGGAGCCGACAATAGATTATCGCTTTTTTTAAATATTCCGGAGGCTGTTTTAGAATAACGGTACGGCACTAGCACCGTACCGAACAGTATTATTCCTGCGCTTTTGTTGCCGCACCAGAAATAGCCTTACCGCCGCTTTGTATATCCTCGCCCACGCCTCGGGTGGTGTTACAGGCGGTCAACAAGGATGAAAGAACGACGAGAGAGAAAAACGCAGCAATGGTTTTCTTAATCATGAGCTTTTCCTTATAACTATGTTGTTTGTGTATAGCTTGTTAAGCATAGCTAAAAAAATGAACAACGAAGGAAAAGCGAGGCGATTTCGGATAACTGGCAGGGACTATTTATTGGCTACGCGCTCAATGGCGCCGCCGAGATGTTGCAAGTCTTCGCCAAACCCACGCGTGGTATTACAACCCGACAGCGCAGCGGCCAGCAGCGAGATAAAAAGAATCTGTTTCAACAAACGGTTCATCTTCCCTGCCCTGACAAAGCGGCGGCGCGAGCCTCAGGCACCGCGCCGCGAACCTTCACGAGAATTACTTCACGCGAGAAACGTATTCACCAGAACGGGTGTCAACTTTGATGACTTCGCCGATCTGGACGAACAGCGGAACTTTAACCACAGCGCCGGTGCTCAGGGTTGCTGGCTTGCCGCCGGTCCCTGCAGTGTCACCTTTCAGACCTGGATCGGTTTCAACGATTTCCAGCTCAACAAAGTTCGGTGGGGTAACGGAGATTGGCTGACCGTTCCACAGGGTCACGATGCACTCAGCCTGGTCCAGCAGCCATTTAGCGTTTTCGCCAACGGCTTTTTCGTCTGCAGCCAGCTGCTCGAAGGTTTGGTTGTTCATGAAGTGATAGAACTCACCGTCGTTGTACAGGTAAGTCAGGTTCATATCGACAACGTCAGCGCCTTCTGCAGAGTCAGTAGACTTGAAGGTTTTCTCAACGCGGGTACCGGTCAGCAGACGACGCAGCTTAACGCGCGCGAATGCCTGGCCCTTGCCCGGTTTTACGAATTCGCTGGCTTCAACCGCGTACGGTTCGCCATCCATCATGATTTTAAGACCGGCACGGAAATCGTTGCTAGAATAAGTCGCCATAAGGCCCTCTGAATTTGTTAACTGGTAGCTTAGCCAAAAAAATGGCACACATTGTAACCCTAAATCCCCCTCACAGAGAAGATTGGTTAACGCAACTTGCCGATGTTATAACCGATCCTGATGAACTGCTGCACATTTTAAATGTAGCTGACGATGAAGAACTGCTTGCCGGGCGTGAAGCAAGGCGTCTTTTTGCCCTGCGCGTCCCTCGCGCTTTCGTCGCGCGCATGGAAAAAGGTAACCCCAACGACCCGTTACTGCGTCAGGTTTTGACGGCAAAACAGGAGTTCGTTGCCGCGCCCGGTTTCACCACCGATCCGCTGGAAGAGCAACACAGCGTTGTCCCAGGGCTGCTGCATAAGTACCGCAACCGCGCCTTGCTGCTGGTGAAAGGTGGCTGCGCCGTAAACTGCCGCTACTGTTTCCGCCGCCACTTCCCGTATGCCGACAACCAGGGCAACAAACGCAACTGGCAAACGGCGCTGGCGTATATCAGCGAACATCCTGAGCTGGATGAAATTATTTTCTCCGGCGGCGACCCGCTGATGGCCAAAGATCATGAACTGGACTGGCTGATGAGCGAGCTGGAGGCCATTCCTCATATCAAACGCCTGCGCATTCACAGCCGCTTGCCGATTGTCATCCCGGCGCGTATTACCGAAGTGCTGGCGGCAAGAATCGCCCGCTCATCGCTTCAGGTGCTGCTGGTTAATCATATTAACCACGCCCAGGAAATTGGCGACGATTTCCGCTCGGCGATGGCAAAGCTACGCCTGGCGGGCGTCACGCTGCTGAATCAAAGCGTGTTGCTGCGCGGCGTGAACGACAACGCACAAACCCTGGCCGACCTTAGTAATGCGTTGTTTAATGCGGGCGTGATGCCGTATTACCTGCACGTGCTCGACAGAGTGCAAGGTGCGGCGCACTTTATGGTAGAAGACGAAGAGGCCCGGGCGATTATGCGTGAGCTGCTGACGCTGGTTTCTGGCTATATGGTGCCGAAGCTGGCGAGAGAAATAGGCGGAGAGCCAAGTAAGACGCCGCTGGATTTGCAGCTACGGCAAAAGTGAGAGCTTAACGCCCTCACCCTAACCCTCTCCCCCAGGAGAGGGAACCGCTTAGTGCTGCCTTCGACTGCAGAAAAAGCCCCACGACTTTATCCCTTACCAGTGACAGGGAACCGCAAGTCCTTCCTCGATCTCTATCAGTAAAAGCACGTCCGTTTTTCTCCCTCTCCCTGGAGGAGAGGGCCGGGGTGAGGATAATATTTACCGAATCAGTTCGGGCACTTATAAACCTGACCCGTCATTTGGCTGGCCGTTGGCGCAAAGCTCGAGAGCAGCGTCTGGGTTGGGCTGCTCACGCCGTACAGCACGTTGCCGCCCATTTCGGCCGCATTGTTACGCAGTGCGTTTGCCGCGCCGCGCATAGACCCGCCTTCATCGCCGTGCTGGCCAGACAGCCAGTTGCTCTGTTCCCCGGTCGCGGTGCCTAATAGACGGCATTCGCTTCCTGGTTTGTCTTCAACAAAACGAACGCTCTGGCCGCTGGAGCTAAGCTGATTGCCCGTGCTACATCCTGCCAGCAGCAGCGCTGCCACAACCACTCCTGATGAGACTTTCATGCGCATGTTATTCCCCGTAATCAAGGTATTGAGCCGTTATTGCCCGGTAAGCACTTATACCAGAGTGTGAACAAAAGAAAAAACCCCCAGACATTTCTGACTGAGGGTTTCTTTAACACAAGGTGCTAAGGCGAATTACATCATGCCGCCCATGCCACCCATGCCGCCCATACCACCAGCAGCGCCTAAGTCAGGAGCATCGCCTTTAGGCAGGTCGGTGACCATGCACTCGGTAGTGATCATCAGGCCCGCCACGGAAGCCGCGTACTGCAGAGCAGAACGGGTAACTTTGGTTGGGTCCAGGATACCGAAATCGATCATGTTGCCGTATTCTTCGGTCGCGGCGTTGTAACCGTAGTTACCTTCGCCCGCTTTCACCGCGTTGGTGACAACGGATGGCTCTTCACCGGCGTTAGAAACGATCTGACGCAGAGGAGCTTCCATCGCGCGCAGCGCAACTTTGATACCCACGTTCTGGTCTTCGTTCTGAGCGGTCAGGCCAGCCAGTTTAGCGGCAACGCGAACCAGCGCTACACCACCACCAGCAACCACGCCTTCTTCAACCGCAGCACGGGTAGCGTGCAGGGCATCGTCGACGCGAGCTTTTTTCTCTTTCATTTCAACTTCGGTAGCAGCACCAACTTTGATTACCGCTACGCCGCCTGCCAGTTTCGCTACGCGCTCCTGCAGTTTTTCGCGGTCATAGTCAGAAGTTGCTTCTTCGATCTGCTTACGGATCTGACCAACGCGGCCCTGAATAGCGGCTTCTTCACCCACGCCATCGATGATGGTGGTGGTGTCTTTGTTGATCACAACGCGTTTAGCCTGGCCGAGGTCTTCCAGGGTCGCTTTTTCCAGCTCCATACCGATCTCTTCAGAGATAACGGTACCGCCGGTCAGGGTAGCGATGTCCTGCAGCATAGCTTTACGGCGGTCGCCGAAGCCTGGTGCTTTAACCGCAGCCACTTTCACGATGCCACGCATGGTGTTAACCACCAGGGTAGCCAGCGCTTCGCCTTCAACATCTTCAGCGATGATAACCAGCGGTTTGCCTGCTTTCGCAACGGCTTCCAGCACTGGCAGCATTTCACGGATGTTGGAGATTTTTTTGTCAGCCAGCAGGATGAACGGGCTTTCCAGCTCAACAGCGCCAGTTTCTGGCTTGTTGATGAAGTATGGGGACAGGTAGCCGCGGTCGAACTGCATACCTTCAACCACGTCCAGTTCGTCTTCCAGACCGGTACCGTCTTCAACGGTGATCACGCCTTCTTTACCGACTTTATCCATCGCTTCAGCGATCAGTTTACCTACGGTTTCGTCGGAGTTAGCGGAGATAGTACCAACCTGAGCAATCGCTTTAGAGTCAGAGCACGGCACGGACAGCGCTTTCAGCTCTTCAACAGCGGCAACAACGGCTTTATCGATACCGCGTTTCAGGTCCATTGGGTTCATGCCCGCAGCAACGGCTTTCAGACCTTCGGTGATGATAGCCTGAGCCAGTACGGTTGCGGTGGTGGTACCGTCGCCTGCAGCGTCGTTCGCTTTAGAGGCAACTTCTTTCACCATCTGTGCGCCCATGTTTTCGAACTTGTCTTCCAGCTCGATTTCACGCGCTACGGAAACGCCATCTTTGGTGATGGTCGGTGCACCGAAAGATTTATCCAGAACCACGTTACGGCCTTTAGGACCGAGGGTAACTTTCACTGCATCTGCCAGTACGTTAACGCCGCGCAGCATTTTTACACGAGCGTCGTTACCGAATTTTACGTCTTTAGCTGCCATTTCTTCTATTCCTCAAATTCGTTCAGGTTCGTGCGTCAAATTACGCTTCAACAATTGCCAGGATGTCGCTTTCGGACATGATCAGCACTTCTTCGTTGTCGATTTTCTCGGACTTCACGCCGTAGCCATCGTTAAAGATAACGATGTCACCCACTTTCACGTCCAGCGGCTGCACGCTACCGTTTTCCAGGATGCGGCCTTTACCGACAGCGATGATCTCGCCACGAGTTGATTTGCCCGCTGCGGAGCCAGTCAGAACGATGCCGCCCGCAGATTTGGACTCAACTTCTTTACGCTTGACGATGACACGATCATGTAATGGACGAATGCTCATTGATAGCTCTCCTTTGAGAAAGTCAGTATCAGATAGTTAGGTAACGCCGTCCCACAGGGGTAATCGGCTGGTGACCTGATTAATGGGGATGCGCTTTCCCCCCTTCAAGGGGGGAAAACAAAAAAAACTAAAATTTAACGATCGTCCCGGTGCTGGTCGTCGAGGCGCTTTGGCGCGTCGTCTTTACGCTGGAACTCACCGTCGAATGTATTGCCCCCTTCACTACCGGCGCTAAAACCGCCGCCAGGCATGCGGGAGAAGCGCAAATGCGGCATCAGCTTGAGCGTGAGGTGCTTTTGCACCGGCGGCAACAGCAGCAGCAGACCGAGGAAGTCGGTAAAAAAGCCCGGCAACAGCAGCAAAATACCGGCCATGATCAGCGAGACGCTTTTGATCATCTCCGCCGCAGGGCTTTCGCCTGCCGCCATCTTCTGCTGCATCAGCATCAGGTTTTTAAAGCCCTGGTTACGCACCAGAGAAAGGCCAATCACCGAAGTGAAAATGACCAGAATCAGGGTCATAAAGACCCCCAAAACGTGTGCCACCTGTATGAACAGCGAAATTTCGATGTAAACATAAAGGAAAACGGCAATAAACGGGATCCAGCGCACTATACGCTCCTGTCATCGGGCGAGCCCGTTAATGGTCTCGCGAAAAATAGATTAGCAATTACGCGTAGGAGGGAGATGGCGACGCTGTAGACAAAGATCAATGTTTATTGCGTGAATTTTTTCTGGAAATTTTCAACTGTTGACCTATATCACATATTAATAATTGTTATGCGTGGCGGCTTTTAATAAGTGATCCAGGTTACTGCTTTTCGCTATCATCAGCATATCATCACGTCAACGCGGTCGAATATGGACATAATCGTCGGCCTATTAAGCTCACAACCACATTTCGTGTGTGTGAATAAAACAGTGCATTTATCTGCAGCTTTACTAAGAAGGTTCACATGTTAAATAACATTCGTATCGAAGAAGATTTGTTGGGTACCAGGGAAGTGCCAGCGGATGCCTACTACGGCGTTCATACTCTGAGAGCGATTGAAAACTTCTACATTAGCAACAGTAAAATCAGTGACATACCGGAATTTGTACGCGGTATGGTGATGGTAAAAAAAGCGGCGGCAATGGCGAACAAGGAATTGCAAACCATTCCTAAGAGCATCGCGAACACCATCATTCAGGCCTGTGATGAAGTCCTGAACAACGGCAAATGCATGGATCAGTTCCCGGTAGACGTCTACCAGGGCGGCGCCGGTACTTCCGTCAACATGAACACCAATGAAGTCCTCGCCAACATCGGTCTGGAACTGATGGGCCACCAGAAAGGTGAATACCAGTTCCTGAACCCGAACGACCACGTCAACAAATGCCAGTCCACTAACGACGCCTACCCAACCGGCTTCCGCATCGCGGTTTACGCTTCCATCGTGAAACTGATCGATGCCATTAATCAGCTGGGAGAAGGCTTCCAGCGCAAAGCGGTTGAGTTTTCTGAGATCCTGAAAATGGGCCGTACCCAGCTTCAGGACGCTGTTCCGATGACCCTCGGTCAGGAGTTCCACGCGTTCAACGTGCTGCTGACTGAAGAGACTAAAAACCTGCTGCGCACCGCTGAACTGCTGCTGGAAGTGAACCTTGGCGCAACCGCCATCGGTACCCGCCTCAACACGCCAGATGGCTACCAGCAGTTGGCCGTACAGAAACTGGCAGAAGTCAGCGGCCTGGCCTGTGTACCGGCAGAAGACCTGATTGAAGCGACCTCCGACTGCGGCGCATACGTGATGGTGCACAGCTCCCTGAAGCGCCTGGCCGTGAAAATGTCCAAAATCTGTAACGACCTGCGCCTGCTCTCTTCCGGCCCGCGCGCTGGCCTGAACGAAATCAACCTGCCAGAACTGCAGGCGGGTTCTTCTATCATGCCGGCCAAAGTGAACCCGGTTGTCCCGGAAGTGGTGAATCAGGTTTGCTTCAAAGTCATCGGCAACGACACCACGGTGACCATGGCATCCGAAGCAGGTCAGCTGCAGCTGAACGTGATGGAGCCGGTGATTGGCCAGGCAATGTTCGAATCCATTCATATCCTGACCAACGCCTGCTACAACCTGCTGGAAAAATGCATTAACGGCATCACCGCGAATAAAGAAGTGTGTGAGAGCTACGTGTACAACTCCATCGGTATCGTGACCTACCTGAACCCGTTCATTGGCCACCACAACGGCGACATCGTCGGCAAGATCTGCGCAGAAACCGGCAAGAGCGTGCGCGAAGTCGTGCTAGAGCGCGGCCTGCTGACCGAAGCCGAGCTGGACGATATCTTCTCCGTCCACAACCTGATGCACCCGGTCTACAAAGCTAAGCGCTATACCGATGAAAGCGAACAATAACTCATCCACATAAACGCCAAAAGGCACGTCCAGTCGGACGTGCCTTTTTCATTTTAACGGTATACGAAAACATAACATTTCATTTTCATCTCATTTAAATCTCAAGGATGCAATTATGTTTGGTGCTGAACTCGTGGTCGTCCTGCTGGCGATCTATCTCGGGGCAAGGCTGGGAGGAATCGGTATTGGTTTTGCCGGTGGTCTCGGCGTGCTGGTGCTTACCCTTATCTTCCAGATCAAACCGGGGGCAATCCCCTTCGACGTGATTGAAATTATCATGGCGGTGATCGCCGCGATTGCGGCCATGCAGGTCGCGGGCGGCATGGACTACCTGGTCAGCCTTGCGGAACGCATGCTGCGCCGCCATCCGAAATACATCACCTTCCTTGCGCCGCTGGTCACCTGGTTTATGACCATTCTGGCCGGGACCGGCCACACGGCCTTTTCCACGCTGCCGGTAATTACCGAAGTGGCAAAAGAGCAGGGCATTCGCCCTTCTCGCCCGCTTTCTATCGCCGTTGTTGCCTCACAAATCGCCATTACGGCATCGCCGATTTCCGCTGCAGTGGTGTTTTTTGCCGGCATTCTGGAGCCGATGGGCGTGAGCTACCTGACGCTGCTAGGTATCTGTATCCCGGTCACGCTGATTGCCGTGATGCTAACCGCGGTGGTGTGTAACTTCCTCGGCTGCGAGCTGAAAGACGATCCGGTTTACCAGGAACGCCTTGCCAAAGGCGAAGTGAAACTGCGCGGTAGCCAGGTCTTCGAACTGAAGCCGCACGCCAAGCGTTCGGTGCTGCTATTCCTGATCGGTATTGTCGCCGTGATGTTCTATGCCACCGCGATCAGCGACACCGTCGGCCTGATTCAGAACCCGGTTCTGCCGCGTAACGAAGCGATTGTTGTGTTTATGCTCACCATCGCCACGCTGATTAGCATCACCTGTAAAATCGACACTGGCGAAGTGCTGAACGCCAGCACCTTTAAGTCCGGCATGAGCGCCTGTATTTGCGTACTCGGCGTTGCATGGCTGGGCGATACCTTCGTTAAGTCCCATATCAGCGACATTCAGGCGGTTGCCGGTGACCTGCTGAACGGTTACCCGTGGCTGCTGGCTGTGGTGCTGTTCTTCGCGGCCACGTTGCTTTATTCCCAGGCGGCCACAACGAAAGCGCTGATGCCTGCGGCCCTGCTGCTCGGCGTTACGCCATTAACCGCCGTGGCCTCTTTTGCAGCGGTATCTGCGCTGTTCGTCCTGCCAACCTACCCGACGCTGCTGGCAGCGGTCGAAATGGACGACACCGGCTCAACGCGTATCGGCAAATATGTGTTCAACCACGCCTTCCTGATCCCCGGCGTCATTGCCATTACTTTGTGCGTTATCCTCGGCTTTATCATCGGTGGGATCGTACTGTAAATCTCCGCCAGACGCGGGCTGCAATGCAGCCCGTTTTCTTCTGCTCATGTTATAGTCATCGCACTTTCTTCTCAGATGAGGTTTGCGATGTCGATGACCCAGGCTGTCGTTGTACTCTGTACCGCCCCGGATGAAGCCACCGCGCAGGATCTTGCCGCGAAGGTGCTGGCGGAGAAACTTGCCGCCTGCGTGACGCTGCTGCCGGGCGCAACTTCGCTCTATTACTGGGAAGGAAAGCTGGAGCAGGAGTACGAAGTCCAAATGCTGCTCAAGAGCGACGTGGAACACCAGGAGGCACTGCTTGCCTGCCTGAAAACCCATCACCCTTATCAAACGCCAGAACTACTGGTTCTGCCAGTTGCACACGGAAACAGTGAATATCTCTCATGGCTTTACGCATCATTACGCTAGTCCTGCTGTTATGCAGTTCGCAGGCCTTCGCCGGGCTGTTTGACGCCCAGAATAAAACGCAGTTTGTCCCGGTCGACCAGGCTTTTGCCTTTGACTTTCAGCAGGTGGATCACAAGCTGACGCTCAGCTGGCAGATAAAACCCGGCTATTATCTCTATCGCCAGCAGATCAAAGTGGTGCCCACCAGCGCGGACATTACGCCCCTGGCTATTCCTAAGGGCACCTGGCACGAAGATGAGTTCTACGGCAAAACGGAGATCTTCACCCAGCAGCTAACTCTGCCCATTACGGTAAATGCCGCCAATAAAGGTTCGTCCGTTAGCGTCACTTACCAGGGCTGCGCCGAAGCCGGATTCTGCTATCCGCCGGAAACGCGCGTTGTGCCGTTGAGTGCTATTGCTGCGTCGGCTAATGATGCCAATGTGTCCTCCGCCCCCTCTCCTTCTGGGGAGAGGGCCGGGGTGAGGGGAGCAGACAGCGCCGCCCCCGCATCACTCCCCTTCTCCGCGCTGTGGGCCTTCCTGATCGGCATCGGCATCGCCTTCACGCCCTGCGTGCTGCCGATGTACCCGCTCATTTCCGGCATCGTACTAGGTGGTAAACAACGCCTGTCCACTGCCCGGGCGCTGCTGCTGGCCTTTGTTTACGTCCAGGGCATGGCGCTGACCTACACCGCACTCGGTCTTGTCGTTGCCGCCGCAGGACTCCAGTTCCAGGCGGCACTACAGCACCCATACGTGCTGATTGGCCTGTCGGCGCTCTTTATCTTGCTCGCCGCCTCGATGTTCGGTCTGTTCACGCTGCAGATGCCATCGTCGCTGCAAACGCGCCTGGCGCTGATGAGCAACCGCCAGCAGGGCGGCTCGGCGGGCGGCGTCTTTGCTATGGGCGCGCTGGCCGGGCTTATCTGCTCGCCATGCACCACCGCGCCGCTTAGTGCCATCCTGCTGTACATCGCGCAAAGCGGAAATATGTGGCTCGGCGGCGGCACGCTTTACCTTTACGCGCTGGGCATGGGCCTGCCGCTAATCCTGATTACCGTCTTCGGTAATCGCCTGCTGCCGAAAAGCGGGCCGTGGATGGAAAGCGTCAAAACTGCCTTTGGTTTTGTGATTCTGGCGCTGCCGGTCTTCCTGCTGGAACGCGTACTGGGCGATATCTGGGGGCTGAGGCTGTGGAGCCTGCTGGGCGTCGCCTTCTTCGGCTGGGCATTTATCACCAGCCTTGGAGCGAAGAAGTCCTGGCTACGCGTGCTGCAAATTCTTCTTCTGGGTGCCGCGCTGGTGGCCGCTCGTCCGCTGCAGGACTGGGCTTTTGGCTCTCCGGCATCCGTTCAGTCCGTCCCTCACCTCAGCTTTAACAAAGTAGTCAACGTTGAGCAGCTCGACGCCGCGCTAGCCGGAGCGAAAGGCAAACCGGTGATGTTAGATTTGTACGCCGACTGGTGCGTGGCATGTAAAGAGTTTGAGAAATACACCTTTAGCGATCCGCAGGTGCAAAAAGCGCTGTCTGGCGCCGTTTTACTCCAGGCCGATGTCACGGCAAATAACGCCGACGACAAAGCCCTGCTGAAGCATTTACAGGTGCTTGGCCTGCCAACCATTTTATTCTTTGATGCTAACGGCGTTGAACAGCCGGCAGACCGCGTAACGGGCTTTATGGACGCCTCCGCGTTCAGCGAGCATTTGCGCAATCGCAGCCAGTAAACAACACTTAATCCGTTGGGAAACGTAAGGAGAAAACCGTGCAACGCGAAGAAGTTTTAGAGCACGCCCTGCATGTCCTTGAACGTGAAGGCATTGCCAGCACGACGCTGGAGATGGTGGCGAAAGAAGCCGATTATCCGCTCGCTGAGATTCGCCAGTTCTGGCCCGACAGCGAAGCCCTGCTGTACGACGCCCTGCGCTACTTAAGTTCGCAGGTGGATGTCTGGCGGCGTCAGCTGATGCTGGACGAAGAGCTAACGCCGGAGCAAAAGCTACTTAAGCGCTACCACGCCCTGACCGAATGCGTGAGCAACCAGCGTTACCCCGGCTGCCTGTTTATTGCCGCCTGCACCTTCTACCCTGATGCCGCGCACCCGATTCATCAACTGGCGGACCAGCAGAAAAAAGCGGCCTGTGAATACACGCACGAGCTGCTCACACAAATGGAAGTGGACGATCCAACCATGGTCGCGCACCAAATGGAATTGGTGCTGGAAGGCTGCCTGAGCAAGCTATTGGTGAAGCGTAGCCAGGCTGATATCGACACGGCCAGAACCCTTGCGGAAGATATTCTGCGCTTTGCGCTGTGCCGCACCGGCGGGGCATTAACCTGAAGCACGTCTTTTTGCTGTCTTTGACTGAAAAGCAGGCAATCAGCATAGTTTTTGGTAATTTTTATGACAAAGCCGTTGACGCCTGGCGGCCTTTACGGTTTAATGCGGCCCGTTGCCCGGATAGCTCAGTCGGTAGAGCAGGGGATTGAAAATCCCCGTGTCCTTGGTTCGATTCCGAGTCCGGGCACCACTATTTAGAAGAACCCGCCTATGGCGGGTTTTTTGCTTTTGGCGATACGGACTCTACATCGAACTGAAAGTCGATTATTCGTCTCATCCCTGAGACTCACCCCATAAGGGGCCAGCACAAGCGCTGTTCAAAAACGTTCCTGACGTTTTAGTATTCGTCTCATCCCTGAGACTCACCCCATAAGGGGCCAGCGCAAGCGCCGTTCAAAAACGTTCCTGACGTTTTTGTCCGAGTCCGGGCACCACTATTTAGAAGAACCCGCCTATGGCGGTTTTTTTGCTTTTGGAGAAGTGAACTCTTCATCGAACTGAACGATTATTCGACTGCATCAACATCGCCCTCTTCCAACCACTTTTCCAGAGCCAAATAAAAACTACAGCGCTAATCTGCACCAGTATATCAACCAGGCGCTGGACTGTATTTCTGAGTAAAACAGGGGCTGGTGGTTTTTTAGAACCCAGGAAGAACAGAATCTACTGAAGCCAAAAATTCAGCGTGATTAGGCCGCAGGTCAGCAGCGCGGTGAGGATTAATTCGAAACTGTAGCGTCGCAACATTATCTGAACTCCAGAAAGAAACACCCGGCAAGCCGGGTGTTTGTGTTAACGCTTCAAGCTAACGGGGTTGCCCCGTCAAACTTATGCAGCTGGCTTAACAGCCGGTTTTGCAGCAACTTTGTGATGTTTTTTCACATGTTTCTTAGCAGCCTGAGCCTTCTGAGCAACAGGTTTTACTGCTTTTTTGTGGTGCTTTTTAGCAGCCTGAGCTTTCTGCGCGGCTGGTTTTACTGCTTTTTTGTGGTGTTTTTTAGCAGCCTGCGCTTTCTGCGCAGCTGGTTTTACTGCTTTTTTGTGGTGCTTTTTAGCAGCCTGCGCTTTCTGCTCGGTGGCTGGCTTAGCGGCTTTTTTGTGTTTCTTTTTAGCGGCCTGTGCTTTCTGAGCGGCAGCTTTTTTGTGTTTCTTATGGTGCGTTACTTTTGCAGCTGGAGCTTTAGCAGCAGGAGCAGCGGCGGTGGTTGCCGGCGCAGCAGCTGGTGCGGTAGCGGTAGTGTCAGCAGCGAAAGCGGCAGAAGACAGACCCATAGCAGCGGCAACAACCAGAGCTAATACTTTTTTCATTTCGACATCCTCGAATTTGTTTTCGTGTTTACCCCACTGCGGGGCCGTTGGAATGAACTATAGGCGTGTGGAACAAACTCTTCAGTGAGTGATTGGTATCGGCGTGTAATGAAATGTACAAAACCAAATTAGGCGATTAGCCACCACATCATGCCGCCTCTTTCCGGCAACACGGCCGTTCACCGCTATGCTAGATTGGCTGACAAACAGACTTTCCCCTACAGGAGCAAAGCATGGCCGCATACTGGATTGCCCACGTCACCGTTCACAACCCTAAGCAGTACCAAAACTATATCGATTTATCCCCGGCGGCCTTTACGCGCTACAACGCCCGCTTCCTGGCCCGGGGCGGTAAAGCGGAAGTAGTAGAGGGCGATGCGGCTTTCACCCGCCATGTCGTGATTGAGTTTGCCGATATGGAAACGGCGCTGGCCTGCTACCACTCACCGGAATACCAGCGCGCTCGTCAGGAAAGGGCCAGCGTCGCAGAAGCGATGATCACTATTGTGGAAGGCCTGCCTGGCTGAGCCTTGTAAACCCAGCCCAGGTTTTTAGTCGTTATTTTCTGAAACGTCCCGGTACACCATCAGGTTGTTACGCTTCTCACCGGGGCGATTATCTTCCCAGAAAAAAACCATTCCCTTCGGCGCGGGCTGCAGCTTGTCGCCCAGCACAATCAGCCAGCGGCAGCGCTCAGGCTGGCGGAAGGTTGTTTGTGGCTGATGCAGGATCCCGGCAAAGTAATAAAGCATCGGCGCTTCTGACTCTCCCAACCGGTAAGAAGCCATGCAATCATCCGCCAGGTACTGCCCCGCCAGATGGCTTTTGAGATCCTTAAATACCCCTGCATAGCCTTTGCTGTAGTCGAACCAGCCCACCATTAACGTGAACGCCACGCTCCAGACAACAGTCACGCCTAACCCCCAACTGAATGCTGCCCGCAACACCGGGTTGAGTGCCGCAGATAAACGCCCCCGACAGATCCACAGCGCGGTAACGACCAAGGCAAACACAAACGGCGGCCAGGATAAATGCAGCTCGTAGCTCGCCGGCAGCCAGCGCTCAAGCGGATCCAGCCAGCCTTTTTGATCGCCACCCACCTTAAGCAGATAAATTCCCCAAACCCCCGCAAGCGAAGCTGACCATAGCGCGACGGCAAAACAGGAGAAATAACGCAGTGCTTTCTCTTTTATTGAGGGCAAAAGCTGGGATCCCAATATAGCCATCGGGGCCACAAAGGGCATTAAATATAAAGCACGACTGGTGGCCGACATCTGCAGAATAATAATGCCGAGCAACGGAAAAAGCGTAATCACAAACTCATCCGGGTTTCTCAACCGTTGAAGTGGATGACGAAGAAAGTAAACCGTCGCCAACATCCCGGCTGGCAGAGCAAAAAGCGCAACGGCCTCAGGCACACGCATCAGGTTTGCTTTGGCGCCCAGCTTAGCAACGGAAAAGCCAAGAAAACGGCCAATGTTATTTTCCCAAAACCACGCCATAAAAAGGTCGGGATGTTTACTGTAAAGCAACACGGGCCAGGGAAGAATAAAAATAAGCGCTACCAGTCCTGAGAGAATAACCGGATACCAAAATGCTTTAGTCCGGCATTGTGTGAAAAAGAAAGCACTTAAAAATAAAGTTATCCATAATACGCCGGGAATAAATACGCCTTTGGATAACATCGTTGCTATTGTGCCCAGGCCAAACCATACCGCCGAGGCGGCCACTTTCTCTTGGCGAATCAACCCGACAATGCCATACAGCGCCACGGTTGCGCCTGCGGTGAGCGCGGTATCGCTGAACATATCATGGCTGTGGCGCAGGATGCCCGGGGCGCTGATATAAACGGCGAAGGCCAGCCAGATACGGTAATCCACCAGGCTTTCACTGCGGAACACTCTTCTCGCCAGCAGAATAAAGAAGGAAAAATTAATAATTGAAAACAAAAGCGTCGCACTTCGGGCAGCATCGTGGAGTGGCATCATACCGGAAAACAAATGCGCCATTAGCGTCGCCGTCCAGTAATAAAGTGGCGGCTTTTCCATAAACGGCTCACCGGCGTTCACAGGCACTAACCAATTGCCCGTTTCATACATGGTTTGAATCACGCCGAAGGTATAGTTTTCATCCTGCTTCCACGGCGTATGGCCGTATATTCCCGGTAGCAGATAAATAATAAGGAAACTAATAAATAAAAGGAGTATTTTCCCGTCCCTGTGCTGCAACATATAAACATCACTCCTTTACATAAATTGGCTTATTGTTTCTGGCTGTATCTCATCGGAAACACGTTCGGGATAATAATATTTTCCCGCCACAGGACATTACAAAGCGCCAATGCAATGAAAAATAAACGGCATTCCTCTTTCCAGACTCACTGCTTTTTTTTGTAGGTTCGTTGAGGAAATAAACAGGTTAGCAACATAAAAGTGATACGTCCTGCGGCCGGGCGCAGAAAGTTACCCTCCTTTTGCAGGCTCACCGCGCACGGGTCCATCTCCTTTGACCAAAATCAAAGTTGCATCTGGTTAGCAGGTTAAACGGTGGATATGTACGCCACTCCTGGCTATAAAGGCGAACGATAATAAATATCATTAACGTTCGCAAGGATGAGTTTATGCCAGGGAAATGTGAAACCTACGCGACCTTTTCAGCCGTACCCCTGTTGATTGCCGGCGCACTTGCCGCACCGGATCGCGCTTTCGCCCAGCCAAACACAGCGCCTGATGACACGATTATCGTCAGTGCCAGCCGCACGGAAACCAACCTCTGGAACAGCCCGGTTACCGTCCAGGTGGTTGACAGCAAAACGCTGGAAAACTCTACCAGCGTCTCCATTGCAGACGACCTCAAAGATATTCCCGGGGTAGAAGTCACCGATAACGCGCTCGCGGGTCGCAAGCAAATCCGCATCCGGGGCGAAGCCTCATCGCGCGTGTTGGTTCTGATTGATGGTCAGCAAGTCACCTACCAACGCGCCGGGCAGGACTACGGCGCGGGGCTGCTGGTGGATGAATCGGCACTGGAACGTATTGAAGTCATTAAAGGCCCCTATTCCGTGCTCTACGGCTCACAGGCCATCGGCGGCGTGGTGAATTTCATCACCAAAAAAGGCGGTGATAAGCCGTTGGCCGGGCTGGTCAAAGCAACCTGGAACTCCGCCACCGCAGGCTGGGAGGAATCCGCCGCCGCCTGGGGCAGCATCGGCCAGTTAGACTACCGCATCAACGGCAGCTATTCGGACCAGGGCAACAGAAAAACCCCGGATGGGCGGCTGGATAACACGCACTTCCGCAATAACGGCCAGGGACTGTGGCTGGGTTACCGTTTCGATCGTCAGAAAATTGGCCTGTCTCTCGACCGCTACAGCCTCGCCACGCAAACCTGGTACAACGATCCAGACCAACAGTTCGACGCCTTTAGCGTCAGGATCCCGAAAATGACGCGGGAAAAAATCGGGCTGTTTTACGACCTTGATGTCGACGGAAATTACCTGAAAAAAATCCATCTGGATGCCTACAGCCAAACCGTCGAACGCCGGTTTAACAATGAAGTCGCGACTACACAGGTAATTCCTTCGCCGGCCATTCAGGCGCTAAGCGTAAAAAATCAGACCCAGACCAACGACAAGCAGTACACCCAGGGCGTCACGCTGCAAACAAACTTCTCCCTGCCCGCCGGGAACGATTTGGTGCTTGGGGCACAGTATCAGCACGACAAGGTAGACCAGAGCGGCAGCGGCTACACGCGGCAGACGGCCAAAACCGGGATCTTTGATATTGAAACCCACAGCCAGTCGCAGGACAAATCGGAACAAAGCAATACCTCACTGTTTGCGCAGAACGCCTGGCACCTGGCCGATGACTGGACATGGACGGCGGGCGCCCGCCAGTACTGGCTCTCCTCCAAACTCATTGATAGCAGCACACAAAAAACCGAAGGCGGCGTTACAACCCACACCGCAACCGGCAACAAATCCGCCAGCGATAGCCAGTTCGTGGCGGCGACCAGCCTGAACTACTCCGGGTTTAAAGATATCGAGCTGCGTGCAGCCTTTGCCCAGGGCTACGTCTTCCCGACGCTGGTGCAGCAGTTTATGCAGACTTCCGCCGGCGGCGGCGTGACTTACGGCAACCCTGATCTGCGCCCGGAACACTCCAACAACTACGAAATTGGCGCCCGCTACAAAGGCAACCTGTGGCTGATTGACAGCACGGTCTACTATTCCGAAGCCAAAGATTACGTCGCATCACGAGCCTGCGAAGGGCAAGCCCTCTGTCTGGGGAACAGCAGCAGTTCCCGGGCCAACTACCGCTTTTATGACAACATCAACCGGGCCAAAACCTACGGCATTGAGCTGAGCGCGGAGTACAACGGCTGGGCCGTCTCCCCTTACCTGAGCGGCAATCTCCTGCGTCGTCAGTATGAAAGCGACTCGCTAAAAACCTGGGATACCGGTGAGCCTGTCGTCAATGGCCGCTTCGGGGTCAGACATACGCTGATGCTTAACGCCATGAATATCACCTCCGACGCCTTTATTCGCGCGGCCTCCCGTGCCAAAGAAAACACCGGTGACAGTGAAAGGCGCTACTCCGGCTGGGCCACGTTAAACCTGGCCGTCAACGCCGAGTTTGGTGACAACGACCAGTACCTGGTCAACCTGGCGCTGAACAACCTGACCAACAAACGCTACCAGACCGCCCACGAATCTATCCCGGAAGCGGGCTTCAACACGGCCATCGGCTTTGGGTGGAAATTCTGATGAAGAGACATTTTTTTGCCGCATTGCTGGCGCTGACGACTTCTTTTTCCAGCCAGGCTAGCGAGCGGCTGGTCGTCGCTGGCGGCTCCCTGAGCGAGCTTGTTTATGCCCTCGACGCGGGTAGCCAGATGGTTGGCGTGGATGAAACCACCACCTGGCCGCCGGAAACGGCAAAGCTGCCGCACATCGGTTCCTGGATGCAGCTCAGCAGCGAATCCATCTTGTCGCTGCGCCCCGGGCGCTTCATTACCTGGCAGGACGCCGGGCCGCACATCGTCATCGGGCAGTTGGAAAAGGCAAAGGTGAATGTCCTGCAGCTCCCGCGAGTGCCCGCCACCGTCGAGCAGATGTACACCAACATTCAAACTCTGGCGATGACCTTACAGCGCCAGCCGCAGGGAGAGGCGCTGATTGCCAACCTTAAACAGCGGCTGGAGGTGATTAGCAAACGTAACGCGCTGAAGCCACACCCCGTCAAAGCGATGTTTATTCTCTCCGCAGGCGGCAGCGTGCCGCAGGTTGCCGGCGCGGGCAGCGTGGCCGACTCCATCCTTAGCATGGCCGGAGCAAAAAATATCGCCCGGCATCGTCAGTACCAGAGCTACAGCACCGAGGCGATGATCGCCGCCAACCCGGAGGTCATCGTCGCGACGACTCAAATGACCCAGGGCAACCCCGAAGCGCTGAAGGCCATTCCCGGGATCACTCATACCTCCGCCTGGAAAAACAAGCGGATAGTCATTATCGATCAGGCTTTGATTCTCGGCATGGGCCCGCGCGTCGCAGAGGCCGTGGAACTGCTGCATCACCAGTTTTGGCCCGAGTCCGGCCAGAAAGATTAAGGATTACTTTGAAATGAGCTATGTTGAACATGAAACCTGAACTGGATCTCCAGGCGCACTTTGCGCTCCCCGGCGGGCAACCCTTTAAGGATCGTCACGCCACCATGCCGTGGCGCGGCGCAATGCCCATCGCCAAAGAACAGCTGGAGCACACCTGGCAACAGGTGATTACCAGCCCAACGCCTCCCGGCAAAAGGCTGGTTTACCTCCATATTCCCTTCTGCGCAACGCACTGTACCTTCTGCGGTTTTTACCAGAATCGTTATGAAGCAGACCACTGCGAACGCTACACCGACGCGCTGCTCAGGGAAATCGAGCTGGAGGCCAGCAGCCCGCTGCACCAGTCGGCCCCCATTCACGCCATCTACTTTGGCGGCGGCACGCCTTCGGCGCTATCAGCCAAAGATTTAGCGCGGATCATTACCGCCCTGCGCCGTAGCCTGCCGCTGGCCCCGGACTGCGAAATCACCATTGAAGGCCGGGTGCTGAATTTTAATGATGAGCGCATCGACGCCTGCCTCGACGCCGGAGCCAACCGCTTCTCCATCGGCATCCAGTCGTTTAACAGCAAAATCCGCAAAAAAATGGCGCGCACCTCCGACGGCCCCACCGCCCGATTCTTTATGGAAAACCTCTGCAAACGCGATCGTGCCGCCGTGGTCTGCGACCTGCTGTTTGGCCTCCCGGGGCAGGATCAAAAGCTGTGGGCCGAAGACCTGGCTATCGCGCGGGACATCGGCCTCGACGGGGTCGATCTTTATGCCCTGAATTTGCTACCGCAAACGCCGCTGGGTAAAGCTGTAGAAAATGGACGCGTCACGCTGCCTTCCCCAGCCGAACGCAGGGATTTGTACCTGCAGGGCTGCGACTTCATGGACAGCGCAGGCTGGCGCTGCATCAGCAACAGCCACTGGGCGCGCACCACGCGGGAACGCAACCTTTACAACCTGCTGATTAAACAGGGGGCAGACTGCCTGGCCTTTGGCTCCGGCGCGGGCGGCTCGGTTAACGGCTACTCCTGGATGGTTGAACGCAACCTGGAGACCTGGCACGCCGCCGTCGCCGCCGGAAAAAAACCGCTGATGATGATGGCCCGCACCACTGACCCAGGCTACCGCTGGCGGCATCGCCTCCAGGCAGGCATTGAAACCGCCCACGTGCCTCTCGACGAGTTAACCGCCGATGCGCATCTGCTCCAGCCGCTGCTTGCCCAATGGCACGACTCCGGCCTGACCCGGGATGACTCAACCTGCCTGCGTCTGACCGACGAAGGCCGCTTCTGGGCCAGCAATATCTTCCAGTCGCTGCAGACGCTGATTGCCGCCCTCAATACCCCAATAACAACGGACAAAAAACCACAAGGAGCAACGCTATGACTTCCGTTTCCCTCGCCGATTACTTAAAAACCCAGCCGGACGGCACGCTGGAATCTATTGCCACACAATATAATGTCACCCTGCTGGATGTTGTCTCCCAGCTCCCCGCTCAGGCGCTGGTTAGCGGCGAGCAGTTCGACACCGTTTGGGACACCGTTGTCGAATGGGGCAGCGTCACCACGCTGGTACACACCGCCGATGTGATTATTGAATTTTCCGGGGAACTGCCCTCCGGCTTCCACCGCCACGGCTATTTCAACCTGCGCGGCAAAAAAGGCATGACGGGGCATATCAAAGCGGCCAACTGCACCCACATCGCGTTGGTGGAGCGCAAGTTTATGGGGATGGACACCGCCTCGATTCTGTTCTTCAATCAGGCGGGCAGCGCGATGCTGAAAATCTTCATCGGGCGCGACGATCACCGCCAATTACTGGCAGACCAACTGGCAGCTTTTCGTGCGCTGGCAGAGAAACTTAAGGGAAATATTGCATGACGCCATGGTTAATTTTTGGTGCCGGGGGCAAGGGCGTAGGCGCGCTAACCGCGAATCTGGCTTTGGCAGAAAATCGCCCCGTTGTTGCACTGGTGCGTAACAAAGAAGCCGCCGCAAAACTGCGTGAGGCAGGTGCTCAGGTTATTACCGGCGACGCCTGCGACGCAGACGCTGTCGCAAAAGCCTGCCGCCTGGCGGGCAAGGACGCCACCGTCATTTCGACGATGGGCGGTTCACAGGATTACCAGGCGCACCGGACAGTTATCGACTGCGCCGAAAAAGCCGGGATCTCACGCATGGTGCTGGTCACCTCTTTAGGCTGCGGAGAAAGCTGGGCTTATTTATCCGACCGGGCAAAAGCGGCCTTTGGTCAGGCGGTACGGGAAAAATCCCTCGCCGAAAGCTGGCTGCAAACCAGCACGCTGAACTTTGCTATTGTTCGCCCCGGTGGCCTGCTTCACGGTGAACCCACCGGCAAAGCTGTGCTGAGCCAGACCCCCGAAATTCACGGTATGGTCATGCGGGCCGATGTCGCCGCGCACGTCGCAGAGCTGGCAAAATCCTCCCACCTGAATCACCAGATTTATGGCCTTGTACAACCGGGGCTGAAACCAGCCTGATACCACGCCGGGCTTTCGCTTTTCTGGCGGTATAGCCCGGCAGGCTCTTCCCTCTTGCTACACTTCAAGATAGTTTCATCAGATAACTAACCTGAGAAGAAGGCAGATCACGCGATGTCCGAACACAACTACCAGCCCCCAAAAGTCTGGACCTGGAACAAGACCGAAGCCGGTCAGTTCTCCAGCATCAACCGCCCAATTTCCGGCCCGACTCATGAAAAAACGCTGCCTGTCGGCAAACACCCGCTGCAGCTCTACTCGCTCGGTACGCCGAACGGGCAGAAAGTCACGATTCTGCTGGAAGAGCTGCTGGCGCTGGGCATCAGCGGGGCAGAATACGATGCGCACCTGATTCGCATCGGCGAAGGCGACCAGTTCTCCAGCGGGTTTGTGGAAGTGAACCCAAACTCTAAAATTCCGGCGCTGTTTGACCACTCCGTCACGCCGCCGCTGCGCGTGTTTGAGTCCGGCAACATCCTGCTTTATCTCGCGGAAAAATTCGGCCACTTCCTGCCAAAAGACATCGCCGGGCGCACCGAAGCGCTGAACTGGCTGTTCTGGCTGCAGGGTTCCGCCCCATACCTGGGCGGCGGCTTCGGCCACTTCTACCACTATGCCCCGGTCAAAATCGAGTACGCCATCAACCGCTTCGCGATGGAAACCAAGCGTCAGCTGGACGTGCTCGATAAACAGCTGGAGAAAAACCGCTTTATCGCCGGAGATGATTACACTATCGCCGACATTGCTATCTTTACCTGGTACGGCGCGCTGGCAAAAGGTGGCCTGTACGAATCTGCCGAATTCCTCGACATAGCCTCCTACAAACACTTTGGCCGCTGGGCCGATGAAGTGGCTAACCGCCCGGCGGTGAAGCGTGGCCGCATCGTGAACCGCACCTGGGGCGATGTGCAGCTGGCCGAACGCCATGATGCTTCAGATTTTGATGCATTAGGGTTGTAGGCCTTTCAAGTTGAAAGCTGTTCCTTAGCCACAAATACCCACGATTATGGAGGGTCGGCTAAGGTTCCGTTCACTTCCAGCCCTGTTTTATATGTAACCCGGCATAGGTGAACGTCTTAGGGGAGTCACCGTCACTCCCCTAAGAACCCGGACTCCCGGCCAAATAAATCGACCGCTGAAGCGGCAGACCTCCGTTTTATCTCCCAG